>NZ_JBFAFR010000022.1:0-121762 GCF_040639675.1 Actinosynnema sp. NPDC023794 | reverse complement strand
AACGAACCCGTCGCACCCGTCACCAACACCCGACCCGAGAACCGCACCTCAGACCCGGCCCCCGCCACCCGCACCAACCGGGCACCGTGCATCACACCGTCACGCACGACCACCTGCGGCTCACCGGTCCCGAGAACGGCAGCCGGGTCGAGTTCGCCATCGGTGTCCACCAGGACGATCCGACCCGGGTTCTCGGACTGCGCCGACCGCACCAAACCCCACACCGCAGCACCCGCGAGATCCGTGACCTCACCGAACGCCACCGCACCCCGCGTCACCACAACGAGCGACGAACCATCACCACGCGCCAACCAACCCTGCACCTCACCCAGAACCCGCGACACCTCAGCCCGCACCCCAACCGGGTCAGCACCCGCCGCACCAGCCTCCAACACCACGACATCCGCCGACACCGGAGACGCCGACACCGGAGACCACTCCACCCGGAACAACGACTCGAACGTCCCGGCCGCAGCGGCCCCGACCTGCTTCACGTCGACCGGCCGCAGCACCAACGACGCCACCGACGCGACCGGAGCGCCACCGGCGTCCGCGACGTCCAGCGCCACCGCACCCTCGCCCACCGGCGACAACCGCACCCGCACCCGCGACGCCCCTGCCGCGAACAACCACACCCCGGACCACGAGAACGGCAGCACCGCACGCTCACCGAACAACCCGGTGAACGACCCGACGTGCAGGCACGCGTCCAGCAACGCCGGGTGCAGCCCGAACGACCCGCCGTCCACCCCATCGGGCAGCGCGACCTCGGCGAACACGTCGCCACCCAGCCGCCACGCCGACCTCAGCCCCTGGAACACCGGCCCGTACTCCAGGCCCGCCTCCGTGAAGTGCGGGTACGCCCCGGCCACGTCCACGGGTTCGGCGCCGACCGGGGGCCACTCGCTCAACGACTCGCCGTCACCACTCGCACCGGCACGCAGGAGGCCGGTGGCGTGGTGGGTCCACCGCACGTCGGCGGGCGCGTCCTGCGGGCGCGCGTAGACGTCGACCGAACGGCTCGCGGACTCCCCCACCGCGCCGACCACGACCCGCACCTGCGCGCCGCCGCGCTCGGGCAGCACCAGCGGCGCGGTGAGCGTCAGCTCCTCGACCGCACCGCACCCGACCTGGTCACCCGCGCGGATCGCCAGCTCCACGAAACCCGTGCCGGGGAACACGATCGAGCCGCCGACGACGTGATCGGCCAGCCACGGCTGCGCCGAAGCGGACAGCCGTCCGGTCAGCACCACGCCATCGGAGTCCGCGAGCACGACGACCGCACCCAGCAACGGATGGTCGGCCGCGTCGAGGCCCGCCGAGGAGAGGTCACCGAAGCCCGGCTTCACGTCGAGCCAGTACCGCTCGCTCTGGAACGCGTAGGTCGGCAGGTCGACCCGCGTGCCGCGGCCGTCGAAGAACGCCCGCCAGTCGACCGCGCCACCCGTGCCGTGGAACCGGCCCAGGCCCGCCACGAGCGTGACCGCTTCGTCGCGTCCTCTGCGCTGCAACGCGACCGCGCCTTCGACCAGCGCGCTCAGGACACCATCGGGCCCAACCTCGACGAACCTCGTGACACCTGCACCCTGCAACTGCGTCACCGCATCGTGAAACCGCACCGCGTCCCGCACGTGCCGCACCCAGTACTCCGGGTCCGTCACATCACCGGCCGTCGCGATCGGGATCTCCGGTGCCTGGAAACTCAACTCCCGCACCACCGCACGGAAATCGTCCAACATCGGATCCATGAGGACGGAGTGGAACGCGTGCGACACCGACAGCCGCTTCGACCGCTCAAACCGAGCCGCGACCGCCAACACCTCGACCTCGACCCCGGAAACCACCACCGAATCCGGCCCATTCACCGCCGCGATCCCCACGCCGCCGGTCAGCAACGGCAGCACATCGGCTTCGGCAGCCTTGACCGCCACCATCGCCCCACCCTCGGGCAACGCCTGCATCAAACCCGCACGCGCCGACACCAACCGACACGCATCCGACAGCGACAACACACCAGCCACATGAGCCGCAGCGATCTCACCGATCGAATGACCCGCAACCCGATCCGGCCGCACACCCCACGACTCCAACAACCGGAACAACGCAACCTCGAACGCGAACAACGCAGGCTGAGCGAACTCCGTCCGCTCCAACCGCTCCGCATCCTCACCCCACACCACATCCCGCAACACCGAGTCGAACCCGGCCAACACCTCGTCGAACACCCGCCCGAACACCGGGAACACGGCCGACAACTCCCGACCCATCCCCAACCGCTGCGAACCCTGCCCCGTGAACAAGAACGCCGTCTCACCACCGGAACGCGCCACCACCGGCAGCACGTCAGCCAGACCACGCACCAACTCGTCACGATCCCGACCGACCACCACCGCCCGGTGGGTCAACGGCGCGCGGCCCGTGGCCAGTGAGAAGGCGACATCCGTCGGTCGGGCCGCCGGGTTGTCCGACCACCACGCACGGAGCCGCTCGGCCTGCGCGGCGAGCGACGCGGCGTCGTTCCCGGACACCAGCAGCGGCACGACCGGCAGCTCAGCCGTCGCGAGCCCGGCCTCCTCCTCCGGCGCCTGCTCGATGATCACGTGCGCGTTCGTGCCGCTGATCCCGAACGACGACACACCCGCCCGACGCGGCCGACCCTCGACCGACCACTCCCGGGCCTCGGTCAGCAGCTTCACGTTCCCCGCCGCCCAGTCCACGTGCGGCGACGGCTCGTCCACGTGCAGCGTCCGCGGCATCACGCCGTGCCGGATCGCCTCGACCATCTTGATCACACCGGCGACACCGGCGGCGGCCTGCGTGTGACCGATGTTCGACTTGATCGACCCCAACCACAACGGCACATCACGATCACGCCCGTACGTCTCCAACAACGCCTGGGCCTCGATCGGGTCACCCAACGTCGTGCCGGTGCCGTGACCCTCGACGACGTCGACGTCCGCGGCGGACAGCCGGGCGTTGGCCAGGGCCTGCCGGATGACCTGGCGCTGCGACGGACCGTTCGGGGCGGTCAGACCGTTGGACGCGCCGTCCTGGTTCACCGCCGTGCCCCGCAGCACGGCCAACACCGGGTGACCGTTGCGCCGCGCGTCGGACAGCTTCTCCAGCAGCAGCACGCCGACGCCCTCGCCCCAGCCGGTGCCGTCCGCCGCGCCGGCGAACGACTTGCACCGGCCGTCGCGCGACAGACCGCCCTGCTTGCTGAACGCGACGAACGCGCCGGGCATCGACATCACCATCACGCCGCCCGCCAGCGCCATCGAGCACTCGCCGGACCGCAGCGCCTGGCTCGCCATGTGCATCGCGACCAGCGACGACGAGCACGCGGTGTCCACCGTGACGGCGGGCCCTTCCAGGCCGAGGGCGTAGGCGACCCGGCCGGAGATCACCGCGCCGACGCTGGCCGTGCCCAGGTAGGCCTCGGCGAGTTCCGGTGAGCCGTCGAGCAGCGCCGAGTAGTCCTGCAACCCGGACCCGACGAACACGCCCACCGGCGCGCCGCGCACCTCGTCCGGGTTGATGCCGGCCCGTTCGAACGCCTCCCACGACGCGTGCAGCATGAGCCGCTGCTGGGGGTCGGTGACCAGGGCCTCGCGCGGGCTCATGCCGAAGAAGCCGGGGTCGAAGTGGCCCGCGTCGGGCACGAAACCGCCGACGTGGACGTAGCTCGCGCCGGTGCCGTCCGTCGTGCCGCCCACCAGCTCGTCCAGGTCCCAGCCGCGGTCGGCCGGGAACGGGGTGAGCGCGTCGACACCGTCGTCGACCAGCCGCCACAGGTCCTCGGGCGACGACACGCCACCGGGGTAGCGGCAGGCCATGGCCACGATCGCGATGGGCTCCGGCTCGGCGCTCTCGACTTCCCGCAACCTCCGCTTGGTCTGGTGCAGGTCGGCGGTGACGCGCTTGAGGTACTCCAGGAGCTTGTCGTCGTTAGCCATCGTGTTCACGGCGTCCTTTGATTTCGTGCCCCTGCCCGGGGTCAGGAGATTCCGAGCTCGGTGTCGATGAAGGTGAAGAGGTCGTCCGCCGACGCGGCGCGGAGGCGGTCCTCGACGTCGCCCGCAGACCCGCCGACGTCGCCGAGCCGTCCTGCCAACGCCTGCAGGCGCGCCACCAGGCCCAGGCGGGCGATCTCGTCGGCGGACAGGCCGGCGGCGGCCCGTTCCAGCCGGTCCAGCTCGGTGAGCGCGGACGGCGGCTCCGCTTCGCCGTCACCGAGGACCGAGTGCAGGTGGTCGGCGAGCGCGGCGGGCGTGACGTGGTCGAAGACCAGGGTGCTGGGCAGGCTGCGACCGGTGACGGCGTTCAGCCGCGCCCGGAGGTCCACCGCGGCGACCGAGTCGAACCCCAGGTCGGTGAACGTGCGCGCCTGGTCCACCTCGGTCGGGTCGTCGTGACCGAGGATGGCGGCCACCTGCTCGCGCACCGCGCCGAGCACCGCGCCCGCCCGTTCGGCGACGGGCAGCCCGGCCAGGCGGGCGGCCAGCGCCGGTTCCCCCTGCTCGGGCGACGGGTCGGCGAGGACGGCCGCGGCCTCGGGCAGCGCGGCCAGCAGGGGTCGCGGTCGGGCGGAGGTGTAGACGGAGGTGAAGCGGGCCCAGTCGAACTCGGCCACGACGGGCGCCGCGTCGCCGGTTTCCAGCACCCGCCGCAACGCCCGGAGGGCGAGGCCGGGCGCCATCGCCGGCGCGCCGATCCGCCGCATGGTCGCGGCGATCCCGTCGTCGACCATGCCGCCGTCCCAGGAGCCCCAGCCGATGGCGGTGGCGGTGAGGCCGCGCGCCCGGCGGTCGGCGGCCAGGCCGTCCAGGTAGGCGTTGGCGCTGCAGTAGGCGGCCTGCGCCGCGCTGCCCCACACCGCCGACCCGGAGGAGAACAGCACGAACGCGTCCAGCGGCCGGTCGGCCAGCAGGGCGTCGAGGTGCGCGGCGCCGCCGACCTTGGCCGCGCCGACCCGGGCGAACGCCGCCGCGTCCAGCTCGGTGAGCGGGGCCAGCGGTTGGGACGCGCCGGCGGCGTGGACCACGGCGGTCAGGTCCGGCAGTCCGGCGAGCAGCCCTCGCACGGCCTCGCGGTCGGTCACGTCGCACGCGGCGATCGTCACCTCGACGCCACGCGCGGCGAGGTCGGCTTCCAGGTCGGCCGCGCCGTCGGCGGCCCGGCCGCTGCGGCTGGTGAGCACGACGTGCTCGGCGCCGTTGTCGGCCAGCCACCGCGCCACGTGGGCGCCCAGGCCGCCGGTGCCGCCGGTGACCAGCACGGTGCCGCGGGCCCGCCACGGTTCGCCGGGCGTGCCGCCGGACCCGCGGACCAGGCGGCGCGCGAAGACGCCACCCGGTCGGATCGCCACCTCGTGCTCGCCGCGGTCCTCGGCCAGCACGGCGCTCAACTGCCCGACGACCCGCGCGTCCACGTGCGGCGGGAGGTCGACCAGACCGCCCCAGGTGGTCGGCTGCTCCAGGGCGAGGCCGATGCCCAGGCCCCAGGTCGCGCTCTGCCGCGCGTCGACCGGTTCTCCGGTCTCGACGGCGACCGCGCCTGCGGTCGCGCACCACAGGGGCGCGGTGATCCCGGCGTCGCCGAGCGCTTGGGCGAGCACGACGTTGTCCACCAGGCCGCGGGACAGCACGTCACGCTCCTCGGTGCGGTCGAACGCCAGCAGCGACAGCACGCCGTCGGGTCGCGGCACGGCGGCCACCGTCGCCGCCAGCTCGGCCCGTTCGGCGCCGCTCACCTCGACCGGCAGCACCAGCGCGCCGGCGTCGGCGAGCCCGGCGAGCACCGCGTCGAGGCGCGGGTCGTCACACGCGGGGTGCGCGACCAGCCACGTGCCGTCGAGCCGCGCGGCCGGCGGCGTCACCGGGTGCCAGTCGACGCGGTAGCGCAGCGCGTCGGCCGGGTCCACCGCGGGCACGGGCACGTCCCGCCAGTAGCGGCGGCGTTGGAAGGCGTAGGTGGGCAGGTCGACGCGGCGCACGTCCCACCCCGCGAACACCCCGGCCCAGTCGACGGTGACGCCGAGCCCGTGGGCGCGGGCGAGCGCGGCGAACACGTCGTGCCGCTCCGCCCCGTCGGCCCGCACGGTCGGCAGGAACACCGCGTCGTCGTCCTCGACGCAGTCGGGCCCCATCGCGGACAGCACGGGAGCGGGCCCCAGCTCCAGGAACGCGGTGACGCCCTCGGCGTGCAGCCGGCGGACGCCGTCGCGGAAGCGGACGGTGTCGCGGACGTGCCGCACCCAGTAGTCGGCCGTCATGTCCTTCGGGCCGACCGGTTCCCCGGTGAGGGTGGAGACGATCGGGATCGACGGCGCGCGGTAGTCGAGGCCGCGCGCGACCTCGGCGAAATCGGCGAGCACCGGTTCCATCAGCGGCGAGTGGAACGCGTGCGACACCCGCAGCCGCCTGGTCCGGCGGCCGAGGGCGGTGAAGTGGGCGTCGACGGCGTCGACCGCCTCCTCCTCGCCGGAGACGACCACCGACGTCGGCCCGTTGACCGCGGCCACGTCCACGCGGCCGTCCAGCAGCGGGACGACCTCGTCCTCGCTCGCCTCCACCGCGAGCATCGCGCCGGTGCTCGGCAACGCCTGCATGAGCCGGCCGCGGGCGGCGACGAGCACCGCCGCGTCACGCAGCGACAGCACACCGCTCACGTGGGCGGCGGCCAACTCTCCGACCGAGTGGCCCGCGAGCAGGTCCGGCCGCACGCCCCACGACTCGACCAGCCGGAACAACGCCACCTGGAACGCGAACAGCGCCGGCTGGGCGAACTCGGTGCGGTCGAGCCGCCCCGCGTCCTCGCCCCACACCACGTCCCGCAGCACCGGGTCGAACTCGGCCAGCGCCTCGTCCAGGGCGGCGGCGAACACCGGGAACGCGGCGTGCAGCCCGCGTCCCATGCCCAGCCGCTGCGCGCCCTGACCGGTGAACAGGAACGCCGTGCGGCCACCGGGCTTGGCGTGGGCCGTGGACACCCCGGCGGGCGTCGCTGCGCCGTCGGCCAACGCGGTCAGGCCGCGCAGGAGCCCCGGCACGTCCTCGGCCACCACCGCCGCGCGGTGGTCCAGCGCGGCCCGCGTGGTCGCCAGGGAGAACGCCAGGTCGGCCACGTCCACCGCGGGGTCGCGCAGCACGTGGTCGCGCAGCGCCGCGGCCTGCGCGGGCAGCGCCGCCGCCGTGCGGGCCGACAGCAGCAGCGGCACCGCGCCCGGCGCCCGGTCGGCCCGGTCCGGGACCTGTTCCTCGGCGGGCGGCTCCTCGATGATCACGTGGGCGTTCGTGCCGCTGAGCCCGAACGCGGACACGCCCGCGCGGCGCGGGTAGCCGTTGTCCGGCCACGGCGCCTGGTCGGTGAGCAGCCGCACCGCGCCGCGCGACCAGTCCACGTTGGACGACGGCGCGTCCACGTGCAGCGTGCGCGGCAGCACGCCGCGCCGGATCGCCTCCACGACCTTGATCACGCCGCCGACGCCGGCGGCGGCCTGGGTGTGCCCGACGTTCGACTTGATCGACCCCAGCCACAGCGGCCGGTCCGCGGGCCGGCCCCGGCCGTAGGTCTCCAGCAGCGCCACGGCCTCGATCGGGTCGCCCAACGTGGTGCCGGTGCCGTGCGCCTCGACGAGGTCCACCTGGTCGGCCGGCACCTGCGCGTCGGCGAGCGCGGCGCGGATGAGGCGTTGCTGCGCCGGGCCGTTGGGCGCGGTGAGCCCGTTGCTCGCGCCATCGGAGTTGATCGCGGTGCCGCGCACGACGGCGAGCACCGGGTGCCCCTCGCGACGGGCCTGCGACAGCCGCTCCAGCAGCAGCACGCCGACGCCCTCGCCCCACGCCGTGCCGTCGGCGGCGTCGGCGAACGACTTGCACCGGCCGTCCGGCGCCAGCCCGTTGTCCTGGCTGAAGCCGACGAACGACTCCGGGCCGGGCATCACGGTCGCACCGCCCACCAGCGCCGTCGAGCACTCGCCGGAGCGCAGCGCCTGGACCGCCCAGTGCAGGGCGACCAGCGACGACGAGCACGCCGTGTCGACCGTGACCGCCGGGCCGACCAGGTCAAGGAAGTAGGCCAACCGGCCCGAGGCGACGCTGGCCAGTCCGCCGGGACCGGCGCCGATGGCGTAGTCGTGGTAGACGACGCCGGTGAACACGCCGGTCGGCGTGCCGCGCAACGCGGTGGCGTCGATGCCGGCCCGCTCGATCGCCTCCCACGCGGTCTCCAGCAGCAGCCGCTGCTGCGGGTCGGTGTCCCGCGCGTCCCGGGGGCTGATGCGGAAGAAGTCGGCGTCGAACTCCGCCGCGTCGTGCAGGAACCCGCCCCGCGTCACGTAGGTGCGGCCCGGTGTCGCGGGCTCCGGGTGGTACAGCGCGTCGGCGTCCCAACCGCGGTCGGTCGGGAACGGCGAGATCGCGTCGACCCCGCCCTCCACCAGCTCCCACAGCTGCTCCGGCGTGCTCACCCCGCCCGGGAAGCGGCAGCTCGCGGCGACGATCGCGATCGGCTCGTGCCGTCGCTCGTCCGCCTCGCGCAGCTGCCGCTTCGCCTGCCGCAGCTCGGTCGTCGCGCGCTGGAGGTAGTCGCGGAGCTTGTCGTCGTCGCCCATCGCCTCATTCACCCAATCTCACACCGGCCGCGCTCACGTCGTGCGGGCTACGCACCGAACTCACGGTCCAGGGCCGCGAACAACTCCTCGTCGGTGGCCGCCCCGTAGTCGGCGTCGTCGGTCCCGACGCCACCCTGGAGGTCCCGCCACCGGCGCAACACCGCTTCCAGCCGGGTGGTGACGAGCTCCGCGTCACCGTCGAGCGGCCCGGCCGCGGCCAGCGCCGCCTCCAACCGCTCGACCTCGCCGAGCACCGCGCCCGCCGCGCCGCCGTCCTTCGGCTGGACCTCGATCGCGAGGTAGCGGGCGAGGGCCTCGCACGTCGGGTGGTCGAACGCCAGCGTCACCGGCAGCTCCAGCCCCGTCGCCGCGCCGAGCTGACGGCGCAGCGCCACCGCCGCCATGGAGTCGAAACCCAACTCCTGCAACGGCCGGCCCGGCTCCACCGGCGCCACGGTGGCGTGCCCGAGCACGGCGGCCACGTGGGCGCGGACGAGGTCGAGCAGCACCCGGTGCCGGTCCACTTCGGACAGCGGCGCCAGCCTCGCGGCGAGGCCTTCGGTGTCCTCGCCCGCGCCCGCGAGCAACGGGTGCTCCGCCGCGAGCCGCGCCACGGCCGAGGTGTCGGCCCCGACGAGCCAGTACTCGTCACGTTGGAAGGCGTAGGTGGGCAGGTCCACGACCGCGGCGCCGGTGTGCGCGAAGAACGCCCGCCAGTCGACCGCCGTGCCGCGCGCGTGGGCCGTGGCGAGCGCGGTGACGAGCCGGTGCTCCTCGCCGTGGCCACGCCGCAGCGTCGGCACGAACACGTCCGGGCCCGTGCTGGACAGGACGGCGTCCGGCCCCAGTTCGAGCGCGGTGGTCACGCCTTCGCCGACGAAGCGCCGCACCGAGTCGTGGAACCGCACGGCGTCGCGGACGTGCCGCACCCAGTACTCCGGGTCCGTCACGTCACCGCCGGTCGCGATCGGGATGGTCGGCTCGCCGTAGGTCAGCCCCGTCGCGACCGCGCGGAAGTCGTCCAGCATCGGGTCCATCAGCACCGAGTGGAACGCGTGCGACACCGAGAGCCGCTTCACCCGCTCGAACTTCGACGCGACCAGCACCACGTCGGCCTCGACACCCGAGATCACCACCGAGTCCGGCCCGTTGACCGCGGCGATGCCCACGCCCTCGGACAGCAACGGCAGCACGTCGGCCTCGGCGGCCTGGATCGCCACCATGGCCCCGCCCTCGGGCAGCGCCTGCATCAGGCTCGCCCGCGCCGAGACCAACCGGCACGCGTCCGGCAACGACAGCACACCGGCCACGTGAGCCGCCGCGATCTCGCCGATCGAGTGCCCGGCCAGGACATCCGGCCGCACACCCCAGGACTCCAGCAAGCGGTAGAGCGCGACCTCGAACGCGAAGAGAGCGGGCTGCGTGAACTCCGTGCGGTCCAACCGCTCCGCGTCCTCGCCCCACATCACGTCCCGCAACACCGGGTCGAACCCGGCCAGCACCTCGTCCAGCGCGGCGGCGAACACCGGGTACACCCCGTACAGCTCGCGTCCCATGCCCGGCCGCTGCGAGCCCTGGCCCGTGAACACGAACGCGGTGCGCGCGTCCCGACGTGCCCGCTCCACCAGCGGCGGCACCCCGGGCCCGCCGGCCAGCACCGACACCGCGGCCTCCGCCTCGGCGCGGTCCGCCGCGACGATCACCGCCCGGTGCTCCAGCGCGGTGCGGGTGGTCGCGAGCGACAACCCGACGTCCGCCGCACCGCCGCGCGGGTTCGCCGCCAGCAACGCCCCGGCCTGCGCGGTCAGCGCCTCGGCGGTCCGGCCCGACAGCAACCACGGCACCACCCGCGGCTCGACCTCGGGTCGTTCGACGTCCGTCGCCGGCACCGCTTCGAGGATCACGTGCGCGTTGGTGCCGCTGATCCCGAACGACGACACGGCGGCACGGCGCGGGCGCGCCACCGCGGGCCACGCGACCGCCTCGGTGACCGGCCGCACCGCGCCCGACGACCAGTCCACCTGCGTCGACGGCTCGTCCGCGTGCAGGGTCGGCGGCACCACACCGCGCCGCATCGCCTCCACGGCCTTGATCACCCCGGAGACACCGGCCGCGGCCTGGGTGTGACCGAGGTTCGACTTGACCGACCCCAGCCACAGCGGGTCGCCGGTGCGGCCCTGGCCGTAGGTGGCGAGCAACGCCTGCGCCTCGATCGGGTCACCCAGCGAGGTGCCCGTGCCGTGGCCCTCGACCACGTCGACGTCCGAAGTGGACAGACCGGCGCCCGCCAGCGCCCGTCGGATCACCCGCTCCTGCGACGGGCCGCTCGGCGCGGTCAACCCGTTGGACGCGCCGTCCTGGTTGACCGCCGACCCGCGCACCACCGCCAGCACCGGGTGGCCGTTGCGCCGCGCGTCCGACAACCGCTCCACCAGCAGCAGCCCGACGCCCTCGGAGAACCCGGTGCCGTCCGCGCCCGCGCCGTAGGAGCGGCACCGGCCGTCGGCGGACAGGCCGCCCTGCATGCTGAAGTCGACCAACGTCTCCGTCGTCGCCATCACGGTCGCACCGCCCGCCAGCGCCAACGAGCACTCGCCGGCCCGCAGCGCCTGCACGGCCAGGTGCAGCGCCACCAGCGACGACGAGCACGCCGTGTCGATGGTGACGGCGGGGCCCTCGAAGCCGTAGGTGTAGGCGATCCGGCCGGACGCGATCGCGCCCGACGCGCTGTTGAGCGGGTAGTCGTGGTACATGACGCCCGCGAACACGGCGGTGTCGCTGCCCCGCAACGACAACGGGTCGATGCCCGCGCGTTCGAACGCCTCCCACGAGACCTCCAGCAGCAGCCGCTCCTGCGGGTCCATGGTCAGCGCCTCCGCCGGGCTGATGCCGAAGAACCCGGCGTCGAACAGCCCCGCCTCGTGCAGGTACCCGCCGGCGCGGGCGTAGTGCTTGCCGGGCACGCCCGGTTCGGCGTCGAACCCGCCGTCGAGGTCCCACCCGCGGTTGGCGGGCAGGTCGGAGATCACGTCGACCCCGTCCGCCACCACCCGCCACAGGTCCTCCGGCGACCTCACGCCACCGGGCAGCCGGCAGGCCATCGCGACGATCGCGATCGGGTCGTCGTCCACCCGCCGCTCCACGACCTCCGCGCGGGCCGCCACCCGCGCCCCGAGCAGCTCGTCCAGGTAGGCGGCCACGGCCCGGCACGTCGGGTGGTCGAACACCAGCGTGGCGGGCAGCCGGAGCCCGGTCACCGCGTTGAGCCGGTTGCGCAGGTTCAGCGACGAGAGGGAGTCGAACCCGAGGTCGCGGAACACCCGGTCCGGGTCGACCGACCCCGCGCCGTCGTGACCGAGCACCTCGGCCGCGGCGGCACGCACCTCGCCGAGCAGCACGCGGGCACGTTCCTCGTCGCCGAGCGCGGCCAGCCGTTCGGCCGCGGAGGTTTCGCCGACGCTCTGCCGGACGGGCACCCGGGCCAGGTCGCGCAGCATCGGCGGCGCCTCGTTCCGGACGGCCCGCGCCCGCAGTGCGGCCCGGTCCACCCGCGTCAGCGCGACGTGCGCCTCGTCGGTCCGCAGCGCCGTGTCGAACAAGGCCAGTCCCGCGTCCACGTCCAGCGGCGGCAGCCCGAGCGCCGCCATCCGCCGCACGTCCGCGTCGGCGAGCGACTCGCCCATGCCCGTCCCGGTCCACAGACCCCAGGCGAACGACGAGGCGGCCAGCCCGGCGGCGTGCCGGTGCGCCGCCAGGGCGTCCAGGAACGCGTTGGCCGCGGCGTAGTTGGCCTGGCCGGGTCCGCCGAGCGTCGCGGCGAGCGAGGAGAACAGGACGAACGCCGCCAGGTCGAGACCCGAAGTCAGCTCGTGCAGGTGCCACGCGGCGTCGACCTTGGGCCGCAGCACGCGGTCCACCCGGTCCGGCGTCTGGGCCGCGAGCACGCCGTCGTCGAGCACACCGGCCGCGTGGACGACCGCGATCAGCGGGTGCGCCTCGGGCACCGACCCCACCAGCGCCGCGACGGCGTCACGGTCGGCGAAGTCGCACCGGGCAACGGAGACTTCCGCGCCCGCCTCCGTCAACTCGGCCACCAACGCGTCGACACCGGGAGTGTCGGGCCCGCGGCGGCCGGCCAGCAGCAGGTGGCGCACGCCGTGGCCGGCCACCAGCCGTCGGGCGACCTGCGCGCCGAGCCCCGTCGTGCCACCCGTGATCAGCACCGTGCCCTCGGGGGCGAACTCCGGCGCGTCCCCGCCGGCCTCGACCGCCACCAGCCGCGGCGTGGCCAGGACACCGTCCCGCACCGCGACCTCGGACTCGCCACTGGCCACCGCCGCCGCGAGCACCGCTTCCGACTCCGGGCGCCCATCGGTCTCCACGAGCACGAACGCCCCGGGGTTCTCCGCCTGCGCCGCCCGCACCGCGCCCCACACAGGGGCCACGCCCAACCCGTTCGCGTCACCGGTGACGACGACGAGGCGGGAGGACGCCAGCCGAGGCTCGCCCACCCACTCCCGCAACACCCGAACCGTGCGCTGCACGACCGCGTGCACGGCAGCAGGCACCCCAGCCACCGCGCCACCGGTCAGCGCCTCGCCGACCGGCTCGGGCACCCGCCACAGGACGACCTCGGGCACCTCATCACCCGCGAGACCACCCGCGGAGGCGGCGACACCGTCCTCCCACCAGCCGCCGACCTCCAGCCACGCACCGTCCACGCCACCGGCGACCGCGGCGAGCGGCGTCCACTCCACCCGGTAGGGCGTGTCCCGCCGGCCCGACCGCGCGTTCACCTGCTCGGCCGACACCTCCCGGATCACCAGCTCGTCCACCGACAGCACGGGCCGCCCGGTCGCGTCCGCCACCTCCACCCCGGACCCCGCCAACCGCACCCGCAGCGCCGTGGCCCCGGTCGCGTGCAACGTCACCCCGGTCCACGCGAACGGCAGCGCCGTCGGACCACCCTCGTCCGCCGTCACCAGCGCCGCGTGCAGGGCCGCGTCCAACACCGCCGGGTGCAGACCGAACCGGTCCGCGTCACCCCGCGCCTGCTCCGGCAGCACCGCCTCGGCGAACACCTCCTCGCCCCGCACCCACACGGCGCGCAACCCCTGGAACACCGGCCCGTAGGCGTACCCACGAGCCAGCAAGGCCTCGTAAGCCCCGGTCACGTCCACCTCGGTCGCACCGGCCGGCGGCCACGCGCTCAAGTCCATCGAAGGCGCGCGGGCCGCGGACTCCGCGAGCGCGCCGACCGCGTTGCACACCCAGGCGTCGTCGCCCTCCCGCCGCGAGTGCACGGCGACCGACCGCGCCCCGTACTCGTCGGCCACCCCGACGACCAGCTGCACCCGCACGTCCCCGTCGGGCGGCAGCACCAACGGCTCCTGCAACGTCAGCTCGGCCAGCAGGTCGCACCCGACGTGGTCGCCCGCCCGGATCGCCATCTCCAAGAGCGCCGTGCCCGGCAGCAGCACCGCGCCCAACGCGTCGTGATCGGCCAGCCACGGGTGCGTCCGCACCGACAACCGGCCGGTGAACACGTGCCCGCCGCCGTCCGGCAGCTCGACCGCCGCGCCGAGCAGCGGGTGGTCCACCCGGTCCTGGCCGACGGCGGGCAGGTCGGCGGCCGTCGCGACCGGCTCCAGCCAGAACCGGTCGCGGTGGAACGCGTACGTCGGCAGGTCCACCGTCCCCGCGCCGGGGAAGAAGCCGGTCCAGTCGACGGGCGCGCCGTGCACGTACGCCGTGGCCAACGACAGCGCGAACCGGTCCAAGCCCCCGTGGTCACGGCGCAGCGAACCGACCGTCGCCGCCGCCTCGCCGGAGTCCTCCACGGTCTCCTGCAGACCGACCTGGAGCACCGGGTGCGGGCTGCACTCCACGAACAGGCCGTAGCCGTCGTCCAGCAGCGCGCGGGTCGCCTGCTCGAAACGGACCGTCCGACGCAGGTTCGTGTACCAGTAGCGGGCGTCCAACACCGCGGTGTCGTCGAGCTTCCCGCCCGTCACGGTCGAGTAGAAGGCCACTGTGGACGATCGCGGCCGGACCGGTGCGAGCACGTCCAGCAACCGGTCCTCGACCGCCTCGACGTAGTGCGAGTGCGAGGCGTAGTCCACCGGGATGCGCCGGCCCTCGATCCCCGCCTCGGCCAGCCCGGCGAACATCTCGTCCAACGCGGCGGACTCGCCGCACACCACGACCGAACCCGGTCCGTTGACCGCGGCGAGCGACAACCGCCCGTCCCAGCGGTCCACCCACTCCTGCGCACGCGCGCGCGGCAGCGGCACGGACATCATGCCGCCCCTGCCCGCCAGCTCGCCGGCGATTACGGCGCTGCGCAACGCGACGACCCGCGCACCGTCCTCAAGGGACAGAGCGCCGGCCACGCACGCCGCCGCGATCTCGCCCTGCGAGTGACCGACCACCGCGGCCGGCTCCACGCCGTGCGAGCGCCACAACGCCGCGAGCGACACCATCACCGCCCACAACGCGGGCTGCACGACGTCCACGGCCTCCAGCGACGGCGCGCCGGGCTCGCCGCGCAGCACGTCGGTCAACCGCCAGTCCACGAACGGTTCGAGCGCTTCGGCGCACCGGGCCAGGCTGTCGGCGAACACCGGCGCGGTGTCCAGCAGCTCCACCGCCATGCCCGCCCACTGCGAACCCTGCCCGGGGAAGACGAAGACGACACCGGGCTCTTCATGCGCCACACCGCTCACCACAACCGGGCCACCACCCGCGGGACGACCGGCGGCCAGCGCGTCCAACCCGGCCACCAGCTCGGCCCGGTCCGCGCCCAGCACCACGGCCCGGTGCTCCAACGCGGCACGGGTGGTCACCAGCGAACGCCCCACCGCACCCGCCGGCAGGTCGCGCACGGCCGCCGACAACCGCGCCGCCTGGCCGGGCAACGCGTCCGCGGTGCGCGCGGACAGCGGCCACGGCGTCACACCGACGCCCGCGCTGTCCTCGACCGGCGGCGCGGCCTCCGGTTCCGCCTCCTCCAGGATCACGTGCGCGTTGGTGCCGCTCACCCCGAACGACGAGACGCCGGCCCGGCGCGGCCGGTCGCACGCGGGCCACTCGCGGGACTCGGTGAGCAGCCGGACGTCACCCGCGGTCCAGTCCACGTTCGGCGTCGGCTCGTCCACGTGCAGCGTCTTCGGCAGCACGCCGTGCCGCAGCGCCATGACCATCTTGATGATCCCGCCGACCGCGGCGGCCGACTGGGTGTGCCCGATGTTCGACTTGAGCGAGCCGAGCCACAACGGCCGGTCGTCGGGCCGGTCCTGCCCGTAGGTGGCCAGCAGCGCCTGCGCCTCGATCGGGTCGCCGAGCCGGGTGCCGGTGCCGTGCGCCTCGACCGCGTCCACGTCGGCGGGACCCAGTCCCGCGTCCTTGAGGGCGCGGCGGATCAACCGCTGCTGCGACGGGCCGTTCGGCGCGGTGAGGCCGCTGCTCGCACCGTCCTGGTTGGTGGCGCTGCCGCGGATCACCGCGAGCACCCGGTGGCCGTTGCGCCGCGCGTCGGACAGGCGCTCCAGCAGCACCACGCCCGCGCCCTCGCCCCACCCGGTGCCGTCGGCCGCGGCGGCGAACGACCGGCACCGGCCGTCCGGCGACAACGCGCGCTGCTTGCTGAACTCCACGAACGTGTCGGTCGTGGCCATCACGGCGACGCCGCCCGCCAGCGCGAGCGAGCTCTCGCCCGCCCGCAGCGACTGCACGGCCAGGTGCACGGCCACCAGGGACGACGAGCAGGCCGTGTCCACGGTGACGCACGGCCCCTCGAAGCCGAACGCGTACGACACCCGGCCGGAGGCGACCGAGCCGTTGCTGTGCGCCTCCGGGTAGTCGTGGTACATCATCCCGGTGAACACGCCGGTCGGGCTGCCCTTGAGGGACCTCGGGTCGATGCCCGCCCGCTCGAACGCCTCCCACGAGACCTCCAGCAGCAGCCGCTGCTGGGGGTCCATGTAGAGCGCCTCGTTGGGGCTGATCCCGAAGAACGCCGGGTCGAACCCGGCGACGTCGTGCAGGAAGCCGCCCGTGCGGGCGTAGGACTTCCCCGGTCGGCCCGGCTCGGGGTCGTAGATCCCGTCCACGTCCCAGCCCCGGTCACCGGGGAACTCCGTGATCGCGTCCGCGCCTTCGTCGACCAACCGCCACAGGTCCTCGGGCGAGGCCACCCCGCCCGGATAGCGGCACGCCATCGCCACCACGGCAATGGGCTCGGTCGAAGTCGAACCGGAATTCTCCAGTTCGGTTATGCGCCGACGCGCCTCGCGCAAGTCCTGGGTGGCCCTTCTGAGATAGCCGAGAAGCTTTTCGTCGTCGCCCACCGCAGGCACTCCCCTGGTCAGCTTTCTCCCCAACGTCAACCGACGCTACGTTTTCCCCACCCCCTGACCACAACCCTTAGTCGGCCCGCGCGGCTCTTATTCGCGCGGCGCGGTCCGCACCGGCGGATCGGGGTCGGCGCGGACCGCGAGGGCGGGTCGGGCGTGGTCAGCCCGGCGGGATGACGGATCCGATCCGGGACAGGGGCTCCCGGAACGCCGGGAACCGCTCGATCGCGTCCGCGAGCGCCATCTCGGGGTGCCGCGGCCCGCGCAGCACCGTGAACAGCAGCGGCAACGTCATCATCGAACGCCGCGGCGCCAGGAACGACGCCACCTCGAACGTGGCCCGCGCCACCGCCGGGTTCTCCGCGGACACCCGGTTCCAGCGGGCGATGAACCGCTGCTGCCCCTTGCCGCCGCGCACCTTCATGGTCGACTCGGCGCCGGGGAACAGGCTGTCGTTGAACGTCGCGGCCTGCCACGACCCGACCACCGACTTCGCCACCGCGGTCTGCACCCGGCGGGTGAACCCGTTGGCGAGACCACGCTTGAGCAGCTCGGCACGCAGCGCGAGCGCCTGGAACGCGGCCATCGACATGCCGGTGGCGTAGTTCGGGTTGAGGATCGTGGCCGCGTCGCCGACCACCAGGAACCCGTCCGGCACGGGCAGCTTCTCGAAGTGCCGCTGCCGGTTGACCAGGCCGCGGTAGGCGCGGATCTCGGTGAGCGGGCGCGCCGCCGCCATGAGCTCGGCCACCAGCGGGTCCTGCAGGCTCCGCGCGAACGCGAGGTAGCCCTCCTCGTCGGTGGGCGGCTGCGCGCCCTTCGTGCCGATCATCGAGACGATCCACTTGCCGTCCTCGTTCGGCAGCAGGCCCGCGCCGCGACCGGGGCGGCCGGTGCCCGAGTCGGCCTGCACGAGGATCGCCGGGAAGCCGTCGGCCAGCGCCGCCGGCGCCTCGTAGGTCCGCCCGGCGTAGGCGAACCCGGCGTCCTGGAGGTCCTCGGCGACCTTGGGCAGGCCCAAGGCCTCCAGCCACACCGGCGCGCGCGACCCGCGGCCGGTCGCGTCCACGACGACGTCCGCGGCCAGCGTGCGCTCGGCCCGGTCGGCGTCCTGGTCCGCGCGGCTCTCCAGCCTCACGCCGGTGACCCGCGCCGCGTCACCGACCAGGCCGATCGCCTTGGTCCCCTCGACCACGTCGATCGCCGGGTGGCTCAGCACGCGCCCGCGCACCACGTGGTCGAGCAGGTGGCGGCTGGCCGCGAGCACGTAGGCGCGCCCGTCGTACGGCCGCGACCAGCCGTGCATCGAGACGCCGAGGAACTCGTCGCCCATGCGCCTGCGGTGCGCGCCCGCCGCGTAGAGCAGGTCGCTGGTGCCGGGCAGCAGCTCGTCGAGCGCGTCGACCCCGCCGCCCATGAACATGTGGAAGTGGTGCCCCTGCGGCAACCCCTTGCGGGGTAGCGGCCCGTCGGGGAACCGGTCGCTCTCCACGACCGTCACCCGGTCCACGTGCTCGGCGAGCGCGGCGGCGGCGAGCATGCCGGCCATGCCGCCACCGAGCACGACTGCGTGCGTCATCACGGTCCTCCCGCGTCTGCCCGGCAGTTGGGCGCGGCTCAGGCCTGGGCGGCGGCGCGGCGCTGCGCTTCCGCCTCCAGCGCGGCGAACGTCTCGTGCATGTCGGCGCGCATGCCCTTGAGGAACAGCTTCTTGAACACCGGGACGAACGCGCCGCTGAGCTCCACCTCGCGGGTGACCTTGACCTTGCCCTCGCCCACCGGCTCGAAGATCGTGTTGATCAGCATCTTCCCCATCGGCATGGGCGACTCGGTCGAGTAGCTGCGGCCGTCCTCGATCGAGGTGATGGTGAAGTTGCCGCGGGGGCCGCCGCGGGGCTTGGTCCAGCCGGAGGCGCCGACCTCGAACCGGCCCTCGAAGCCCAGCTTCTCCACGTGCGGGTCCCAGTCCTGCCACGCCTTCAGGTCCGAGGCGACCTGCCAGAGGTACTCCGGCTCGGCCTCGATCGTCGCGGACTCGCTGAATGACAGCATCACACACCTCACCTTTGCGCGGTCGATTTCCGCATCAGTCAAACCGCGCCCGCGGGCACTGCACCAGAGGACACACCCCCTAACAGTCGTCGGGCCCCTTAACGACTAGGGGGCACCACCGACACTTAGGGGACCGCCGGCATGGCCCAATTCGACGCCGGACACTTCAATGAAATCGTCCCGGCCCGAGCCGACCCCCGTGGAGTGCGACCCATGACGACAGCGCCAGAGCGCCCGCGACTCGTCGACATGCGGGCGCGGGCGGAGGAGTTGGCGGCCGTGCGGGAAACCGCCGGGAGGGGCCCCTCGCCGCGCGCCTCGGAACAACAGCACGCGCGCGGGAAGCTCACCGTCCGGGAAAGGCTCGACCTGCTCCTCGACCCCGGCACGTTCCGCGAGGTCGAGCAGTTCCGCCGGCACCGCGCGACCGGTTTCGGCCTGGAGGACCGCCGTCCGCACACCGACGGCGTGGTCACCGGCTGGGGCGAGGTCGACGGGCGCACGGTGTTCGTCTACGCCCACGACTTCCGCATCTTCGGCGGCTCGCTGGGCGAGGCGCACGCGGAGAAGATCCACAAGGTGATGGACCTCGCCGAGGCCGCCGGCGCGCCGCTGGTGTGCCTGAGCGACGGGGCGGGCGCCCGCATCCAGGAAGGCGTCACCGCGCTGGCGGGCTACGGCGGCATCTTCAGCCGCAACGTGCGGGCGTCCGGGGTGATCCCCCAGATCAGCGTCATGCTCGGGCCGTGCGCGGGCGGTGCGACGTACTCGCCCGCCTTGACCGACTTCGTCTTCATGGTGCGCGGGATCTCGCAGATGTACATCACCGGGCCGGACGTGGTGGAGGCCGTCACCGGCGAGCGCATCACCCACGACGACCTGGGCGGCGCGGACGTGCACGGCACCACGTCCGGCGCCGCCGCGTTCACCTACGACGACGAGGCCGAGTGCCTGGCCGACGTCCGCCACCTGCTGTCGCTGCTGCCCTCCAACAACCGGGAGCTGCCGCCCGCGGCGCACACCGACGACCCGTCGGACCGGCGCAACGACGTGCTGCTCGACCTGGTGCCCGCGAGCCCCAACCTCGGCTACGACATGCGCGCGGTGATCGAGGAGATCGTCGACGACGGCGACTTCTTCGAGGTGCACGAGCGCTGGGCCCGCAACATCCTGTGCGGCCTGGCCCGGATGGGCGGCCAGGTCGTCGGCATCGTCGCCAACCAGCCCTCGGTGCTCGCCGGCGCGCTCGACATCAACGCCTCGGAGAAGGCGGCGCGGTTCGTGCAGACCTGCGACGCGTTCAGCATCCCGCTGGTGACGCTGGTCGACGTGCCGGGCTTCCTGCCGGGCCGCGAGCAGGAGCACGGCGGCATCATCCGGCACGGCGCCAAGCTGCTCTACGCCTACTGCAACGCCACCGTGCCGCGGGTGCAGGTGATCCTGCGCAAGGCCTACGGCGGCGCGTACATCGTGATGGACTCCCGGTCGATCGGTTGCGACCTGTCGTTCGCCTGGCCCACGAACGAGATCGCCGTGATGGGCGCGGAAGGCGCGGCGAACGTCGTGTTCCGCCGCGAGATCGCCGCCGCGCCGGACCCGGCGGCGGCGCGGGCCCAGCGGATCAAGCAGTACCAGGCCGAGCTGGTGCACCCCTACTACGCCGCCGAACGCGGACTGGTGGACGACGTGATCGACCCCGCGGCGACCCGGTCGACCATCATCGACGCGCTCACCGTGCTGCGGGCCAAACAGGCCAAGCTGCCGTCGCGCAAGCACGGCAACCAGCCGGTGTGAGCGGATGAGCGCACCCCTGCTGCGTGTCCTCAAGGGACAGCCGAGCGACGACGAGCTGGTCGCGGTCGTGCTGGCGCTGGTCGCCGCCACCTCCGACGACGCCGGACCGTCCCGTCCCCCGACCACGAGCCCCGGCTGGACCAGCGCGCCGGGCCACCGCGTGCCGGGCGCGTGGACGTCGCGCTGACCGCCGAACCCCCGACCGACGAAATGGACCGACCGTTGAGCGCACCGCCCGTTGCCGGCGCCTGGATCAGGCGTTTCCACCCCGCGCCGGACGCGCCCGTCCGCCTCGTGTGCTTCCCGCACGCCGGCGGCTCGGCGTCGTACTACTTCTCCACGTCACGCGCCCTCTCGCCCGACGTGGAAGTGCTCGCCGTGCAGTACCCCGGACGCCAGGACCGGCGGACCGAGGCGTGCGTCGACGACGTGCACCGCCTCGCCGACCTGGTCACCGAGGAGCTGGGCGCGTGGACCGACCGGCCGCTGCTGCTGTTCGGCCACAGCCTCGGCGCGTCCCTGGCCTTCGAGGTCGGCCGCCGGCTCGAGGAGTCCGGTGTGCGGCTGCTCGGCCTGTTCGCGTCGGGCAGGCGTGCGCCCAGCCGGTGGCGCGACGAGCACGTGCACCTGTTGGACGACGACCAGCTCGCGGTCAACCTGGCCCGGATGAGCGGCACCGACTCGACGGTGCTCGGCGACCCCGAGATGCTGCGCGCCGTGCTCCCCGCCGTGCGGGCGGACTACCGCGCCGCCGAGACCTACCGCGGCCGGCCGGGTGATCGGCTGGCCTGCCCGGTGCGCGCCCTGACCGGCGACGAGGACCCCGAGGTGACCCTCGACGAGGCCCGCGCGTGGGCCGAGCACACCATCGGGGGCTTCGACCTGGAGGTGTTCGCGGGCGGCCACTTCTACCTCAACGACCACGCGCCCGCCGTGCTGGCCTCGATCCGCCGGCACCTCGCGCGGCAGACCTGACGGGGTGCCCGCGACCACGCCGGGGCAGGCCGACACCACCGCGGCCCGCCCCGGCCCGACCACCGACACCACACCCGACCGGACAACCCACCGGCCCGGTACCTCGCACCGACCCGGACCCGGGGCGGCCCTACCCCGGCGGGATGTCGTGCCGCATCAGCACCGCGGGCAGCTCGCTCCGGCTGGTCACACCGAGCTTCCGGTAGACGCGGGTCAGGTGCTGCTCGACCGTGCTCACCGTGATGTAGAGCCGTCTCCCGATCTCGCGGTTGGTGTGCCCGAGCCCGGCCAGCTGCGCCACCCTGATCTCGGCGTCGCTGAGCACCGCGGCGGAGGACGCCGTCGCACCCCTGCCCGCGCGGCCACCGGCCTCGCCCTGCGGCCCGCTCGACTCGCCGCCGACGAGCGCCTGCGACTCCGCCGGCGCGGGCAGACCCGCCCGGCACTCCTTGGCCTCGTGCGCGGCACGGCGGGCGAACACCCGCGCCCGGTCCACGTCACCCAGCTCGTGGTGCGCCCGGCTCAGGTCCTGCAACGCGCGGGACAGCTCGAACCGGTCCCCCGCCTGCTCCAACGCGTCCACGGCCTGCGCGAGCAGCGCGGGCCGCTTCGCCACCTCACCGCACCCGGCGAGCACGCGCAGCGACAGCCCCGTCGTGCGGCGATCGGTGCTGCTCACCCGTTCGAGCTGGTGCCGGACCAGGTCGCGCGCGGTCAGCGGGTCGCCGAGCCGCAGGTGCGCCTCGGCCAGGTCCGTGCGCCACGGCAGCAGGGCCGGCACGTCGGCGCCCCGTTCCCGCGCCATCGCACCGCACTCCTGGAGGTCGCCGACGGCCGCCAGCACCCGGTCGTTGGCGAGGTGGTGCAGCCCTCGGGCGCGCAGGAACCACAGCCCGTGCGAGGTGCCCGCCATCGCGTCGGGCGTCGGCCGGCGCAACGTCGCCTCGGCCTCGTCGAGCCGCCCGGACGCCACCTGCGCGAGCGCGAGCGTCCCCAACGGCGAACCGACGCACACGCCCCAGTCGGCGGGCGGCATCAGCTCCAGCGCCGACTCCGCCGACGCCACCGCGTCCGCGAGGTCGCCCATCAGCAACGCGAGACGCGCCCGGACGTCGCTGAGGTACGCCTGCCACGCCGTGGCGCCGCGCCGCGCGGCCTCCTCCACGAGCCGATCGCACCACGCCGCGGCCTTCTCCGCCCGGTTGCCGTGCCCGAGCGCGATCAGCGCCGTGCCCATCGTCTCCAACGTCGCGTCGCCGAGCCGACTGCTGTGCAGGATGTGCTCGGCGGTCACCGTCAACGTCTCGGAGACGCCCTGCGTCCACACGTTGCCGAGCAGGCTCGCCGCCCTCGTCCACGGGTTGTCCGCGGCGCGCTGGTGCGCGGGCCCCAGGTCGCGCACCCGCTCCCGGTGCGCGCCGTGCACCCACAGGTAGACCAGCCGCGCCTCCACGACCAGCTGCGTGTCGACCTCGCGGTCCGCGCCCACCAACGAGTCCATTATCCCCAGCGCGAGCGTCGTGTCGCCGTGCCACAACGCCTCGCGGAGCGTGGCCAGGCCGTCCCGGTCGGTCAGCTCGCCCTCGGCCGCGGCGGTGCGCACCAGTTGGCGCGCCACCCCCGCTCGCGACGGGCGGACCCGCCACGACGCCCGCACCACGGCGACGGCCAGCGACACGCGCTGCCCCGGGTCCGTGCAGGTGTCG
Source organism: Actinosynnema sp. NPDC023794 (assembly GCF_040639675.1). NCBI lineage: Bacteria > Bacillati > Actinomycetota > Actinomycetes > Pseudonocardiales > Pseudonocardiaceae > Actinosynnema > Actinosynnema sp. NPDC023794. The sequence continues at coordinate 98,267 of NZ_JBFAFR010000022.1, read as the reverse complement.
AGCGCCAGTTCGAGGTAGCGCACCGCGGTCTCCACGCGGTCGCCCGCCAACGCCACGTCCGCCGCCTCGCGCAGCACGTCCACCACCCAGTCCGCGTGCGGACCGGCCGCCTCCAGCAGGTGGTCGGCCACCTCGACCGCGGGCGCGCCGACCTGGCGCAGCAGTTCCGCGGCGTCGGCGTGCAACCGGGTGCGCCGCGCCCGGGGCAGGCTGTCGAGCAACGCCTTGGCCACCGAGGGGTGCCGCAGCGCGCAGCCCTCCACCAGACCGGCGGACACCAGCAGCTCCAACGCCCGCCGCACCTCCGGCAGCGGCAGCCCGACCAGCCGCGCGACGTCGTTGGCGCCGGCCTTGGCGCAGAGCACGGCGAGCCCGCAGGCCGTCTCCAGCAGCGGGGTGCCCCAGCGGTGCAGGGCCGCGACGACCTCCGGGCCGAGCAGGTCGGCCGCGTCGTCGCGCGACGCGGCGAGGTGCTCCTGGACCAGCACGGCGACCAGCAACGGGTTGCCCGCGCTCGACCGGTGCAGGTCCGGCGCGACGCGCTTGGCCTCGTCCTCCGGCAGGAACTGCGACGCGTGCCGCACGACGCCGCGCACGTCCAGCGGGCCGAGCCGCAGCCGGCGGTGGGGCTGCCGGAACAGCTCCGCGTGGAACCTCGGCAACGTCGACTCCGGCGACGCCCACTCGCTGACGACCAGCATGACGCGCGCCGAGCTCAGCCGGCGCCACAGGTACAGCAGGAGTTGCAGGGAGGTGCTGTCGACGAACTGCACGTCGTCGATGCCGATGACGACGGGTCGGTCGCGGGACAGCTCCAGCAGCGCGCCGCAGACCTCGCGCGCGGCCCGGACCAGGCCGGGCTCGGCGTACCGGCCGGCGCCGATGTCGTGGTCGCCGTCGTCCACCGTGGCCGCGACCGCGGTGAGCGGCCCGAGCAGGCGTTCGGCGACGTCACCCGGCAGTTCCGCCACGCGGAAGAGCTGTTCCATGACGGCGAGCTGGAGCTTGCTCTCCGCGGCCGAACCGACCGCCATCAGCGACACCGCGCCCGACTCCGACGCCTGGCGGGTGAACTCGTGCAGCAGGGACGTCTTGCCCGTGGCCAGACCTCCGCTGATCAGCGCGAGCTGCCCCCCGCCGACCGCGGTATTGGCGAGCAATGCGTTCAAGGTGCCCAGTGCGTCGTTGTGGTCGACGAATACCACCCAAGCGTTCCTTCCCCCAGTGGTGAAACCCCTAGCACCGTCGTCAGTGGACTCTCAGACCGCGATGCCGTGCCCGGCTACCCCTAGTGGCCAGGACTGGGGTTCAAGCGCCCGATCGGCCGATCGCACCAGGAAGGGATGTGCGACCGATCGCGCGGCCGACCCGCCACCACCGGCGACACAACCGGCCCGTACATGGTCAATCACCGTCCGTAGACGTCGACAGACCCAAGTGGACAGTAAGTGGACACATTATTGCGGAATCCGCCGCGGTGAACGGGGAGACGCACGAACCACCCCCTAATCCCCGCTGTGGCACTGACTCGGCCACCGTCGGCCAAATAGGATCGAGAATTGTCCCCAGGCGAATGGAGGGCGCGGTGGCGGACAGTCTCGCGGATGCGACGCCGGCCGACGCGGCGCGGTTCCGACACGCGCTGGCGGCGTTCCCCAGCGGGGTGACGATCGTGACGACCGGTGATCGTGACGGCCGGTGGTGGGGCTTCACGGCGACCTCTTTCTGCTCGTTGTCGATCGACCCGCCGCTCGTGCTCGTGTGCCTGGCCAAGACCGCGTCGTGCCACGAGGCGTTCCTGACCGCCCGGTCGTGGGTGGTCCACGTCGTCCCGGCGCACCGCAGCGACCTGGCCCGCCGGTTCGGCACCAGCGGCGTCGACAAGTTCGAGGGCGGCGACTTCGAACCCGACCCGCGCGGCAACCCCGTGTTCTCCGACGCGGCGGCGATCCTGCACTGCGACACGTTCGCCCGGCACGACGGCGGCGACCACACCATCCTCGTGGGCCGCGTCACGGGGACCCGGGCGAACGGCCACGCGCCGACCGTCTACTTCCACCGCGCGTTCCACGCCCTCGACCGGGAGGCTCCCACCGCGGCGGGCGGGGCCCGCGAGGAGCCGGTGGCCGCGAACGGACGGGGATGACCGAGGACGACGCCGCCGCCCGGGCCTGCACCCACTTCGAACACAGCCGGCCCCCGGCACACTCGTTGAGATCACTTCATGTGCGTTGCGCTACTCCGGCGAACGTTCACATGGCGCGATGCGACCGATCGTCATGTTAAGGGCCCACCGGGCCTCGGACTGTCGGGCGAACGACCGACAGTCCGCCTGTGGAGGTGCCGCGCGTGATCCCAGGCCGCGGGGTGGACGACCCGCCGTTCGGCGTGCGCGTCCCGCACGCCCGCGCAAGCGTCGCACGCCGTGGTGACGGCAGGTGTCAGGTGTTCGCCTGACAGCGGATCGGGCCCGGCGTTCGTAGTCTGCGAGCCGAGGTCGAGGGTCTCGTCTTCACCGGCGGGCGCGGACTGGGAGGAGTGTTCGGATGAGGGTGCGGAACCGATCAGTGGTGGTGGCCGTCATGGCCGCCGCGATGGCGTTCGGGGCGGTGACGCCGGCGCTCGCGCTGGGCCAGGTGTCGGGTGGTCACGGCGTGGTGTCGGAGGCCGGCGCCGACCTGGCGGAGAGCGACGACATGACGACCCAGGGCCGGAAGTGGGGCTTCCCGTGGTGGTGACGGCCACGACGGCCTGAGCCCTTGGGCGGCGTCCGGCGGTGGCGCCTCACTCGGTCGCCCGGGCGCTGCGCGCGTGGGCGTTCTCGCGCAGGCGGTCGAGGATGTCCGCCTCCGCGGACCGGTTGCCGATCTGCCGCACGAGGTCCAAGGCTTCGCCGTAGTACCGGTCGGCCTGCTCGTGCCGCCCCGCCCGCGCGTGCAGGGTGCCGATCTCCCGCAGCGTCTCGCTCTGCCAGCGCCGGTCGCCGTTCCGCTGGAAGAACGCCAGCGCCTGGTCGAGGTACCGCGCGGCTCGTCGCTCGTCGCCGAGCCGCGTGTGGACGCTGCCGAGGTTGGCCAGCGCCGCCGCCTCGCCCTCGCGGTTGCCGATCTCCCGGTACAGCTCCAACGCGTGTTCGAGGTACGTCCTCGCCGTGTCGGGGAAGCCGGTGCCGGCGTACATGTCACCGATGTTCAGCCGGGCGCGGGCCTCGATGTTCCGGTTGCCGACGGCGTGGGCCAGCCGCAGCGCCTGGTGGAGGTACCGGCTCGACGCCTCGTCGTCCCCCCGCAGTGATTCGCCGTTGCCGAGGGTCATGAGCACTTGCATCTCGCCGGTGGGGTCGTGGGCGCCCGCGCAGATGGCCAGCGCGCGTTCGCAGTGGTCGATCGCCTCGTCGTGCCGTCCCAGCTGGAACACGGTGGTCGCCAGGTCGTTGAGCACGGTCACGGTGAGCAGCGGGTTCGCGGAGTGGTCGAACAGCTCGAGAGCGCGTTCGAAGAGCCGCGCCGCGCGCGCGAGGTCGCCCAGGTACCACTGGGTGCGGCCGAGGTTGCGGGTGGCGCCTGCCTCGGCGAGGGGGTCGGCCGCGGCACGTGCGGAGGCGACGGCGTGGGTGTGCAGTGCCTCGGCTTCCCGGTGCCGTGCTTGTTGTTCGAGGTGGCGCCAGAGGATCGAGGACAGGTCGCAGGTGTGGGAATGACGGCCGTCCTGGGCGGCGGCGGACAGCAGGTTCGGGGTCTCCCGGTCGAGCCAGGCGCGGGCCGCCGCGACGTCGTGCCCGAACGGCAGGGGACCGCCGGGGTCCTCGGTGCGCGGTCTGCGATCCCGGTCGTGCGGGTCGAGCAGGTTCACCGCCTCCGCGGCGGCGTGGCGGTAGTGGTCGAAGAGCCGGGTGAGCGCCTCGTGCCGCGCCGTCGCGGGTTCCTCGTCCTCGGCGCACGCGCGGGCGTGTGCCCGGAGCAGGTCGTGGAACGTGTAGCGACCGGGGCCGGACTGCTGGAGCAGGTACTCGTCGGCGAGCTGGTCGAGCACGGCCTCGGCGACCTCGACGTCGAGACCCGCCAGCGCGGCGGTCGCGTGCGGGTCGATGTCGACACCCGGGTACAGCCCGAGCAGCCGGAACACGCGTCGCTGGTCCGGGGCCAGCGCCCGGTACGACAGCGCGAACGCGGTCGTCACCCCGTGGTCGGCGGCTGCCGCGAGCGCGGTGAGCCTGCGCTTCTCGCCGGCCATCCGCTCGGTGAGGGACCGGACCGTCCACCGCGGGCGACGCTGGAGGTGGGCCGAGACGATGCGGATCGCGAGCGGCAGGTGCCCGCACAGCCCGACCAGCTCCGCGACGGCCTCCGGTTCGTCGTCGACCCGCGCCGCGCCCAGGATGGCGACGACCAGGGCCAGCGCCTCCCGCTCCGGCAGCACGCCCAGCTCGACGGGCACGCTCCCGTCGAGGTTGGTCAACCTGCGGCGGCTGGTGACGAGCACCAGGCAACCGGGGCTGCCGGGGATCAGCGGTGCGACCTGCTTGGCGTCGGCGGCGTTGTCGAGGACCAGGAGCAGCCGCCGGTCCGCGACCTCCGTGCGCCACATCGCGACGCGCTCGTCGGCCGAGGGCGGTATCCGGTCACGGGGCACGCCCAGCGTGCTGAGCAGCACCGCCAGGGCGTCCTCGGGGCTGGTCGGGACCCGGTCGGGGGTGAAGCCGTTCAGGTCGACGAAGAGCTGACCGTCGGGGAACCGGTCCGCGAGCACGTGCGCGGCGTGCACGGCCAGCGCGGTCTTCCCCACGCCGGCCATGCCCTCGACCGTCGAGATCACCACCGTCCGAGCTCCCGCGCCCAGGGCGACCAGCCGTTCGAGCTCGGCGGGCCTGCCGGTGAAGTCCGGCACGTCGTACGGCAGCGTCCTGGGCACGGCGCGGCCACGCGTGGGCGGCGCCCCGGAGCCCTGGAGGCCCGGCGCCGGGCGCGGTGGGGCCAGCTCCGGGTCGTCCCGCAGGATGGCGGCCTCCAGGTCCCGCAGCTCGGCGGGCGGGTCGAGGCCGAGTTCGTCGGCGAGGTGCCGCTTGGCCCGGTGGTAGCCGGTCAACGCGTCGGCGGAGCGGCCGGCTCCGTGCAGGGCGCGCATCAACTGGCCGACGACCCGCATCCGCCCGGGGTGTTCGCCGACGACCTCGGTGAGCTCGCCGACGACCTCGCCGTGCCGGCCCAGGGCCAGGTCGAGCTCCAGCCGCTCCTCCAGCGCGAGGAGCCGTCGCTCGTCCAGTCCGGTCGCCATGTCGCGCACCAGCCGGCCGCGCAGGCCGGCCAGCACGGGCCCGCGCCACAGGTCCAGCGCCGCGCGCAGCACCGCGCTCGCCTGGTCGAGGTCACCCCGTTCGGCCCAGGTCCGGGCCTCGCGCACGCCGTCCTCGAACCGGCCCGCGTCCACGACGTGCCCGTCGGTGTCGAGCCGGTAGCCGGCGTCCTCGGTGACCACGACCCGGCCCGCCGCGTCGCCGAGCGCCTTGCGCAGCGCCCACACGCTGTTGCGGACCTGGTCCCGGGCCGACGACGGCGGATCGGTGTCCCACACCGCGTCCACCAGCCGTTCCAGCGGGACCACCCGGCCGCGGTGCAGCAGCAGGACACCCAGCAGCGTGCGCTGCCGCAGACCGCCCACTCGCACGGTCGTCCCGCCGTCGACGACCTCGAGCGGTCCGAGTAGGCGAAACTCCATCGCGTCCCCCCCAAGCCGCCGACCACAGGATAGTGGGCCGTTCATGATCATCCGATATCGATCGGAGAGGTCGACCGGACAAGCTCACCGCGAGTGCGTGTGACGGTGAGGGGGAGCGGTGACGACTGCGGTAATCGTCGACGACCACGCGGCGATCGTCGCGGGTGTCGGGCAGTGGTGCGCGCAGGCGGATCCACCGATCGAACTGCTCGACACGGGCGGCAACCTCGCCGGGGCGTGGACCGGCCCGGGCGCGGCGGCCGACGTCGTGATCCTCGACGTCGAGGCGCCCGGCAGCCAGGGGGCCACCGCGCTGCGGCGGCTCGTCGAGGTCGGCAGGCGGGTCGTCGTGTACGCGCAGCACACCGACCGGGGCGCCGCGGAGCGTTGCCTGTCCCTCGGGGTGCACGCGTACGTGCCCAAGTGCGAGGGCGCGGACCGCCTCGTGCCCGCGATCCGCGCGGCAGCGGCGGGCCGGACCTACCTGAGCCCGGCCATGCGCCGTGCGGCCCCGGCGGACTCCGCCGTTCGGCCGAAGCTCACGCCCCGTGAGCTGGAGGTGCTGCGCGCCTGGTTCGCCTCGCCGTCCAAGCAGCTCGTCGCCGCCAAGCTCTACCTCAGCGTGAAGACCGTGGACACCTACATCCAGCGGGTCCGGACGAAGTACGCGAACACGGGCCGCCACGCGCCCACCAAGAGCGACCTGGTGACCAGGGTGCTCGACGACGGCTTCATCTCCATCGAGGAACTCACCGCTTGAGGCGCACGCCCTCCCCCGGGACTCGATGTGTCGGGTAACGTCGAGGCGCAGGTCGGCGAGGTGTCGCACACTGTCCGAAGTGGACTGTGACGTCGCGCGGACAAGCCCCGGGACAGCCCTCGCCCGGCTCTACCGACACGTGCGGCGGGTAGGGTTCAATCGCATTCCACGGATCAGGCCATCGCGTCGGTAGTCGGAAGGCGGTCGCACGTGACGCTCCGGAGCGCCCAGTGGTACGCGGGAGATGATCGCAACGCCTACATCCACCGCGCCTGGATGCGGCGGGGCGTGCCGGACGACGCGTTCGACCGCCCGCAGATCGCCATCGCCAACACCGCCTCGGACCTGACGCCGTGCAACACGCACCTCACCGAGGTCGCCGCGTCAGTGCGCAACGGCGTCCACGAAGCCGGCGGCATCCCGCTCGAACTGCCCGTCGTGTCGCTGGGCGAGACGCAGGTCCGCCCCACCGCGATGCTGTGGCGCAACATGGCCGCGATGGCCACCGAGGAGATGCTGCGGGCCAACCCGATCGACGGCGTGGTGCTGCTCGGCGGCTGCGACAAGACCATCCCGTCGCTGCTCATGGCCGCCGCCTCGGTCGACCTGCCGGCCGTGGTCGTGCCCGGGGGCCCGATGCTGACCGGCACGTTCCGCGGCGTCCCGCTCGGGTGCGGCACCGACGTCTGGCGGCTGTCGGAGGAGGTCCGGGCGGGCTCGCTGTCGAACGAGCAGTTCATCCGGTCGGAGTCGGCGATGATCCGCAGCCGGGGCCACTGCAACACCATGGGCACCGCCTCCACCATGGCGCTGGTCGCCGAGGCCCTGGGCGCCGTCGTCCCCGGCGTGGCGGGCACCCCGGCCCCGGACAGCCGACTGCTGGAGGCCGCCCACCACACCGGCCGGCTGGCCGTGGAGCTGGTCTCCGCCGACCGGCGGCCCAGCACCTTGCTCACCAAGGCGTCCTTCCACAACGCCATCGTCGCCCTGGCCGCGATCGGCGGCTCGACCAACGCCGTGGTCCACCTGCTGGCGATCGCCGGCCGCCTCGGGGTCGACCTGGCGCTGGACGACTTCGACCGCATCGGCTCCGACGTGCCGGTGCTGGTCGACCTGCTGCCCGCGGGCCGGTTCCTCATGGACGACTTCCACCGCGCCGGCGGCCTGCTCGCCGTGCTGCGCGAGGTCCGCGACCTGCTCGACCCCGACGGGCTCACCGTCACCGGCCGGCCCCTGGTGGACTACCTCGACGACGCGCCGATCTGGGACCCCGAGGTCATCCGCACCCGGGCGACACCGCTGGTCGAGCACGGCGGCATCGCCGTGCTGCGCGGCAACCTCGCCCCGCGCGGCGCGCTGATCAAGCCCGCCGCCGCCTCACCCCACCTGCTCCGGCACCGGGGCCGGGCCGTCGTGTTCGACTCCGTCGAGGACTTCCACGCCCGCGTCGACGACCCCGACCTGGACGTCGACGCCGACTCCGTCCTCGTGCTGCGCGGCTGCGGCCCCAAGGGCTACCCCGGCATGCCGGAGGTCTCCAACATGCCGCTGCCCAAGAAGCTGCTGGAGCAGGGCGTGCGCGACATGGTCCGCGTCTGCGACGGCCGCATGTCCGGCACGGCCTACGGCACCGTCGTCCTCCACGTCGCCCCCGAGGCCGCCGCCGGCGGACCCCTCGCCCTCGTGCGCACCGGCGACGTGATCAGCCTGGACGTCGAAGCCCGCCGCGTCGACGTCGAGGTGCCCGACGAGGAACTCGCCGCCCGCACGCCGAACGCGGCGACCGTCGCCGGGTTCGCCAACCCCCGCCGCGGCTGGGAACGGCTCTACGTCGACCACGTCCTGCAAGCCGACACCGGCGCGGACCTCGACTTCCTCCTCGGCTCCAGCGGCTCGGAGGTCAGCCGCGAGTCGCACTGAGCGCGACGTGCCCTGGCTCGGTCGGTCTCGTGCTTCGCGGAGACGATCGAGTCGACTTGTCATGATCGGCGGCGGTTTCGCGATAGAACCACCGAACCGCCCGTCGTGCGTTCCCGAGGAGACATCGTGCGCTTGCCGAACATCGCCGCAGCAGCGGCATTCGTGGTCCTCGCCGGGGTGGTGACGACACCGGCGGCGCAGGCCGCGGCAACCACGCTCTACGTGAACGACGTCGCGACGTGCAGCGACACCGGCGACGGCAGCGCGGCCACGCCGTTCTGCACGGTGCAGGCGGCGGCCGACGTGGTCGAACCCGGCCAGGTCGTCAAGATCACCGGCACGCAGGACGAGAGCGTGACGATCACCCGGTCCGGGACCGCCGACGCGCCGATCGTGTTCGAGGGCGGGGCCGTGCGGCGCCCGGCGGGCGGCGCCGCGCCGACGGTCACCGTGCGCGGCGCGCACGACGTGACGCTGCGCGGCATGACGATCCACGGCGCCACGGTCGTCAACGCCGTCCTGATCGACGGCGCCAGCCGGGTCACTCTCGACCGCGACTCGCTGCGCCCGGACGCGGACCCCTACGGCGGCGCGCACGCGGTGCGGGTCACCGGCGGGTCCACGGCGGTCACGGTCAGCCGCACGGACTTCGGCACGCGCGGCCGGGCCGTGCACGCCGACGGCGGCGCCGGCGTCACCGTCACCGGGAACACGATCACCGAGCTCGGCAACTTCGGGGTGATCGCCGAGAACGTCGACGCCGTCGCCGTCACCGGCAACACCTTCCGCGACTCGTGCCACCGCGCGATCGTGATCACCGGCGCGACCACGGGCTCCTCGATCCAGAACAACATCATCTCCGAGGTGCTGTCCGCCACGGTCAGCAGCTACTGCCCGCGGCTGCCGGTGAACACGATCGAGGTCGACAGCGCGGCGGCGCCGGGGGTCACGCTCGACTACAACATCGCGTACCTGTGGGTCAACGTGTACCGGTGGGCGGGCGTCGTCTACCAGGACCCCGCCGAGCTGCACGCCGCCACCGGGCAGGGCGCCCACGACCTGAAGACGGACCCGGACGAGGGCGCCCCGGACGTCGACTCCGGCAACGCGGACGCGCCGGGCGCGCTCGACCAGGCCCTCAACGGCTCCAGGGTGGACAACCCGCAGGTGCCCGACACGGGGGCGGGTGCGGTCACCTACTTCGACCGCGGCGCGCACGAGCGCCAGGACCGGTTCGCCGGCGGGCACACCGCGGTGTCCGCGTCGCAGGCGCCGGTCGGCGGCACGGTCACCGTCAGCAGCACGCTCCGCTCCGACTGGGGATCGCCCATCACCTGCGCCGTCGACTTCGGGGACGGCACGACGACGTCCGTGTCGCCGTGCTCCGCGTCCCACTCCTACAGCGCGACCGGCAACTACACCGTCAAGGTGACCGCGACCAGCGAGTCGCGGTTGACCACCAGCGGTTCCTGGTCGCTCAAGGTCGTGCCGGCCGGCGGGACGCTCAACCCCAGGCTGACCACGACCGCGCGGGGTGGCATGACGACGTCGTTCAGCGTCGACTCCGGCGGCGATTCGTGGAACATCGCCCGCACCACGTTCGACTTCGGCGACGGCGACACCGAAACCGTCTCCGGCGGCGTCGCCGGGCACAGCTACGACCGCCCTGGCACCTACCAGGTCCGGGCCACCGTCACCAACGCCGTCGGCGCCACCGCGACGACGTCGACCAGCGTCACCACGCTCGGCTCGGGTTACGTCAAGCACGGACCGACCCGGTTCCTGGACACCAGGGCCGGTGTCGGCGCCCCCACTCAGAAGGTGGCGCCGTACAGCTCCGTGCGGCTCGCGATCGCCGGCCGCCACGGGATCCCGGCGGACGTGACGGCGGTGGCCGTGAACCTCACCGTCACCAACGCCGCGGCCGACGGGCACCTCACGGTCCACCCCTCCGGACAGGCGAGGCCCACGACGTCCGTCGTGGACTTCCGGGCGGGCGTGACCGTGCCCGGACTGACGACCGTCGCGGTCGGCGGCGGCCACGTCGACCTGTACAACGGCAGCCCGGGCGCCGTCGACCTGATCGCCGACGTCTCCGGCTACTTCACCAAGGCCACGACGGCCGAGGGCTTCACCCCCGTCCGCCCGAGCCGCCTGCTCGACACGCGCACCGGCATCGGGATGCCGTCACCCCGGCCGATCGCCGCCGGCGAGGCGTTCAGCCACCAGATCGCCCGCCTGTACGGCGATGTGCCCGACTACGCGACCGCGGCACTGCTCAACATCACGGTGGTCGACCCGCGCGCGTCGGGTCACCTGACGGCCTTCCCCACCGGCACGACCAACCCGCAGACCTCCAACCTCAACTACGCGGCAGGGCAGACCGCCACGAACTCCGTGGTCATCCCCATCGGCGCCGACGGCCACGTCACCTTCTACCCGAACGCGACCACGGACCTCGTCGTCGACGTCGTCGGCTACTTCTCCTCGGGGGGCAGGAGCTTCCTCCTGCCCGTGCCACCGCGCCGCGCGGTCGACACCCGCACCGGCATCAGCGGTCGCGCCGGCGCGCTGCCGGGAAGGTCGACCACCGAGTACACCTTCGACCACGCCGCTCCGTCGTTCACCTTCCTCCCCAGCGCGGTGATGTTCAACGCGAAGGTCGTCAACCCCCGGCGCGGTGGCTACCTCACCGCCTACTTCCCGGGCGCGATCCCCACGCCACCGGCCGCCGCCACCCTGAACTTCACCTCTGGCGTCGTGACCAACAACCTCACCGTCACCGAGCACACGAGGGCGGCGTTCCACAACGGGAGCGACGGCGACCTCGACCTCGTGGTCGACGTGACCGGCTACTTCTACCAGCACTGACGCCCGGCACGAACCAGGCCCACCGGCCGTGACGACCACCGTGCCGCCCCTCGATCCCACCGGGGCGGCACGGTGGTCGTCGCTCGTCGTGGCACCGGGACTCGGCGCCGGCGCAGGCGGGATCAAGGTCGTCGACGAAATGCCGAAAGACCCGCTCCCCTGCCGGGCAATCGATTCCCGGACGACCGTGATCGACCCCGAGTTTTGCGGACGAGCCGATGGCCGCCGCACTCGGGAACGATTCGGCCTCGAACCCCCATTTTTGCGGGTAACAAACGCGAGGTAGTGGCCGACTAGGGGATGGATGATCCCGGAGCTGTCGTCGCCGGAGGTGGCGGCGTCGTTCGCGACGGGATTGAGAACCGAGTGTTCATCGCACTGGTCGGCGCACGACGTCAGGTACCCGATCGGGATGGAGTGGTGTCGGCAAGGGGGTACGGTCATCGTGATGCGGAGACGAGCAGTGGTCCACGCGCGTTCGGGGACCGGGTGTCGCGGTTCGGTGGGTGAGTGGTCGTGCGGATTGACTTCCGGTCATCTCCAGGGCACGAGGAGGAAGTGATTCATCGGTGACGAATCCTTTCGCCCGGGGTGAGCGCTCGATCGCGTCGCAGCGGATCCAAAGCAGCATCGTCTCGTCCGGTGACAATGCGCAGAACTACCACATCACGCTCCCGGACAACGTCCCGTCGCCCCGCGATGTCGAGCCGAACGGGTTGTGGAACGTGCCGCGCCGCCCGTCGGACGTGTTCGTCGGACGTGGCCAGTCGTTCGGTGAGCTGGGCCTGGCGATGGCCTCGGGCAACGGGGTCATCGGGCAGAGCGTCGCCGGGATGGGCGGCGTCGGCAAGAGCGAGCTGGCGCTGCAGTACGCGTTCCACAAGCGGAACCTGTACTCGTGCGTCTGGTGGATCACCGCCGACACGCCGGGGAACATCACGTCGGCGCTCGCCGCGATGGCGTCGAGACTGGCCCCCGTGCTCGGCAGCACGCCCTTGGAGTTCAGGGCCGACTGGGCGTTGAACTGGTTGCAGGCGCACGACGACTGGCTGCTGATCCTCGACAACGTCGAGAACCCCGACGACATCAACAAACTCCTCGTCACCGCGGACCGCAGTCACGTCCTCGTCACCACACGCCGAGATCTGGACTGGACGAAACGCGGGCTCCGCCCGGTGCGCCTGGGAGTGCTCGGCCGCACTTCCGCGATAAAGCTGCTGTGCGAGCGGTCCCAGCAGTCCGACGAACGTGCGGCGGCCTCGGTCGCCGAGGCGCTCGGGTTCCTGCCACTGGCGTTGGAGCAGGCCGGCGCTTACATCCGGTACCACCACGTCACCATCGCCGACTACGCTTCCCTGCTCGCCGCGCAGCCCTATGAGGTCCTGGCCGAGACCAGCCCGGAAATCAGCCAGGAACAAGCCGTCACCCGGACCTGGGACATCACGCTCCGCGCCCTGCGCGACGGGCCGGTCCCGAAAGCCCTCGACGTGCTGAACGTGCTCGCCTGGCTCGGGCCGGACGACATTCCGCGAAGCCTGGTCACGAACCTCCTGGCCGGCGACGAACTCGCGGCGAACCGGGTCCTCGGGCACCTCGCCTCGTACAGCATGATCACCCTGACCGCCCACTCCGTCAGCATCCACCGACTCGTCCAGACGATCTTGCGCGTGGGACAGCAGGACGTCCCGCTCACGGATTCGGGGCTCGCGCCCGCGGCGACCGAGGCGATCGACCTGCTCGAGCGCCAGATACCGGAGGACCCGAGCACGAACGTGGACGGCTGGCCGCTCTGGTGGCGCCTCCTGCCCCACGTGAACGCGCTGGCCGACGAGATCGGCGGTGACAACCGGGACGCGCCCCTGCGGACGTTGTTCAACCAGGCGGGGCTGTTCGCCGCGGCGCAGGGGATGTACACGGCGACCGAGCGCTTCGCGACGCTGGCCATGCGCATCGGTGAGGCCGGCTTGGCCCCCGACGACCCCGAGATGGCGACGTTGCTCGGCAACCTCGGCGCGGCCTACAGCTCCCTGGGTCGGGCCGAGGAGAGCGTCGGGCTGGAGGAACGAGCGCTCGCCATCACGACCGAGCGCCTCGGACCGAACCACGTCGACGTCGTGACCAGGCTGAACAACCTCGCCACCAGCTACAGCCACCTCGGCCGCATCCCGGAGGCGGTGCCGCTGGCCGAACGCGCGCTGCGGATCGCGCAGGCCGGGCTCGACCCGACCGACCCGTTCCTCGCCGGGTGCAAGGCGAGCCTCGCGGGCTTCTACCGGGAACTCGGCCAGACTCGCGAGGCCGTGCCGCTGCTCGAAGAGGCGTTGGCCATCGAGGAGAGCGCGTACGGCCCCGACCACATCGTCGTGGCGTACCGGATGTGCGGCCTGTCGTCGGGCTACCGGGAACTGGGCCGGATCAACGAGGCGCTGGCGCTGGCCCAGCGGGCCCACGAGATCAGCGAGGAGCGGCTGCGGCCGAAGCACCCGGATCTCGCGTTCTTCCTCTCCGAGCTCGGTTCGGTGTACGGGGAGATGGGCGAGTACGAGAAGGAGCTCGAACTCGAGGAACAGGCGTTGGAGATCACCCGGGAGGCGGTCGGGGAAGACCACCCCGACATGGCCTTCCGGCTCGGCGAGATCGCCAACACCTACCGCCTGCTCGACCGCGCCGACGAAGCCGCCCGGCTGGACCGGCAGGCGCTGGACCTGCTGGAGGCCCGACGCGGACCGGACCACCCGGACGTCGCGGCGCTGCTGTCCAACCTGGCGCAGAGCTACCTGCAGCTCGGCCTCGCGGCCGAGGCGGTGCCGCTGCTCCAGCGGGCGCTCGTCATCACCCAGACCCACTTCGGTCGCGACCACCGGGACGTCGCGCACCGGTTGCGCGGCCTGGCTTCCGGCTACCAGAAGCTCGGCCGGGCGGACGAGGCGGTGCCCCTGCTCAACCGGGCGGTGTCGATCATGCGGCACACCTACGGGGAACGCCACCTCGGGCTGGCCCGGGTCCTGTCCGAACTGGCCGACGCGCACGCGGACCTGGCCAGGCTGGACGACGCGGTCAGCACGCGCTGGCAGGCGTTGGAGATCACGCAGAACGTGTTGCACGCCTACCACCCCGACGTGGCCCTGCAGCTGCGCGAGATCGCCACGACCTACGGCAGGCTCGGCCGCCCGCACGACGCGCTCCCGCTGCTGCGGCGTGCGCTGGAGATCGTCGAGTTCGAACACGGTCGGGACGATCCGGTGACCCTGCTGTGGCTGGAGGCGGTCGCCGACGCCTATCAGGACGTCGGGCGGTTCGACCTGGCCGCGAAGTTCTACCGGCGCGCGGTGGACGTCAACATCGCCGAGCACGGCGAGGACAGAGCTGCCGCCTACTACCTCACCGGCCTGGGCCACGCCTGCTACCAGCTCGGCCGCTACGAGGACGCCGCGGCGGCGGAGACCCGCTCGCTGGAGATCACCAGGCGCCTGCTCACCGACCACCCGACAACCGAGCTCGACCAGCGGATCCTGCTGCTCCGGCTGGACAACCTCGTGGCGACCCACCGGGCGCTCAGCCGGTACGACGAGGCGCTGCCCTTGGCACTGCACGCCTTGGCGGTGGCCGAGGCGATGCACGGCAGCCGCAGCCCCGAACTGGTCTCGCGCCTGGAGGAACTCGCGACCACCCAGCGCAACGTGGCCGAGTACGCCGCGGCCGAGGCGACGGGACGGCGGGCGCTGGAGATCGCGGAGGCCGAGTTCGGCGAGGACCACGTCGACCTCTTGAGCCCGCTGCGCGAGCTCGCCTTCACCTACCGGGAGCTCGGGGACTACCGGAGGAGCATCCCGTTGGCCAGGCGGGTCCTGCGCATCACCGAGGCGGAGTTCGGGCCGGTGTCGCTCGAAGTCGCCAACGAGCTCAACGTGCTCGGCCACCTGCACTTCCTGGACGACGACCCAGGAGCGTCCATCCCGCTCGAGACCCGTGCGCTGGAGATCAGCGAGAGGCTGCTCGGCTCCGACCACGTGGACCTGCTCCTGCCGCTGTTCAACCTCGCCGCCAGTTGTCGTGCGCGCGGGCGTGAGCCGGACGCGACCGCGCTGGCCGAACGTGCGCTGACGATCGCGCAGAAGAACCTGGACCCGGACCACGAGACGATCCGCGAACTGCGCGACTTCCTCGGTCCGCCCGACTCGGCGCCATCCGGGTGGGGCCCATGACCCGCGACGCGGACTCCCGTCGCGCGGCCCCGCCCGTGACGACCACCGACTTGCCGACTCTGCCCGGGAGGAACCCGCATGACGGGTGAGCCAGTTGAGGAGCCCTCGGCCACCGAGCGGTTCTCGGCCGTAGCGGGCCTCGGACCGCACGGCGAAACCGCCGCGGCGCGATTAGGGGAGGTCTACGAGGAGTTGCTGGGCCTCGGCGCCACGGACGACGCCGAACGGCTCGTCACCGTGAACCGGGCCGCGGCGCGGCGGGACTTCCCTATGCTGGAGCGGCTGGTCGCGCGCGAGCACCAGCTGGACCAGCTCGAGGACATCCAGCACCACCAGGTCCGCCGGATCACCAGCCTGCGCAACGCCACGGCGCTGCTGCCGCTGGTGATCACCTGGCTCCTCCTCGGCTGGGCCAGCCTCCTCTACCAGCGGCAGCTCACCGCCGACCCGGGGTTGGCGGCGCAACCGTTCCTGTCGCTGTGGCAGACCCGGTTCGGCGGCGGGCTCATCCTCACGTTCACCGAAACGGCGCTCACCACCGTCGTCCTGATCCTGGCGATCCTGGGGCTGACGGTCTGGGCGCACCGGGCCGAGACCGCGTCGAGTCGCGTGCTGGCCGACCTCGCCGGCCGGCTGGACGACGCGATGGACGCGCTCGCCAACGCCACGGCGGACACCGTCGTGCAGCCGCCGGTGACCGCCCAGGAGTGGGCCCAGACGGCGCAGGAGATCCTGGCGAAGACGCAGGACGCCCTGAGCACGACGCAGACGACGATCAACGCCGCGGTCAAGGAGACCAAGGAGCTCGCCGAAACGAACCGGAAGCTCTCCGAGGACGCGCACGAGAAGATGGCCCAGCTCCAGGAGCAGGCGCAGCAGGACATGGCCGAGCTCCAACAGCAGGCCAAGACGCTGGTCGGCGACCTGGCCAGGGAGGTCCGCGACACCCTGAGCGCGGTCCGGGAGGACAACACCCAGTTCATCGCCAGGACCACGCAGGAGGCGCTGCTGGTCCTGCAGCAGGCGGTCGCGGACAACCGGCAGCTCGTCGAGC
Source organism: Actinosynnema sp. NPDC023794 (assembly GCF_040639675.1). Classification (NCBI taxonomy): domain Bacteria; kingdom Bacillati; phylum Actinomycetota; class Actinomycetes; order Pseudonocardiales; family Pseudonocardiaceae; genus Actinosynnema; species Actinosynnema sp. NPDC023794. Next base: position 81,742 of record NZ_JBFAFR010000022.1, on the reverse strand, counting down.
AGCAGATGACGCCGTTGTTCGACGGGTTCCGCGAGTCGTTGCGGGACTACCGGGCCGATCACCAGGTCTACCGGGCCGCCGCGACCGAGATGGCCACCGAGGTGACCGGGCTGTCCGAGTCGGCCGCGGTGATCGCCGCCGCGTCGAGCTCGCACGCCGAGGCCGCGAAGTCGATCGACCGGCAGCTGGAGCACATCGGGCGATCGCAGACCAACCTGGTCGCCACCGTGGCGGAGCACTCCACCACCATCACGAGCGCGGCCACCACGCTGAGCGAGGTGGCCACGCTCCTGACCGGCCGGATGCGCGGCGACCTGGAGACGCTGACCAGCGACGTCGTCCTCGCGAGCAAGCGCATCGCCGATGTCGACGCCGGGCTTTCCATCACCACGGGCGAGTTGGCGAAGACCATGAGCGCGCTGGCGTCGACCACGGGCACGCTCGCGACGACCGCGGGGGCTTTGCAAGGCGCGGCCACCCAGCTGGCGAAGGCGGCGGCGGCGAGCCCCGCCCGGCGGAGGTGGCCGTGGCCGTTCCGGCGAGGCGGTGGCGCATGACCGACCCGGGGAACGAGGCGGTGAGCCGGCGTGCGGAACTCGACCGGTAGGCGTCGCGCGGAACGCGATCCGGGCAACGCCGTCTTCGGCTCGATCGGCTGGCTCTTCGCCGACCTCATGCTGGCGCTCGCGCTGGCGTTCATCGTGGCCGTGACCGCCGCGCCGCCGCAGCCCCCGGGCGCCCAGGCCGAACCGACCACGACCACCACGACGCCACCCACCACGACCACGACCACGCCGAGCCGGCCCACCGGGCCCGCGCTCGAACTCGAGCCGGTCAAGCTCGAGATGCCGATCGACGCGGCGGCCCTCCTGGGTGGCGACGCGGGGACGGCGCAGGCGTTGCGCGACCGCGTCCGAGCGGACCCGCGGCTCGCGGGACGCCGGGCCGGCCTGGTGATGACCTTCGGTGGCACCGGCGGGTCGAGCCAGGGCGCCAACGTCACGCGTGGCCTGGCGATCGCCGACCGGGTCAACGGTGTGCTCGGCGAGCTGGGCGCACAGGGCTTCGTCTTCGACTCGACCGTGTACCGGTCGTTCATCAGCCTGGGCTCACCGGACGCGTTGAGCATGGACGTCTACCTGTTCAAGGTCTGACGGTCAGCACGTCCACGGGAAAACACAACACAATCCGTCGTTGGAGGTAGTCGACATGAGTGCGGAGATCGCCGAGCTGGCGAACGCCGTGGTGCCCTACGTGACCGCCGCGGCCGGCGCCTACGGCAGCGCGGTGCTGACGAAGTTGCAGGAGCAGTCCGCCGACGCGACCGTCCGGACGGGCGGTTCCCTGCTGCGCCGGCTGCTGGGGAAGGAGCAGTCCGCGCCCGCCCTGGAAGCGGCCGTCCTCGACCTGGCCGAGGACACGGAGGACCCGGACCGGCAGGGGGCGCTGCGGCTCCAGATCCGCAAGCTCCTCGCCGAGGACGAGGAGCTCCGCGCCGAGATCTCGGACGTCCTCAAGGGCGCGGGCGCCACCGTCACCGCGTCCGGGACCCGGGCGGTGGCGGCCGAGGCGATCACCGACAGCGTCGTCTCCACCGGCGACGACGCCCAGATCACCCAGATCACCCGATGAACTCGCCGGAGGCGCAGGACGCGACGGACGTGGTGCTGGCGGAGATCCGGCGACTGCAGACCGCGTTCGACGCGAAGATCCGCTACGACGAGGCCAGGGAGCGGGTCTTCGACGCGATGAGCGAGGAGCTGACCGCCCACCGCCAGGGCCTGGTCCAGGCCCAGCTGCGGACGGTCCTGCTCGACCTCGTGACGATGTACGACGACCTCACCAAGCTGACCGGTGCGCCGGGACGCGACCCGGCGACCGTCGAGGCGCTGCTGTTCGTCCGGGAGACCGTCGAGCAGACGCTGGCGCGCAACGGGGTCGAGGCGTTCACCGTCGAGGGGCCCGAGGTGGACCGGGCCCGGCAGAAGGTCATCAGCGTCGTGGAGACCGCGGACCCCGGTCTCGACCGGCACGTCGCCGAGCGGTCCCGCACCGGCTTCTCCTGGCAGGACAAGGTGCTGCGGCCGGAATGGGTGAAGGTCTACGCCGCGGTCCAGGGCGCCGCGGCCGAGCCCGTGAACCCCGGGTCGGCCGACCCGGCCGCGGAGACGACGCCGGCAGCCCCACTGGAAGACACCCGGACGAGCGCTGAAGAAGGAGCGTCGAGTTGACCGAGACACCGGTGTACGGAATCGACCTCGGGACGACGTACACGTGCATCGCGCACGTCGACCCGCTCTCCGGCCGTCCCATGATCACCCCGAACGCCGAGGGCGACCTCACCACGCCCTCGGTGGTCCTGTTCGAGGACGCGGACACGCGGGTGGTCGGCCGGGAGGCGAAGAGCACCGCGATGCTCGACGCGGGCCGCGTGGTGGAGATGATCAAGCGGCAGATCGGCCACGGCGAGTGGCGGCGGGAGTTCTTCGGCCGGGAGTACTCCCCGGAGGAGATCTCCTCCTACATCCTGCGCAAGGTCGTCGACGACGCGGAACGGCACGACACCGTTCGGCCGCACAAGGTGGTCATCACCTGCCCGGCGTACTTCGGCGTGGTCCAGCGGGACGCGACCGCGAACGCCGGGAGGATCGCCGGGCTCGACGTCCTGGAGATCATCAACGAGCCGACCGCCGCCGCGATCAGCTACGGCATGCAGGACCGGACCGACCAGGTCGTCCTCGTCTACGACCTCGGCGGCGGCACCTTCGACGTGACCGTGATCAAGATCGAGGTCGGCGCCATCACGGTGGTGGCGACCGACGGGGCGCACGAGCTCGGCGGCCGGAACTGGGACGAGCGGGTCGTCCAGTACCTCGCCGAGCAGTGGCAGGCCGAGCACGGCAGCACCAGTGACCCGCTGGACTCGCCGGAGACCTTGCAGGACCTGTGGCAGCAGGCGGAGATGGGCAAGCGGGCGCTGAGCGCCAAGAGCGAGACCCGGATGCGGGTCGTCCACGACAACCAGCAGCTCGCGGTCAGCCTGAACCGGGAGAAGTTCGACGAGCTCACCCGCGACCTGCTGGACACGACGGTGATGCTCACGAAGAGGGTGATGGACACCGCGCGCGAGCTCGGCCACCCGAAGGTCGACCGCATCCTGCTGGTCGGCGGCTCGACCAGGATGGTGCAGGTCACCGAGCGGCTGAAGGAGGAGTTCGACATCGAGGTGACCATGGTCGACCCCGACCAGGCGGTCGCCAAGGGCGCGGCGATCTACGGGCAGAAGCTGGCCGTCGGCGACCGCCTCCGCGAGGTGACCGCCGAACTCGACCAGGACCCGGCGCGCCACGGGACCTCGACGCGCGAGGCCGCCGAGGAGCTGGTCGCGTCCGAGCTCGGCCTGCGCCTGGACACCGTGCGCCACCTCGACGGCATGGTGGTCAAGAACGTGCTGAGCCACAGCTTCGGCGTCCGTTCCCTGACCAAGGACGACAAGCCGGTCATCTTCAACCTCGTCCGCGCCCAGGAGACGTTGCCCGTCGAGGCCACGAAGGTCTTCGGCACCCGGAAGGCCGGCATGGGCGAGGTGGAGCTGCGCATCTTCGAGAACACGGTCCGGGACAGGATCGTCGAGGACTTCGACACCGCCGAGGAGGTCGGCCGCGCCGAGTTGAAGCTCGTCGCGGACCTGCCCGAGAACTCGCCGGTCGAGGTGCGCTTCAGCATCAACGGGCAGGGCCGGCTGCAGATCACCGGTCGTGACATGGCGACGGGAGGCGCGGAGGTGAACGCCGTCATCGAGACCAACCGCGCCCTGTCCGCCGACGAGCTGAACGACGCGGTCGAGCACGCCAAGAGCATCCGGATCATCAGCTGATGCCCGGGTCGACGACCGCGACGGTTCGGGCGCCGGGCCGAGGGAGGCGGACAGGATGACACCGGCTGTCGGTATCGACCTCGGCACCACGTACTCCGCGGTGGCGTGGGTGAACCGGGACGGCGACCCCGAGATCATCCCCGACGCGGCGGGAGAACCGCTCACCGCGTCGGTGGTGAGCTTCGCCGACGGCGCCCCGGTCGTGGGCGTCTCGGCCAAGGCCGACCTGGCCGCCGACGCGCCCGAGGTCGCGCACCTGTTCAAGCGGTCGATGGGCAACGCCTCGTTCCGGTTGTCCCTCGGCGGTCGTCAGTGGAGCGCGACCGAGCTGTCCGCCCTGGTGCTCGGCCACTTGAAGGCGCAGGCCGAGGCCGCACTGGGCGTGCCGGTGACCCGCGCCGTGGTGACGGTCCCCGACTACTTCACCCATCCCCAGCGCTCGGCCACCATCGAGGCGGGCAGGCTCGCCGGGCTGGAGGTCCCGCGCATCATCAGCGAGCCGACCGCGGCGGCGCTGGCCTACGGGCTGCGACCGGGACCGCACTCGCGGCGCGTGCTGGTGTACGACCTGGGCGGCGGCACGTTCGACATCTCGTTGGTCGACATCGACGCCGAGGGGATCACGGTGCGGTCCACCGAGGGGGACCACGAACTCGGCGGACGCGACTGGGACGAGCGGCTGGCCACCATCATCCTCGACAAGTACCCCGACGAGGCGGCGACGATCGAGGCGCACCCCGGGCCGCTCCTCGTCGCCGTGGAGGACCTCAAGCGGATGCTGTCCGCGCGCCGTGCCGCCGAGGTCCGGCTGGTCATCGGCGATCGGACCCTGCGCTGCGTGGTGACCCGCGAGGAGTTCGAGGCGGCCTGCCGCGACCTGTTGCAGTCGACCGCGCAGCTCACCGAGAAGGTGCTGGAGGAAACCGGGCTGGCCTGGGCCGACATCGACGGCGTGCTGCCGGTCGGCGGCTCGACCCGGATGCCGATGGTGCGCGACTGGATCGAGGCGATGTCCGGGAGACCGCCGATGGGCGGTGTCCACCCCGACCAGGCCGTCGCCCTCGGCGCCGCCGCCCAGGCCGCGATCCTGCTCGAGCAAGAGGCCGGGTTGAAGCTCGACGGACCGGGTGACGTCGAGCCCATCCTCCGGCTGTCCGCGCCGCGGCGGATCGTCGGCACCGTCGCGCACAGCCTCGGCATGATCGCCGAGAACGCGACGGGCGACCGCTACGTCAACAGCGTGCTGCTGCCGAGGAACCGGACGATCCCGTGCGTCGAGACGCGGCCGTACCAGTTCCACGTGAAGGGCGACGGCAGCGACCTCCTCGAGGTCTTCCTGACCCAGGGCGAGACGGACGACCCGGCGCCCTGCGCCTACCTCGGCCGGTACCTGGTCACCGGGTTCCCCAAGGGGAGCCGGGGCCGGACGGTGGTCGACATCGCCTACGCCTACGACGACAACGCCATGGTCGGGGTGACCGCGACCGACCGGTCCAGCGGCGCCGCGTTGCACGTCGAGGTCGCCGACCTGCCGGAGGACGTTCCGCAGCGCTTCCTGCAACCACCCGTGCGGGTCACCGTCCGCGAACCCCTGACGATCTACCTCGCGTTCGACCTCTCCGGCAGCATGGCCGGCGCGCCGCTGGCCGCCGCGCAGGGAGCCGCGCGGGCGTTCTTGACGCAACTCGACCTGACGACCACGGACGTCGGCATCGTCTCGTTCTCCGACCGGGTGGCCGTCAGCCTGCCCGCCACCCACAACGCCGCCGACGTCGAGCGCGCCATCGGGCGGCTCACCGTCGGCAGCACCGGGGTCGGCAACGCGACCGACCCGTTCCGGGAGCTGCGCCAGTTGCTCGCCGGCGTGGAGGGTCGCAGGTTCGGCGTCGTCCTCGCGGACGGCGTCTGGTACAACCAGAGCGGAGCCGTCCAACGAGCGCACGAGTGCCACCGCGACGGTATCGAGATCATCGCGGTCGGCTTCGGCTCGGCCGACCAGAAGTTCCTCAGGAAGATCGCGTCCTCGACCGAGCAGGCCATGTTCACCAACCTGGGGCAGCTCTCCACGGTGTTCGGCACGATCGCCCGCGAGATCACCGAGAGCGGCTCGTCGGGCTACCGGCTCTCCGGCGCCGGGTGACCTCCGGTGGCCAAGGACCGCCCGAACTTCTTCGCCCTGCTCGGGCTGGACCCCAACGCGCCCTGGGACCAGGCGCTGTACGTGCGCGTGCTGGCCAAGCACCGCAACGAGTGGTCGACGGCCGCGCAGAACGGTTTCCCCCGGAAGAAGGCGCAGGACGCGAAGTACCACCTGACGCTGTTCTCCGAGATCGACGAGGTCATGTCGAGCGCCGAACGGCGCAAGGCAGAACGCGAGCTGGCCATCCGGCACGAGCTCGCCGCACTCGAGGACCGCCGCCGCGAGGTGGGCAGACGGCTGTCGCTCATGCTGGCCAAGGGCTACCTGCTCGCCGAGGAGGCGGCCGGCCTGCGGGCGGAGTTCGCCGACGTCCTGGCGGCCGACCAGGCGCTGGCCGGCCAGGTCGAGCGAGCCGAGAAGCGCAGCGCGAGCACCGGGACGACGAGCGCGCGGCTCCCGCCGGAGGACGAGAGCCGCTTGAGCAGCCAACTCGCGGAGGTCGGCGAGATCAGCCTCTACGAGTTGCTCCGAGGGGTCGACGAGTCCATCACCAACACGTCGCCGTTGTCGCAACTGCGCGACGCCGCACAGGAGCTCTGGGCGCGGACGCACCGCATCAAGGACAAGTCCGACCCGACGCTCCCGACGCGGGAACGCCTCGCTGTCTTCGCCAAGTCCGTGTTCGCGTCCGAGGAAAAGCGCGAACAGCACGACTTCTCGATGAAGGTGGTGACGCTGCAAGCGATCATCAAGCGGTTCGAGACCACCTTGAAGGTCGCCGAGTCGGTGAGCGCCCGGCAGTTCGAGCTGTACCTCGAAGAGGCGCGGCTCGGCGGCGTCGACGACCTCGTGCTGGCGAAGCGCCAGTTCGTGGCCCACTTCGGCAAGCTCGGCTGGGCCGTCGAGCTGCCCGCCGCGGAGTCCGAGCGGCAACTGCGCAGCCGCGTCCAGTGCCCCAGGTGCGCGGACCTGAACGACGAGACCGGGGCCGCGTGCAAGACGTGCGGCCTGCTGCTGCGCGAGCCGTGCCCGAGCTGCGGCGCCGTCGATCCGGCCTACGGCCTCGGTTGCCGCCGTTGCGGTTTCCCGATCGGCCAGCGGTACCTGGTGGAGGAACTCATCACGGAGGCGAAGAGCGCGCTGAGGGAGCGCGACCTGGAACAGGCGAGGCTCCGCATCGACCGGGCCGCGAGGATCTGGGCGGTGCCGGCCGACCGGACCGACCCGCTGGCCCGGGAGATCCGCGAGTTCAAGGGCGCGGTGGACACCACCTTGCTGTCGATCAGCGAAGCGGTGGCGCGCATCCAGAAGCTGGTCGACGGGCGCCGCTACGTCGCCGCCGTCCGCGAGCTCCGGGCCGCGCCGGAGGGGTTTCCCCGCCGTGACGCGCTCCTCGAACGGGCGAAGACCGAGATCGACAAGGCCACCGAGCTGTACCTGCGGGCCAGGCGGCCGGAGACGCCGAACTCGCGCCGGGCCGAGCTGTACGCCGCCGCGCTCGACCTCTGCGCCGACCTGTCGGCCGCGCGCAACGAGCTCGACCGGATCCCGCCGGACCCACCGGGACGACCGAGGGCCGCCGTCAGCGACCCGGCCGCCGGCGTCCGGCTGACCTGGCCCGCGTCGCCCGACCTGGACATCGCCTACGTCGTCGTCCGCATCACCGGCGACCGGGTGCCGGAACGCCCCGACGAAGCCCCCGGCCCCGCCCGCCTCGGCCGGACGACCACGACGGGATTCCGGGACGCCGCCGCGGCCGGCCTCCCCGGCGTGCCGTTGCGCTACGCGGTGTTCACCGAGCGGTCCGGCACGTACTCCGCGCCGGTCGTGACGGCGCCGGTCGTCATCACCTCCGAGGCGACCGTCGAGGCCGACACCGACGACGGCGAGGTCACGTTGACCTGGCACGTGCCGGACACCGCCGTCCGGGTCGAGGTGTCCCGGGCCGAGGTCGGGGCCGAGCACGACGCGCCGGTCGTCCTGGCGATCACCGCGCCCGGCAGGCTGACCGACACGGACGTCCGCAACGGCGGTCGGTACCGGTACACGGTTCGCGTCGCGTACCCGGGTCCCGCGGGCGGGCTCGTCTGGTCGTCAGGCCACTCGCGGGAGGTCACCCCGGCGGGCCGGCCCGCGCCGGCCGGCCCGCTGACCGTCGTGCGGATCAGCACCGAGCTGAGCCTGGCCGAGCACACCACCCAGCTCCGCTGGCCACCGCCCGGCCAGGGCGTCGTCAAGGTCGTCCGGGTGCGCGGCACGGGCACGCTTCGCGAGGGCGACCGGGTCCCCGAGGCCGACCTCTACCACGCGGGCCGGGTGCTCCACGGACCCTCACCGGTCAACGACGCCTGGATCGACAAGGGTCTCGTGCTCTGCTCGTACCTGCCGGTCGTGATCGTGAACGGCACGGGTCACGTCGGCAGGCCGCGTCACTACGCGAGGGTCGCGGAACCGACCGGCCTCCACGTCGAGCACGTCGGCCCGGCGGTGCGGGTCGGCTGGACGTGGCCGGAGGACGGCACCAGGGTCCTCGTCGGCTACGAGCTCTCCGACCAGCCGCCGGTCGATCCCACGGTCGCCGCACGGCAGGTGTTGGTCGGCAGGCACCCAGGGGACAGCTTCGGCGGCTGCGAGATCCCGGCGGGGTCGAGCGCGCACGTGTCCGTCGTGCTCGCGTCCGCGGTCGACCACGAAGGCTTGCCGTTCATCGGTTCCGGCGTCCCGGCCCAGGCGGTCCGCCCGACCGCGCACATCGGCTACGAGGTCCGCCCGGGTGGCCGCCGCCGACTGGAGCTGGTGCTGCGCGCCGACACCCCGCTCGACCTGCCCGCCCTCACCCTTCGCGCCCACCCCGACCGACTCCCGCACACCGTCGACGATGGCGAGCTGGTCACCTCCGTGCCCCCGTTCCGCCTGGTCGACAGGCACACGGTCCCCTTGCCGAAGACCACCCGACCCGACTCCCGGTACCGCCTCTTCGTCGCCACCACCACCCCGTCCACCGTCCGCCTCGACCCGATGTGAAGTCGACGGCGGTTGGTGGACCACGCCAAACCTCGACCAGGATGATCACGATGTCCAGTGAGCTTTACCGGTGCCGCGTATGCGGGTCGCCCCAAGACGAGCCTCCCTGGGGCGAAGACGGCGCGACGGCCTCGTTCGACATCTGTGCGTGCTGCGGCGTCGAATTCGGCTACGAGGATTCAACACCGGAGTCGGTCCTCAACTACCGGGCGGCCTGGCTCGCGTCAGGCGGCAGCAGTACGTGCACTGGAGCCGCAGAGCCGGACCCGAAGCGTTGGTAGAAATCACGCGACCCGCGCCCCGCACGTCTTTTGTTCACGTGCATGAATCGGTGGACCGCCGCCGAGAAGTGTGCATCGTAAGGCACTGCCCTCCTCCCCGGATCGGCCCCGGAAGTTCACCGACGTGAATTTTGTTGCCTGCTCCACAAAGTTGCGCAATGCTCGCTGGGAGCGTTCCCAGACGCCGCTCCCCCGCGCCGAAACCGCTGGTCGGCGCGCCGGTTGGTGTCTGCGGGAACTGCGGTCCGGGAGTGCTGTTCGCAAGGAGGCGACGCATGAATCTGCGCATTGGCAAACGAACGAGAAGTCGAGCCGCCGGCATTGCCGCGGCCCTGTCGGTCGCAGCCTTGACCGGAGGTTTGGTGGTGGCGGCCGGCACCAATGCCAATGCGGCGGCCGGATGTCGCGTCGACTACAGCGTGACCAACCAGTGGGACGGCGGTTTCGGCGCCAACGTCACGGTGACCAACCTGGGTGACCCGGTGTCGAATTGGACGCTGGCGTGGTCGTTCGCGGCCGGTCAGAAGGTCACGCAGCTGTGGGGCGGTGAGTTCTCCCAGTCGGGCAGCGCGGTGACGGTGCGCAACGCCTCCTGGAACGGCTCGCTGGCGACGGGCGCGTCGGTCACGCCGGGCTTCACCGGGTCGTGGAGCGGCTCCAACCCCACGCCCACCTCCTTCACGCTCAACGGCGTGGCGTGCACCGGACAACCCACAGACACCTCGACGTCCACGTCTACGTCAACCTCCACGTCCACCTCGACGTCCACCTCCACCACGACCACCACCACGACGTCGAACCCGCCCACGGGCACCGCGACCGGCTTCGCGTCCCAGAACGGCGGGACCACCGGCGGCCAGGGCGGTGCGACGGTCCGGGCCACCACCGGCACCCAGATCCACCAGGCCCTGTGCAGCCGGGCCGGCAGCAGCACGCCGATCGTCATCGAGGTCTCGGGCACGATCAACCACGGCAACACCGCCAAGGTCTCGGGCAACAGCTGCGAGACCGCCGCCGGCGTGATCGAGCTCAAGCGGATCAGCAACGTCACGATCATCGGTGTGGGCAGTGGAGCCGTCTTCGACCAACTGGGCATCCACATCCGCGAATCCCGCAACATCATCATCCGCAACGTGACGATCCGGAACGTCAAGAAGTCCGGCTCGCCCACGTCGAACGGCGGCGACGCCATCGGCATGGAGAGCAACGTCCGCAACGTCTGGGTCGACCACGTCAACCTGCTGGCGTCCGGTGGCGAGTCGGAAGGCTACGACGGCCTGTTCGACATGAAGGACAACACCCAGTACGTGACCCTGTCCTACAGCACCCTGCGCAACTCCGGCCGCGGCGGGCTGATCGGGTCCAGCGAGAGCGACGTCTCGAACGGGTTCGTGACCTACCACCACAACCTGTACGAGAACATCGACTCCCGCGCGCCCTTGCTGCGGGGCGGCGTCGCCCACATGTACAACAACCACTACGTGAGCCTCAACGAGTCCGGCATCAACTCGCGCGTCGGAGCCAAGGCCAAGGTGGACAACAACTACTTCAAGAACTCCCGTGACGTCCTCGGCACCTTCTACACCACCGAGGCCGGCTACTGGCAGGTCAGCGGCAACATCTTCGACAACGTGACCTGGTCGGCCCCCAGCAGCGACCACAAGCCCGCGGGCCCCGACGTCAAGTCCACCACCACCGTCAGCATCCCCTACAGCTACACGCTCGACCAGGCCACCTGCGTGCCGAACATCGTCAGCCGCACGGCGGGCGCCAACACCGGCCTGAACGAGTCGAACGGCAGCTGCTAGCGGCCCACCACCCGCACCGACGTGCCGACGCAGAAGGCGGCTACCGAGCGACACCCGCCCGGTAGCCGCCTTCTCGTCAGTTGTTGCGCTCCACGTACAGGCAGTACAGGTCGAACCCGCCGGCCTGGACGTCGAACTGCTTGGCCAGGTCCCCGCTGTCGTCGAAGGTCGCGAGCACGTGGTGGGTCCCCGCCCCCAGTCCGACGGCGAACAAGGGCCGCCCGACGGGCGAGTCGCAGGCGGCCGCCCCGGTGCCGGGCGCGTGGTACTCCGGGCAGGTCGCGCACGGCGGCAAGGTGAACTCGTGCGCCGTGGAGCCCGCCAACTTGATGTCGATCGAGGCGTTCACGGTGTTGTAGAAGGTGATCGTGATCGGGCCGCCCGCGCCGAGGGGTGCGGGCACCGGCACCCGCGCGCCGGTGCCGATGGCCACCTTGGCGGCGATGCGCGCCGACTTGGCCTGCGGCAGGTCACCGTGCTCGGGGAAGGTCCTGATGAACCGGTCCAGCGTGCCGACCGCGGTTTCCGCCTGGCCGTCGCGCAGCTCGCTCAGCCCGCAGTCGAGCATGGCGCGCGGGTACTGGTTCTTCGCCTCGCCCGCCACCTTCGCCGCGACCTTGTTGTTCAGGCCCGCGAAGAAGGCGAGGACGTCCACCACCTTGCACGGCTGGCCGGCGGCGAGCGGCGCGGTGGCCGCCGCGTAGAGCGCGTCGAACGCCGCGGGCACCTCCTTGGCGGACGGCGTGTCGGCGAAGTCGTCGGCGATCGCCTCCAGGGCGGTGGCCGCCCCGCTGGCGCCGACGGGCTGTTCGGCCATGAACTGCTTCGCCAGCCGCAGGTAGGCGTCGGCGACCTCCGGGGCGAACGACTCGTCCTCGGAGAGCAGGTCGCGGTAGACCTTGATCGAGTCGGACAGCCGGCCCTCGTCGCGCAGGCCGCGGGCCCAGGTCGTGTAGGTCTCGACGAGCTCGTCGTGGACGAACGGGGTCAGCGGGCTGTCCGGGTGGTCGCGGCGGAACTGGCCGTAGCGCTGCACGGCGGTGGCTTCGTCCCCGGCGTCGGCCGCACGGGTGAAGTCGGCGCACTCGGCCAGGCCGCGGTTCGCCGCGGCGATGTCCGAGCTGAGCGTCAGCTCGTAGGGCCCGGTCACCGCCTTGAACTGGCCGGTCGCCGCCGCGCAGTCGCCGCGCCCCTGGGCGGCGAGCCCGTCGTCGTAGGCGCCGCGGCCCAGCACGCCGTACCCGATGTACGCGCCCACCACGGCGACCACCGCGATCGCCCCGATCACCACCGGACGCCGGTTCGCGATCGGCGGGTGCTTCACCGCGATCCGCCGCGCGTCGAGGACGAGGATCACGAGCCAGACCGCCGCCAGGGTCCGCCACAACCACGGGTCGGCCGCCGCGTTGGTGGCGAACGCGACGACGACGAGCCCGACCGCGAGCACGACCGCTGTCCACGCCTGCCAACGTCGGCGCAGGTAGAAGTACCCGGCGCCGACCCCGGTCAGGTTCAACAGCACGGCGGCGGCGGTGGACTTCGGCTCGGGCGGCGTCGGCGGGATCCGCAGGATCGGGTCGGTCGGCGTCGGATCGACCCACGCGACCTGGTCCTCCGGCCCGTTCGGCCGCGCCCACGGATTCGCCGCCACGGCGGAATGGGCCGCCGAGGGTTCGGAAGAGACGGCGGCCACCAACCCGACGTCCGCCGGCCCAGCCGAATCCGGTGCGCCGGCGGGCGGGTCGGCCACTGCCGGCTCGGTCGCCTGCGGTGCTCCCGAGCCGACCGGCGCCGATTCCGCCAACGGCTCGTCGGCGGCCGTACCGGTCGTCGGTCCGGCCGGCTCCTCCGCCGCCTCCCGCTCCACCACCACTTCTTGCTCCGCCGTCACTTCCCGCTCCACCGGTGCCGACTCCGTCGGCGATTCCGCGACCGCGGCGTCACCCGGCGCCGGTTCGGCAACAGGCTGTGGCACTGGCGCCCCGTCCGGCGGATCGGCCGCCGGCGGCTGCGCCTTCGATCTGTCTTCGCTCATCCCGAACCCCCCACAACGGTGTCCCCCGACCCGACCAATAGGGGACCACACCGCAGCCGTCGTGTGCATCGATTTGTGGGTGACGAAGCGGTTGCGGCGAACCTGTCATCCAAGCGTGATCGACATCAACGGCCGACCGGTCACGTCGTGTGCCACACGTTCCCCCTGACCCCGCGCCAGTACACGCTGAAGTTCGACGAGCGGTCCGTGTCGAACGGGGGCAACACACCCGGATTGGCTTTCACGCTGAGCTCGGCAGTGGTGAACAGCGACATGCTGCGGCTGTAGCTGGTCGCCCGCTCCAGGATCCGGTGGTTCACGACGGGCGACCACGTCTCCAGCCAGCCCACGAACGCGCCGACGAACTCCGGCGTCCACTCGCGGAACTTGCGGGCCAGCACCTGGTAGGCCTGTTCGGCGACGGCCTCGAGCGTGTCCGGCGGGACCAGGTCCGGACGGGGCACGTCGATGAACGGCGGTGCCATGTCACCGGGAAGGGCCTCCGCGGCGATGAGCCAACTCGCGATGTAGCGACTCCACTCCCGCGCGAGGCCTTCTCCGGTTCCGTCGTCGATCAGGTAGCTCAGCCCGTCGTGCACCGCGAAGCCGGTCCTGAGCCTGTCCTCCGTCTCGAAGTCGACGCGCAGCCGGGCTCGGAGGATCTCCGGCTCCAGCGCCACGAAGACCCCTTCACGCACGACACCGTCCACGCACACCAGGTTCTCCAGCGTGGTGTGGTAGCCCGTCGAGTCGAGCCCGGCCTGCCACAGGTCGACCGTGCTGCGCCACTGCGTCAACGGTTCGTGGGGCCACAGCTTCGCCAGCGGCACCTCGGGCACCGCCTTGACGAGCAGGAGCATCAGGTTGGCCGAATAGGCGGCGAGCTGCCGCACGACATCGCGCCGCAGTGGCCGGTAGTCGTCGAACCTCCTCGGCGGCCTGCGGTGGCGGTAGCCGGTCAGGAGGACTTCCAGGGTGCGCGCCACGCGTTCGCGTTCACCGGCGTCCAGAGCGTCGAGTCGCTCGCCGACGAACGACATGACGGGTTGTTGGACGGCCAGCGTCTGGTGGGACGTCAGCGCGAGCAGCAGGTCGTCGTCCGGCTCGTGCGGACGCCGCCGACCGAATGCGCCCTCCGCGACGTCCCGGAGCACCTCCACCACGCGCACGGCGACCAGGTATTCCCCGAACGTGGCGTGCAGGAACTCGTAGCTGCGCTGCACCGAACCGGCACGTGCCTCGGGCGCGTGGACGAAGAAGAACTCGCCGAGCACCCGCTCGCCCGCCTTCACGGTCTCCTCCAGCGCGGAGAGGTCGACGGTGAGGTCGGCTTCGGAGATGTCCTGCCGGCCCCGGTTGAACATGCCGAGCGCGGCCGTGGACAGGCGGCGGATCTGCTCCTCCACGGCCTCGTCCAGTTCCGCTCCCCGTAGGACCCTGCCCGCCTTCTTGGTGACCTCCCGGCGCGAGTAGGTGTCGAACAACCGCTCGTAGAGATCGGCCTCGGACAGCTGGTCGTCCAGCGGAACCGACGGATCACCGAAGTACAGGGCCAGCATCAGCAACAGCAGCGGCTGGCGCGCGAGCGTCCCGTAGGACAGGGCGGTCTCCAGCGGCAGCGGCCGCGTCGCGGGCCCGGGGTTGTGCTCGTTCCAGACGGCCAGCCAGGCGCCGATCTGCTCTTCGGAGAACTCCTCCAGCTTCACGACGGGCGTTCCCCAGGGCACGGTGACGCGGTCGGCGACGAGCGTGCGCGAGGTGACGACGACGGCGACCGGCTTGCCGATCGTGGCCTCCAGCCGCTGGAACTCGGCGATCTCGTGCAGGTAACCGGCGCGGTCCTGGGTGGTGGCCTGCAGGAGTTCGTCCAGGCCATCGAGCAGCACGACCCTCAAGACCTCACCGCTGTCCTCGACGAGTCGGTGCCACCGCACCCGGCCGTGGGTGTCCAGGTCCAGGGCCTGTTGGATCTGGTTGGAGATGGTGGTGTTGGCGTCCACCCGGCGCAGGGCCACGCGCACCACGGTGTAGCCCTCGTCCGGCAGGCGTGCGGCCAGGACCCGGGTGAGCAACGACTTCCCGGCACCGGGGTGCCCGAGGAACAGCAGCGGCAGCCGCGCGCAGAGATCGCTGGTGAAGTGCCGCGCCAGCACCAGGTCCAGATCGCTGCCCTGCTCCACCTTCGACCACCACTCCTCGGAGGCCAACCGGGCGCCGCTGTCGGCCTCCGCGATCCGGTAGCGCGGACCGGTGAAGATCTTCTCCACCGGCGGGAACACCGCGTTGACGCCGTAACCATCGGCGTCCACGTCGACCACCGGCAGGTCCAGGACCGACCTGTTCACGCTGCGCACGATCGCCCTCAGGTCGCGGGACGGCTCGGGCTCGGCGACGGTCAGCAGGCTTTCCAGCCGCGCCATCGCCGTCCTCGTCGCCGCGTGCTCGGTCAGATCCGCCCACACGGCCACCTCGGGCACCTTCGCCGCCAACTCCAGGAACAGCGACCGGTACCGCGAAGCCACCGCCGTTCCGAACGGAAGGGCCTTGATCTGGCGGTACGACGACAGTTCCAGCCCGGCGAGGAAGTCGTCCACGTAGCGGTACAGGTTCGCGGCCCACCCGACGACACCGCCGGCGACCTCCTCGAAGCCCGACACGGCGGACGGCGTGGGGACCGGCGTGGTGTAGAGGTGTCGGACCAGCGGCTCGTCGTCGTCCGGCCGCCTGCCCGCCGCCAGCACGACCTTCTCGGGGTCCGTGATCGCCGCCGCCCGGTAGACCTCCCCCAGTTCCGCGCGCAGGGTCTCGAAGAACGCCGTCAACACGATCGTGGTGTGCGCGGCCAGCACGAGTTCGTGCCGCTCCAACCCACCGGTGCCGGCCAGCCGGTTCGACGTCGAATCCAGCATCTTGCGGAGCAGTCCCACGGCCTCGTTCTTCTGGTCCACCCAGCCCCACACCGCACTGACCGCGGGCACCAAGCCGGTGGCGAGCACGGCGCCACCCGCCAGGGCGTTCAGCCGGTCCAGCCACGGGCGGTCGTGGTGCCCGAGGATCCGCAGGGCGCCGCGGAACGAGATGGCGGGGTCTCTTCGCACGGACGACAAGCCTAGACGGCCGGCACGCGGCCCCACGACCGACAGGTCAGCCCCGTCGGGCGGTCATCAGCATGTAGTGCGGTTCGCCGGTGCGGGCGCAGTTGGTGAACACCGAGTCCAAGGCGGCGACCGTTTCGGCGCCGTACTCGGCGGTCAGGTCTTCGCGGTGGGCGCGCAGGCGTTCCAGCAGCATCGGGTAGTGCCGGTCGGTTTGCTCGCTGATGTCCAGGTACTCGATCAGGTGCAGGCCGGCGGCCCGCAGCATCGGGGGGTACTCCTCCAGCCGGTGGAACGGCGTGTTCAGCGCGGCACGGCGGTACTCCTCGATCATCCTCAGCCGCTCGCCCGTGAACGGGATCCGCTCGTAGAAGTCCGTCAACGTCAACCGTCCCCCCGGCCGCAGGACTCGGCCGACCTCCCGGAAGACCCGCGGCCGGTCGGCCATGTGCACGAGGGACTCGATGGCCCACGCCGCGTCGAACGAGCCGTCGGGGAACGGCAGGTCCTCGGCGTCGGCGACGTCGAAGCGCACCTGCCGGTCGAGGCCGGCGGCACGCGCCCGCGACGTGGCCTCCCGGACCATCGCCCCGCTCGTCGAGATCCCCACGACCTCGACCCCGGTCGCCCGGGCCAGCCGCAGGGCCGGCGCACCGAGCCCGCACCCCACGTCGAGCACCCGCTGACCGGAGCCGACCGCCAGGCGCTCGATCATCACGTCGGTCAGGTTGTCCATGGCCTGGTGCAACGTGCTGGTGTCCTCACGGGAGTGCCAGTACCCGTAGTGGACGTTGTCGCCGGCCAGGCGGGCGATCAGCGGCAGGGCGTTGTCGTAGAACGCGACGACCTCGGCGCCGCTGGGAACGTAGTCGGTAGTCATCGGGTGCCTTTCAGCCAATCAACCGGCGACCGGATCGGCGGATCGGTCATCCGGGCTTGTGCCCGGCCACCAGCAGGTAGCCGAGTCCGGTGCGGCAGACCTCGAACACCGGGGCCAGGCTGCGTTCGAACGCCCGTACCCGCTCGGCTCCGTAGGCGTCGGCCAGGGCCTCGCCCCGGTCGCGGAACAACGCGGCCACCTCGTCGTAGGTGCGGCGGACCCGCGCGCCCCAGTCCCGACGCTCGTCGATCACGAGCCCGGCGCCGGCCACGAGAGCGCACAGCGCCGGGGCGGTGGGCGGGTCGAAGATCGCGTGCGTCGCGATCACCTCGCGGTCCGCCGGCTTCAGAGTCGCCTCGGCCGTGTACTCGGTGACGGCGAACCGGCCGCCGGGGCGGAGCACCCTGGTCATCTCCCTCAGCCACTGTCCTTTGTCGACCGCGTTGGGCAAGGAGTCGAAGGCGAGCACGGCGTCGAAAGCGCCGTCCGGGAACGGCAGCGCCTCCGCGTCGGCGTGCCGCGCGGTCACGAGGTCGGCCACACCTGCGGCAGCGGCACGTCGCGCGGTCTCCTCGGCGTGCCACGCGCTGTTGGTGATCCCCGTGATCCGGACGCCGGACCGGGCCGCGATGCGGATCGCGGGCACGCCCACGCCGCAGCCCACGTCGACGAGGTGCTGCCCGGGCGCGAGCGCCAGGGTGCCCGCGACCAGGTCGGTCATCCGGTCCAGGGCCTCGGCCAGCGTGGCCGGATCGTCGTCACCGGTCCAGTAGCCGAGGTGGATGTTGCCGTGGTAGACCTCGACGAGATCGCTCATCTCGTCGTAGATCTCGCCGACCTCGTCGGTCTCCTGACTGGCTGGGCTGGACACGACCCGACCCCTTCCGGTGCGCGGACGTCCTCGCACCGGATCTAACTACAACGTCATCCATCTTCCCGGCCGGCACCGTCCCTTGTAGCCGGTTGGGTGAACCGCACACACTTGTCCCCTTAGCGGGTGAAATGCCTCCATCACCCCTCCGGGCAGGCCGCACACCAAGTCCATTCAGTTGAGAAACTGATAGCTTGAGGACGTCCGTGTGACCACCGCCACCGGGAGCCCCGGGATGACCGACACCACCGCGCTGGACGCCGAGGTCGCGCAGATGTACGAGCGGACCACCGCGCTCGTCGAGCTGATCTGGGGCCGCAACCTGCACTTCGGCTACTGGACCGGGCCGCAGGACACCAGCGACAAGCACCTGGCGCAGGAACGGCTGACCGACCTGATGATCGAACGCGTCCCGCTCACCGCGGGGCAGCGCCTGCTGGACGTGGGGTGCGGCGTCGGCCACCCGGCCCTCCGGTTCGCCCGCACGACCGGCGCCGACGTCGTCGGGGTGACGATCGCACCGGGCCAGGTGAGCGCGGCCACCGCCGCCGCTCGCGAGGAGGGGCTGCAACACCGGGTCACCTTCGAACTCGCCGACGCCGCCGCGCTCCCGTTCCCGGACAACAGCTTCGACGGCGCGTGGGCGCTGGAGAGCATGCCGCACATGCCGGACCGGGCCGCGGTGCTGCGCGAGGCGGCCCGGGTGCTGCGGCCGGGATCGCGGCTGGCGCTGACCGACGTGGCCCAGTGCGGGCCGCTCAGCGAACGTCAGCGGCGTGACCTCCGCGAGCGGATGCTGGTCACGGCCCCACCCCGACCGGACCTGCCGGCGCTGCTCGACGCGGCCGGGTTCGACGTCCTGGAGGTCGTCGACATCACCACGAGCACCTCGCGCACCACGGAGTTGACCAGGCAGGCCCTCGATGAGGACCGCGACGGGCTGTCCCGGCGGTACGGCGCCGACACGGTCGAGCACATCGCGCGCGTCCTGGACGTCTACGACGAGGCCGTGCGGACGGGGATGGAGTACCTCCTGATCACCGCTCGTCTCCGCACGACGGCCCGTGCCGACGAACCGGTGGGGAAGCCGTGAGCGGCGGCATGCGCGAGATGTCCGACGCCGAGTGGCGGGACTTCATCGGCCACGGGACGCGCACCGGCAAGCTGGCCACCGTCCGCGCCGACGGCCGGCCCCACGTCGCGCCGATCTCCTTCGTGGTGCACGGCCCGGAGGTGCTCTTCTTCACGGGTCCGGACACCGTCAAGGGCAGGGCGCTGCGCCACCGGCCGAGCTTCGCCCTCTGCGTGGACGACGAACGGCCGCCCTTCGCGTTCGTCCTCCTCGAAGGGGAAGCGCGGGTGGAGGACGAGCGCGAGGAGGTGCGGGCCTGGGCCCGGCGCATCGCGACGCGGTACCTGGGCGAGGCGCACGCCGACGCGATCGCCAGGCACAGCGAGCAATCCGGTGAGGTGCTGGTGCGCGGGCACATCACCAAGGTCGTCGCCCGCGCCGGGCTCACCACCTCCGAAGGCGCGCCACAGCCGGTGAGCACACCGTGACGGCCACCGGTCACGCCGATCCGCGAGCACCACACGACCAGCACCGGGGAAGGACGAGGTCATGAGTTCGGACCGCATCGAGCGCGAGGTCTTCATCTCCGCACCGGTGGAGCGCGTGTGGGCGGCCCTCACCGAACCGGAGCACGTCGGTCGGTGGTTCGGCTCAGGCGCGCCGGCGCGGATCGAGCTGCGCCCCGGCGGGATCATGCACCTCGACCACGGGGAGCACGGGCAGTTCCCCACGACGGTCAAGACGGTCGACCCGCCTCGTCGCTTCGCCTACCTCTGGGCCGGCGCGCACCCCGGCGAGGTGGCCACCGAGCGCAACGCCACGCTGGTCGAGTTCACCTTGGCGCCGCAGGGCGACGGGAGCCTGGTCCGGCTGGTGGAGAGCGGCTTCGACACCCTCGACATCCCGGAGGACAAGCGGGCCGGGGCCTCCCGCGAGAGCCACGCGGCCGGCTGGGGCGAGGCGCTGGAGGGACTGCGGCAGCACGTGGAGCGGCTCGGCCCGTCGTCACGCGGGCCACGGCCGGCCGGTGATCACGTGGATCACCTGGCTTGACCCGACTGTGCCGAGCACCCGCCCAGGCGCCGAACGCCACGGGCGGTGCGTCGAGTGGAGGAGACAACAGATGACCAGTGACCTCAAGCAACGCAAGTACGACAAGGTGTTCGAGCGGATCGACGCCGACCACGACGGCCGGATCGACAAGAGCGACATCACGGCGCTGGCCGACAAGTGGCGTCAGGCGCTCGGTGCGACGCCGGGCTCGCCGGAAGCGGCCAAGCTCAGCAAGCTCGCCTCCGACATGTGGGCGGGCGTCCAGCAGCACACCGACAAGGACTTCGACGCGGCGATCAGCAGGGACGAGTGGGCCGCCGCCGCCGAGGACCCGCAGTTCGTCGACAAGGTCGCCGTGCCCTTCGCCCTGGCCGCCTTCGACGCGGCGGACGGGGACAACGACGGCAGGATCAGCCGGGAGGAGATGGCCCAAGCGCAGAAGCAGGGCGGCATGTCCGAGAGCGAGTCCGCGGCCGCGTTCGACAAGCTGGACAGCGACCACGACGGCTACGTGAGCCGGAAGGAATTCGCCGCCGCGGTCAAGGAGTTCTACCTCAGTGACGACCCGAGCGCGTCCGGCACGGAACTGGCAGGCAGCCTGTAGTCCGTCGAGGACGGTGAGCAGGTGCACGACGCGGCCGCCGAGCCTCCTCGGCGGCCGCCACCATGCAGCGCGCCAGGTCCACGGGCGCCGCACTACTTCATCCTTTCGGGTCAAGGAGTTCGCCTCCGCCCGGTCTTGCCCTAGCTTCGGCGACATGGCCGGACCACTCCGCGCGGACACCGCCCGCCTGCTCGCCGAGGCCGCGTTGGACGGCGCCCGCCAGCTCGGCGCCCGGCACGCGTCGTTCCGGCTCGAGTGCGTGCGGACCGGGCAACTGGTCCTGGCCGACGGCTCCGTCCGGTCCGCGCACGACTCCGCGGTCACCGGCCTGTCGGTGCAGGTGTGGCGCGGCGGCGCCTGGGGGTTCGCCGCTTCGGGCGATCTGACGACCCGGTCCGCGCACGACACCGCCCGGCAGGCGGTCGACGCGGCGAAGTCCTGCTCGGTCCTCGGTCGGGAGGACGAACCCGTGCCCGAGCCCGTTCACGACGGCGCCTGGTCGTCGGGGTTCCGCGTGAACCCGTTCTCCGTGTCCGAGGCCGAGCGCGCCGACCTGCTGGCGGGCTGGAGCGCAAGGCTGCTCGCGGCCCCGGGGGTCGCGCACGTGCGCGCCAAGGTCGTCGCCGTGCAGGAGGACAAGTTCTACGCCGACCTCGCGGGCACGACGACCGCGCAGCGGCGCGTGCGCGTGCACCCGCAGGTGGTGGTGGCCGGCGGGTCCGCGGCGTTGCGCTCCGTCGGGCCGCCCACCGGGCGCGGGTGGGAGTACCTGCTCGGCGAGGGGTGGGACTGGGACGCCGAGCTGGCCGCCATGCCGGTTCTGCTGCGCGAGAAGCAGCACGCGCGGCCGGTGCCGCCGGGCGCGTACGACCTGGTCGTCGACCCGTCGCAGCTGTGGCTCACGATCCACGAGTCGGTCGGGCACGCCACGGAGCTGGACCGCGTGCTCGGGCACGAGGCCTCCTACGCGGGCACCAGCTTCGTGCGCCCAGGCGACGTGGGCGAGCTGCGCTACGGGACGTCGCTGATGACGGTGACCGCCGACCGGACCACGCCGCACGGGCTCGCCACCGTCGGCTACGACGACCAGGGCGTGGCCGCGCAGTCCTGGGACCTCGTGCGCGAGGGCGTGCTGGTCGGCTCGCAGTACGACCGCCGCACGGCGCGCGCGGCCGGTGCGACGCGCTCGGTGGGGTGCGCGTTCGCCGAGTCGGCGTTGCGGCCGGCGATCACGCGGATGCCGAACGTCTCGCTCGCGCCCGTTCCCGGTGGTCCGACCACCGAGGAGCTGATCTCGGCCGTCGACGAGGGCATCTACCTCGTCGGGTCCGACAGCTGGTCTATCGACGCGAGGCGGGGCAACTTCCAGTTCACCGCGCAGCGGGCGCACCGCGTCCACCGCGGCGAGCTGGCCGGCCAGCTGAGCGGCGTCGCCTACCAGTCGGACACCAGGGCGTTCTGGGGCGCGTTGTCAGCGGTCGGCGGCGAGGGGACCTACCAGGTGTTCGGCGCCGACCTCTGCGGGAAGGGCCAGCCGGTGCAGGCGGCTGCCGTGAGCCACGGCTGCCCGACCGCGGTGTTCCAGGGCGTGCGCGTGCGGAACACGGCGGACTCGTGCTGACACCCCAGGAGATCGCCGAGTCGGCGCTGACCGGGCCCGGTGACCGGATCGCGATCGTCGACGAGACCTCGACCGCGCACCTGCGGTGGGCGGACAACGCGGTGACCGGCAACGGCGTCGTGCACAGCCGGACCCTCACCGTGATCGAGTCGGCGCCAGGGGCGGGGATCGGTGTCGTCTCGCGCGAAGGCGCGTTGGACGAGGGCGCGGTGCGCGCGGCGGTGCAGGAGGCCGGGGCCATCGCGCGCCGGGCCGCGCCCGCACCGGACGAGCACCCCCTGCCACCCGCCGCGGAACGGCAGTGGTCGCAGCCCCCGACCAGGACGTCCACCGCGGCCTTGGCCGGGGTCGTGGCGCAGCTGGCGGAGGTCTTCGACCGGGCGCGGTCCCGCGGGGAGTCCTCGTCCGGCTACGCCGAGCACCAGGTGCGCACGACGTACCTCGCGTCGTCCTCCGGGCTGCGGCTGCACCACGCGCAGCCGGGCGGCGTGCTCGACCTGACCGCGCACAGCGCCGACCGCACCGCCTCGGGCTGGGTGGGTGCGGACCTGGCCGACCCGGCGGAGGCGGACCTGCTCGCGAGCTACGCCGGCCTGGCCGCCCGGCCGGCCCCCTCGCGCCACCGCGTCGACCTGTCCCCCGGGCGCTACGACGTCATCCTGGCGCCGTCCTGCGTCGCCGACCTCATGATCCACCTCCACCGCGCCGCCGACCTCGAGGAGGCGCTGACCGGCGGCACGGTCTTCAGCGGACCGGACGGCGGCACCCGCCTCGGCGAGCGGCTCACCGAGGCGCACCTGACCCTGGCCGGCGATCCCGCCGCACCCGGTCTCGGCTGCCTGCCCTTCACCGTCGTGCGCACGCCGGGGCCGGGGTCGTCCTGCTTCGACAACGGCACGCCGCTGCGGCCCACCGAGTGGATCAGCGATGGTTCGCTGGCCAACCTGGTCAGCACCCGGCACTCGGCGCGGACGGCCGGCCTGCCGTTCACCCCGCGGATCGGGAACCTGGTGCTGTCCGGCCGTCCCACCGGTCGCACGCTCGACGACCTGGTGTCGAGCACCGACCACGGGCTGCTGGTGACCTCGCTGTGGTACCTGAGGGAGGTCGATCCGTCCCGGCTGCTGCTCACCGGCGTGACGCGGGACGGCGTCCACGTGGTGAAGGGCGGCGAGGTGGTGGGCACGGCGCCCGACTTCAGGTTCGACGAGAGCCCGGTCGACCTGCTGGCCCGCGTCGCCGAGGTCGGCCGCACGGAGCCCGCGCTACCCAGGGAGTGGGGCGACCGGGAGTTCCGGACCGCCATGCCCGCCTTGCGGGTCGAGGACTTCGCGCTGTCGTCCGCGGCCGGCGCGCGGTGAGGACGGGCACTCCTCGATCGCCGTGCGCAGCGCCTCGATGTGGGCCGGCGTGCTGCCGCAGCAACCACCCAGAACGTCCACGCGGTAGTCGGCCCGCCACCGGACCATCGCGGTCGCGAACTCCGAGGGGTCCACAGCCGTGGGCAGCAGGCCGTCGGCCTGCGCGCCGGTGCGCTGCTCCAGGTTCGGGTAGACGCCGATCGCACCGGCGCAGTTGTCCCGCAGCACTTCCAGGCAGCGCTCGGTCCCGGTGAACGGCGTGCAGTTGACCAGCACGGCTTCCGCGCCTTCCTCGTCGACCACGCGCGCCGCTCGACCCAGGTCCTCCCCCGAGAGCAGCGTGGCGCCGTCCGCGCACACGAAGCTCACCCAGGCACGGGCGCCCACCGACCGCACCGCTTCCAGGGCGATCCGCGCCTCGCGCAGGGTGTTCATCGTTTCGACGAGCACGAGGTCCACCCGGGCCCGCGCCAGCTCCGTGGCCAACCAGAGGTGCTCGCGGCGCAGGTCGTCGTCCGGTGGCACCAGGTCGGGGCGGTAGCAGTCCTCGACCGGCGCCATCGACGCCCCGATCAGCGCGTCCGGCGCCTCCGCCGAGCGGCGTGCGGCCTGCGCCACGCCGACCGCGGCGTGCACCATCCACCCCAGGCCCGCCGCGTGCAACCCGTTGGCGCGCAACGCCCGCTCGTTGCAGCGCATCGTCGCCGCGGTGATCACCTGGGCGCCGGCCCGCAGGTACTGCTCGTGCACTTCGCGCAGCACCGTCCGGTTGGCGTCGGTCAGCAACGCCCTGGTCGTCCACCACGGGTGGCGCACCGGCAACCCGGCGCGTTCCAGCTCCGTCGCCAGCCCGCCGTCCAGCAGTACCGTCGCGGTCATCGCGTCGCGCTCCTCTCCGCGTACTCGGCCGCCGCCATCGCGGCGCACAGGTCCTCCACCAGGTCGGCCGGGTCCTCGATGCCGAACGACAGCCGCACCAGGTTGTCCGCGATCCCGGCCCGCGCCCGGACCTCGCGCGGGACCGGCCGGTGGCTCATCGAGGCGGGGCACTCGATGAGCGACCGCACCCCGCCCAGGCTCACCGCCGCCGCGAACAGCTCCGTGCGGCGCAGCAGTTCGTCCACGTCGCCGAGGTACTCGAAGCTGACCATCGAGCCGGGCGCCGACATCTGCCGCGCGGCCAGCTCGAACTGCGGGTGGTGGGGCAGCCCGGGGTAGTGCACGGCGGCGACCAGCGGCGACGCGGTCAACACCTCGACCGCCGCCCGCGCGTTGGCCACCTGCCGCGCGACGCGCAGCGACAGCGTTTTCAGGCCCCGGTGCACCAGGTAGCAGTCGAACGCACCGGGCACGCCGCCGACGACCGTGCGGTGTTCGAGCAGCCGTCCGTGCAGCGTCGGGTCGTCGAGCACCAGCGCGCCACCGAGCACGTCGGAGTGGCCGGCGATGAACTTCGTGGTGCTGTGCAGGCTCACGTCCGCACCCGCGGCGAGCGGCTGTTGCAGCGCCGGACTGGCGAAGGTGTTGTCGACCACGACGATCGCGCCGGCACGGTGGGCCGCCGCGCTGATCGCGCCGATGTCCGCGACCTTCATCAGCGGGTTGGTCGGGGTCTCCACCCAGACCAGGTCCACGCCACCGGACAGCGCCGCAGCCGCTTCGTCCACATCGGACAGCTCGACCTGCCGGACGTCCACCCCGCGGCGGCGGCACAGCTCGAACAACCCGTAGGTTCCCCCGTAGACGTCGTCCGACGCGATCACCCGGGCGCCCGGCTCCAGCAGGGACAGCACGGCCGCCCCGGCCGCCTGGCCGGAGGAGAAGGCCAGTGCGAACCGCACGTCCTCCAACGCCGCCAGGCACGTCTCCAGGTCTTCCCGGGTCGGGCTCTCCCCCCGCGCGTAGTAGTACCGCGCCGGGTCTTGGGCGGACGGGTCGAAGGTCACCGCGACGTGGATGGGCGGGATCACGTCGCCGTAGCCGGACCGCGTCCGCTGGCCCTCGTGGACCAGCTTCGTGTCGAATCGCATCGGGCCGCTCATCCGAGCGAAGCCGTCGCACGCAGGCACAGAGCGGTGCTGGGCAACGAGATCGAGCCGTCCGGACGGCGGTGCTCGGCGACCGAGGCGGCGACGTCGGCCCACAGCGCGGACGTGTCGGCGCCCAGCAAGCCGCGAGCCGCCTCGCGGAGCTCCAGGGGTGTGACGGCCTCGGTGAACCGGGCGTAGGACTCGGCCGAGTCCAGGTCGAACGGGACCTCCACCGCGGTCACCGACACATCGGTGAAGCCCGCCGCGCTCAGGTGCCGCGACACCACCTCGGGGTCCGACATGCTGAACGGACCGGGCCCGGGCCGCGGCGCGGGCAGGTCCAACCACCTCGCGAGCACGCGGAAGCCGAGCGAGAGCATCGGGGCGGTCTCGGGCGGGCCCCAGGTCGACGCGGCGAGCACCCCGCCGGGCTTGAGCACCTCGGCCAGCGAGCGGAACGCCCGCACCGGGTCGGGTGGGAACATCAGGCTCCACCGGCCGAGCACCACGTCGAAACCGCCGCGGGGCAGGTCCAGCGACTCGACGTCCCCGACCAGGAACTCCACGTTGCCCAGCCCGTCGCCCCGGCGCCGGGCCAGGTCGATCATGGCGGGTGAGAGGTCGACGCCGACCACTCGGCCACTCGGGCCGACAGCGGCGGCGGCGGTGAGCGCGGGCTCTCCCACACCCGTTCCGACGTCGAGGACGGAACTTCCCGGCCCCACCCCGCCCAGCTCCAGCAGGCGTGCGGTCACCACCCGGGCGCCGCGCTCGAACGTGTCGGCCACGGACAGCCACCCGACGCTGATGGCATCCCAGTGGAGGCGCTGGCCCTCCTTGAAACGGACGTGGTCGAGCTCTGTGGCGCTCATGGAACCCCCTGGGGTCGGTGCGGTCAGAGGAAGCGCTCGGTGGGGTGGTCGGCGGTCCACGGTCCGGGCCGTGCGGTCTTCAGCACCGACCACAGGTACTCGACTTCCGCGAGCGTGTTGTATACCGCGAAGGACAGCCTCACGGTCCCCACCAGGCCGAGGCTGTCGAGGAACGTGCTGGCGCAGTGCACCCCGCAGCGCACGGCGATGCCGTGGGCGTCCAGGTGGCTGCCGACGTCGTAGGGGTGGATCCCCCGCACGGACAGCGACACGATGCCGCACGGCATGGCGCCCGGGTCGCCCACGACCACGACGTCGTCGAGGTCCGCGACGGCGCCCAGCACGGCCTCGACCAGGCTCTCGTCGTGCTCGCGGACCGCGGGCACGCCGAGACCGAGCAGGTAGTCCAGCCCGGCCGCCAAGCCGACCGCGCCCGCCACGTTCGGCGTGCCCGCCTCGAACCGCGCCGGGGTGGGGACGTAGCGCACCGGCTCGGTGTGGCTGACGCCCTTGACCGTGCCACCGCCGACCCGGTACGGCGGCAGGTCCGCGAGCAGGTCCCGCTTGCCGTACAGCACGCCGATGCCCATCGGTCCGTACACCTTGTGCCCGGAGAAGCAGTAGAAGTCCACGTCCAGGTCCCACACGTCCACCGGCAGGTGCGCCACCGCCTGCGCGCCGTCCACGACCACGAGCGCGCCGTGGTCGTGCGCCGCCGCAGTCATCTCCCGCACCGGGTTGACCGTGCCCAGCACGTTGGACACGTGCGCCACGGCGACGATGCGCACCCTCGGTCCCAGCACCGCGGTGAAGGCCGACAGGTCGACCCGCCCGTCCGCGCCGGTGGGCGCCACCACCAGCTCCGCGCCGACCTGCTCGCACAGCCGCCGCCACGGCAGCAGGTTGCTGTTGTGCTCCATCCCGCTGACCACCACCTGGTCGCCGCGGCCGACGACGCGCCTGCCGACGACGTCCGCGACGAGGTTGGTGGAGTCGGTGGTGTTGGCCGTGAAGACCACCTCGTCCGCGCGCCGCGCGCCGAGGAAGCGGGCGACCGACGTCCGCGCGCCCTCGTAGCGGTCGGTCGCCCTCATCGCGAGCCGGTGGTAGCCGCGGCCGACGTTGCTGTTCGCGGTGCGGTAGTAGTCCACGACGGCGTCGATCACCGCCTGGGGTTTCTGGGTCGTGGCGGCGTTGTCGAGGTAGACCGGCGCGTCCACGTCGCACAGCAGCGGGAAGTCGTCCCGCACGGTCGTGGGCAGCGCTCCCGGGTGGACCTGGCTCATCGCGACTCCTCGGTGGCGAACAGCGCGTCGAACCGGTCCAGGTAGCACCGGTCGAACGCGAACACCTTCTGCTCGGGGTACGGCCGGTCCCGGGCGGGCACGTAACCCCGGTCGCCGGGTGAGGGGAGCACACCGCCGGCATCCCTGAGGTGCGGTCCGAAGAAGAACCAGCAGACCTGTCCGATCTGCTCCGTGAACAGCGCCGCTCGCGCGGACACCGGGTACATCCGCGAGTGCAGGTAGGTGGCCGTGAACTCACCGCGCGGGCCGAAGCCCTGGTCGAACGCCACGTGCCCGAAGACGTCGTGCACCACCCGGAACACGTCGTTGTGGCACAACCGCACGCCGTCGACCTCGACACCCGCGGGCTCCCGCATCGGGTGGTCCTCCGGGCCGGGAACGGAGCCGTGCGCGTCCTCGGTCAGGTGGAGCTTGAGCACCCGCGTCTCGCGGACCGACCCGCGCAGTTCGGCGGACTCGCGGTACGGGAGCCCGGCTCCGCGCCAGGGCTCGACGCGGATGCCGTGCTCCAGGACTAACGCGAACTGCCACGCGCTCACCCGCTGGAGCACCCGGTAGCTGTGGGCGAGGTCCGAGTCCAGCGCCCACGTCGGCGCACGGTCGTAGACATCGGCGACCTCACGGCAGAAACCCTCGTCCAGTCGGACGTTCAGCACCTCGGGGCGCATCCGGTCCACTAGCGACTCGAACAACAGGCCAACCTCCCCGACGGACTGGTCGCCGATCCGCTTCGACTGTAACAGCGGCTATATGTTCCTAAAGCCACCTGATCGAGTGGACGAGGCGGCGGCGAGCCCAGGCCGCTTCCGCGTGCCGCCCCCTCGATCTCCCGTTACGTTGACGGGCGGGTGCCGAACCGGGAGGCCGCGATGTACGAACCGGAGGTGCGCGAGTACCTGCGAATCGGCCTGCTCCTCGGCCGGCTGGTCGAGGGCTTCGTCGACTGCTGGTTCGGCGATCCCGCGCTGTCGCGGCAGGTGCGCGACGAACCGCTGCCGACGCCGGGGGAACTCGCCCGGCAGGCCGCCGACGTCGTGGTCCGCGTGGCGGACAGCTCCCTGTCCCCCCGGCGCAAGCGTTTCCTGGACGCGCACCTCGCCGCGATGAGGTGCTCCGCCCTGCGGCTGTCCGGCCGTCCGGTGCCGTTCCTCGACGAGGTCCGCACCTGCTTCCGGGTCGAGGTCGAGGTGGGCGAGCAGGACCGCTACGCCGAGGCGCACGACGAGATCCGCGCCCTGCTCCCCGGCGACGGTGACCTGCGGACCCGGCTGGAGCGGTTCCACGAGGCCAACACCGTCGGCCCCGACCACCTCCGACTCGCGGTGCAGTCGGTGTCCGACGCGTTGCGCCCGCTCGTGCGGGAACGGCACGGCCTGCCGGATGGCGAGCACGTCCGCTACGAGGTGGTGCACGACAAGCCGTGGCGCGCCTTCAACCGCTACCTCGGCGACTACCGCTCGCTGGTCATGCTCGACTCCCGGGCGGGCCGCGACCTCGCCGCGCTGCCCCTGCTGGCCACGCACGAGTCCTACCCGGGCCACCACACCGAGCACTGCCTCAAGGAGGCCGGGCTGGTGCGGCGGCGCGGCGAGGGCGAGCACACCCTCGTCGTGGTCAACACGCCGCGGTGCCTCGTGGCGGAGGGCATGGCCGAGCTGGCGCTCGCGGCGTCCGTCGGTGACGGCTGGGGCGCTTGGACCTCGGAGATCCTGGCCGGGCACGGCGTGCGGGTCGACGGCGAGCGGGTGGAGGCGGTGATGCGCTCCTGGTGGAAGTTGATGGGCGTTCGCCAGGACGCCGCGATCCTGCTGCACGACCGCGGCGCGTCCACCGAGGACGTCGTGGCCTACTTGACGCGGTGGCTGCTGCTCCCCGAGCAGCGGGCGAGGCACATGGTGGACTTCCTGACCGATCCCCTCTGGCGGGCTTACACCGTGACCTACGTCGAGGGCAGGCGCCTGGTCTCGACGTGGCTCGACGCGCACGACGGCACGATGACCGCGGCGGAGCGGTTCCACCACCTGCTGCGCGCCACCGTGCTGCCCGACGACCTGCGGGACCCGATGACGTCGAATCACCCCATCGGGCAAGGCTCGGTGGTTGTGCCGCGCACCGCCGATGGGCAACCCTTTGTGCACGGCGCCCGGCAGCCCGTGCTCGGGACCGACCTCGCGCAGTCCACTGTGGATGGACCGGTCGCGGACACGGAAGGGGCACGATGAGCGGCACCAACGGTCAACCCGTCCTGCCGATCTGGCCGGAGGGCGCGAGCCCCGAGCACCAGGCCGCCCGCGCTCAGCTCGCCAGGGCGGAACGAGCGCTGCGGGACCACGTGGAGGCGGTCGCCGCGGCACGTCGGGCCCTGCCGCCCGGCCCGGTGCTCCGCGACTACGAGCTGGCCGAGGACGGGCTCGACGGTCCGGTCCGGACGCCGCTGCGCGAGCTGTTCGGCGAGCACGACACCCTGTTCGTCTACCACCTGATGTTCCACCCGGACCACGACGAGGCGTGCCCGATGTGCTCGATGTGGGTGGACGCCCTGCGCGGTGTCGCCGTGCACCTGGCCCGGCACACGGCGTTCGTCGTGATCGCCAAGGCTCCACTGGACAAGCTCCGGGCCTGGGCCGACCGGCGGGGCTGGGACGGGCTGCGCATCCTGTCCAGCCACGGCACCACCTTCAACGCCGACCTGAACGCCGAGCGCCGCGACGGGAGCCAGCGGCCGATGGCGAGCGTGCTGCGCGCCGAGGGCGATGCCGTGCGGCACCTCTACTCGCAGCCCGCCA
Organism: Actinosynnema sp. NPDC023794; assembly: GCF_040639675.1. NCBI lineage: Bacteria > Bacillati > Actinomycetota > Actinomycetes > Pseudonocardiales > Pseudonocardiaceae > Actinosynnema > Actinosynnema sp. NPDC023794. Next base: position 51,025 of record NZ_JBFAFR010000022.1, on the reverse strand, counting down.
ACCACTTCGACGGCGCCGAGCGCGGCCTCGACCTGCTGAACCCGGTGTGGAACGTGCTCGACCTGCTCCCGGGCGGGCGCGGCGACTGGTACGCGGACAACGACTACGTCCCCGAGGGCGGGGGCGCCCGGGCGACCACACCCGCCTGACGTTCCGAGGGTTCCCACCGGCATCCGGGCGGTCGTACGAAGGGGGACGAACCGTGGCCGCGACCATCGACTTCGACACCACCAGCCTCGCCACCGCGTCGTGGGAGACGATCCGCGACCTCTTCGCGCTCGATCCCACGACCACGCACCTGAACACCGGCACGGTCGGCGCGATGCCGCACGACGTCGTCGAGACCTACGTCCGGGTCACCAGGGAGTGGGCGGGCAGCCTGGCCAACATCTACCCGCCCAGCCTCTACCCCGAGCACCGGGCGCAGATCGCCCGGGACTTCGGCGTGGACCAGGACGAGCTGGTCATCTGCCACAACGCCACCGAGGGCATCTCGCGGATCGTCGCCGGCCTCGACCTCGGCCCGGACGACGCGGTGCTGACCACGTCCCACGAGTGCTTCTCCGTGCTGTCGAACTTCAACCTCGCGCACAACCGCTTCGGGGTGCGGGTCGACCTGGTCACCCTGCCGTCCGGCCCGGACGTCACCACCGAGCAGGTCATCGACGCGTTCGAGGCGGCACTCACCCCGCGCACGAAGGTGATGGCCTTCGCGGCGACCACGCTGTACACCGGCACCCGGATGCCGATCCGCGCGCTGTGCGACCTCGCCCAGCGGCACGGCGTCATCACCATCGCCGACGCGGCGCTGCTCCCGGGCATGGTGGAGGCGAACCTGCGCGAGCTCGGCCTGGACTTCATGGCCGGCTCGGGCTCGAAGTTCCAGTGCGGTCCGCTCGGGACCGGCCTGCTCTACGTGCGGAACAAGGTCTTCCCCGAGCACAACCCGCTGCCGCTGCCCCGGTTCTGGCCGGTGATCTCCACGTGGTACCCGCTCGTGGGCGACATGCCCAAGCGCACCACGACGTCGGTCGAGACCTGCAACATGGGCGACTACCTCCAGAGCGCGGGCAGCGCGAGCATCGGCCGCGCCGCCGCGCTGGCCAAGGCGTGCGAGCTGTGGAACCGGATCGGCAGGCGGCGCATCGAGGAGCGTGCCCTGGAGCTGGGGTGGCACGCCAAGCGGCGGGTCGTGGAGCTGTTCGGCGAGTCCGCCCTGTACTCCCCGCTGCACGACACCCGGCTGCACTCGCCCGTAGTCGCCTTCAAGCCGTTCCGGGCCCCCGAGGACGCCTGGAACATCAACAAGGTCATGGCGTTCGTCGACCGGCTGGAAGCCGAGCACCGGATCTGGATCAGGTGGGTCGAGTTCGAGGTGCCCGGCTCGCCGCACATGCACTACGCGGCCCGGGTCTGCACGCACCTGTTCAACGACCACGACGAGATCGATCGGGCGCTCAAGGTGATGGCCCGACTCGCGGACGAGATGTCCTGACCCGGAGGTCACCAGCATGAGCGACAGCGAACCGCGACGCGGGGGAACACTCCGGCTCTACGGCCCCGGGAGCATGGACCACCTGGACCCGGCGTCGGCCTACTACGCGCTCGGCCACCAGATCACCCGGCTGTTCGCCCGGCAGCTGTTCACCTACCCCGCCGTCAAGGACCTGAGGGACTGGCGCGCGATCACCCCGGTGCCGGACGTCGCGGTCGAGGTGCCGACGACGTACAACGCCGGGCTGAGCGTGAACCACCTGACGTACACCGTCCGCCTGCGCCGCGGCGTGCTGTGGGACACCGCGCCGCCGCGCGAGGTCACGGCGCACGACTTCGTCCGCGGCTTCAAGCGGATGTGCAACCCGGTGTGCGGCGCGGGCGCGATCCGCTACTTCACCAGCACCATCCGCGGCCTGGCCGAGTTCGCCGCGGCGTACGGGGAGGCCGTGCCGCACGCCGACGCGACCGCCGCCGAGCTCGCGGCCTTCCAGAACAGCCACGAGATCAGCGGCATCCGGGTGCTCGACGACTGGACGCTGGTCTTCGAGCTGATCCGCCCGGCCGCCGACTTCGTCCACATCCTGGCGGTGCCGTTCGCCTCCGCCGCACCGGTGGAGTACGACGCGCTCGTCCCCGACAGCGACCGGTTCCGGCGCGGCGTCCGCTCCGACGGCCCCTACCGGGTCGTCCACTACGACCACGGCAGGAGCCTGCGGCTGGAGCGCAACCCCGTGTGGGACAAGGCCACCGACGACGTGCGCAACCAGCACGTCGACGCCGTCGAGGTGGTCATGGAGCACGCCGATCCGGTGCGGGTGGGCCGGGTGATCACCTCGGGTGCGGCGGACCTGTCGTGGGCCTCGCCCGTCACCGAGCCGTACGAGGCCAACCCCACCGACCCCGGCAACGACCTCGGCTACGCGCTCAACCCCTACCTGGTGTTCAACACGGTGAGCCCGAACAACGGCGGGGCGCTGGCCAGGCCGGAGGTGCGCCGGGCGCTCTCGTGGGCCTTCGACAAGGTGGCCGTGCTCGACATCTACGACCAGCTGGCGGCGGGCACGGTGATGCGGCCCGCCCGCTCGGCGATCCCGCCGGGCAACGTCGGGTACGAGCCGTTCGACCTGTACCCGACGCCGGGCGACCGGGGCGATCCCGAGCGGTGCCGTGCCCTGCTGACCCAGGCCGGGTACCCGGACGGGTTGACCCTGACGTTCCTGCACCGCGACGTGGACGCCAACCCGGAGGTGGCCAAGTCCTGCGCGGCAGACCTGGAACGGGCGGGGATCACCGTCGAGCTGCTGCCGATGGGGCACGCCGACTACTACGCCTACCTCCAGGACCCGGCCAACGCCGAGGCCGGGACGTGGGACCTGACGTCCCCGTCGTGGACGCCCGACTGGTTCGGCAACAACGGCCGGGCGTTCCTCCAACCGATGTTCCAGACCAACCGGGCCAGGGGCACCAGCAACTACGGGTGCTACAGCAACCCCGAGGTGGACGAGCTGATCGAGGAGGCGCTCGCCACCGTCGACGAGGACCGGGCGCACGGGATCTGGCACCGGGTGGACGAGCTGGTCATGGGGGACGCGGCCATCGTGCCGATCCTGGAGCACGCGCCGACCATCCCCCACCTCAAGGGCAGCCGGGTCCGCAACGCCGTCCCGATGCCGACGATCGACCGGTGGTTCGACCTGTCCAACCTGTGGCTGGAGCCGACGCCGTGACCGCGCCGACGACCATCCCGGTGGTGCGCTCGCTGCCGACGCCCGGGAGCTACCTGTGCGGGCTCACCTGGTTCGACGGCCTGCTGTGGCACTCGGACCAGGACGCCGGGAGGATCTGGGCCATCCACCCCGGCTTCGGCGAGGTCGTGCGGGACCTGGAGTGCGATCGCGTCCGTGCCGACCTCACCCACCACGACGGCGTGCTGTGGCAGGTCGGCGGGCGACCCAAGCGGATCGTGCTGGTCGACCCGCGGACGGGTGAGGTCCTCGGCACGAAGCCCGTCGACCCGCCCAGCGGCAGGCTGTGCGGCACGGAGGCGTCCGCGGAAGGCGTGTGGATGTGCCTGCGCGAACCGGCGGTGGTGCAGTTGCGGGACTTCGAGACCATGACCGTGCGGCGGGAGATCCCGGTCGAGGGCTCGCCGTCCGGTCTGACCGCGGTCAACCGCACGGTGGTGTACGGGGACTTCGAAGCCGGCCTGGTGCGGGCCGTGGACACCCGGACCGGACTGATCACGGGCACGGCCAGGGTCGAGGGCGCGCCGACGGGGATGGCGTGGGACGGCTACAGCCTGTGGTACTGCGACTTCCGGGCCGGCCGGCTCAAGGCGATCAGGCTCGACGACGTGCTGCGCTGACCGATCCTCGACGGCCATCAGAGGCCGGCGCGGACGGCGCCCCGGCTTCCAGCCCCAGCAGGTCGCAGCACCGCAGCACGGCGTCGGGCTCGCCGACCAGGGACAGCCGCCCGGTCACCATCGCGGCCAGCGGGGTCAGCCGGCCGGAACCGATCTGCACGAACGTCGCCGCGTCCGTCGTCGCCACCATCGCGGGCTCGACCGCCGGGCCCTTCACCGCGCGTGGCACGCGGTCGCGCACCTCGACGTGGTAGACGTGGTCGTCCACCCGGAACTCGTAGCACTCGTCGATCCCGGTGGCCCTCTCCGGCCGCAGCATGGCCTCCACGGCGAGGAACCCCCAGTGCGGGCGCACGGTGTCCGATTCGGACTTCTCCCCCACGAAACCCATCCCCCACCGGGCCAGCCCGGCCACCAGCGGCCGCAACTGCTGCCCCACCGGGGTCAACCGGTACGCCAGCCGTGATCCGGTGCCGTGCAGGTCTACCTGCTCCACGACGCCCCGCTCCACCAGGAACCTCAACCGCTCGGCGAGGAGGTTGGTGCCCAGGGCGGGCAGGTCGGCCAGCAGGTCGACGTAGCGCCGCGGACCCATCAACAGCTCGCGCACGATCAGCAGCGTCCACCGCTCCCCGACGACGTCGAGCGCCGACGCCAGCCCGCAGTACTGGTTGTACGTCCGCTTGCCTGCCATCTCACTACTGTAAACCGCAGCGATGCCACGGAAGGGACGGCCTCGGCCACCGGTGTCAGCGCGAGCTGAACCGACCTTTCATCAGCACGGGACGGGCGAGTTCCTGGAAGTCGACCTCCGGGTCGAGGTCGCGGATCGTCCCCTCGATGACCAGCAACGAGAGCAACGGGAAGATCAGCTCCGGGGCCGCGTGGATGCCGTGCCCGCGCTGGAGGTCGAACATCTCCGTGGCGAACGCCATGAGGCTGAACTCGCGGGCCGGCAGCTTGTGGCTGCGCCGGACCAGGTCGGCCATCCGGTCGAGGAAACCGGTCAGGTCCGCGTCCGCGCGCACCTCGGCGGCGCTCTCCACGACGATCGCCGCGCACTTGTCGCCGTCACCGACGGCCATGTTGAGGAAGAAGTCGGCGAACAGCAGGCGCAGCCGCTCGGTCAGCTGCACGCTGAACCCCGCGTCGAGCACCACCACCTGCGCGGACTCGGTGAAGTACAGGTTGCCGGGGTGCAGGTCGCAGTGGACGTACCCGTTCACGAACAACATCTCGTAGATGGCGGTGAGCCCGGACTCGGCGAACTTCCGGCGGGCCGCGGGCGAGCACCTCGACGCCGCGTCGACGTCCAGGTCGGGGATGAACTCCATCGCGATGCACCGCGGTCGGCACGCCTCCGGCACCACCCGAGGCACCCAGACCCGTGGCACCACGGCCAGTTCCACGCGCAGGCGGGCCAGGCCGGCCGCCTCGCGTTCGAAGTCCAACTGGCCGAGCACCGCGGCGCACATGGCGTCGACGACCTCCACCACCGGGACACCGCGCAACGGCGGCAGCCGGGCCACCAGCACGGCGCCCCGGCGCATCAGGCCCAGGTCCAGCCTCATCACCCGGTCGACGCCGGGCCGGCGCAGCTTCAAGGCCACCTCGGGACCGGACGCCAGCCGCGCGCGGTGGACGCCCGCGATGCTGCCGCTCGCGACCGACGAGTAGTCCACCTCGGCGAAGAGGGTCTCGAGCTCGTCCCCGTAGACCTCGGCCAACGCCTCCCGGGCCTGCCGCGCGGACATCGGCGCGACCGCGTCCTGCAACGTCGCCAACTCGTCGCACATCCCGGGTGGGAGCACGTCGCGCCGGGTGCCCAGCACCTGCCCGGCCTTGACGAACGCGGGGCCCAGCCTCATCAGCAGGGTGGTCAGCCTCGACCACACGTGCCGCCGGGCCGCCCGACTTCCTTGCGCCAGCGCCACGAGCGGAACCGTGACGAGGAGCGGGGCCAGCGTCGCCGCGACGACGAGGAGGACCTCGCCCAACCGCGACGCGAGCGCGAGCGCCCCTGGAGGCGCGTCCCCGTCGTGCTCAGCCCTTGTCGACACCCGGCACCTCGATGGCGCGCAGCTGCAGGGTCGTGTAGTCGCAGTACCAGATCCGGGTGCCGTCCCAGGTGATCCCGGTCGGGTTGCCCGCGACCGAGAACGAGGCCACCTCGCGACGTTCGTCGATGTCCACCATCGTGATGGTCGACGCGGCGTGGTCGGCGTAGGCCAGGTAGTTGTCCGACACGGTGACGCCGGCCGGCCTCCCGGAGACGGCGAAGCTGTCCACCAGCTCCATGTCCTCGTAGCCGCGCAGGTCGATGCGGCGCAGGTCCTCGTACCCCAGCCAGATGCCGTGACGAGTGGCCTCCAGCCCGCACAGCACGTTGCCCGGCCTCGGGTTGGAGATCTCACCGAGCTCGTCGCCCGACTCGGGGTCCATCACGCGCAGCGCCCGCCGGTCGCCCACGACCTGCACGAGGTTGCCGCCGACGGTGGTCAGGTCGGTGCGCACCTCGGGGCACGGGATGTCGCGCTCCACCTCGCCGCTGTACGGGTCCAGCGCCATGATGCGGTTGGACACCGCTTCGGAGAACATCAGGAACTCGCCGGTCCACGTCAAGCCGCACAGCTTCAAGCCGCGGATTGGGATGTCGCGGACGGTGCCCGCCGCGAACGGCATCACCGCCTCACCGCCCGGGCGATGCGGCAGTCCAGGCGCCAGGCCGTGGCGTCGCGCGCCCGCCCCCGCCCGCTCGGCGGCACCACGCCCACGTGGAGCTCGTCGCCCGCCCGCACCTGCGTGTGCCGCAGCGGCCACACCCAGACCGCCCAGTTGCAACCGGGGTAGGAAGGGTAGTTCGACAACGACTCGCCGTCGGCCAGCTCGGCGGTGAAGTACCCCATGACGGCCTGGAGACAGCCTTCCCGGTGCACCGGCAGGCGGACCTCCCGCCGGGGTCGGCCCGTCGAGCCCTGCCCGATCACGTCGTCGCAGAGCCCGACGGGCGCGCTGAGGAACCGCGGCTCGCGCTGGAAGAAGTGCAGCTGCGCGTGCGGTTCGACGAACTCCTGCACCGCGTCGAAGCGGTAGCCGGGCACGACGTCGCCCCAGGTGCCCCAGCCTTCGCCGTCGAACTCGATGGCGACCAGCTCGGTCCTGAGGCGACGCGGCACGACGGCGCCGCCCGGACGCAGGTTGCGCCTGGCCACCGCGTCCAGGATCTCGACCATCTGCTCCTCGGGGCCGAGGTTGCCCATCATCTCGGAGACGATCACGTCGGCGCGGCGCGGCAGCCTGGCCACCCGTGCGTCCCCCTGGACCAGGGTCACCCGGTCGTGGAGGTCGTTGTCCGCGATGATCCGCTCGGCCACCGCGGCCATCGCCGGGTCGGCCTCCACGGCGTAGACGTGACCGGCCCCGTGGCGCAGGGCCAGCATCGACAGCACCAGCGTGCCCGCGCCGACGTCGGCGACCACGTCACCTGCCGTGATCACCGACGCCAGTGCCCGGTCGTAGGCGCTCAGCCGTGGACGGTCCGCGAGCATCACCTGGTGCATGACTAGGAGCCGTTGGTCCATGGGCGCCTTCCTCCGAGAGGCGTTCTCCGGACGACCGTCCGGAGAAAGACGAGTATGTCCGGAAAACCGCCGGCGCGCTGTCAGACGTTGACCGCCGCGTGCTCCCCGACGAACGCGTCGCGCATGACCAGCCGCACGCCGGTCAGCCGAGCCTTGACCTCGTCGTCGGTGGTCACGAGCGGGGCGTCCACGCCGCTCATCGACAGCTCCGTGCCGGTCGCGCCCATGTCGGTGAGGTTTCCGCTGACGTGCACCGAGTTCGCCGCGTAGAGCGTGGCTTGCGGCGTCATGAGCTCGAACTCGGCGTCGAGGTGCAGCTCGCCCGGGAACCTGACGCGGCTGAGGCTCTCCTCGGAACCCTCGCCCAGCGTGCCGCCGGACACCCGCGGCCAGCTCGCCCGCAGCATGACCCGACCGCCCAGCTCCGGGCAGTGGCCCACGACGGCCAGCCGCGCCATCTGCGCCAGGACGCCCGTGCCCTCGGCGTGCTTCTCCGGACCGAACAGCAGGATCTCCGTGCCGGCGGCCTTGCGGTGGTCGCCAGCCAGGTCGACGTGCACGGTCTTGCCGCCGACCTCGACCTCGATCCGGCCCTCCAGCGACACCTGCATGATCATCGACGGGTCGACCAGCATCGACATGCAGGGGCCCGCGCTCGGGGCGAAGAACACCGTCGGCGTGATGCCGATCGGCTGGTTCTCGTCGTCGGCCGGGTACCACGCCTCGGGCAACGTCGTGCCGCGGGCCACGTTGGGCGCCTGGACGACCTCGAACGGGCCGTCGCCGCGCGGCTTGCCCAGGTACGGGCCGGTGAGCGGCTTCTTGAAGGGCGGCACGTGGTCGACCACGCCGTGGATGTCGATCACGTTGCGGTGCGCCAGGCGCAGCGTGCTGGTCTCCAGGATGCCGAAGCGGCGGATGTAGAACTCCGCCGGGAAGTTCTTGCCCGGCACGATCTGCCGGACGTGGCCCGTGTTGGGCAGGAACGGGTTGGACAGGACCTGGATGCGGTCGTCGAGCTCGTAGCTGAAGCCCTTGATGCCGACCTCGGGCGCGCTGATGAGCTCGGTCTCGAACTCCGCGTACCCCTTCTCGTCGACCCGGTGCTCGAACCCCGGCATGGGCCACTTGTTCAGCTGGACGAAGCCGGACAGGTTGATGGTCTCGCGCCGGCCCGCGTAGTAGTCCTCGCCGAACACGACGGTCGCGGCGGCGAGGATGTGCGGTCGGATGGGTTTCGGTTCGAGGTTCAGCGACTCGTAGGTCTCCCGGGGATTGCTCACTGCTCTACCTCCAGCGTCTGTCTCGCACGAGGAAGTGGCGAGACCGTCCACAAGTGACACAAGCTATGTGTTCCGATAGCCATGGTCCAGGCCGATGGAGGTGTCGGCCTCCGACTTCACAACACAGGCGTGTGTCGGTTAATCCCTTGGTGTTACCCGGATACACAACGTCGACCCACCCCCGGACAGCCCTCGGGCGAAGTCGACCCGTTCGTGGCAGCACGCCGCACCGACCCACTGGAGTAGCGTCGAGCACGGTTCAGTTTCCGATAGCCACTTCGGCTTGGGGCTCGGAGGACGAGATGGTGCCGCGCCACGACGAAACCTCTTACCTGACCGCGCTGGCCGCCGTCGGGTCATCGCTCGACCAAGCCGGGGAGGAGCGCCGGGCGGCGCGGGACGACGGTCCCTCACCGCGCGAGCTCGTACGGCGCCAGCGCGGTGACCAGCTCGTCCGGGACGTCGACGGGCTCGACCCCTGACCCGACGCGGCGCAGGCAGGCGACGCTCTGCTCGCCGCGCGCCACCAGCCGGTCGTCGCGCCGGAAGTCGAAGGCCATCCGCAGCCCGCTGCGCCACCGCTCGCGCAGGGTCATCGCGATGTCGACCTCGTCGAAGGCGAAGCACTCCCCGAAGTACTCCATCGAGCAGGACGTGGTGGCCAGCACGAGACCACCGCCGCTCAGCTCCTTGAGCACCCCGGGCGCGTGCCGGGCCAGGAACATCTCGCGGCAATGACCCTGCCAGTGCAGGAACTGCGCGAAGTAGACGTTGCCGACGAGGTTGGTCTCGTCGAACGTCACCACGTGCCGCCAGTGGTACTCACGCACCGGCTCCACCCCTCCGGGGCAGGGCGACCGCGACGGACCGCGGGCCGACGAACGTGACGACCTCCGCCACCGGGGTGCCACCGACCAGCAGCCCGTCGTCGGTGGCCCGGTCGACGACCACCTCGTCGCCACCGGGCAACCCCAGGTCCAGCAGCGCCCTCGCGGCCGCCGTCCGGCTGTCGTGGGCCCACCCGACACCCACGGGCGAGTCCCCGCCGGCCACCACGCCGTCGTCGGTGCTCACCAGTTCCAAGCGGTCGGCGATGCCCAGTTCGGCCAGCCGCCTGCTCAGCAGCGGACCGACCAGGGGCGTGGGCACGGGGCCGGGCCAGGGCCGGTCGCCGAACGCGCGCAGCCACAGCCCTTCCCACCGCGCGACCCGCGCACCGTCCTCATCGGACAGCCACAGGTCGTAGGCGTAGTCGTCGCCCTCCCGCGACCGCTCCTCGGCGGTGACCAGCACCATGCCGGTGGGGCGTCGCCACACCACCACCCGTTCGGCCGCGACGGGCAGCGCCCGGCGGTGGGGCAGGCACGCCAGCAGCACGTGGATGCCGGCGTCGTGCGCGCCCGGGTCGCCCAGCAGCAACCGCGGGGCGTGGTGCTCGGAGAACCAGCGCTCCTCGCCGGACCGGACCCACGCCCGGACCCGGAAGGCGGACAGGTGCTCGTAGTCGACCAGTCCGCGCATGCGTCCGGAGTGGAACAGCAGCGGGCCGTAGAACGGGTGCGGCCCGTCGCGTCGTGGCGGTGCGGTCGTCGGGGCCAGGCCGTGCGGCGCGGGCGGGGCGGGCCGGATCACGGCGCGGAAGCGGTCGGTGGCGAAGCCGTCGGAACCGTCCCGCAACACCACGTCCACCGAGGGCTCGACCTCGTCCCGGGCGAGCGCCGCCACGCGCAGCGGACGCGGCTCGTGCGGGTTCACCATCACCGGGGCGGACAGCTCGACGTCGGTGAACTCCCAGGCCTCCCGTTCGCCGACCACGGCCACCGCGGCCTGGGCCATCGCCTCCAAACCGACGACGGCCGGGAGGACCGGGACGCCGTCCACGCGGTGGTCGTCCAGGTACGGGTCGCTGCCGGCGGAGATCACGGGTGCGAGGACCGCCTCCACCCCCGGCACGCGGACGAGGGGGTCGGCGGAGAACCGGAGCGGTTCGGCCGGTGGTCCGGACACCGAGAGCGTCGGGCCGTCCGGGAACCGCCCGGCGACCAGCTGCGTCACCGGCGCGTCCTCGTCGGCCAGCACGGCCAGCAACGCCGCCACTCCCGCGGCGGGCTCGACCGGCGTGATGCCCCGGTCGCGCAGCGAGTCCAGCACGCCCATGCGGGACCCCATGCCGACGTCGCTCCAGACCGACCACTCCAGCGCCCTGGTGCGGGCGGCCGGGTTCGCGGCGGCCCACCGTTCCAGGTGCGCGCGCTGCCAGTCGTTGGCGACGCAGTACTCGGCCTGCCCGGGCAGACCGCGCCGGCCGATGATGGACCCGAACCCGACCAGCAGCGCGGGCGGCTCCCCCAGCGCGGTCAGCAGGTTGTCCAGCCCGGTCACCTTGGGCGCGACGGTCGCGGCGAGGGTCTTCCCGGTGACCGCGCCCAGCGCGCGAGGCACGTTGAGGCCGGCGCCGTGCAGGACGGCGCGCACCGGCCCGTGCGCCCGGGCCGCCACGACCGCCGTGCACACCTGATCCGGATCGGTGACGTCGCACTCGACGTAGTGGGCGGTGACCCGCCGGTCGAGGGCGGCCAGCCCGGCTCGCACCCGTGCCGCCTCCCGCGGCGATCGACCGAGGAAGACGAGCGTGCACCCGGTGCTCAGGGCCAGGGCTTCCGCGCAGCGCGCCGTGATGCCGTCGACACCCCCGGAGGCCAGGCAGACCTCGCCCGGGCCCAGCGGCAGCGGCCCGCCGGGCGTCGCCGGGCGCACCCCCGTGACCGAACGCCGCACGTCGCCCGTCGCGTCCACCCGCAGCCGCCCGCCGATCCCGGCCAGGCGGAGGTCGACGTCGCGGGCGCCGTCCGTCAGCTCGATCGAGGTCGCGGTGCACGACGCGATCTCGACCGCGGCGCTGCTCGCCACGGCGGCAGCGGCCGGGTGGCCGCGGTGCAGCACGGCGAGCACGTCGGGCCGGTGCGCGGCGATGGTCCGCAGCAGGTCCGCCACCACCGCGATCCCCGCGTCGTCGGCCAGCCACACGGCCAGGCCGTCCTGGGCCGCGTCGTCCACTTCCGAGCTCCTCGCGGCGTCGTGGAGCCACCGGGGCGCGGCGGCCGGCACGGTCCAGCGCACCGCGCCACCGGGCGCGGGCCCGGTCCACGGCTCCCAGCGGTGCTCGAACGACCGCACCCACGGGCGCACACCGTCGACCGCGTCGGGGGTCTGGTCGACCGGCGGCCGGCTCGCGACCAGCTCGGCCACCTCGCCGACGGTCATCGTGTCCAGCGACGGCGGCAGGGCCGGCACGCGCCTGCCCAGCAGGTCCGCGGCCTCGGCGACGAGCTGGACGACCTGCAACGAGTTCAGGTGCAGGTCGGCGAGCAGCCTGCGGTCCGGCCGGATCCCGGCCAGCGGCAGTTCCAGCGTGCGGCTCAGGTGGGTCCGCAGCACCCGCAGCGGGTCCGCACCGGTGGTCGGCTCGGGCTCCGGGGTCCGCTTGGCGGGCACCACCTCGGTCTCGGTCGGGTTCGCCAGCAGCGTGATGGGCGTGTCCAGGTCGAGGTGGCGGTGGGCCCGGTCGCCGAACCACCGGTCCAGGTCGCACGCGGACACCGCGGCCAGCGCGGCGAGCGCGATCGCGTGCTCCCGCCCGGCGCCGCCCGGGTCCAGCGAGACCGCCGGGAACCCGGTCGCCAGCGAGGTGAGCGTGGTGCCCGGTCCGGCCTCGACCAGCAGGTCGCACGTCGCGGTCAGCGCGGCGAGGGCGTCGGCGAACCGGACCGGCGCGGTGAGCTGGTCCACCAGCAGCGAGGCAAGGTCGGTGTCCGGGTCCAGCCGGTGACCGGTGACGGTGGAGAACACCGTGCGGCGCGGTGGCCGCAGCCGCACCCGCCGGAGCTCCTCGGCGAAGGGCGCCGCGGCCGGGCGCATCGCCTCGGTGTGGAACGCGTGCGACACCGCGAGCACCTTCGCGCGGGCCCGAGCCCGCAACGCGCGTTCCGCCACCCGGCGCACGTCCGCCGTCCGGCCCGCGATCGTGACCTGGTCGGGGCCGTTGAGCCCGGCCACCACGACCGGGGTGCTCCCGGCCAGTTCCTCGACCGCGTCCAGGGGCAGGCCGATGCTCGCCATGGCGGTGCCCGCACGTCCGTGCTCCCCCATCACCCGCCCCCGGGCGGTGGCGAGCCTCAGCCCTTCCTCGGCGGACAGGGCTCCCGCCCACACGAGCGCGGTGATCTCGCCGAGGCTGTGCCCGACCGCGGCCACCGCGTCGCACCCCAGCTCGGCGAGCAGGGCCAGGGCCGCGAGGGACTGCCGGACGATGGCGGGCTGCGCGATGGCGGTCGCCGTCGCGCCGTCGTGCAGCCGCACGTCCTCGGCGATCCCGGGCACGGTCAAGTCGCGCGCCCAGTCGTCGAGGCGGGCGCGCACCGGCGCCGCCTGGCCGGGGAACAGCAGCCCGACCCGACCCCTGGCCCCGCGCGCGAGCACGAAGCCTTCCTCGCGGTCGACCAGCAGGGTCGACGCCCAGCCCGGCACCCGGCGCGCCGCGCGGTCCGCGGTTCTGACCAGCCGCTCGGGGGAATCGCTCACGAGCACGCAGCGGAACGCCGGATCGGGCGTCGCCGACCGGTGCCGCGTGGCCGCGAGGTCGTGCAGCTCGGCCGCGCTCAACGAGCCCGCCTTGGCCGCCAGGTCCGCCAGCCGGGCGGCCAGGTCGTCGCGGTCCTCGGCGGTCAGCAGCACGATCTCGTGGGCCGGCAACGACCTGCTCCACCGCAGCATCGGCTCCGGGACGACGCCGGGGCCGTCACCACCGCACCCGGAGAGCACGACGTGCGCGTTGATGCCGCCGAACCCCAGCGCGGACACGCCGGCGACCCGCGTCCGGTCCAGCCACGGCTCGGGCCCGTCGAGCACGCGCAGGGTGCTGTCGGCGCCCGACACCAGTGGGTGCGGGTCCTCGCACCCGGTGGTCGGCGGCAGCACGCGGTGGTGCGCGGCGAGCACCGCCTTGATCAACCCGGCGACACCCGCCGCCGCCTTGGTGTGGCCCACGTTGGCCTTGACGGAGCCGAGCGCGGCGCGCGTGGCCGCACCGGCCCGCACGCGGTTGAGCGCCACCAGCTCGACCCGGTCGCCGACGGCGGTGCCGGTGCCGTGCCCCTCCACGAGCCCCACCGCCGAGGGGTCGACGCCCGCCGTCGCGTACGCCCGGTCCAGCGCGCGCACCAGGCCCGACGCCTCCGGCCGCGTCAAGCCCCCCGCCCCGTCGCACGACATGCCCCACCCGGACACCAGGGCGTACACCCGCAGCCCTTTCCGGCGGGCGTCGTCGGCGCGCATCAACGCGACCACGCCGCAGCCCTCACCCGGCAGGAAGCCCGTCGGGTCCGCGTCGTACACCCTCATCCGCCGGCCCTCGGCCAACGCGCCGAGCCGCGCGAACCCGACCAGCTCGAACGGGTCCAGGCTCAGGTCCACCCCGCCGGCGAGGGCGAAGTCCAGTTCGCCGCACGCCAGGGCGCGGCAGGCGGTGATCACCGCCAGCAGGCTCGACGAGCACGCGCCGTCGACGGTGTAGCCGGTGCCGTGCAGGTCGAAGTGGTTGCAGACGCGGCCGGCGATCGTGTTGGACAGGGCTCCGGCCAGCGTCTCGTCGCCCGGCTCCGGGAACGGTTCCCGGACCAGGTCCTGGAGCAGCTCCAAGGCGTGCTCGGCCTGGCTGTCGGGCACGCCCGCGCCCGACAGCGCGGCGACGGCCGCCCGCCGGACGAACGGCCAGCGCAGCCGCAACTGGGCGGCGCGGGAGAACTCCCCGGTGAGCGAGTTGCCCAGGACGACGCCCGCGCGGTCGCGGTCGAGCCCGTCGGCATCCCCGAACCCGGCGTCCGACAGCGCTTCCGCACAGGTCTGCAAGGCGAGCCAGTGCGTCTGGTCGACAGCGCGGAACAGCGGGCCGGGCACCTCGAACCGGTGCCGGTCGAACTCCCACCCGCGCAGCAGGGCCGCGTGGGTCAGGTAGGTCTGGTCGGGCTCGGCGCCCCGGTACCCGGCGCCAAGCCGCCGATCGGGCAGCACGCGGAACGCGCGGCGGCGGCCGACCACCGTCTCCCACAGCTCGGCGGGACCATCGGCGTCCGGGTAGCGGCACGCGATGCCGACCACCGCGATCGGCTGCGCGCTGCTCACGGGGTGGTTCCCGGCGCGCCGCGACGGCCGGTGCGGTGGAGTTGGCCGAGGCAGCGCAGCACGCAGGTGATCACCAGGGCGAAGAACAGGCCGAAGGAGACCCCCGACACCACCAGGACGCCGTAGACCGCCGCCGCGGTGACGCCGAAGACGACCTGGTCGCGCGTGCCGGTCGGGCTCGTGGCGGGATCGGTGATCATGTAGTTGGTGAACAGGACGAACGCCAGCCCGGTCATGGGCGCCAGCGCCGCGAGCAGGTGGTGGTCGAGCAGCGACCAGCGCAGCACCGCCTGGGCCACGAACCCGCCGACCCAGCCGGCGATCAGCGGCATCCTGCCGGTCAGCTTGGCGTTGATCACGGTGCCCGCCGCGAGGACGGCCAGCGGCACCAGCCAGTCGATCGCGCCCGAGGTGTTGCTGGTGAAGTGGTAGGGCGGCGCGATGCTCACCCACGGGAACAGCAGCAGCACCACCGTGATGCCCGTGTTGGACGGGTTGAGCACGTGCCTCAGCCTGCCCCGGACGCGCAGCCGCACCAGGTACTTCGACCCGTTGCCCACCAGGATCGCGAAGATGTAGGGCCACAAGGAGGCGTTGCCCCACAACAGCATCCCGGTCGCCAGACCGGTGATGTGGGCCGGCAGCAGGAAGACCACGAACGCCCGCCGGCCCTTGGCGAACTCGGCCCGCCTGCCGAACGCCCAGGCGTCGAGCGCTTCGAAGCACAACGCGGAGGCATAGCTGACGAGGACCGCGACGATCGGGGTGATGGGCGCCTGCTCGAACCCGAGGAACAGGTGCCCGAGGACGTTGAACAGGGTGATCGAGACGGCGAACCGGGTCAGCGCCTTGACCCGGCGCTGATCGGGGGTCAACCCGGGTTTACCCGGTGCGACGAGCGCCCGCTCGTCCAGTGAGGCGCCGTCCAGGCGTGTCGCCGTCATCGCGCCACCGCCGTCGCTGCGGGGCCGAGCTCGACCGTGCGGTGCCCGGGCGTGACCAGGACTTCGGCGCGGTGCGTGCCGGAGGTGTCCCGCCAGGTGATCGTGGCCCGCACCGGACCTCCTCCGGGCAGCGCGAAGTGCAGTCGCGCGGCGGACACGCCGCTGTGCCCGTTCGCCGGGTAGAGCTGCGCCTTCTGCGGCCGGTCGGGGTGGTGCAGCTCCACCTGCGCGCCGATCGCGTCGACGAACCCGCCGACGGCGCCGGGGCGCACCAGGCGCAGGTCCGCCGCCGGGCCGCCCTTCCCGCCGAGCAGAAGCACGGAGTCCTCCCACTGGTTGGCCACCAGGACGTCGAGGCGGTTGTCGCCGTCGACGTCGCCGACGGCGAGTCCCCTGGTGTTGTCGGGGAAGGACGCGCCCACCCGGTCCGCCAGGTCGGAGTACCGGCCGCTCGCGTCGCGGACCCAGAACCGGTTCGGCTCGTGGCCCGACAAGTCGTCGCCGGGGCCGAAGCGCGGCCACACCGCCGGGTGGCGCAGCAGCTCGTCGTTGGCGATCGCCAACTCCTGGAGGACGGGCCAGCGGTTCACCTCCCCCTTGAGGAAACCGTTGGCCTGGAAGAGCTCGTCGACGCCGTCGTTGTCGAAGTCGCCCGCCTTGACGTCCCAGCACCAGCCGGCGCGGGCCAGGCCCAGCGCCTCGCTGCGCTCGGTGAACGGCGCCTCGCCCGCCAGCAGGTCCTGCGGTGTGCCGTCCGGGACGAACGCGAAGTTGCTCTCGTGCAGGCCATAGGGGACGGTGATGTTGCTGACGACCACCATCGGCAGGCCGGCGCCACCGGGGTAGGTGAACGCGACGCCCATGCCCTTGAACGAGTCTCGGCCCAGCACCTCGGACTTCGGCGTCACCAGGTCGCGGGTGCCGATGACCTCCTGCAGCCGCACCGCGCCGGGCACCGAGCGGTTGACCATCAGCTGGTCCGGCCCGAAGTCGTTGGCCTGGTAGACCTCCGGGAGGCCGTCGCCGGTCAGGTCCTGCAACCCGGTGGCCAGGGTCCACGACTGGGCGGCGTCGCCGGTCAGGGCCACGCTGGCGTCCACGACGGCCGGCTTGCGGTCCGCGGCACCCGTCGGCCGCGTCAGCAGGATCCGGTTCACGCCGCCGTTGCGGGCCGAGGACATGGAGTCCTGCATCCGGATGCGGGTCTCGTCGGCAGCGGTCGGGTCCAGGACGCGCGCGCCGTCGGGGAAGTAGTTGCCCACCAGGATGTCGAGGTGGCCGTCACCGTCGATGTCGCCCACGTTGAGCGTGCCGGAGTTCCACAGGGCCATCGGCTCGATCAGCTCGTCGGCCCGGAACCGGGTGGGCACGCCGTTCCCGCCGGTGTTGACGAAGAGGACCGGCGAGCGGCCCCAGTAGTGCACGATGAAGTCCACGTCGCCGTCTTCGTCGAGGTCGGCCGGGACGCAGCCCATGGGCGCCATCGTCGAGTCGTAGCGCAGGCCGTCCGGCCGCAGCGCGAACGGGGCGTAGGGCACACCGCCGCCGCCGATCGGCACGGGGCGCAACGTCACGGAATCGTCGCGCGGGTCGACGAGGCAGACGTCGGCCTCCCGCCCGGTCCCGCGGACGTCCGCCAGCGCGACGGCCGCGCCGACCGAGGAGATCCAGCCGCGGATGCCGTGCAGTTCCGGCGCGACGGCGCGCTCGGTCCGCGCGCCGACCGGCTTCTCGTTGAGCTTCACCGCGGTGAAGCCGAACCGGGCGGCGGTGGCGGCGGAGGTCTCTTCGCCGAGGCCCGGCCGCACCACCATCAGGCCGGCGGCGGCGCAGGTGGCCACCACGACGATCACGGACAAGGTCTTGCGCGCGGCAGCGTTCACCGTCACACGCATCGGTCCTCCCTGGCGAGCGGTCGGCTCGGATCTCTAGGGCAATCGGTCGCGCAGCCGCGCCTTCCACTCCAGGTACGCCTGCACATCGGTGGCGTCGAGCAGGTCCGCGCAGGCCTCGTCGGCCCAGCGCGCGGCCACTTCCGCGGTCGTGCCGAGCACCTGCGCGCACGTCTCGCGCGTGTGCCGCGGCACGATCCCCGAGCGGACCCGGGCGCCCGCCGCGAAGACGACGCCTTGCGCGAAGTGCGCCCGGTGCCGCCCCGCCAGGTCGAGCAGCTCGGTGCGGTCCGCCGCGTCCGCCGCACCCGCGTACGCGGCGGCGAGCCCGACACCGCTCCACAGGTGCGGTCGCGCGACCGACGGCGCGCGGTCGATCACGTCGGCGATCCCCGCCGGGCAGGCGGACTCGGCGAACCACAGCGCCCGCCCGCAGCCGGCCACGCGGACCTGCCACACCGGTCCCGGTGTGCGCGAAGCCCGGCGCAGCAACGCCCGCGTGCCACCGAAGTACACCTCGCCGAAACCCGAGCCGTCGACGGCGAGCCACCGCAGCAGCGGTGTGCGGGGCAGGCGAGGCAGCACCGGCACGCGCGCCGCCGTCAACAACCACCCGGCGCCGACGTGCACCAGGTGCGCGTACGCGTTCCCCGGTCCGGCGAGCAGGCGGTCGAGGGCGCCGGCCCGGCCGGCGGTGGCCAGGTCGAGCAGCCCGGCGAACATGGCGGCGCCTTCGTAGGCGAACCCGCGCTCCTCGGCGTCGACCCGGCTCAGCGGCTCGTGCGGTCGTCGCCACGACCGCACCGCGAGGTTGAACCCGCCGAGGAAGTTCCGCGCGTGCAGTTCCAGGACGGCGCGCTGCGCCGGGCGGTCTACCCGGAAGCCCCGGCGCGAGAAGTCGGCCAGCCGCGGCGGCAATCCCAGTCGCGTGGCGACCGCGGCGACCACGCCGTCGGTAAAAGCAAGCCCGGGAGCTGCATCACCCCTCCAACGGCCGGAATCCGTTACCGGACAGGGTTCGACCAGTGATCCCTGCCTACCAGAGCACCGGGGTGACCCCAAGGTCGTCTGGTCATCTTCACGCGAAGGTGTCGCCGGTATCCCCAGGTCAGCGCGCATCACTCCGACACGTTCCCGTCCGCCAGCCAGAGGTTGGTGAGGTCGCCGTTGAGCACCGGGTAGGGCAGCCAGTTCCGCACCCTCGTGGAGTGGAACCAGTACTGGTGGGCGAACAGGACGGGGACGATCGCCCCGTCCCGCAGCACCTGCGCCTCCACCTCCCGGAACAGCTCACCGGCGCGCTCCTCGTCAGCCGACGTGAGGGCCGCCGTGAGCAGTCGGTCGACCCGCTCGCTGCGGTAGCGGCCGAAGTTCGAGCCCCAGTCGCCGTTCTCCGGCACGTCGCGGCTGTCGAACAGCGGCTGGAGGTAGGTGCGGGCGTTGTTGCCGTACCAGTCCGGTTCCCAGCCGGTGAGCGCGAGCTCCCAGTCCCGCGGCCGTGCGGACGCCGACGAGGACAGGAACTCCGAGAACAGCTCGTTGATCGACGCCGGGACGAGCCGCACGCGGATGCCCGCCCTGGCCAGGCCCGCCCGCACCGCCTCGGCGGTGGCCGGGTGGATGTCGCGGTCGCGGTAGACCAGTCGCAGGGTGAGCCCGTCCGGGTAGCCGGCCTCCGCGAGCAACCGCCGTGCCCGCTCGGGGTCGCCCCGGCCTCCGTCCGTGCCGTGCGGGCGGGTTTCCCGGTGCGCCAGGCACAGCGGCGGCAGGACCTGGTCCGCGATGTCGTTGAGCCGCGGTCCGCCCCACACCAGTGACACCGCCGCCTTGTCCACCGCGTACTGGAGGGCGGTGCGGACGGCCTGCTTGCCGGTGGCGCCGTCCTCGGCCTCGCTGGCGAAGTTCACCACGATGTACGGGCTGAGCAGGCCGGCGGGGCACACCTCCAGGCGGGGGTCGTCGGTCGCGAGCAGCGCCGGGAGTTCCTCGGTGAGCGGCTGGACGTCCCAGAGCATGTCGGCCGCGCCGCGGGCGACGAGGTCGTGCGACTCCTGCTCGTCCAGGCCCTGCCTGATCTCGATGCCGTCGACGTGGGCGGCTCGGAGGTCGTCGGTCCCGGGGTCCCAGGCGGGGTTGCGGCGCAGCTCGATCCGCTCGCCGGGGCGGTAGGCGGTGATCCGGTAGGGGCCGTTGGAGATGACGGCCTGGTCCAGTTCGGGGCTACCGGGGGCGAAGAGCAGGTACTCCTCGGGCGCTGGCGTCGCGAACGGCAGGGCGAGCATGTTGAGGAAGTCCGACATCGGGTAGCGCGTGGTGAAGCGGACCTCGGTGTCGTCGAGTGCGACGACACCGCTGATCCCGGTGTGCTCCAACCGGTCCGCGACCGCCTCGACCGTGCGGGGCGCGTCGGCGAGCACGTCGCGGAACTCCGCCATGCCGTCGATGGCGTTGAGGTAGTAGGCGAGCCCTGGGCTGTTGGCCATCGGGTGCGCCAGGCGTTTGATGCCGCGCACCACGTCCCACGCCGTGACCGGGCGGTCTCCGCTCGGGGCGTGCCACCGGACCCCGTCGCGGAGGGTGAACGCGTAGCCGGTGCCGTCCCCCGTGAGCCGCCCGTTCGCCGCGGTCGGCACCTCGGTGGCCAGGTCGGCGACGAGCGTCCCCGCCTCGACCCGGTCCCGACTGGCCACGTACCCCACGAGTTGCCGGGTGTACGCGCGCAGGATGCCCCTCGTCACGGTGTGGTAGGCCAGCGCCGGGTCGAGGTGGTCTACGTCCCCCGCGCCGACCATCGTCAACGTCCCGCCGCGGCGGGACGCGGCGCCGACCGCCGTGCCGGGGGACCTGCGCTGTGACTGGAGCACGGTGGACACCGCCCCTCCGCTGGATGACCGGGCCTTGGGACGACGCGCTCAGCCGCCGCCGATGCCGTCGGGGTGCCGGTCGGCGACGAGGGTCAGCACGATGCCGTGCTCGAGGAGCGCCTTCGCCGCGGCCAGCACCTCGGTGAACCCGCCCATCGAGTTCAGGGCCCAGGTGACGAGCTCGTCGGGTTCGGCGCCGCCGAAACCCGTCTCGGTGAGGTCGACCCGGGTCACGTCGTCCGAGTGCGGCGAGAACCGCAGCTCGAACGTCGTCGGCCGCGGGCCGTTCTGCCACTCGATGGCGAACCTGCGGTCCTGCTCGAACTCCTTGACCCGTGCCGTGACCGTCAAGTCGTACATGTCCCACGTCCACCGCAGTTCCGCTCCGGGCTCCACCGGGCCGCTGCTCCTGGTGAACCAGAACCTGCTCGTGATCGAGGGATCGGTGAAAGCTCGGAAGACCTCCGCCGGTGGTTTGCGGATCAGCATCGTCGTCGCGACCACTGGAGACAGTTCGAGGTGGGAATCGCCCACGGCTTCTCCTCTTGGAGATGACCCACAGCCTGCGTCGAAGGACGCTACCGCGCCAGGACGCCGCGAATCGCCGCCGCCGCCCGGTTGGCCCCGATCGAGTGCATCAGCCCTGATCTCCTCCCGGCCCCGCGAAGCCGCCTGCCCGAGGCCGGACGCCGCGGCTGCGCGCGATCATGGGCAACGCGTTCACCGGCATCGTGACGGCGGGCTTCGGCCGCACGCGGTGGCCGGGCGCCGGCACCAGTCGCCAGCGCGCCGCGATCGTGGCGAGGGAGAGGATCAGTTCCGCCCAGGAAAGGCCTTCGCCGACGCACCCGTGGAGCCCGATCCCGAACGGCAGGAACGCGGCGCGCGCCGGCGGATCGACGCGCCCGGGCAGCCACCTGTCGGGGTCGAAGCGATCGGGGTCGGCGTGGATGCGGGGGTTGTGGTTGAGCGCGTGCGCGCTGTAGAGCACGACCGTCCTGGCGGGGATGTGGTAGTCGCCCAGTCGAGTGTCCACTGTGGTGGAACGGCTTTGGAACAGGCCCTGCGTCCGGTGGCGGAGCGTTTCCGTGATCAACCGTCGGGTGTAAACCAATCGGTCGATGTCCTCGTAGGTGGCCGTCCTGCCCGCCAACACCCGGTCGACCTCGTCGTGCAGGCGGCGTTCGACGTCCGCGTCCGCCCCGATCTCGTGGAAGGCCCAGGACAGGGTGTTGCTGACGGTGTTGCTGCCCGCGATCAGGAAGGTCATGACCTCGTCGTGCAACTGCTCCTCGTCCATGGCCGGTTCGCCGTCGTCACCGGCGAGGACCATCTTCGACAGCAGGTCGCCCCGGTCGGTCCTCGTCGCCAGGTACTCGTCGACCACCGCCTTGATCGTCCGCCGGAGGAACTCCTCCGCTTGGCGATAACGGCGATTGCCCGGCGTCGGCAGCCTGGTGAGGACCCCCGGACCGGTCATCCGGCGGAACAGCCCACCCAGCACCACCGACGTCGCGGCCATGAACCGCGCCCGGTCCAGGGACGCACCGTCGGCGACGATGACCCGGACGATGTTCGCCAGCGCGAGTTCGTCCATCTCCTCGTGCACCGCGACCCGCTGGCCGTCCTGCCAGGAGGCGGCCTTGGCCTCCGCGTGCGCGCTCATGACCGCGGCGTAGTCGGCGATCCGCCCGTGGTGGAACGCGGGCAGGACCAACCTGCGCTGCCGTCGGTGGAACGGCCCGTCGGAGATGCCCAACCCGTTGCCGAACATCTGCCGGAACCGCTCGGCGATCGGGCCGCCCCTGGCGAACACGTCGGGTCGACGCATGACGTCGCGCACCAGTTCCGGGTCGTTGACGACGTACATCGGCTCGCGGCCCAGCAGGATCCGGGTGATCGGGTCGCCCGACTGGAGTTCGAGCAGGAACGAGCCAGGACTTCGCTTCATCCGCAGTGCGTGCCCCAGGAAGGGCAGCGCGCCGGGGTACGTCCCGGGTGGACGGACGGTGGCGGTGGTCGACATCAGCGGTCCTCACGCCGAGTGCTGTTGATTTTCAAGCAACGTAGCCGTGCGACGAAGACCCGGCGAGCCCGTGCTACCACACGATCGCGTGAGTCGCCGACGCGTGCCACAGCGCCGACGCGCCGCCCGGAGTGGACACGACCGGCAGTTCGGCCGGGCCGGAGAGCATCCACGGCTCGTACTCCCGCGAGCTGTCGACCACGAGCCTGCTGCCGTCGGCGAGGGGCGCCGACCTCGACGCCTCGATCGCCGTCGCCTGCTCACCGCACGAGGCAGGCGCGACGGCGATGAAGGTGTCCGCCTGCCGCGAGGGATGGGCGGTCCACGCCACCCCCTGACCCGGTAGCGGCTCGTCCACAAAGGAATTCGCGCATTCCGGCGGAACAGTTGTCGGGCAACCGGCCGATCAATATCCTGGTACGCGGGTCGGGGGATCCTGCTTACCGGGGGGAACTGCTGTGCGTCGTGTACTGCCCGTTGCTCTGAGTGCGTTGCTGGTCGGAGGGCTGATGCTCGCCGGCCAGCCCGCGTCGGCGGCACCTCCGCCGGCCGCCGTCCAGGCCGGCGAGACCGGTTCGTCCTTCACCGCCCTGTCCACGGTCCGCGTGCTGGACACGAGGAACACCGGCAACCCGCTCGGCGCCGGCGGAACCGTCACCGTCGACCTCGCCGCCCGTGTTCCGGCCGCCACCACCGCCGTGGTCCTCAACGTCACCGGGGTGACCCCGACCACGCCCACCTTCGTGACGGTGTTCCCCAGCGGCGGCGCCCGACCCGTCGCGTCGAGCCTGAACCTGACGCCCGGGGACGTCCGCCCCAACCAGGTCACCGTCACGCTCAGCGCCGACCGGAAGGTCGACCTCTACAACAACAGCGGCAACGTCCACCTCGTCGCCGACCTCGCCGGCTACTACAGCACCGGCGCCGGAGCCAAGTTCACCGCGCTGGCCGCCAACCGCGTGCTGGACACCCGGCAGGACACGCCGGTAGGCCCCGGCGGCGCCCGTGCGGTCGACCTGTCCGCCTGGATCCCCGCGTCGGCCACGGCGGTCACCTTCAACCTGACCGCCACCAGCGCGACCGCCGACACGTACGTCACCGCGTGGCCCGCCGGAACGCCTCGACCCACCGCGTCGAACCTGAACGTGCCCCCCGGCGACACCCGCCCCAACCTCGTCACCGTCGCCGTGGGCGCGAACCGCACGGTGAGCCTCTACAACAACGCGGGCACCATCGACCTGATCGCCGACCTGACCGGCTTCCACACCCCCGACTACGGCGCCCTGTTCCTCCCGATGAGCCCGACGCGGGTGCTCGACACCAGGGACGGCACCGGCGGCAGGACCGGTGCCGTGGGCGCCCGGCAGATCGTCGACCTGGGACTCACGACCAGGGCGTCGATCACGGCAACGGCCGTGGTGCTCAACATCACCGGCGTCGACGCGACGGCCGCGACGTACGTGTCCGCGTACGGGAGGGGTCAGCAGACGAACGCCTCGAACCTCAACCTGTCCCCCGGGCAGACCGTGCCGAACGCCGCCGTGGTCGGGCTCGGCAGCACACGTGACATCCAGCTGTACAACAACGATGGGAGCGTTCACCTCGTCGCCGACATGGCCGGCGCGTTCGCGGTGCTCGACGCCCCCGTCTGCACGACCGACTGCATCTACGCGTGGGGCAGGAACGGCGCCGAGCGCGCGCTGGGCACCGCAGAGGCGGTGGGGTGGACGTCCGTGCCGACGCGGGCGCGGCTGACCGACGTGCGCGCGATCGCCGGCAGCATGTGGGGCACCCAGTACGCGTTGCGTGCCGACGGCACGGTGGTCGCGTGGGGGAAGAACGACTCGGGGCAGCTCGGCAACGGGTGGAAGGCCGGTAACGGCGGCGGGTCCGTGGCGCCGGTTCGCGTGCTCGGGTTGACCGGGGTCACCGCCATCGCCGCCGGTCAGCTCACCGGCTACGCGCTGCGCGAGGACGGCACGGTGTGGGCCTGGGGCTGGAACGGCACGGGCCAGCTCGGCAACGGCGGTACTGCCAACTCCTCGGTGGCGGCGCCGATCCCCGGTCTGACCGACGTCGTCGCGATCGGCAGTTCCTGGGGCACCGGCTACGCGGTCCGCGCCGACGGCACCGTCTGGGCGTGGGGTTTCAACAGCCACGGCGAGCTCGGCAACGGGTCGATCGGACAGCCCTCGTCGGTGCCCGTCCAGGTGTCCGGGCTGACCGGCGTCACCGAGGTGTCGGGCGACAGCGGCAGCGAGGGTGTCTACGCGCTGCGCGGTGACGGCACGGTCTGGGCCTGGGGTTCCAACTACTTCGCCCAGCTCGGCAACGGTCAGGCGTGCGGCCCGTCCGGTGTTGGGCTCTGCTCTTCCCCGGTCCCGGTGCAGGTTTCCGGGCTGACCGGGGTGACGGGGATCGACGCGGGCCGCTACACCGGTTATGCGCTGCGCGGCGACGGCACCGTGTGGGCCTGGGGCTCCAGCTACCAAGGTCTCCTCGGCAACGGGGTCGAGTGCGAGGACTACTCGCAGGCGTGCGCGTCCGCGGTCCCGGTCCAGGTGTCGGACCTCTCGGACGTGACGCAGATCGCCAGCTTCAGCGGGGGCGCCCTCGCGCTCCGCGCCGGCGGAACCGTCGCGGGCTGGGGCCACGACATCTACGAAACGCTCGCCAACGACGGGACTTACACGCACTCGGCCGTGCCGGTTCCGGTGCAGGGTCTGTCCGGGGCAACCGCCATCGCCGCCGACTACCACACCGCGTGGGCGTTGGTACCGAACCCGTGAGCAGGGGGTGTGTCCGGCGGGCCGCGTGGTCCGCCGGACACACCGGCAAGTCCTCAGCGCCTGTTCGCACTCAGGCGAACCCTGGCCGTGCTGCCCGACTGGCCCATCTGTGCGCGACCAGCGCCTTCCGGCCGCCCGTGATCGCCACGAGGACGTGAAAGTCCTGGCGCTGCGCCATCAGATCACCGTCCTGGAACGTCAACCGGACGACTCCCGCCCACTGTCCGCCGTCGCCGAGCCGGGTCGACGAACACCGACTCCCCGCCCGGCACGCGTGGCCGAAGTGCTTGAGCGCCGGGTCGAAGACCCGCCGCGGTGAATCACCTCTGACGTCCCGAGCGGCTCCACCGGTAACGACGGGCAGCGGACAGCGATGCACGCGGTATGTCGATGACCGATCTGACGACAGCGGTGTTGCCACGCTGGGCGGCGCCCTCCCGTCCTCGCCAGGTGAGCGTCAACGACCACGCGATCCACGTCCGGGAGCAGTGGTGGCGCGATGCGATCGGCGCCCGCGGGTTACCCGGCACACCGCCGGTCGGGCCGACGCTCACCCGCGCCGAGGTGTGGGCACAGGCCGACGACGTGTTCACCTTGCTGTGGCGGGCGCCGGCTTGGGGGTCGGGCAGCCACCTGCGGCAGAACGCACGCAGGTTGGACAGCATCGCCGCTGACGTGCCACGCGCCGAGAAGCTCCTGGCCGAGGCCGCGGAGAAGTCACGACACGATGCCGCCGGCGCGTACGCGCTGCTCTGGCCGGACAACCGCAGCGCGATCCGGGCACTGGGCCCGTCGTTCTTCACCAAGTTCCTCTACTTCGCGGGAGGCGGCGACCCGGAGCACCCGTGTCTCGTCCTGGACCGGGTCGTGGCAACCGCACTGCGCGACCACTGCGGCTGGGCCTCCCTGGACCCCGCCGGCTCGTGGCCGGCACACACCTACCAGCGCTACTGCGACCTGCTGGCCCGGTGGGCCCGGGAGCGCCACCGCGCACCCGACGAAATCGAACGCACCCTCTTCGCCGGCGCCCCGGCGGACCAACCGTGATCATCACCTGTCCGAAGTGCTTCACCGCGGACGACGTGCGGCCTCCCCGCAGGCTCCCCGACGGCCTGCTCCAGTACCTCTGCACCAACCAACAAGCACACGACGACCACGAGTGGTTCACCACGCGCGAGGCGGTCCAACCTCCGGGCGACGTGTGGGAAGGCGTCACCGACGACCTGCTCGACCCGCTCGACCACTGCGTCGACCCCGACGACCCCTTCCTCGAGTACGGGATCGTCGAGCACCGCCTGCGCACCCGCTTCCCCGACCTGTTCGCCGCACACGTCGCCGAGCAGGGGCACTCCATGTTCGGCTCCCGCGCCTACACCGCCTCCAGCGTCCGCTTCGGCGTCGCCCTCGGCCGACTGGAACGCATGGGCAGCCTCGTCAGCCAGTACGGACCCGCGACCGGCGCCTGGCACCACAACGGCCAGGTCACCTACTGGACCAGGGCAGCGTCGTCGACCCGGCGCCGCAAGACCTGGGCCGAGCACTGCGCGGAGATCGGCCGCTCACCCGACTGGACCGATGACGACCGAGACGGCCTGGTCACCCCCGAGTGATCTTCCATCGCGAAGGCACAGGTCAAAGCAGATCGACCACGAGACGACGCCCGTAGAGCGCTCGTGTCTCCGTCGTACGAGATCACCCAGTGAACTGATCACCCGCACCGGCTCATTCTTCCGATCGAACTCGCGGCGGTCCCACTTCTGGTTGGGTCGGCTCGCCTGGGGTGGTGGTAGTGGTCGTTGGTCACGCGGGGCAGCGTGGGCCGGGACAGCCGCAGCCGGTCGGCGAGCTCGCTGCGCGACTTGGTGCCGTGCACGAGCAGCTCCAGCAGCACGCCACGCCCCACCTCGGACAGGCGCGGCCAGGACGGTGCGGTGCGGGACACGACTCCCCCGGGACACCCATCGAAGATTCACGTCCGTCATCGCTCCGCCGACGTCGATCACGAGAAGCCAGGACGCCGCCCCGGGGCAGGGTGATCAGGCTGCTCGGCGGGGTGAACCGTGGCGCGGCCAGTGGCGCGGTGGGCTGCGGCGGAGGTAGGCACAGGCGTGTGGCAGGAAACGTGACCACCGCTGACCTGTTCTCTACGTGAGGAATGGACGATGTCTGCACCGACGCTGAACCACCTGGCCTCCGGGTACGACGCCCGCCAGGCGTACTGCCTGGCGAAGGCCGCTGAACTGGCCTACGGGGACCGGGACGAGATCGAGGCCACCGCAGGTGAGTGGGGGTTCGACCGCGTGTGTCACCACTACTCGACGTTCAAGCCGCCGTTCGCGCTCAGCCACACCCAGGCGTACACGATGGCGAGCCCGACGATGATCGTGACCGCGTTCCGCGGCACCGAGCCACTGCAGTTGCGGGACTGGTTCTCCGACGTGACCGTTCCGCCGTGGCCCGGACCAGCGAAGACCGGTCTGGTCCACTATGGATTCGCCGAGGCGTTGCGGGCGGTGATCCCGTCCGTGGTCGCCGCCGTTCAGGACCTGCGCAACGGCGAGCAGACGGTGTGGTTCACCGGGCACAGCCTCGGCGGCGCACTGGCGATGCTGGCCGCGGCGTGGCTGCACTTCGAGGAGCCACGGCTGTCGGCGGACGGCGTCTACACGTTCGGGCAGCCCCGCACGTGCAACAACGCCTTGGTGAAGGCCTACGACCGGGCACTGGCCGGACGCACGTTCCGGGTGGTCAACAACAACGACATCGTCGCGCAGATCCCGCCCGGACCGCTGTTCCGCCACGTCGCCGCACTGCGCTACATCGACTCCTCCGGCAAGGTCCGCGACTCCATGCCCCGGGTGTCCAAACTGCTGGACCGCGCCAAGGGAATGACCGCCGACCTGTTCGCCCCGGCCGGCGACGGGATGCGCGACCACCTCATGAAGGCGTACGTGGCCGCCCTGGAGAAGAACCTCCCCTGAGAACGGGACCTCGGCTGCGCCAATGCGGTGTCGCGCTTGAACTCCGGAGCGGAATCCCGTCCTCCACCACGCGGATCGTCGAAGCCGGGAATTTCACCCGCAGGGTCAATCGCTGAACGTGCCCCGACAACCGCCACGTCGGATACCGTGAAACACAATCGGTGGCGCACAGAAACAGGTGTCGCCGCCGGATACGCACAGCCAGTGACGCCCGATCGCCCCGCGATTGCCGCCCATTCCCCCTTCAGGTCAACGCGAAGACGTCGACGCGGCGCAAGTCCCCTGGTCGGGACGCGACCAAAGTGACCGCCACGGTCAAGCGGGCGGTCCGCATTGCCTCCCTTTCAGGGGCATGACACACGATGGGTGGTAGTTGCTCGCGCGGACTCGACCCGGTGCGGTATCTCTTGCTCGCAGGATGCGTGGACGTCACCGTGGACCGATTCACCGCCTGGTCATCATTCGCTCGTTCCGGTGTTCGCGGGAGCGATGTCGAGACGAATCGGCTGCTGCGGCAGCATTGTCTGGAGGGCTGGATGCTGGGCGTGCGAGGCCCTTTTCCCGAGTCGGAGTTGTGCCATCCGCTCGATCGCCAGTGGTTGCATTACGCGTTCCTGTCGTCGACCGGTTCGCACGCGGTGATCTCGAATCTGTCAGTGCTCGGCCCGGAACCACCGGCGGACGGGTCGGCCACCCGCTCGGAGCCTCAGCGGATGGCCATCCTCCTGGTGCACAACCCCGTCCACGGGTGGTCGTCGACCCAGTTCAACGCGAATGCGCCCGATCCGGCGTGGTCGGCGTTCCGGCTGCCCCACCCGCACGCGTCGCCCACCGCGTTCGAGGTCGCGGCCGTGGCGGGACGGCCGGCGGTCGACCTGCGGCTGTCCCGGACCAGCAGGCCGTGCACGGCTCAGAGCGCGCCTTTCGGGGACGACCAGTTCCTGCGGTGGCAGTCCGAACCCGGCGTGCGCGGCTCGGGGACGCTGCGGTCACCGGGCGGTGACGCGCACTGCGAGTTGGTGGGCTACCACGAACGGGTCCGCGGCCGGTGGAGCTGGCCGGTGCTGGGCGGGTGGGTCTTCGGCTTCGCCAACGCGCCGTCCGACGACCCGGTGGCCCCGCCGCCGTGGTCGGTGGTGTTCACCCTCATCCAGCCGGAGTACCCGCGGGACGCCGCCAACGGCTCGGTGATGTTGTGGCGGGACGGTCGGATGGTGCGGCACTTCCCCCGGCGCCGGCTGGAGGTCGCGGTGCACGGCGAGCTCGACCGCGACCGGGTGGTGCTGGTGCCGCCGCTGGCGGCCACGCTGGCCACCGCGCCCGCGCCCGTGGTGCCCGGCCGGTTGCTGATCACCGCGCGGCTGGGCGAGGACCGGCTCGTCCTGGACTTCAGGCCCACCACGGCCGCCCGGATCGCCAACCCGTCGGAGACCAGTCTGAAGCCGTTCAGCGTGCACGAACTGCTCGGCGGTTGCGTGATCGAGGGCGTGATCTCGGGCCGGAGGTTCGTCTTCGAGACGCACGGCATCGTCGAGTTCGCCGGAGACGCCCGTGACGACTGAGACGCCGGTGACGACGATCGCGCCGCACACCGGTGCGCGGCTGCTGATGGAGACCGTGGCCGCGTTGTCGGAACGCGCGCCCGCCATCGTGGCCGCGGCCGCCGAGGAGCTGCGGGAGATCCGTCTGGGGCTGCACTTCCACGACGGCAGCAAGGCCACCATGACCGCCCGCTACAGCCGCCTGCTGGTCGAACCGGACCTCGTCGGCGAGCCGGACGTCGAGGTGGCGTTCGACGACCGGGCGATGAACCTGGTCTTCGACGCCCAACGTCCCCCGGTCGAGCAGGTGCTGCCGCAGAGCCTGGACGTCCGCGGGTCTCGCGACCAGGTCCTGGCGGTGTGGCGAGCGTTCGTGCTGCTGTCCCAACGCGCTTCGGGCCTGCGGTTCGTGCAGCAGCTGTGGCGCGACTACCGCGAGCAGGCGCCACGCCTGTGGGGCACGACCGCCGGCGGCCCGGCGCCGCGCCATTCCCCGCACGGCGACGAGCCGACCGGCTGGCACGCCGTCGACTTCCTCGCCAACCGCCAACCGCTCGAACCGGGCACCCAGGCGACCATCGGCGGCACCGCGAACGCCGCGCCCAGGCTGCTCTGGGACGGCCGCCGCAGCACCGGCTGGTGGGAGGTGCGGCCGGTCAACGACGCCGACCTGGTGCAGACCATGACGGCCTGTCGCGACCGCGCCAACCAGGAGATCGACCGGCTGCTGCCCGACCGCGAGCCGAGAGTCGACCTGTACGACCTGATGCGCTCCTACCCGACGCGCCAGGGCAAGGGCCTGCGCCCCACGTTGGTCTTCGCCGCGTGCGCCGCGTTCGGGGAGAAGCCCGAGAACGCGGTGCGGGCCGCCGCCGCGCTGGAGCTGTACCACAACGGCTTCCTCGTGCACGACGACATCGCCGACGAATCCACCCACCGCCGCGGCCTGCCCACGATGAACACCGAGTTCGGCAACGGGCTGGCGGTCAACACCGGCGACGGGCTCAACCTGCTCGCGGTGGACGCCGTGCTGGCGAACCTCGAGACGCTCGGGCTGGCCCGGACGCTGGGGCTCATCCAGGAAGTCATGCACATGTGCCGGGAGTCCATCGAGGGCCAGGCCATGGAACTGGGGTGGATCCACCGCCGCGTGGTGCCGTCCCGGGACGAGGACTACTTCACCATGAGCACCAAGAAGACCGGCTGGTACACGTGCATCACGCCGTGCCGGATGGGCGCGGTCTGCGCCGGGGTCACGGACCCGGCGGTGCTGGGCCGCTTCGACGAGGCGTTCCGGCTGATCGGGATCGCCTTCCAGATCCAGGACGACATCCTCAACCTCGTCGGCGACGAGGCCCTCTACGGCAAGGAAGCGCTGGGCGACCTGCTGGAGGGCAAGCGCACGGTGATGCTGATCCACCTGTTCCGCCACGCGGGCGACCGCGAGCGGCAGAGGCTCGGCGAACTCCTGCACCGACCGCGGTCCGACAAGTCACAGGACAACGCCGACGAGCTGCTCGCCGCCATGCGGCGGCACGGCTCCATCGAGTACGCCACCGAACTCGCCGACCGGCTCGCCGCCGAAGGCATCGACCGGTTCGAGCGCGACCTCGCCATCATCCCTGAGAACGAAGGAAAAGCAGTGCTACGACAGATCGCCCACTACGTCACCACCCGACCGCTGTGACGGGCCGCTCCGACGACTCGGCCCTGCGCGACGGCGACCGGACCGCGCTGGGTTTCGCCGACGGGATCAACGCTCGGCTGCGCGAGGTGCTGTGCACCCTGGCCCGCCGCGGCGCCGCGATCCGGCAGGACGACCCGCAGCGGGCCCGGCAGATCCTCGACGCCCTGGCGCCCTGGCCGTTCTACAAGGGCGGCCAGTTCCTGTTCGACCTGCTCGAGTGGGAGGACTTCATGATCGACGGCGAGCCGCCGCCGATCCTGACCCGCGCCACCTTCGGCAAGCTGCTGGACCTGCCGGTGAGCTTGGTGGACGCCACCTTCGCCGCGATCGACACCCACGCGCCCCGCCCGATCCGGCAGATCACCGCCACCCCGCAGGTCCGGTGGTTGACCGCCACCGCGCAGTCGACCCTGCACGGAGTGGTGCGCGGCCTGACCGGACTGGTCGTCCCGCCGGGCACACCCGACACCGACGGTGGCCCCGACGACGACGCGCTGCCACCCCTGCAAAGCGGCTTCCACCTCTACTCGGACGTCGTGCTCGGCCTGTTCGACCTCATCGGCGCACGACTGCCCCACTTGGGCGAACCCGAGGACCCGGCCCCGGAGGAACCCGGCCAGGAACACGAGGCCCCCACCGACGAAAGCCCGACCACCGCGGACGAGCCGACCGCGCGAACGGAAGAGGCGCCCTCGATCGCGGTCTTCCCGATCGAGGAGACGTTCCGGGTCGCCCGGGTCGAAGACCTGGAGCACGACTGGACGTTGCGTGGTGACGCCACCCTCCCGGGTGACGACGGTCTGCAACTGACCCCTGCCGCGCACAACAAGGCGGGAACGGCGTTGCTGAACGTCCCGTTCCCCTCCACGGCCGGTGTCGCCGTCGACTTCGACTTCTCCTGCTCGGGCGGGAACGGCGACGGCTTCGCCGTCTACCTCATCGACGGCGAAGCCGACACCGACGTCGGCGGCTACGGCGCCGGTCTCGGCTACAGCCGCGGACCCGACGGCAAGGGCGACGGCGTCACCAAGGGCTGGCTCGGCCTGGGCTTCGACAAGTACGGGAACTTCTCCGGGAGCTTGGCCGGACCGTGCACCGAGGACGTCCCCAAGCCGAACCACATCGTGCTGCGCGGCTCCGGTGACCGCGCCACCGGGTTCGACCACATCACCGGGGTCGCCGCCCCCGGTGGCCTGGAGGCGACCTGGACGGACCGGGCGCACGTCCAGGTGCTGATCACCGACGCCGTGGTGACGGTGCACCTCACCCGTGGCGACACGACCACGACCGTGTTCGACGGTGTCGACCTCAAGCTCGCCCAAGGCCAGGCCCCTGTGCCGGAGACGTTCAAGCTCGGCCTGTCCGCGAGCACCGGCGGCCAGATCTCCCGGCACTGCCTGCGCAACCTCGTCATCGCCCTGCCCACCGCGATGCCGCTGACCGTCGACGGTGCCGCCGAGGCCGCAGCAGGCACCAGGATCAGCTTCACCATCACCGTCCGCAACGACGGCCCGAACAACGTCCCCGATGCGGTGGTGACCGGCGCAATCGACCCGGCTCTGTCCGACGTGGACATCGCGGTCTCCCGGACCACCGGCGGCGCGTCGGCCACGAGTGCGGGCAGCGCCGGCGACGGCACGTTCCGGCAACCGCTCGACCTGCCGGTCGGCGGCACCACGGCGATCACCGTCACCGGTACCGTCGACCGCGCGGCCACCGGCAAGGTCACCTGCTCGGCGAAGGTCGAGTCGAAGAAGTGCAGCAACACCTCGCCGGACGAATCCGACTCGCACGACACCCGGCTGACCGGGTACACCCCGAAGGGCAACCTGAAGGTCTGCCAGCACGCGGCGGTCTCGCTCACGCCGGGCGCCGAGGGGCACATCGCCGTCAGCGTCGAGAACCCGGACGACAACCCGGTCGACCTGGCGAACGCCGAGCTGGTCTTCGAGGCGCCGACCGGGTTCGAGTGGACCGGCACGATGATGTTCACCTACTACAACGTCGACGGCCAGAGCCAGGGAAGCGGGGAGACGACGCTGACGCCCTCCGTGGAGGGCGGCGGCCGGCGCCTGCGGCTGACCGGGCTGCAGCAGTTCCGGGCCGGTGAGGGCTACGTGCTCACCTACACCGCGGGCATCAGGGCGAAGGCGGACGCCCAGACCGGCCGGCACACCGACGGTACGGCCGTCCTCGCCGACTCACGACCACTGCGCCTGACGGCCACCGTGCAGGACACCGCGCAACCGCAGACGTTCACCAACAACGACAGCGCGCTACCCGTCATCCAACCCGCCCTGCTGGAGGTCAAGCAGGGCGAAACCGGGTTCCTGGCCGTCACCGTCGGCTTCGAGCAGGACACCGGACAAGCCCTGGACAGCCTCACCCAGCAGTTCAACGCTCCGTCCGGCTTCCGCTGGAGCGGCTTCGTCTCGTACTCCTACTACACCGGCGGACGAACAACCCAAGGCAGCCAAGGCGACATCGAACACAAGATCAACAAGAACGCCACCATCCTGAGGATCACCGGTGTGCCGTCGCTCAAGGCGTCCAAGGGGTTGTACCTGACCTACGTCCTCGGCCTCACCGCGGACGAGAACGCCGCGACGGGACTGCACAGCGATGGCAAGGCCAAGATCGGCAACGCCCGCGTGCTCGCCCTGCACGCCAAGGTGATGGGCAAGGACGAACCGTCCCGCTGCAACCGCTGAGCCGGCGTTCCTGTGCGGATCCGATCCGGCTCCGCACAGGAGCGCACTCGCGCACGACCGGTGGGAACGATCGCGCCGCTCGACACAGATGACCTCGACGTTGAGGCATGCCCACGAGACCACCCGCCCGGACGGGTGCGGAACGTCCGGGCGAACGACGCTTCCGCCGCCGATGCCACTGCCCGTCACGTCGACTGACACGATGTAGTCGACCTCGTCGCGGACCCCGGCCGGCACCGTCGACCTGACTTAGATTCAGCTCGTCGTGGTGACGAGATCGTGGAGGACCTGATGTTGAACCTGTTGCCCAAGATCGGTGTCGAGATCCCGTGCAGTTGCCTGGCCCTCAACACCCCGATGACCATCGGCACCAGCCTGTTCACCCTTGACTTCAAGGGCGGCATCAAGATCCGGGTCGAGGTCAACCCCCAGGAACCGCTCAACTCGGTACGACTGCGCGTGGTCGGCCACAAGATCAGTGCCGAACTGCCTGTGAACGGCACCGAAGATGCCACCACGGTCACGATCGAGCAGAACGACATCGACATCGACGCGAAGAGCGTGCTGCGACTGGTCTCGAAGTTCCCGCCCAAGTTCGAGCAACTCATGGTGCTGAGCTTCACCATGACCATCGACAACCCCGGAGCGGTGCTGCGGAGCGCGGGGATCGAGGCGACCGTTCCCTCCGAGCCGCTGGTGCTGTCCACGAAGAATCCGGTGCAGTTGGTCAGCAAGCTCGCGAAGTTCCCCCCGAGGGGTGACCTCTACAAGCTGCGGGACCCGATGGAGCTGGTGCTGCCGGACAACCCGGACACCACGATCGTGAAGATCGACAGTTTCCCGGTGAAGGTCGGCGGACTCTGAGCAGCGACGGGGTTGCGGTGTCCGATGGCAGGCAACCGGCACCGCGCCTGCCGATGTCGACCGGGCCCCGGGTCCACCCACGACAACCTCACCGCGATGCTCCACCGCGCGTCATCGCCCGCTCGAACAACGCGGCGACCAGCAGGGGCTTGGCCTCCCGCTGGAAGTCGACCTCCGGGTAGAACTCGCGCACGGTGCCCTCCAGCACCAGCAACGACAGGATCGGGAACACGAACTGCGGGTCGGCGTAGAAGCCGTGCCGACGCTGAACGTCGAACAGCGTGGTGGCGAACGAGATGAGGTCGAACTCCTCCGCGCGTCGGCCGGCACTCGCCTCCACCAAGGCCACCAGTTCGGCGCGGAAGCCGTCCGGGTCCGCGCCCGGCACCGTCGTGGCCGTCGACGCCACGATGTCCGCGCACGCCGGTCCGTCGCCGCGTCCCATGCAGTAGAAGAACGCCGCGAACTTCTCCCGGGCCGAATCCGACAGCCGCACGGTGAACCCGGCATCCAGGATCACGATCGAGCCGTCCTGCCGGAAGTACAGGTTCCCAGGGTGCAGATCGCAGTGGACCACACCGTCGAGGAACAACATCCGGTACACCGCACGCAGCGCGGTCACCACAGCACGCCGCCGGTCCGCCACCGAGAGCTCGTCAGGCCGGTAGCGAACCAGGTCACCGACGAAGTCCATCACCACCATGTCCTCAGTGGACAGATCGCGGTCAACCGCAGGCACGGTCACCCCGGGGACGTCGGCCATGGTCCTCCGGAAACCGTCGAGCACCTCGGCCTCGCGGACGAGGTCGAGCTGCCCCCGGATGCCTTCAGCGAGCTGCCGGGCGATGTCGACCACCGGTGCACCGCGCAGAAGGGGCAACCGGGCCAACACCCCGGCGACACGCTCCAGCACGGCCAGGTCCAGCGGCAACGACCGCAGCACGTCCGGTCGACGCACCTTGACGGCGACGTCCCGGCCACCGGCGACCCGAACCCGGTAGACGCAGGCGATGCTGCCCGACCCGACGAGCGTCGCCCGCGAACCGGCCAACCCCCGCAGTGCCGCGAACGAGGAAGCCGGTTCCGGACGCACCTGGTCGTGCAGCCGGGCCAGCGCACGGCAGACCTCCGGCGGCAGCAGATCCGCCCGCGTGCTCAGCAACTGCGCCGCCTTCACGAACGCGGCGCCGAGCTCGACCACCGTGCCCGCCAGCCACGACTCCAGCACGGGCCCGGCCCGGTGCCCGCGCAGCCGGCCGGTCGCCGCCGACCGAGCCAACAGCACCGAGCGCCTACCAAGAACCACCAGAACCCGTGCGAACCGAAGGATCACCGCACCCAGGCTGACCTTCCCGGCGGCCATCCACACGAGCGCCTCCGAACCACGCGGGCAGACATCGCATCGAGACGCTATCAGCGGCCGGCCACACCGGCCCACACGCAATCGGACACGCGAAACACCCGCATGAGCGAATACCCGTCCACCACCACGGTGGCGAATCTCATCCATGCGGACCCAGCGTCAACCACAAACGCCGAGATATCGACAACCGATCAGCCCTGAACGCTCAGACGGCATCAACCGCCGGACCGACGGTCTCGCCGACTACGGTGCGCACACACCACTTTCGAGCAAACCTGGATCCGCGCCACTCAAGATCGAACCGCCGGCTGCCCCAAGCTGTGGGGATGCCCCGAGAAGAGTCGTCGCGCAGGCAGAGCGCTGCCGAGGCCCACTTGGGAGCAAGCCTCGCCCACCGTCGATCACCGAGGACTCGGCGACCAACCTGCTTCCGATCCGGGAGACGCCACCACGCGTGTACGTCGCTCCGGCGGCGTTCTCCGGCTATCGGTCCGCCCACCAAACCCTGCGCTCACGGGGGAGAGCGGCGTGCGGCGTGGATCCTGCGCGACGGACCGGTCATGTCCTTCCTCGACATCCAGCGCCGGTTCATGGACCTGCTCAGCCGGGCGATGCGGGACGCGTAGGGAACCCGTGGCCGGACCGTCTTCGGTGCCTACGAACTCGCCGCCGAGGCGGCTTCCCCGATCCAAGGCACCGGCCGGCCGACGCACTGCGCGCTCCCGAGGTCCGGGGACTGGCCGAGGACACGGTTCCACCGAGACCGGGAAGGGTGACGACGATGCGCGCTGAGGTGCTGGAGGAACCCGAGCTGGAGTTCCAGCGCGCCGCCGAGGCCCCGCCTGCACGCCCTCGCCCAGGACCCGGCCGCACGGATCCGGCAGGCGTCGCGGGTGCGGGTGCGCCTGGTGCTCAGCGCTGCGGCGCCGACAGCCCTGGTCGGGGCGCGGGCGTTCCTGGCCGCCCGTAGCCGGGTGCTGCACCACCCGCACCTGGCGGTGGTCGAGTACGGCGCGTTGACGGTGACGCTTGCGCTCAACGTGTGGCCGTACCTGCCGTGGGTGTCGGTGCCGTGGATGCGGTTCGAGTCGCCGGCGGGAGCACCACCGGCTGGGAAAGGGCTGACCAGCGGTTTCGCGCCGGCAGCGCGCAGGCGGGCACCTCATGTGACGAACTTGCCGTGCGATTGGCCGAACTCCCCGCCGATCGGGAGGTCGTCGCCTACTGCCGCGGCGCGTACTGCGTGTTCTCCCACGACGCGGTCCGCCTGCTCACCGCCCACGGACGCGCCGCACGGCGGCTGGCCGGCGGCGTGCTCGAACGGCGACCGGCCGACCTGCCGGTGACCGTCCGAGTTCAGTCGCGGCGTACGGCCGTGCCGAGGACGCGGGAAGAAGCCGGCGTGCGGGCCTCGGAGAACCGGAACCGGTCGAGCCGATCGCCCGCTGACCTCAGCAGTCCCCGCATCAGACCGGAGCGACGGCCCATCGCCACCGCACCGGGCCCTCACCACCGCGCTGAAGATCCCATGAACACGTGATGTGGCGGCACGGCCGACGCTGGACGCTGCCCGTTTCACGTCGGTCCCGGAGGTGGGGGGAAAGAGCACGCCGAGCGCGTCCGCGCTGCGCTCAGCCATGCTGAGAACGTCCGTGACCGGGCCGAGGACTGACCGTCACCCGACTCAACATCCACCGACGGCAACGACTGGGCGGCATCCTCAACGAGTACCGCCACGCCGCCTGACCTGCACGGACGACATTCTCGGCAAGCACAAGGTCGTGGTCCAGACGACCCGCAGGCCCACGTGGTGCCGGCGGGCACTTCCAGCGGCGGAACCGACGGTCCGGCCGGTGACGAGGGGATGGACTTCCACCAGCCCGATGACGAGCCGCTGCGACGGTATTGATCATCAGCGGCGAGGCCGACCCCACAGTCAACCGCGTCGTGCTCGAACTGCGGGAACGCGCGGTGCCGGTCTTCCGATGCGACGTCGGCTGGTTCCCCACCGCCCTGTCACTGGACGGGGTACTCGACCAGGGTCGATGGCGCGGTTCGCTGACCACCCCGCACCGCAGCGTCGATCTCGACGCCATCACGTCGGTGCTGTTCCGCAGCCCCACGGGCTTCACCTTCGATGCCGGGATGTCCTCGACCGAGCGGCGGCACGTGCGGTTGGAGGCCCGGTGGGGCTCGGTGGCGTCCCTGCCCGTGCCGTGGTGCAACCACCCGACACCCACCAGCCGAGGTTCTCGAGGCTGGGCGAGCGCTAGACGATGGTGTACCCGCCGTCGGCCAGCAGGAGCGCGCCCGTGACGTAGCTGGACCGCGGCGAGGCGAGGAAGAGGATCACCTCGGCGATCTCCCTCGGCTCGCTCATGCGCCGCAGTGCCGTGGTGGTGGCGGCGTTGTCGTGGACCGCGTCCCCGAACAGGTTCATCACGGTCTCGGTCGTCACCCCACCCGGCGCGACGGAGTTGACCCGCACGCCGCTCATACCGAACTCGACGGCCCAGTTGCGGGTCAGGGACTCCAGGGCGGCTTTGGTCGCGCCGTAGGCGGCGGCGTTGTGGACCGGTGACACGGCGGCCACCGTCGAGACGTTGACGATCGCGCCCGCGCCCTTGGCGACCATGGCGGGCGCCAACGCCGCGGTGAGGTGGAACGGAGCGAGGACGTTGACCGCGAGTAACTCCTCGAAGCCCTCGCGGGTCTGGTCGGCGGTCGACGCGAACGGGTAGATGCCCGCGTTGTTCACCAGCACGTCCACCTCGCCCGCCGCCGAGGCGAGCTCCCGAACGCCCTCCGAGGTGGACAGGTCGGCCCGGACGAAACGCGCGGTCCCGCCGTCCGCCTCGATCTCGGCGACGACGTCCGCGCCGCGCGCGGCGTCCCGGCCGTGGACGATCACGCTCGCGCCCTCGCGGGCGAACAACTTCGCGGTCTCGTGGCCGATCCCGGCGGTGGCGCCGGTGACGAGCGCGACCTGGTTGCGCAGTTCCACGGGTGTGCTCCCTCGCAGTTCGACAAAAGGCGAAGAAACGTATGCCGCGCCGAACCCCGTTCGCAAGCCCCGGCGACGGATCAGTGCGGCGTCCGCACTGACCTCCCCCGTTCGCCGGCACAGTCCGGGACGGCTCGCCCCGGACGGGAAACCGTCGTTCATCGACGGCGGGGCCGACGTCGACTCCCCGAACACCGGTGGTCCGTGCCGCGGTGACTGTTGCGGTCCGACGGCCTGACGGGCCCATCGGCGCAGGCGTTACAGCGGCGGTCACGCCGAGAAGCACCAGCGGGAGGGCGAGCAGCAGCCCGAGGCGGCCCTCTTTACTGCTACCCGCACTGGCCCGACTGCCCGGCACCGTCATCAACGCACTCTTCCGAGGCGCGCACTGCCTACGTGCGGGCGGTGCGGCATCGGGTTTCCCATTGACAACCGACGACGAGGGTACGTGTAATTCTTTCAGATGTAACTCTGCCCACCCATCCCTGCACGCAGAGTAAAGGCAGGTACGACCGTGTCGTTGTCGCACCCCACCCGATTACTGGCCTCGACGGTCGGCGCCCTCGCGGTCACCGCCGGCCTGGTGATCGTCCCGGCGCACGCCGCGCCGACCACGACCACCGCCACCGCCCCGGCGGGCTCCGTCGCCGCGGTCACCGACCGGATCGCCGCACGGCTGGCGGGCGAGTTCGCCGACGAGGTCCGGCGGTCCGGTTTGCTCTCGGCCACCTCGACCGATCCCGTGCTCCTGGCTCGTGCCACCGAAGGTACCGAGCTCGGCCGGGCCGTGCGTGACGCCGACCGGGATGTCCTCGCGGCCAAGGGGCTGCCGCAGGACGGCACGTCCCTGCTCACCGTCCGCCTCGCGCACGCCGACATGATCGCCGCGCTGCGCCGCGGCACATCGCCACTGGTCGCGTCCTCCCCAGCCGACGACACGCCGACGACCGTGACGGCCTACGACCGCACGGGCCGGCGGATCGCGCTGGCCGCCGACCGCGTGCCGCCTCGCCCGGTGTACCTGGTCGAGGTCGACACCGCGACCGCGCTGGCCAAGGGCACGGAGGTGCTGCGCTCGACCATGGCGCAGCGCGGCCTGTCCCCCGCCGCCGCACGCGCCGCCGTCACCCCCGCCTCGGGCTACTGGGCCACGCAGCTCACGTCGATCCACCTGAACGACGACCACGAGCCGTGGCACAAGGGCGACGCGGAGATCTTCACGATCACCGCCGGGTTCGGCCTGGACGGCAAGGTCGAGGTCGACACCACCCAGCTCCCCTACCTCGACGACGACGGCAAGACCTACTACCCCA
Organism: Actinosynnema sp. NPDC023794; assembly: GCF_040639675.1. Taxonomy (NCBI): domain Bacteria; kingdom Bacillati; phylum Actinomycetota; class Actinomycetes; order Pseudonocardiales; family Pseudonocardiaceae; genus Actinosynnema; species Actinosynnema sp. NPDC023794. The sequence goes on along the minus strand of NZ_JBFAFR010000022.1, from coordinate 10,140 downwards.
ACCAGCTCCTGGTCCACTTCTCCGACTACAAGTACAACCTCGCCGACATCGTCATGATGGAGGAGGACGGCGGCACCAACTACCGCGACCTCGCCCTCGCACTGACCCAGGCGTTGCTCACCATCATCGACGGCGGCGCGTACATCCCGCTGGTCACCGCGATCATCAACGCCCTGCCGGACGACTGGTGGACCGACGACCCTGACTACGTCGAATCCTGGTACACCCTGTCGACCGCCACCAGCGGCACCCTGCACGGCGCGGCGGGCAACGGCACGATGACCGTCACCCCGTACTGGGTCGCCCCGCTGTAGCGCGCCTGTCCGGAGAACCGCGGTTGACCCGGCCGCGCACGTCCTGCCCTGGTCTCACGGCGGTTCCCCGCGAAAGCTCCCGCACGAGCGCTCCACGTCGGGGAGGGGCGGAACGACGTGCCGGCCCGTTGATCGGGCCGTGTCGCCGACCGCCCCTTCCCGCGTGATGACGTCGAACCGCTCCCCGCCCTCGACGAACCCGACCTGGACCGTTCCAAGTGGACGAAACGCTCATCGCCGACGTAAATGCCGGAGACTTTCGCACGTGCCGCGAGTAGGATCGCCCAAGAGGTCCGGTGCCGCAGTCGCACCCATCCTGAACGGCGGAAACACCCCATGCAAGACCACGCGCCCGGTGCCGCTGGACGCATCGTCCCGGCCAACGGCGTCGACCTCTGCGTCGAGACCTCCGGCGACCCCCGGCACCCCGCGCTGCTGCTGATCATGGGCCTGGGGTTCCAGCTCGTGCACTGGCCGGACGAGTTCTGCCGCCGGCTCGCCGCGCACGGCTTCTTCGTCATCCGGTTCGACAACCGCGACGCCGGCCGCTCGACGCACCTGCCGGGGGCCGACTACTCGTTGGTCGACATGGCCGCCGACGCCGTCGGGCTCCTCGACGCGCTCGGCGTCGGACGCGCCCACGTGGTCGGGGCGTCGATGGGCGGGATGATCGCCCAGCTCGTGGCCGCGCACCACCCGTCACGGGTGCTGAGCCTGGCGTCGCTCATGTCCACCACCGGCCGGCGCGGCAAGGGCCGCACCTCTCCGAGGCTGGTCCGCCACCTGTTCTCCCGGGGCGCGCGCACCGAACAGGAGGCCGTCGAACGCCGTGTGCGGCTGTTCGGCACGATCGGCTCCTCGGGCTTCGAGCAGGACGTCGACGAGATCCGGCGCGCCACCGCGCTGGCGTTCCGCCGCGACCCCGACCACCGCGGCGGACGGCGGCGGCAGTACCGGGCGGTGCGCGCGGCAGGCGATCGGACCGACCAGCTCGCGCGGATCACGGCACAGACGGTCGTCATCCACGGAACGGCGGACCGCATGTGCCACCATTCCGGCGGCGAAGCGACCGCGGCCGCGATCAGCGGCGCACGGCTCCAGCTCATCCCGGGCCTGGGGCACGACCTTCCGCCCGGTGCCTGGCCGACGATCATCGACGCGATCGTCGAGAACACCCGCCGCGCCCAGCCCTGACCGACCGGCGATGAGCCGCGGCCGGCGGTGCGCCACGGACGACCGGCCAGGTCAGGCGACTGCACGAAATCCTGTGGGGTGTCGGGACTCTGCACTCGCATGCTGAGCTGCGACGATCGCGCGTACTGGACCTCCAGGGCATGATCGTGAGGTGTGGCGTTGCGACCGCGCTACCTGACCTTCGTCCCGAGTTGTCTCATCTGTGTGCAGGTGTCGACGACTCCCGGATCTCAGCGATCCGGCCGTCGATGAAGCGGAAGCACGTTCGGATCAACGATCTCGTCGATCGTCTTCGAGATGACCTCCGCGTCGCCGGTGTTCGCAGCATCGTGCGAGCGGTCCGACGTCGCCTCATCGCTGACTGCCTGGGCTACTGACGTGTGGTAATCCTTGGAGCGACACGAATCGGTCGCGGCGGTCGGCGCCCGGAGGGGTCGTACTTGCCGAAGGCCATCGGTGCTGGTCCTGTTGTCCCGCCACCGCACGGGGCCGTATCGGGTACGCCCATGCGATGGTGGGTGTCACGCGGTGATCGCGAGGGGTTCTTCGGCCGGGATGGTGTGGCGACGCCGGGTGGGGACCATCGCTGTCGGGTGGGAGATGCTCCAGGCCGCGCTCCTGCAAATGATCTCCTTGAGGCGTGCGGCCGGCTTGCCGGTGGTCGCGGACGGTTTGGGCTGGTCGTCGGGGGTGACCCACTGCACGAGGGCGTCGCGGCGGCCGAGGCTGATGCACTGGCCGAGGTAGCCGATCTTGTTCTGGGGGAGGCGGCGTCCGGTGAGGCGGGCGGCGATGGCGTCGGCCGCCAGGTGGGCGGCGGGGACTCCCGAGGCGCAGGACATCCGCAGTGGTGTGCCGCTCGCGCCTGGTGCGAGCGCGGCGTCACCGACGGCGTAGACGTCGGGGTGGGAGACCGACCGCATCGTGTCGTCGACGACGATCTGACCGGTCGGGGAAACCTGCAGGGTTGTGGCCGCGGCGATGGGATGGACGGCGAAGCCGGCCGTCCAGACGGTCACCTGGGCCGGGATCGCGTGGCCGTCGGCGGTGACCGCGCCGGTCGACTCGACGCTCGCGATTTCGGTGTGCTCGTGCAGGGTGATGCCGAGCCGGTCGAATGCCCTGCGCAGGTGGTGCTGGGCCTTCTCGCTCAGCCAGTCGCCGAGGCCGCCGCGGGCAGCGAGTGCGACATCGAGGTCCGGCCGTGCTTCGGCGATCTCGGTGACGGCTTCGATGCCGGTGAGGCCGCCACCGATGACGAGCACGGTGCCGCCTGCGGCGAGGTCGGCCATACGCGCACGCAACCGCAACGCGGACTGCTTGCCGGCGATGTCGTGGGCGTGCTCGACGACGCCCGGAACACCGCAGTCGGCGGCGGCGCTGCCCAGGGCGTAGACCAGCGTGTCGTAGGCGATCTCGCCGGGGCCGTCGGCATCGACGATGTCGACGGTCTTGTGTTCGGTGTCAACGGCGGTGACCCGCGCAAGCCGCACCCGCACGCCCGTGCCCGCGAAGACATCGGTCAGCGCGCGAGGCTTCAAGTCTTGGCCAGCCGCGAGCTGGTGCATGCGGACCCGCTCGACGAACTCGGGATCGGCGTTGACGAGGGTGATCTCGGTGTCGGCGGGGTGCAGTCGCTTGGCCAGGCGCCCGGCGGCGTTGGCTCCGGCGTAGCCGGCCCCGAGAACGACGATCTGGTGCTTGTTCATGGTCACTCACTCCCTGTCCGGGTGGTGTTTGCCTCCTTGAACCGGACAGCGACACGAAACCTGACAGCAGTGGAATGTGACTTGGGTCACCAGTTATCGACGAGCGCGTCCCCGTGTTCGCATGCGGCCCACTGGCGTGTCGCTCGTTCGAGCTTGCCGGGGTTTGCCTGGGTGTGGACGGCCGCGATGCCGTCGGTGGTCACGTCCAGGGAGACGACGGTGGCGACCCGGTCGCCGACCATGAGCACCAGCGCGGGCAAGCCGTTGGCGACCGCGGCGAACAGGACGGGCCGACCACCGATCATCTCCCACTTGGCCGTGCTGGGCTCGACCAGTCCACGCAGGAACCTCGCCACCCGCAGCGCACCGGTGATCGGCAACGGCAGCGAGAAGACCACGCCGCCACCGTCACCCACGTGGATCGCGTCGTCGGTCAGCATCCGCACCAGTGAGTCGGTCCTGCCGCTGAGTGCCGCGGCGAGGAACTCCTCGACGATCTTGCGGGCCGCGGCCGCATCGACCTCCACCCGGCGGCGGCCGGCGGCCAGGTGCTGCTTGGCCCGCCGGTAGAGCTGTTGACAGTTCGACTCAGTGAGGTCGAGTACCTCGGCGATCTCGCCGTGCGAGTAACCGAACGCCTCGCGCAGCACGTACACGACGCGTTCATTGGCCGAGAGCCGCTCCATCAGCGTGAGCATCGCGATCGATACCGACTCACGCTGCTCGACGGTTTCGGACGGGCCGAGCATCCGGTCCCCGGCGAAGACCGGCTCGGGTAGCCACTGACCCACATAGGTCTCCCGCCTGGCCCGCGCCGACGTGAGCCGGTTGAGGCAGATGTTGGTGAGCACCTTCGTCAACCATGCCTCGGGCGTCTCGATGAGCTCCCGGTCAGCGGACTGCCAGCGCAGGAACGTGTCCTGCACCACGTCCTCGGCATCATTGGCCGACCCCAGCAAGCGGTACGCGATCGCCTCCAACCGCGCCCTGAACCCCTCGAACACCTCGATCTCGCGGGTACCAACCACCATGGATCGAAGTTAACCATCCGCGCCGGTCACCGTGATCCTTCTTCGGTCCGGCATCCAACTCATCCGGTTGTGCATCGCCTGGACGGCGAAGACCCGGGCACGGTCGAGGGCAAGATCGGTATCGGGAGCTGATTCGGTCATCGGCGGGTGGGGTTGCCTTTGCGCCGGGGGAAGCCCGTGGAGCGGCGTGCCCGGTGAGGTCGAGCGTGTCGAGTGATTCAACGTGGTGCAGTGCGACCCCGGCCGCGTGTGCGCAGCGCCGTGGCGATGCGGGTCTCGCTGATAACGGTGGAACAGCTCCGTGACCATCCCCGCTTCAGGTTCGGCGGGGATGAGCTTCGAGCCGAACCAGCAGTAGCCGCGCGCAGGTCGATGCAGGGAATCATCGCGGCCAGATGCCTGCGCAGACAGCTTGCCCACTCGTCGGACGTCGGCCACCAGCGGTGCCGGCACCTAGGCAGTGTCCTGTAGAAGCCAGCGGCGCTGCCGTCAAGCGCCGTAACGGCGTGCGGTCCGCAACGGTACCGACCTTCCGGTTGCGAACGGCGAGGTGCCAGACGCCGCAGTGGTCACGGCCCGCCTACTCCCCCTCGTGTGCTTCCCCCTTCGGGTAGCCGCTTGGCAGACCCCGGGGCTCTAGCCTGCTCCTCCGGATGCATGTGGAACAGTGGTGGCGCACCACGCACTTCTGGGGGAGGACCGCATGTCGACGCGTGCCGTCGTGGAGGAGTTGTTGCGCCGGATCGGTGAAGGGGATGCCGACCGCATCGCCGAGATGTACGCCGACGGGGCGGACTGGAAGCTGGACTGGCCGGAACGGGAACACGGCCGTGCCGCCACGCCGTGGATCCGCCACCGGTCCACTCGCGCCGACGCCGCCGCCCACTTCCGCGAGATTGCCGAGCACCACGTCGCGGACCGGGTGGCGACGGTGATCGAGCGCATCCTGATAGACGGTGAGCACGCGGTCGTCCTGGGCGAGATCCGCCAGACGGCCCGGCCCACCGGTCGTGACTATCGGGCGCGGTTCGCCCTGCACCTGACCGTCGAGAAAGGACTCGTGACGCGGCACCACGTCTACGAGGACAGCCTCGCGGTTGCGCAAGCCTTCCAGGTGGACCGCTAGTTTCCAGAGTCAAGATTGACCGACATTGATCATGCACTTGATCGGCGAGTGCGGTCGGAACCGACCGACATCTGCAGTCAGAACTGACCTTCAGCGGCGACTTTGATGCCGAGTACGAGTTAGTGGCGGGGCTTTCCCGTGACGGGCGTAGCACCAGGAGCCGGATGGAGCGGGCGGTTCGTGGACGGCCGTGGTGCACGGTGCGGGATTGGGCTGCGTGGCGGCGGGAGAGAAGATCCCGGCGCCGACGCAGGACCGTCTTCGGACGCTCCAGTAGTACCAATGGTGATCCGGGGGTGGCGCCAGGGTTTCTACGTTCTTGTCCTGGCCCCTCACGGGCAGCAGGCGCAGCAACGTGAAGGGCGCGCGACGAGAGCAGTCCCGGCTCGGGCGCAGGGTCAGAACAGGAGCAGGCGGTAGGTGAGGGCGATGGTGAAGAAGGGCACCGCGCTGAGGGTGAGCAGGGTGTATGCGGTCCGTCCGGGCAGTGTCCACCATCCGTGTCGCCAGGCCGCGGCGGTCGCTGGGATCATCGGCACGGCGAACGCCAGCGCCGCTGTGGCGAGCACCGGAAGGATCGCCAGGCGCGGGGAGTCCAGCGAGACGGCTTCCATGAGTGCGTTCGGGTCGGCGGACAGCAGGGCGAAGCCGGTCAGGAAGCCGGCGGCCAGGGTGGCGGAGGTCCAAGCGGTGAGCGTGGCGAGCCGGGCGGGCAGGGAGGAGCGGCGTTTCCGGGCGCGGCGGACGGCGCCGGCCAGGGGAAGTCCGAGGGCGGCGAGGACGAGTGCGAGCGCGCCGGCGCCGAACAGCGGCAGGTGCAGGGTGGGCGTGTCGTACCAGGGAAGTTTCTCGTGGACCTCGGACGGCAGCGCGGATGAGACGAGCGTGCCGTCGCCGGTGAACGAGATTCGGGCCTGGCCGTCACGTTCCTGGAACAGGCCGGGCGTGATCGGGATCCAGTGCTGGGTGTCGCGGTCGGGGTCGGGAGACAGGCCGGTCGTGGTGAGGGCGCCGTCGGGGCCGGCCGTGACCGCCGCCGCGGCGAGCAGGGTGGCGACCTTGGTCAGGCTGGTGTGGCTGATGCGGGTGGATCGGTAGACGCCGGTGTAGCGGGAGACGTCGCCGGAGACCGGGGCGGCTACGGGGGTGGCTTCGGCGGCGGGGAAACGCGTGTCGACGATCAGGTTGGTGATCTCCTGGGCGGCCCAGGGTGCCGCGGTGTCGATGCCGTCACCGTTGAACACGACGAAGACACCGAACCGCTCGGCCGGCATCAGCGCCATGACGTTGTGGAAGCCGGGGACGTCACCGTCCTTGTAGAGCAGCGCACGGCCGTTGCGGGGGCGTTCCTCGAGGACGTAGCCCATGCCGGGCATGCGCGGGTCCTGGGTGAAGCGCCGCTGCCGCATGGTGTTGGCGATCGGGTCGTCACCGAGCTGGTCGATCATGTAGTGGCCCATGTCGTCGGGGGTGACGGCGGGTCCGGTCCCGGACGGCGTCCAGGGGGCGTACTGACCTTTCCCCTCGACGTAACCGTCACCATCGGGCCGGTAGCCGTGGGCCAGCCGTGCCTCGATCGCGGCGGGGTGCGGCAGGGCGGCGGTGGAGCCGGTCATGCCGTGGGCGGCGAACACGTGCTCGGCGACGTACTGCGCGTACGGCTCGCCGGAGGCGATCTCGACGAGGTAGCCGGCCAGCGCGAGGGCGTAGTTGTCGTAGGCGATGCGGGTGCCGGGTGGACGTACCCGCGGGGGCTGGCGGGTCTTGACGCTCTCGGCGAGTGATTCGAAATCGGCAGGGTCCTGTCCGGCGAGGCCGATGATGTTGTCGTCGAAGCCCGCGGTGTACGTCAGCAGATGGTGCAGGGTGATCGGCCGGCCCGGATGGGTGTCCTTGATCTTGAACGCGGTGAGGTAGTGGTTGACGTCGGCGTTCAGGTCGAGCTTGCCCTGTGCGACGAGTCGGAGCACGGCCTCGGTGGTGAAGACCTTGGCGAGCGATCCGGTGAGGAACGGTGTGGCCGGGTCCACCGGGCGGCGGGTCCGGACGTCGGCGACGCCGTAGCCTCGGCTGACTACCGTCCGGCCGTTTTCGACGACGACCACGGCGGCGCCGGGGATCCGGTGCTGCGCCATCAGCGCACCGACCGTGCGGTCGACCACCGCGTCCAGGTCGGGAACGTCGGCGTGGGCCGGGGCGGGGCGGAGGGTCACGGCGGCGAGGGCCGCGATGCCTGCGATGATCACCTTGTTCATGTGACTCAGCTTGTCGAGACGACCGGCCCGGCATCAGTGCCTGCCACCTCGAATGCGCATGCGGAATGCACGATCCGGACCTAAGGTGCCCAGGTGTTGATCGTGCTGCTGGTCCTGGTGGGCGTGGCGTTCGACCCGCTGCACCCGATCCCGGGCCTGCCGCTGGCGGTGGTCCTGGCGGTGCAGGCGCTGCACTGCCTGACCCCGTGGCGCAACCGTTGGACGCTCGCCGTCCAGGTGGTTCTGCTGCCGTGGGCGGGGCCGGCGGCGGCGGGTCCGGTGGCCGCGTCGTCGCTGCTGCTGTTGCGGGGGTGGCCGCGCTGGTGCCTGTTCGCCGGGGTGGTCGCCGCCGCGGCGTTGCTGGTGCCGGCCACGCCGTTCGACATCGGGCTGGCGTTGCTCAACGCGCTGTGCCAGGGGTTGGTCCTGTTCGGGGTGACCCGGCTCCGCGACACGAGAGCGGCGGTCGACTCGGTCCGGGCCGAGTTGGTCGCCCGCGCGGTCAGCGACGAGCGCTCGCGCGCCGAACGCGACCTGGACGACGCGATCGGGGTTGGCCTGTCGCAGATCATCGCGCACGCGACCAGACGCAACCTCGCCGAGATCGTCAGGATCTCCCGGGAGACCGCAGCGCTGGCCCGCGCCATCCCCGAGCGGGCGACCCCGGCCGCAGCGCAGGAAGATCTCATGCCGCGGCTCGCGCTGCCCATCCTCGCCGTGGTGCACGGCGGCTATCTGGTGCTCTCGCTCATCTACGTCGGCGGCCGGCCGGCGCCCTCGCTGATCGCGACCGGCATCCTCGGGCTGCAGTTCTACCACTCGCTGCCGCGCCCGCCCGGCGAGCTTCCCCGGCGCGCCCCCTGGACGACCGCCGCGCTGGTCGCTCTCACCGTCGCCACGCTGTTCTACCCGGGGCAGCCGTACCCGCAGCTGGCCGGGTTCCTGGCCGGCACGTTCCTGCTGTTCGGCCGGGCGTGGTGGCCGGCCGCCGCGGCGGCGGTCGGCCTGCTCTGCGCGATCCTCGCCGCCCGCGGCTATCCGATCGGGGAGAATCTCTACTGGGGTTTCAACGCGGTCGCCATCGCGGTCATGGTCTACGGCCTCGCCACGCAGACCCGGTTGGTCTTCGAGGCGCACCAGACCAGGCTCGCGCTGGCCGGCATCGCCGTCGCCCGCGAGCGCCGACGCATCTCGCACGACGTGCACGACCTGCTAGGACAAGGGCTTTCGGCCATCACCGTACGGGCAGAGCTGGCGTGCCGCTTGAGCGCACCGGACGCCGTGGACGAGCAGATCGCCGAGATCACCTCGATCGCGGGGCACCAGCTACGGGCCCTGCGCGCCATCACGCTCGACGAGGAGTCCGACCTGTCGCTGGACGCCGAGATCACCTCGGCCAGGTCGATCCTGGAGGCGGCCGGCATCGAGGTGACCGTGCGGCGGGCGCCGGTGAACGAGGGCCGCCGGGACCGGCTACTCGCGATCGTGCTGCGCGAGGCCGTCACCAACGTGCTGCGGCACAGCGCTGCCACGTGCTGCCTGATCGAGATCACCGGGGACGGGTTGCAGGTCCGCAACGACGGTGCCGGCGGCCTACGGGGGAAGGGTCGGGGCACCGCGAACCTCGTGGCACGGGTCGCCGCGACGGGCGGAGAGCTGACCACCGCCGGCCACGGCGGCACGTACGAGCTGCGGGTGCTATATCCAGCCGTGCTCGATGGCGATCCGGACGGCGTCGAGCCGGTTCCGCGCGCCTAGCTTCGTGACGATCGTGCCGAGGTAGTTGCGTACCGTTCCCTTGCTCAGGAACAGCGCTGCGGCGATCTCCGCGAGGTCGGCGCCGTCACCGGCCATCCGCAGCACCTCGGCCTCCCGCGCGGCGAGCGGGTTCACCGGCCCCGCGATCGCGGCGGCGGCCAACCCCGCGTCGACGACGGTCTCGCCCGCGGCGACCCGGCGGATGGCGTCGGTGAGCCGGTCCGGCGACGCGTCCTTGAGGAGGAAACCGCGGGCTCCCGCTTGCAGGGACCTGCGCAACAGGTCGGGCCGGCCGATCGAGGTCAGCATGAGCACCGCGCTCTGCGGCGCCCCGGCCCGCAGTTCCTCGGCCGCGGCGAGACCATCGAGCCGACCGGGCATCTGAATGTCCAGGACCACTACGTCGGGGCCCGACGCCAGGGCCTGCGCCACGGCTTCCTCGCCGGTCGCGACCTCACCCACGACCCGTATGTCCGGCTCCAGATCGAGCAGCGCGACCAACGCACCACGGATGAGATGCATGTCCTCGGCCAACAAGACCCTAATCACGATCAACAGTATTACCCGGCGACCATGGTCGCCGGGCCCGTCTGCCAGCCACGCCGTGCCTGCTCGATGATCGCTGCCTGCTTGGTGCACCAGGGCCATGGTCCTGGTGTACCGCGCCTCGACGTTCTGATCAACAACGCCGGCACGCACGATCTGCGCCCCGAGGTGAGCGCCGACGGGTTCGACAGGATGATCGCCACCAAC
>NZ_JBFAFR010000021.1:0-150128 GCF_040639675.1 Actinosynnema sp. NPDC023794 | reverse complement strand
AGGACCCCAAGCCCTTCATCTGGACCAAGGACGCGGACGAGATCCTCGACCGCCTCGCCTCATATCTTGATCGAATTCCTGGCGCAGGACACTAGCCCGCCGACCAGCCGACTGCCCCGCCGAAGCCCGCCCACCACGGCCGCGATCTCCGGTAGAATGAGTAGTCGCAGCTCAGAGCACTCGCTGGAGGTGGCATGGCGGACGTCCACGACGTGGCCGCGGCCGTGCTCGACGGCACCGGGCCCGAGTCGCCGATGAAGTTGCAGAAGCTCCTCTACTACGCCCAGGCGTGGCACCTGGCCGAGCACGGCGAACCCCTGTTCGACGCCCGGATCGAGGCGTGGCGGCGAGGTCCCGTGGTGCCCGACGTCTACTACCGCCACCAGGGCCAGTCCGAGGTCTGTGCGTGGGAAGAAGGCGATCCGCGCCGGCTCACCGACCGTGAACGCGCGGTCGTCGGTTCGGTGGTCGAGCGGTACGCGCACTTCAGCAGGCACGAGTTGAGCGACATGGCGCACGACGAGGAGCCGTGGCGCGCCGCACGCGGTGAGCTGGCCGAGTCCGAGCCGAGCAGCGCGCCCCTCTCGCACGAGGTGATGGCCCGCTACTTCCGCCGGTTGACCAGCGGCGGCGAGGAAGCGATCGCCGAGGCCGTCGGCAGCGCCCGGCTGGAGGGCCTGGACGTGCCGGACGACGTGGTGGCCACGATGCGCGCCGTCGCGGCCGGCGAGCTGACCGCGGACGAGGCGATCGCCAGGGAGATCGAGGCGCTGCGCCGGTAGTGGACGAGGACCCCTACCTGGACCCCGTGTCCGGGGTGCTGCGCAACAACCTGGGCCTGACCGACCCGATCGAGTGCGATTTCGCCGAGACGCGCCTGAGCACGATGCGCGTCGAGCAGCTCGCGATGGCGCCCCTGCCCGGCCTCTACGACCTCGCCCACCTGCGTGCCTTCCACCGCCGCATCTTCGGCGACTTCTACCCGTGGGCCGGTGAGCTCCGGCGGGTCAACATCGGCAAGTCCGCGTTGTTCGCCGCCTGGCGGCAGATCGAGCCGTACGCGATCGGCGTGTTCGACGACCTGAAGAAGGAGCGCTACCTGCGCGGCCTGCCGCGGGACGCGTTCCTGGACCGATTCACGCACTACTTCGCCGAGGTCAACGCCGTGCACCCGTTCCGCGAGGGCAACGGGCGCACGCAGCGGGCGTTCTTCCGCCAGTTGGCGCGGGAGGCGGGCTGGCGGGTCGCGGTGCACACGCTGGACCGGGTCGCGTTCACCGACGCGTGCGAGCAGAGTCTGACGAGTTCGAACGACTCGTTGCGCGACCTGTTCGACACCGTCCTGAGCGTCGCGTGATGTGACTCGGCTCACATCGGGCCGAGAACCTTTTCCGCGAGCGGGGCGTCTTGCCGGATGTGAACGAGGAGCAGTTGGTGCGCGCGGTGGCCCGTGGCGACCGCGCGGCCTTCGAGGAGCTCTACCGCCGCACGTCGCCGTGGCTGGCCGTGCGCCTGCGCCGCCGGTGCGCCGACGAGCAGGTCGTGGCCGAGGTCATGCAGGAGACGTACCTGGCGGTGTGGCGGGCGGCGGGGTCGTTCGCGGGCGCCGCGGTCGACGGCACGGCGGTCGGCTGGCTGTGGACGATCGCGGCACGGCGGCTGGTCGACGCGTTCCGCCGGCGCGCGCACCAGGCCCGGCCGCTGCCGGTGGCCGAGACCTCGGCCGCGCCCGCCGCCGAGGACGAGGCGCTGGCCGGCGCGCTGGGCGACGACGTCGGCGGCGCGCTGCGCGACCTGGCGCCCGAGCTGCGGCAGGTGTTGCAGGCGATGGTGCTGGACGGGCTGACCGTGCGCGAGACCGCGGTGCTGCTCGGGGTGCCCGAGGGCACCGTGAAGACCCGCGCCCGGCGGGCCCGGATCGCGATGCGGGAGGCACTGTCATGAGCGAGCACCCGAGCGCCGACTCGATCGCCCGTTACGCGGGCGGCGACGACCTGCCCGCCGACGTGCTGTGGGCGGTCGAGGCGCACCTGGAGACGTGCGAGACGTGCAGGCTGCGCCTGGCCGACCTGGCTCCGCCGCAGGTCACGGCGTTGACCGCGACCGTGTGGGCGGGGTTGGCGCCCGCCGGGACGCCCGCCCGCCGACGGCACCGGCTCGCCCGCTGGGCTACGCCGTCGTTGCTGCCGTGGCTGGCCATGACGGCGTTCGTGGTGCTGGCGGCGCTGTCGCTGGACGGGCTGCCCGGTCACACGGCGTTGTCCGCGGTCCTGCTGATCGCGCCGATCGTGCCCGTGCTCGGCGTGGCCGCGGCGTGGTCGCGGGGCATGGACCCGGCCTACGAACTGGTCGTGTCCACGCCCCGGGCCGGGCTGCAACTGGTGCTGCGCCGCACGTTCGCGGTGCTCGTGGCCGTGCTGCCGGCGTTGCTGGTCGGCGGTTGGCTGGCCGGCGCGTCGCCCGCGTACTGGCTGCTGCCGTGCCTCGGCGTCACCGCGGTGACGCTCGCGCTCGGCGGCGTGATCGGGATGCGCCGGGCCGCCGTCGCCGCCGCGTCCGCGTGGGCGGTGCTGGTGATCGGTCCGGCGGCGGTCGTCGGCGGTGTGCCCGGTGTGCTCGCGCCGGGTGCGGCGCCGTTGTGGGCGGCGGTGCTCGTCGGGGGCGCCGCCGCCGTGTTCTTCAGGTCCGCGGCCTACGCGCGGCTGTGATGGAGGGAGGGCTGATGGCACGTGTGGTGAGCGCGGCGGAAGTCGCGCCGACGGGGTACGCCTGGCAGGTCGAGGCCAGGGGTCTGCGCGTGCGCGCGGGCCGGACGATGGCGGTGGACGGGCTGGACCTGCGGCTCGGCCGCGGCGTGCACGGGCTGCTCGGGCCGAACGGCGCGGGCAAGACCACGCTGATCCGGTCGCTGGCGACCGTGCTGCGGCCCGTGTCGGGGACGTTGGAGGTGTTGGGCACGCCGGTGACCGGGCGGCTGGACCTGCGCCGGGTGCGCCGCGCGCTCGGCTACCTGCCGCAGGACTTCGGCTACTACAAGCGGTTCACGGTGCGCGAGTTCGTCGAGTACATGGCGTGGCTCAAGGAGATGCCGAAGCGGGACGTGCCCGGCGCGGTGCAGCGGGCCGTCGAACGGGTCGGGCTGGCCGACCGGGCGGACGACCGGCTGAAGACGCTGTCCGGCGGCATGGTGCGGCGGGCGGGCATCGCGCAGGCGATCGTGAACGACCCCGAGGTGCTGCTGCTCGACGAGCCGACCGCCGGCCTGGACCCCGGTCAACGGGTCCGGTTCCGGGAGCTGTTGCAGGAGTTGGGTTCCGACTCGTGCGTGGTCGTGTCGACGCACCTGGTCGAGGACGTCGCGGCGGCGTGCACGGACGTGGTGCTGGTCGCCGCGGGCAAGCTGGTCTTCCAGGGCACGCCCGCCGAACTGGCGGCGGCCGGCGGGCCGGACGACGTGGGGGACAGCCCGATCGAGCGCGGCTACTCGGCGCTGCTGGGCGGTGCGTGGTGAGGATCCTCGGGATCGAGGTGAAGCGCACCACGGCGCTGGTGCTCGGCGCGCTGGTCGCGGTGGTCATGGTCGGCATGCTGTTCTGGGGGCCGTCGACCAAGGACAGCACGGCGTGGAGCCGGCAGTGGACGACGTTGACCGAGTGGGTCAGGTTCATGCTCGCGTTCTCCTGGCCGCTGGCGCTCGGCGCGGGCGCGTTGCAGGGCTTGCGCGACCGGCGGTCGGGGGTGGAGGAGCTGTTCGGCTCCACGCCGCGACCGCGTGCCCAACGGGTCGGGTGGACGCTCGGCGCGTTGGCGGTCGGGCTCGTGGTGGCGTACGCGGTGGTGTTCGCGGTCGGCGCGGCGCAGGTGGTGTCGGCGACGGACTACTTCCACTGGGGCTGGCTGCCGGCCGCCCTGGTCGGCGCGTTGGCGCTGGTCGGCGTGGCGTGGCTGGGCATGGGTCTCGGCCGGCTCGTGCCGTCGCCGTTGACGCCGCCGGTGCTGGCGGTCGCCGGGTTGGCGGTGACGTCGCTGGGGGTCGGCCGGCCGGGGGACGGCCTGCCGTGGACCGCGTTGCTGCCGACGCTGCCGTTCCCGAGGTCGGTGTTCACGGCGGTGGGCGGTTCGGTGAGCGCGGCGCAGGCGGTGTGGTTCGCGGGGATCGCGTCGACCGGGTTCCTGTTGGTGGCGCTGCGTCGGCGGTGGCTGGGCGTGCTGCCGGTGCTGGTGGCGGCGGCCGTCGCGGTGCCGTTGCTGCCCGCGACGGCGGAGGAGGCCATCACGGCGGACCCGGTGGCCGCGGAGCTGGTGTGCGCGGATCAGCTGTGCCTGACTCGGGCGCACGAGCACGAGCGGGCCGCGCTGACGGGGCCCGCGCGGGAGGTGCTGCGGTTGATGGGGAAGCTGCCGTCGCCGCCCACGTCGGTGCGGCAGGTCGCGCTGGTGGAGCGCGGGGAGCAGGACATGCGCCTGCCGGAGTCGATCGACGCGGTGTGGGTCGACCTGGACGAGTTCACCTACTTCCGCCGCACGCCGCTCACTCCGGACCAGGTGGTGACGTACTGGTTGGCCGGGGCCGGGACGCGCACCTGCTACGGCGACCACATCCCGAGGACGGTGACGCGCGAGGTCGCGGCCCGCACGGTGATGACGGCGTGGCTGACCGGCCGCCTGGAGCCGCTGCCCGTGTACCGGCTCTGGCTGGGCCAGGAGACCGACGGGCTGGTCGCCGCCGCCTGGGAGCACCTGCGCGCCCTGCCCGAGCCCGAGCAGGCGGCCCGGGTCCAGGCGGCGCGAGAGGTGCAGGCCGCCTGCGCCGGCGATCCCCTGACCACCCTCACGGGCGGTGCCCTGTGACGCGGTGGCTCATCCTGCACGCCAGGTCCCGGCTGGTCCCGGCGTCGGCGGCGGCCGTGGTGGTCGGGGTGGCGGGGCTCGCCGCGCTCGCCCCGCCGCACGGCAGCCCGCAGCTGGCCGCGTTCGGCGCGGCCATCGGGGTCGCCGCCGTCGCGAACGGCCTCGGCTCGCACGACCCGGCGCTGGACCGCACGGCCGCGTTCGGCTGGCCGCCCCGCCGGGCCGCGCACCTGCTTCTCGGCGGCGCGTTCGTCGCCGCGCTGCTGCTCGCGGCCGGCCGCGTCGCCGACCCGATCGCCACCGACGCGTTCGTGCTCCGCGACGTGGTCGGCCTCGGCGGCCTGGTGGCACTGGGCGCGCTGCTGTTCGGCCCACGTGCCGCGTGGGCGTTGCCGGTCGGCTGGACCGGCGCCACGCTCGTCGTCCCGCCCGGCGACGAGCACTGGCTCAGCCGCCTGCTGACCTGGCCGGTGCAACCGACCGGCACCACCTCGGCCACCGTCACCGCGGTCGTGCTCGGCTGCACCGGCCTGCTCGCCTACAGCTGGTTCGGCTGCCGCCGTTAGACACCCACCGGGTGCCAGACCGTCTTCATCTCCAGGAACGCCCGCAGCCGGGCCAGGTCCGGCTCGCGGGTGAAGTCCTCCGACGGACGCGCCCGCAGCACGCGCTTCACCGTCCCCGCCGCCGCGCGCTCCAGGTCCGCCCGCGTCGACTCCGGCGCGCCGGTCAGGTCCAGGGCGTTCACGTCCGCGTGCGACGCCAGCCAGGGCGCGATCTCCGCCGTGCGCCCGGTCAGCACGTTCACCACACCGCCGGGCAGGTCGGACGTCGCCAGCACCTCCGCCAACGTCACCGCGGCCAACGGCCGGTCCTGCGACGTCACGACCACCGCCGCGTTGCCGGTCGCGATCACCGGCGCCACCACGCTGATCAACCCCAGCAGCGACGACTGCTGCGGCGCGAGCACCGCCACCACACCCGTCGGCTCCGGCACGGAGAACGAGAAGTACGGCCCGGCCACCGGGTTCGACGCGCCGAGCACCGTGGCGACCTTGTCGGTCCACCCGGCGTACCAGACCCACCGGTCGATGGCCGCGTCCACCAGCGACTGCGCCTTCTTCGCCGCGACGCCCTCGCAGGCGGCGACCTCGGCGGCGAACTGCTCCCGCCGGCCCTCCAGCACCTCGGCCACCCGGAACAGCACCTGCCCGCGGTTGTACGCCGTCGCGCCCGACCAGCCGGGGAACGCCTTGCGCGCCGCCGCGACCGCGTCCCGGGCGTCCTTGCGCGAACCCTGCGCCGCGTTGGCCAGGAACGCGCCCTTCGCGTCGACCACGGGGTAGGACCGGCCGGACTCCGACCGGGGGAACGCGCCGCCGATGTAGAGCTTGTACGTCTTCGCGACGGCGATCCGGTTCTCGGCCTTGCCGAGGGAAATCCGGTTCTCAGACATCGAGGTACGCCTCCAGCCCGGTGCGACCGCCCTCGCGGCCGAAGCCCGACTCCTGGTAGCCGCCGAACGGGGCGGTGGGGTCGAAGCGGTTGAACGTGTTGGCCCACACCACGCCGGCGCGCATCTTCTGCGCCGCCCACAGGATGCGCGACCCCTTCTCGGTCCAGATGCCGGCCGACAGCCCGTACGGCGTGTTGTTCGCCTTGGCCACGGCCTCGTCCGGCGTGCGGAACGTCAGCACCGACAGCACCGGGCCGAAGATCTCCTCGCGCGCGATCCGCATCGCCTGCGACACGTTCGAGAACACCGTCGGCGCGAAGTAGAAACCCTTGTCCGGCAACGGGCACGCGGACGTCCACCGCTGCGCGCCCTCGGCGTCGCCCGTCTCGACCAGCTCCTGGATCTTCGTCAGCTGCTCGCGCGAGTTGATCGCGCCGACGTCGGTGTTCTTGTCCAACGGGTCGCCGACGCGCAGCGTGGACACGCGGGCGTGCAGCTTCTCCAGCAGCTCGTCGGCCACGGACTCCTGCACCAGCAGCCGCGAACCCGCGCAGCACACGTGACCCTGGTTGAAGAAGATCCCGTTGACGATGCCCTCGACCGCCTGGTCGAGCGGCGCGTCGTCGAACACGATGTTCGCCGCCTTGCCGCCCAGCTCCAGGGTGAGCCTGCGGCCGGTGCCGGCCAACTGGCGCTGGATGATCTTGCCGACCTCGGTCGACCCGGTGAACGCGACCTTGTCCACGTCCGGGTGCGACACGAGCGCCGCGCCGACGTCACCCGCGCCGGCGAGGATGTTCACCACACCGGGCGGCAGGTCGGCCTGCTGGATGATCTCCGCCAGCACCAGCGCGCTCAGCGGCGTCGTCTCGGCGGGCTTGATCACCACCGTGTTGCCGGTCGCCAGCGCGGGCGCGATCTTCCACGCCGCCATCAGCAACGGGAAGTTCCACGGGATGACCTGGCCGGCCACGCCGAGCGGACGCGGGTCGGGGCCGAGGCCCGCGTAGCCGAGCTTGTCCGCCCAGCCCGCGTGGTAGAAGAAGTGCGCGGCGGCCGTCGGCACGTCCACGTCACGTGATTCCTTGATGGGCTTGCCGTTGTCCAACGACTCCAGCACCGCCAGCTCCCGCGACCGCTCCTGGATCAGGCGGGCGATGCGGAAGATGTACTTGGCGCGCTCGGAGCCGGGCATCCGGCCCCAGACCCGGTCGTAGGCGCGGCGCGCGGCCTTCACGGCCTTGTCGACGTCCGCCGGCGCGGCCGTGGAGACCTCGGCGAGCACCTCCTCCGTGCCGGGGTTGACGGTCTTCAGCGGCTCGCCGGCGCCCTCGACGAACTGGCCGTCGACGAACATCCGGTAGGTCGGCTTGAGGTTCGCGATGTCCCGTGATTCGGGCGCGGGCGCGTATTCCCACATGTCAGTCCACCGTCACGTAATCGGGGCCGCTGTAGTGGCCGGCCAACTGGGTGCGCCGCTGCATCAGCAGGTCGTTGAGCAGCGTGGAGGCACCGAAGCGGAACAGGGTCGGGGTCAGCCACTCCGGTCCCGCGACCTCGTGCACCGCGACCAGGTACTTGATCGCGTCCTTGGTCGTGCGGATGCCGCCTGCGGGCTTCACGCCCCTGAGCTCGCCCGTCCGGGCGTGCCAGTCGCGGACGGCCTGCAGCATCACGTGCGTGACCGGCAGCGTCGCGGCGGGGGACACCTTGCCGGTGGACGTCTTGATGAAGTCGCCGCCCGCGAGCAGACCGAGCCACGACGCGCGGCGCACGTTGTCGTACGTCGCGAGCTCGCCGGTCTCCAGGATCACCTTGAGGTGCGCGTCCCCGCAGGCGTGCTTGACCTGCACGATCTCGTCGAACACCTGCCCGTACCGGCCGGACAGGAACGCGCCCCGGTCGATCACCATGTCGATCTCGGTCGCGCCCGCGTCGACGGCGTAGGCGGTGTCCTCCAGCTTCACCTTCAGGCTCGACCGGCCGGACGGGAACGCGGTCGCGACGCTGGCGACGTCGATCCCCGTGCCCCGGAGCTCCTCGACGGCCGTCTCCACCATGTCCGGGTACACGCAGACGGCGGCGACCTTCGGCACGTCCGGGTTGTCCGGGTCGGGCCGCCGGGCCTTCGCCGCGAGCGACCGGACCTTGCCGTGGGTGTCCGCGCCTTCCAGCGTGGTCAGGTCGACCATGCTGATGGCGGTGTCGATGGCCCACATCTTGGCGGCCTTCTTGATGCTGCGGGTGCCCAGACCGGCCGCGCGCTGTTCGACGCCGACCTGGTCCACACCGGGCAGTCCGTGCAGGAACCGGCGCAGCGACGCGTCGTCGCGGACGGCGTCCGCGAGCGCCGGGGGCAGCGACGGCGATGTCGATGGAGCAGCCATGTCCCCGAGTCTAGGCGGACTGGGACGGCCGTCCTAAACGAGCGACTCGGCATCGATTCGGGAAGCGCGGACCGACTCGTCCGATGGGTGGTGGAGTCGAATACCTCGAATGGAGGGGAATGTCCATTCCATCGGGTGGGTAATTCCGCCGGGTCGATGCGGTGGAGGGGGATGAGAATGGCCGTTGTGAATCGTCGGCGGTGAGGTTCCGCGCTGAAGGGATCGGTTTATGAGCGCGTTTCTCCGGCGGGCAGCCGCCGCGGTCCTCGGGCTGGTGCTCTGCCTGGCCTGGGCCAGTCCGGCAGCGGCGGTCCAGACGGTGTGGACGGGCACGGTCGGCGGCGCGACCGCCTATCCCTCCGACTTCTGGGAGTCCGGCGAGTCGGTCGGCTACGGTGACTACTACTCGCCGTACTACTGGCCGGAGGGCATGAACGTCGTCCACACCCTGGCGTTCAACTACAGCGGAGCGGTGCGCGACGTGCGCATCGGCTTCCAGATCCGCGGCCGGGCGGGCACCGCGTTCGTCGAACCGGCGAGGATCGTCGACGACGCCCACGGCGCGTGCCCCGGTACCGGCGTCTTCGAGTACTCCTCGGACGGCGTCACGTGGAGCAGCGAGTTCTTCGTGGGTGCGACCTACGCCCTGTACGAGACCGACACCAACGCCTTCATCGACATGTCGCCCCGCGACGGCACGCCGTGCCTGGTCGGGGTGCTCGCCACCGCGGACCGGCCCAGCCAGTCGCAGACCACGACGAACGCCGACCTCTACCGCCAGATGGACGTGACCGACGAGACCCTGCACAACTCGTCGCTGTACTCGTACGCCGTGACGTCGGAGTCCGACTTCACCCAGCAGGACTTCGGCCTCACGACCGACCGGCCGGGCACCGTGGCGCACGGCGACGTCGTCGGCTACGAGCTGACCATGCGGAGCCTGCGCCACACGAGCACGCTGACCGCGCGTTCCCACGAGATCGACGTGAGCGGGCTGCTCGACGACGCGGACGTCGGCGACGCGATCACTACCTCGACGGGGTCGGCCGCGTTGACCGACGACAAGATCGTGTGGACCTCGGACGGCGCGGCCATCGCGGCGGGCGCGGTCGTCACCCTCGCGTTCACCGCGACGTTCCACGGCGGCGGCGACGGTGACGCGCGAGCCGTGGTGAACGGCCCGACAGGGAGCGCGTCCTGGCCGTTCAACCTCCACAACGGGCCCAGGTCGAACTGCCAGACCGTCCCGGGCGCGCAGGGCTACGTCTGGGTCGACGGGCACCTGATGCCCGGCGCGGAACTCGCCGCGCTGACCGCGGAGGAGTTCGCGACCGTGGCGGGCGAGTGCGCGGTGGTCCAGCGGGTCGGCGTCACCGTCGCCGCGGACGCGGGCGGCCCTTACGAGCTGGACGAAGGCGCGGCGAGCCTGACGCTCGACGCGAGCCGCACGGTCGCCCCGCCGGACGCCCTCTACGCCTGGGACCTCGACGGCGACGGGGAGTACGACGACGCCACCGGTCCCCAGCCCACGGTGACCGCGCGGCAGCTCGCGGAGTTCGGGCTCGGCGACGGTCCGGCCGTTGGATCGGCCAGGCTCCTGGTCACCGCGGGGCGGACCCTGGCGGAGACCGCGGAGACCACCGTCACGGTGCGGAACCTGCCACCGAGCGTGACTGTCGAGGCTCCCCCCGAGGCGGTCGCCGGCACCCCCGTCACCGTGGCGCTGCGGGCCACCGACGCCTGGCCGCCGGACGTCGCCGCGCCCCGGCACACGATCGACTGGGGTGACGGCACGGTCGAGGTCGTCACCACCGACACGCCCTCGCACACCTACTCCGGGCCCGGCGCCTACGTGGTGACCGTGACGGTGCGCGACAAGGACGGCGCCGACAGCGCGCCCGCCACGGCCACGATCGCGGTGTCGCCGGTCGCCGCCCCGTCGCCACCGACCGACACCGCCGAGACGGCGGGGATGCTGCCCGTGACCGGTGTCGGGGGAGACCTGCCCGCCACCGCCGCGGCGGGTCTCGTGCTCCTCGTCGTCGGCGTCGCACTGGTCGTGAGGGGCCGGCGCAGGCGCCGCGGGCCGGTGAGCCCACGCGCAGGGGTTTCGTGACCTCGTCCTCGACGGCTGGACGGGTCGTCGAGGACAGGGCTGGGCATTCGCGGCTTCGCGAGGGGGCGGGACGACGAAGGGCAACACCTCCGGTGCCCGCGACTAACCCTCCAACTCGCCGTGGTTGCGACCCTTGAGTTTCTTCTTCTTCGGGTTCTTCGGACGGCGCACCTCGACCGCGCCCATCATCGCGAACCCGGTGATCTTCACGACCGGTCCGCCGGGGATCGTCGGCGCGCCCTTGTGCGTGGCGTCCTCGAACGCGCCCATGAAGCCGATGCCGGTCACGTGGACGGTGACGTCCTCCGGCACGATGATCTCCACCGCGCCCATGAGCGCGTAGGCGTTGATCGTCGTCTCCCCCTGCGCGAAGCGGGCCCGGGTCAGGTCCAGCTCGACACCGCCCATGACCGCCACCGCGGTGTGCGTCGGTGGCACGACCCACTCGCCGCGACGTTCCACGCCGGACCAGAACGCGACCGAGACCGTGGTGCCGGGCGTGCCGCCGATGCGGGACGCGGGGGCGTTGTGCTGCACCGGCACGGGCATCACGGACGGCGCGGGCACGCCGAGGTCGGCGGTCAGGGGCACCAGGTCGCCGTAGGTCTTGGCCGAGTACACGGCCGCGAGGCGTTCGTCCAGCTCGTGCAGGTCCAGCCGACCCTCGCCGTGCGCCTGCTGGAGCACTTGGGCGACCTTCTCGCGGTCGGCGTCCGAGGCACGCATCTGACGGGGATCCGGCACCAACTCGTCGCTCACACGGGTGAGTCTAGGAGTGCGGTCGTCGGTTTGGTCAGTTTCCCGTCGCGACGAGGACCAGCTCGCCGGATTCCGGTTCGAGGAAGGCCGACGCGTGCCACCGCTCGTGGTCGAACGCCGCGTCCAGCGCGTCCCCGGTCAGGAACGGCCCGTCCGGCAGCTCCGCGCGCATGCCTTCCACCACCTCGGGCGTCCTGCCCTCGGCCGCCGGCGCGTGGGCGGTCATCAGCTGGTCGACCGCGGACGGGTCGAGCGTGACCACCGCGTCGATCCAGTAGGTGGACGGTCCGGGCACGTCGGCGCGCCCGAACGTGCCGGACATCCACCGCGCCCCGGCCGGCGCCCCCAGCACGGGGAAGCGGGAGAGCAGCGGGTCGAGGTCGGTCCGCAACTGGCCGGTCCCGGCCTTCACCGCGGGCTCGGCCTGCGCCTGGCACCCGGCCACCGCCACGGCCGCGACGAGCGCCACGAACCACTTCACCACGCGAACACCGACCCGTCGACCTCGCCGAAGAACAGGACCGGGCCGTCGGGGTTCCCGGAGCCGCGGACGGCGGTGCGGTCGGCCTCGACGCAGTCGGTCTGGCCGCTGCCGCGGCTGCTCTCGCGCCGGCGCGCGTCGGTGAGGTCCATCGGTTGCGCTCCTCGCACCACGTCATCCGTCCCGCGAGCTCGGAGATGAGCCCCAGCGACCCTTCGGCCGACCCGCCAAGGCACGCAGCCCCTGCCAGGCAAGCCTAGCGTTGGTGAGGTGCACTTCCTCTTCGAGGAACGTGCTCGGGCCCCGGCTTCCCACGGGGACCAGGCTCGGTCGGCGAAGTCCATCACGAGGCGGATGGCGCGCGCGGGCAATCGACCTCGCGACGCGCACCGGCAACTGGATCAGCTGGGCTGACGCACCGGCAACCCGGCGGCGCGGTAGATCTCGTCCACGACCCGCATCGTGGCCACCGCGTCGTCCGCCGTCGTCGGGAACGGCTTGCCGTGCAGCACGGCGTCGGCGAACGCCTCCAACTGGTACTCGTACGACGGCCGCCGGTCGAACCGCTCGACCCGGTGGTGCCCGTTCACCTCCACGACGAGCCGGTGGCCGAACTGCGGCGCGAACGGGTTGAACACGCGCAGCTCGCCGTTGGCCCCCAAGACCTTCGCCGACAGCCTCAGCAACGACCGCGACCACATCGACGTCACCACGGTCCCGGTGTGCCCGGCGGGGAACTTCAACTCCGCCCGCATCGCCCGGTCGACGCCGTCGCCCTTCAGCAGCGCCCGCGCCGACTTCACCTCCGGCTCGGCGCCGCCCAGGTACCGCACCGCGTTCACCGAGTAGCACCCGGCGTCCATCAACGCCCCACCGGCCAACTCCAGCGAGTACCGGATGTCGCCGAACCTCGGCAGCGGGAAGCACATCCGCGCCTCCACGTGCCGCAGTTCGCCCAACTCCGCGACCACTTCCGCCAACCGCGACGCCAACGGGTGATACCGGTAGTGGAACGCCTCCATCACCACGAGCCCGCTGCTCTTCGCCGCCGCCGCGACCTCGGCCGCCTCGTCCGCGTTGGCCGCGAACGGCTTCTCGCACAACACGTGCTTGCCGGCCGCCAAGGCCGCCGACGTCCACCTCCCGTGCAACCCGTTGGGCAGCGGGACGTAGACGGCGTCCACGTTCGGGTCGTCCAACAGCTCCTCGTAGCTCCCGTGCACGCGAGGAATCCCGTGCCGGTCGGCGAAGTGCTGCGCCCGCCCGACGTCGCGCGCCGCCACCGCCGCGACCTCGACCGACGCCACCGACCGCCCCGGCCTCACCAACGCCGCCGGCACGATCCGCGCCGCCCCCAGAACCCCGATCCGCACGTGGTCGGCCATGCTCAGGACGTTACCCCCGGGAGCACCTCGTCAACCCCGAGCCGCCTGATGTCCGGGTAGTGCTCGTCCAGCTCGCCCACCTCGAACCGAACCTGCTTGACGGCCCACCACAGCCGGTCACCAACGCCCCAGCTGGCCCGGTACGACCCGTCCGGCAGCACGACCGCCGTCTCACCGGACCCGTGTACCAACACCGCCAGCTCCTCACCGGTGCCGGCGTTCCAGATCCGTGCCGTGCCGTCGTCTGAAGTGGTCGCGATACGCGCTCCGTCGGGCGAGAACGCCACGCTGCAGACCCCGCCGACATGTCCGATCAGGGTCAGCAGGAGCTCTCCGGTCACGCTCCAGATCCGGGTGGTCCCGTCCGCGGATGCCGTGGCGATCCGGTGGCCGTCGGCGGAGAACGCGACGTCCTGGACTGCACCGTCGTGCCCTCCGAACCGGGCCAACTCCCGGCCGGCGAGGTCCCAGACGCGTGCCGTGCGATCGGAGGAAGCGGTGGCGAGGCGCCGGCCGTCGCGCGAGAAAGCGATGCCCGACACCGACGTGTCGTGGCCCACGAGAGGCACCCGGCGCGTCATGGTCTCGTCCCAGACGTAGGCGGTGCCGTCGTGGTGCGCGGTCGCGACGAGGCGACCCGTCGGTTCCAACGCGACCTCGGTGATCGCGGCGCCGTCGTGCTGGTAGGTGGTCAGCCGAACCCGGTTCGGCAGGTCCCAGTACGTCACGACGTTGCCGGTCGAGGCGGTGACCAGGCGGTGTCCGTCCGCGGACACCGCCAGCGAGGAGAGCCCCGGGGTGACGTGCACGACCCCTTGACCCGGCCCAGTGATCTTGAACCCCCCTTCGACCGCGAACACCGCTGTCGTGCTCTCCGACGAGAACGCGGCAAGCCGCTTGGCGCTGGTCGAATCCATGGCCGCGCTCTCGACGTCGCCGGTCCCGAGGTCCCACCTGTGGACCATCCCGTCCTGGAACATGGTGAGCAGCGACCGGCCGTCCGACGAGTACGAAGCGGAACCGACCGAGTGCCCCAGGTCGCTCAACCGCTGCCGCTGCCCGTCAGCCATCGTGTGGACATCGGCCGAACCCTGATCCGTGGTGAGCGCGAAGCGCCTGCCGTCGCCGGACGGGCTGACGTGGGTGATGCGGGCTGAGGCGTGGTCGCTCAACACCCGGGTCCCGTCGCGGTTGAAGACGGCGAACTGCCGATCTGCCGCGAGCAGGATGTGGCCGTCGCCGAGGAACGCCATGTGGTCGATGCTGCTGAGCTGGCTCGGAAAGTGCCCCAGCCGCTCGCCGGTGCGCGTGTCCACGAGGGTGACGTTCCGGAGGGTGCTGACAGCGACGATCGAGCCGGAGGGTGAGACGGTCAGGTGCTCACCGCCGTCAACCCTGAAGTTCCCGACGGTCTCCAGGTCGTGCGCTCGTAGGACCTCCACTCCGTAGCCCGACCTCGTGACGATCACACTCCCGTCGGCCGACACGGCGAGGCCGTGGTACGCCGCCGGAAGCTGGCTCACCACCTTGCCGGACTTGGTGTTCCACAACTGCACGACCTGACGGGTGACGTCCCAGGTGACGAAGCGATCGCCGCCCAGCACGAAACAGCCTTGGCTGGTCCGGTAGGGCGGCATGCTGGTGACCAGCTCACCTGTGGCCGCGTCCCAGATGTGTGCCGTGTTGCCCTGCTCCAGCGTGGCGATCAGGCGGCCGTTCTGCGCATAGGTGACGTCGATGATCGGGTGCGCATGTCTGCGCCACACCCGCACGGGCTGGTTCGTCCGCAGGTGCCGCAGCTCCACCACGTGCTCGTGCGCTATCGCAACCAGCTCACCGTCCGGCGAGAAGGCGACCGCCGCTATGTCCTGCCCCGGCGGCGCGAGCATCGGCGTCGCGGGGTCACGGCCTGCCACCGCCGCCTCCTCCGGCGCCGGACCGGTCACGCCCAGCAGTGCCGCCCGGTCCCACCGGCTGCCGGTCAAGACGGCACCCGTGAGGTCGCCGCCGGTCATCCGCACGTCGGTCAGGTTGGCGGCGGACAGATTCGCTCCGGCCAAGCTCTTGTCGTAGAGCCGTTGGCCCGACAGGTCGGCGCCGCTGAGATCCGCACCTCGCAGGTCCAGCTCACCGAAGTCGAACGCGCGCAGGTCGGCGTTGGCCAACGACAGGTGGACCCGCGCCTCCAGCCGCTTCGCCACCTCGGTCGCGTTCTGCTTCGCCGCCTCCGGCGCATCGGCATCGGTCAGCACCCCGCGTGCCCACCGCAGCGCGACGTCGTGACCGGCCAGGTCGCACAGGAAGTCGACCATCAGCCGGGACATCCTGCGGGTCACCAGGTCCGTGCCGGGCAGGTCGTCCGCCGCCACCTTCGCCACCAGCCACTCCATCACCGACTGGTGGACGAACGCGAATCCGCCCGCCTCCGTCCGCACCAGCAACGACCCCGAACCGACGGCGTGCGCGGCCTGGTCGATCGAGTACCCGCGCTCGGTCAACCGGGTCAACGTCCGCACCACGGTGTCCTCCAGGTCGGCCGTGTCGATGGTCGTCGCCGTGGTCTGCCACAGCCGCAACGCCAGCGCCGTGCACGCCGACAGCCGCTCCGCCCCGTCGAACGACGGCGTCCCGTGCCGGTGCCGTTGCCGGCCCACCTCCTGCACCAGCCAGAAGTCCACCAGCTCCCGGTACAGCTCCGCCGCGCTGATCCGACCGTGCTGCCGGCGCACCTCGTGCAACCGCTCGTCGTCCAGGTCTGCGATGAACGACAGCATCCTCGGGTTCCGGGACAGGCCCAGCAGGTCGTTGATCGCGCCCAGCAGCTCGAACCGCGCCGCCGCACGGGCCGCGTTACCGCCGTAGTGCCTGGTCAGGAAGTCGCGGATCTGGTCGTCGGTGAAGTCCTCCAGCACCGCGACCCGGCTGGCGGTCAACGCCGACACCCGCCGGCCGAGCGCGTTCAGCACCTGGTCGGTGGACTGGAAGTGCTGGCTGCGGCTCGTCAGCACGACCTTCGCCCGATCGGTCACGGCCTGCAGCAGCGTGGACAGGTAGTCGGCCGCGTTGTCGTAGCCGACCCGCAGTTCGAGCTCGTCGAACCCGTCGAACAGCAGTGCCAGCCGACCGCTGCTGATCATGTACCGCAGCTTGGCCACCTCGACCGCGTCCACGCCCTCGCGGACGAGGTGCTGCGCCAGGAGCTCGTCCAGCGTCGGCCCCTTCTCGAGGCTGCGCAGCTCCACCAGCACGGGCAGCAGGCCGGGGTGCTCGGCGGGCAGGGCCCGGGTCAACTGCCGCAGCAGGAACGACTTGCCGCGCCCGAAGTCGCCGAGCACCACCACGAACCGGGCGACGTCCTCGCCGAGCCAGGCGAGCACCCGTCGCAGCAGGTCGTCGCCACCCTCCGCCGATCCCGCCAGGCCGAACCGCTGCGGCACGTACAGGTCGGCCGGGTAGACCCGGTCACCGGCCAGCCGCCGGGTCTGCCGCTCCGCCAACGGCCGCAGGTCCAGCAGTCCCTGGTACTCCACGAAGCTGCGCAGCCGCACACCGCCCCGTCGTGCCGCGACCACCAGCTCGTGCGCGGCGGGTGGTCCGCTGTAGACCAGCTCGGACGGCACGGCGGGGTCCGCCGCGGCGAAGGAGGCGTGCACGTGCTCGGCGAACGCGGCCACCGCCTCGGTGTCCGCCTTCGTGGCCACGCCGACCGGCCACTGCTCGAAACCACCGCCCGCACGGGGCTTCGACACCCGGATGTAGTGCTCCTCGGCGCGCGGTGTGACGGTCGCCGTCGGGTGTGCCACGCGGGTGGCTTCCAGCACGCGGTCGAAGAAGGTGTCCACGCCCCTGGCCGCCCGCACGGGCGACGCGGTCCACTCCGGGCCGCGGGTCGGCACGGCGACGAGCGACCAGGTGGCGGACTCGTCGCGGAGGCTCGTGAGCGGGAGGTCGACGTCCACCGGGACCCGCGCCCCGAGCGGCCCCTGGACCGCGCTCAGCCGCCTGACGGTCGCGTGCCGGTGATCCCGCAGGAGCTCGCGGAACCGCTCGACCTGCCGTTGGCCCAGGCCGAGGCCGTCCTCCTGGTGGGTGACGTCGACGGTCGAGTTGAGGCCGGCGACCACGAGGTCCAGGTCGGGGTAGTCGAACAGGGTCCACGGCTCGTCCGGCGTGAAGCTGAACCGCGCGCCGTGGAACTCCTCGAACGCCGCGGCGAACGGTCCCCACTTCGGCCAGTACGGCGGCTTCGGGGTCCGGCCCCACGCCTCCTCCTGCCGGAAGTACGCCTCGCACGCCAACCTGTTCACGTCCCGCGACCCGGGCACGACGACCACCCGTTCGCATGGCAGCTTCACCGCGTCGGCCAGTCCGGCCAGGAACCGGAAGCCGCGCTCGAACTCGTCCGGCCTGCCGTGCTCGGTCAGGTCGCCGGTGAACACCACCAGGTCGGGGCGCGCCTCGGCGAAGTCGTCCGGCGACCAGGTGGCCCGCCCGGAGCCGAACCGCGTGCCGGCCAGGTGCAGCACGGTGAGCTCGTCCGGGCCGCCGGGCAGTTCCTCGCGCAGCCGGTCGGCGGCGACGGCGTAGCTGTCCTGGGAGGCGGCCGTCGCGATGATGCCGACCACCCGGCCCGTGCGGTGATCCCACACCGGGCTGCCGCTGTACCCGCGTTGGACGGCCAGGGCGGACTCGCTGTCCAGCTGCACGAGCCGTCCGCCGACCTGGCCGCGGACCACGGCACGCGTCCACGCGCCGTCCGGCCGGTTCGCCGGGTAGCCGAACACGTCGACCGTGCTGCCGGCGAGCAGGGGCGCGGCGACCAGCCGCGCGGGCGTGACGCCGGCGGGCAGGTCGAGGTCGAGCGTGGCGATGTCGTCGCCCGGGCTGCCTTCCCGCGGCGGCGGCGGTGTCCAGGTGCGCACGCGTGCCGTCGCCGTTTCGCCGTTCAACGCGGGGAAGTCGACCTCGACCGCCTCCATCGGCCGGGCCGCCGAGCCCGGGTCGAGGCCCAGCGCGAGGTTGACCACGTGGGCGCACGTGACGACGTGGCGGCCGAGCACGACCCCCGCCCCGACGGTCCGGCCCGCCGCGTCGGTGAAGCGGACGACGGAGCTGGGTAACGAGCCGTCGGGCATCGGTTAGAGGTACCACATACTGTTCGACCATGGACGTCCTCGTTGTCGATCACCCACTCGCCCGGGCGCGGCTGACCACCATGCGCGACGCCCGCACGGACAACGCGGCGTTCCGCGCCGCGCTGCACGAGTTGACCGTGATGCTCGTGTACGAGGCCACGCGCGACCTGCCCGTGGCCGAGGAGCGGGTGCACACCCCCGTCGCCCGGACCACCGGCTACCGCCTGGCGAACCCGCCGCTGCTGGTGCCCGTCCTGAGGGCCGGTCTCGGCATGGCGGACCAGGCGCACAAGCTGATCCCGGACGCGCAGATGGGCTTCGTGGGCCTCGCGCGTGACGAGGAGACCCTCCAGCCGACCCCGTACATGGAGTCGCTGCCCGACTCGCTGGCCGGCCGTCCCGTCTTCGTGCTGGACCCGATGCTCGCCACGGGCGGCTCCATGGCCTACACGATCCGCCTGCTGACCGACCGCGGCGCCACCGACGTGACCGCGATCTGCGCCCTGGCCGCCCCCGAGGGCATCAAGCACCTCGAAGAGTCCGCCCACCCGATCCGCCTGGTCACCGCCAGCATCGACGAACGCCTGAACGACTCGGGCTTCATCGTCCCGGGCCTGGGCGACGCCGGCGACCGCCAATACGGCGCCGTCCACTAACCAGCGTGTCGAACGCTCGGGTCCCGCGTGTCGAACGCTCGCGTACCCCGAGTTCAACGTTCGGGACAGCCGGCCGTGTTCTGAGCGTTGAACTCGGGGTACCGGAACGTTCGACACGGTGGTCCTGAGCGTTCGACACGCGGGACCTGGAGGTTCGACACGCGGTTAGGTCAGGGTGGTGGAGTGGTCGGTGGCCCAGGTGGAGAGGGTGCGGCCCCGGTGGCCCGTGACGGTGGTGAAGTCGGCCGTCACGGTGGCCGGTTCCTCGTTGTGCTGGGCCATGTAGCCGAGCAGGTACTCGGCGACGTCGTAGGGCAGGCCCTCGTCGCGGATCAAGGTGGCACGGGCCTGGCCGTAGGTCAGGCGTTCGAAGCGGATCGGGCGGCCCAGGCCCCGGCTGATGGCCGCGGCCTGCTCGACGTGCGTCAGGGCCTCCGGCCCGCTCAACGTGTACGCCTTGCCCGCGTGCCCGTCACGCAGCAACGCGTGCACCGCCACCTCGGCCACGTCGTCCTCGTGCACCGGCGCCCCGACCGACTCCGGGAACGGCGCCCGCACCACGCCCTCCTCCCTGATCGTCCGCGCCCAGATCAGCTTGTTCGCCATGAACTCGCCCGGCCGGACGTGCGTCCACGCCACCCCGGACGCCTCGATCACCCGCTCCACGTCGTGGTGCAGCTCGTAGCTCCCCGGCCGCTTCACGGTCACCGCGCTGCTCGACAGGAACACCACCCGCCGCAGGTCCGGCGCGCGCTCCAGGAACGCCCGCGCGTGCCCCGCCGCGTCCTCCGACTCGATCGCCGCCAGCAGGAACACCGCCGTCACGCCCGCCAACGGCAGCTCGCCCGGCCGCGTCAGATCACCACCGACCACCTCCACGCCCGCGGGCACCACGGCCCGAGCCGGGTTCCGCGTCAACGCGCGCGCAGGCACACCCGCCTCCGCCAACTGCCGCACGACCGCGCCGCCGATGGTTCCGGTCGCCCCGGTGACCAGGATCGTCACAAGCCCTCCCCAGTTACTCAAACTTGAACAGCGCCGAAGCTAGCGCGCTCACCACCCACTCCGCACATGCAAAAGTTTGCAATGGACGCGAGAGAACTTCGCGTTACCGGATTCGGCCGAACGGCCGTAGAGGTGGTCTAGACCTCATCACTACCGTGGTCCAGACCACACGTGAAGCCCCGCGAGGAGAAGCATGTCGAGCAGGAGATGGGTGCTCCCGGCCCTCCTGGCCACCGCGATGACCGCGTCGCTCGCGCCGCACGCCGCCGCCCACGGAGGACATGGCGGCCACGGCGGGCACGGGAAGGCCGAGCGCGTCGTCGGCTACTACACCCAGTGGAGCGGCTACGACCGCAACTTCCTGGTGCGCGACCTCGTGGCCAACGGCACCGCACCGCGGCTCACCCACCTCAACTACGCCTTCGGCTTCCTCGACGAGTCCGGCAAGTGCGTCAGCGCCGACCCGTGGGCGGACTACCAGCGGCCCTTCACCGCCGAGCAGAGCGTCGACGGCACGGCGGACGTCGCCGGCCAGCCGCTGTCCGGCAACCTCAACCAGCTCAAGCAGCTCAAGACCGAGCACCCCGAGCTGCGGATCAACATCTCGCTCGGCGGCTGGACCGGCTCGAAGTACTTCTCCAACGCCGCCCTCACCCCCGAGTCACGCGCCGCGCACGTCGCCTCGTGCCTCGACCTGTGGCTCAAGGGCAACCTGCCCGGCGCCGCGCCCGGTGCGGCGGCCGGCGTTTTCGACGGCGTCGACCTCGACTGGGAGTGGCCGTCGTCCGAGGCCGCGCCCGGCAACGTCGTGCGGCCCGAGGACAAGCAGAACTTCACCGCGCTGCTCGTGGAGTACCGCAAGCAGCTGGGCAAGCTGACCTGGCGCACCGGCAAGCGCTACGACCTCACCGCGTTCCTGCCCGCCAACCCCGCCCAGGTCGACCGCGGCTTCGAGGTGAAGAAGGTCTTCGACCTGCTGACCTTCGGCACCGTCCAGGGCTACGACTACCACGGCGCCTGGGAGCCGCTGACCAACCAGCAGTCCTCGCTCCGCACGCCCGCCGCCGACCCGACCGCGCCGCCGTTCAGCTCGCAGGTCGCGATCGACCACTACCTGCGCAACGGCGCGCCGAAGAGCAAGGTCGTGATGGGCGTGCCGTTCTACAGCCGGGGCTGGACGGGTGTGCGCAACGAGAACAACGGCTTGTTCCAGCCCGCCGCCGGCCCCGCGCCCGCGACCTACGAGGCCGGGTACGAGGACTACCGGATCCTCAAGGCGCAGTCGGCGAAGTTCACCGTGCACCGGGATGCCAAGGCCGGTCACGCGTGGTTGTTCGACGGCACCACGTTCTGGACCTGGGACGACCCGGTCGAGATGAAGCGCAAGGGCCGCTACGTGGCCGAACGGCGCCTTGGCGGCGCGATGATCTGGTCGCTCGACGGCGACACCGCCGACGGCGAGCTGATCAAGGCGCTCACGAGCGGACTGTCCTGAGCTGGGACGGTCCACGGGGTCCGGGGAGGTTTCGCGGCGGCCACCTCCCCGGGCCCCACCCCGGCCGTCACGCGATGCGCCACCCGTCCGCGTGCGCACGCAGGGCGCGCTCGTAGACGGGAGCGATCTCGACCCCCGGCGGCAGGTTGCCGTTGAGCTCGAGGCTCACCAGGCCGTGCACCGTGCCCCACATGGCCAGCGCGATCTGCTCGGGCGGCGGGTCCTGCGCGAACGCGCCGGACTCCACCGCGCGGCCGACGTCCCGCACGACCGGCAGGAACGTCTGCACGGCCGCCTCCTTCGTCTCGTCGGACGGCT
This sequence comes from Actinosynnema sp. NPDC023794, assembly GCF_040639675.1. Taxonomy (NCBI): domain Bacteria; kingdom Bacillati; phylum Actinomycetota; class Actinomycetes; order Pseudonocardiales; family Pseudonocardiaceae; genus Actinosynnema; species Actinosynnema sp. NPDC023794. The sequence continues at coordinate 128,084 of NZ_JBFAFR010000021.1, read as the reverse complement.
CGAAGTTCGGCACGACCTTGCTGAACATCACCAGGTAGAACTGCGGGTCGGCCAGCGCGCTCTCCCGGTACGCCAGGCCGATCTGGACCAGGTCCTCCACCGGGTCGTCGGTCTGCGGCACGGTCGCGATCCGTTCACCGAATCGGCGGAACGCCTCCTCGTACACGGCGTTCAACAGCGCCGGTTTGCCGCCGAACAACGAGTACACGGCCGTGGTCGAGGTGTTGACATCCGCCGCGAGCCTGCGCAAGCTCAAAGCGCCCGGGCCTTCGGAGGACAGCAGTTCGCCCGCCCGCTCGAGCAGCCGCCCGCGGAGCGCATCGTCATGTGTCTTCGGTCGTGGCACCGGGGCATCGTATCGCAACACTGTTATAATTCGCGGCCTGGCCATCGTGGTATCAAGTTGGTACCGTCATTCTCCATGGCGATGACCCTGCGTCTGAGTGACGAGGAGAACCGGCGGCTCGACGAGCTCGCCGCAGCCGAGGGCCGTTCGAAGCAGGAGGTCGTGCGCTTGGCGTTGGCCGAGCGGTGGGCCAGGCTGCAGAAGGAGGAGCAGCTTTCCGAGGTCCTCGGACGCGTGCTCCCCAAGTACCGGGGCCTGCTCGACCGCCTCGGCTCCGCCTGATCGGGTCGACCCCGGGTGCGGGTTCCCGTACTGAGGGCGCCCGACCGATTACTCACTGACCACGACGACACACCTTCGGGTGGTCGCACGCTGGCGCCCTCGCCGTTCGAACATATGTTCGATACGATCAATCCATGCAGCTCAACCGGTGCGGCATAGGCCGTTCACCCATATACATGTGTGAACGGCCACGGCGGTCCGAAGCGCACCGGTATGGTGCGCCGTTGAAGATCGGGCTGCGTCCAGGTTGCGCTTCGGTGCACAACGCGGCCGACAACATCCTCGCCGCCTCCAGGGCGGGGAGGCGATACGGACCTGAGGGGGTGGGTGGTGGCGCCGGAGACGTCCCGGATGCGGCGTGGCCGCGCCGGAGTCCCCGCCCCTCAGGACAGGGAGCGCGTCAAGCAGTGGTCAACTACCTCGACGCCGGCGACTTGCTCGTGCTGGCGACCGCCGTCACCGGCGGGGATCTGGTCGTGCGCGACTTAGGTCTCCTCGACTCCGCAGCCCACCGCCCCAGGGCCACAGTGCTGGGGGTCGAGGCGTACGACACGCTCTGGCTCAAAGCTTCCGCGTTGCTCGACTCCATCGTCCGCACGCGCCCGTTGGCCGAGGGCAACTGGCGGCTGGGCTGGGTCGCCGCCGTGACGTTGTGCGACATCAACGGCTGGTGGATCGACGCCGAGGAGGACGAAGCCCTCGACCTGGTGCGCGCGCTCGGCCGGGAGCAGATCGACGTGGGCGGCATGGCGGCCCACCTGGAGGCATGGGGAATGCCCAAGGACGACTGAACGACGGCCCCGTGCGGGGCGGCGGCGCCGGACACCGCGAATCGGGTTGACCTGGAGTGCACTCCAGCTCCTACGGTCGACACCGTGACTTACTCGATCGCTCAAGCGGCCGAGCGCAGTGGGTTGTCGATCGACACCCTGCGCTACTACGAACGGATCGGCCTGGTCGACCCGCCCGCCCGGGACTCCGGTGGGCGGCGCAACTACAGCGACGACGACCTCGGCTGGCTCGCCTTCCTGACCCGGCTGCGCACCACCGGCATGCCCATTCGCATGATGCGCGAGTACGCGCAGCTCAGGCACCGCGGCGCGGCCACCGCCGGTCGCCGCAAGCAGATGCTGTTCGAGCACCGCGCCGCCGTCCGCGAGCGCATCGCCGAGCTGCAGTCGTGCCTGGAAGTGCTCGAGTACAAGATCACGCACTACGAGCAGATCGAGCACACCTTCGTCGAGGGGATCACCGCGTGAGGTCGTTGGGCGAACTCCGGGTCGGCAACCAGGGCCTGGGCTGCATGGGCATGAGCCAGTCCTACGGCGCGGGGGACGAGGTCGCGTCCGTCGCCACCATCCACCGCGCGCTCGACCTCGGCGTCACGCTCCTCGACACCGCCGACGTCTACGGCGCGGGCGCGAACGAGGAGCTGGTGGGGCGGGCGATCAAGGGCCGCCGCGACGAGGTCGTGCTCGCGACCAAGTTCGGGCTCGGCGACCCGGACCGCAGGCCGCGCGGTGACGCCGCCTACGTCAAGCAGGCCGTCGACGCGTCGTTGGGCCGCCTCGGCGTCGACCACATCGACCTCTACTACCAGCACCGGGTCGACCCGGACGTGCCGATCGAGGAGACCGTCGGCGCGATGGCCGAGCTGGTCGCCGAGGGCAAGGTCCGTCACCTCGGCCTGTCCGAGGCGAGCGCCGCGACGATCCGCCGCGCCCACGCCGTGCACCCGATCAGCGCCCTGCAGAGCGAGTGGTCGCTGTGGACGCGCGACATCGAGGCCGAGGTCGCGCCCACGTGCCGCGAGCTGGGCATCGGCATCGTCCCGTTCTCGCCGCTCGGCCGGGGTTTCCTCACCGGCCGCGTCACGTCCGTCGCAGACCTGGCCGAGGACGACATGCGGCGCGGCCTGCCCCGGTTCGCCGAGGAGAACTTCGCCCGCAACACGGCCATCGTGGACGCGCTGCGCGCGCTGGCCGCCGAACGCGGCGTCACGGCCGGACAGCTGGCGCTGGCCTGGGTGCACCACCAGGGTGAGCACGTCGTCCCGATCCCCGGCACCAAGCGGGTGCGGTACCTGGAGGAGAACGTCGCCGCCGCCGGGCTGGAGCTGGACGCGGACGAGCTCCGCGCGATCGAGGCCGCCGCACCCGCCGTCGCCGGTGACCGGTACCCGCCGGAGTTCCTGCGACTGTCGAACAAGTGAGCGAGGAGGACGACCGTGGAGAACCGCCGGTTGGGCGCGCTCGAGGTGAGCGCGCAGGGTCTGGGCTGCATGGGCATGAGCGACTTCTACGGCCCCGGTGACGAGTCCGAGTCGACCGCCACCATCCACCGCGCCCTCGACCTGGGCGTCACGTTCCTCGACACGGCCGACATGTACGGGCCGTTCACCAACGAGGAGCTGGTCGGCCGCGCGATCGAGGACCGCCGTGACGAGGTCGTGCTGGCGACGAAGTTCGCCATCGTCCGCGACCCGGGGCTGCCCCGGTCCCAGTGGGGTCTGCGCGGCGACCCGGAGTACGTCAGGCAGGCCGCCGACGCGTCGTTGCGCCGGCTGGGCGTGGACCACGTCGACCTGTACTACCAGCACCGGGTCGACCCGAAGGTGCCGATCGAGGACACCGTCGGCGCGATGGCCGAGCTCGTCGAGCAGGGCAAGGTCCGGCACATCGGCCTGTCGGAGGCGGGCGCGGACACGATCCGGCGGGCGCACGCCGTGCACCCGGTCGCGGCCGTGCAGACCGAGTGGTCGCTGTGGTCGCGCGACATCGAGGCCGAGGTCGTGCCCACGTGCCGCGAGCTGGGCATCGGCATCGTCGCGTACTCGCCGCTCGGCCGCGGCTTCCTCACCGGCCGGTACACGTCGAAGGACGACTTCGCGGCCGGCGACTTCCGCCTGGTCGGCCAGCCGCGGTTCGCGGAGGGGAACTTCGACCGCAACCTGGCGCTGGTGGAGTCGCTGCGCGAGGTGGCACGGGAGCACGACGTGACGGCGGCGCAGATCGCGTTGGCGTGGGTCCACCACCAGGGCGCGGTGCCGATCCCGGGCACCAAGCGGGTGAAGTACGTGGAGGAGAACGCCGCCGCCGCGGACCTCGAGCTGACCGAGGCGCAGCTGGCCCGCATCGCCGCGGCCGTGCCGCCCGACGCGGTCGCCGGCGCCCGTTACCCGACCGAGGTGCTGCCCTCGCTCGGCCGGTAGGCGCTACCGGACCACGATGCCGTTGCGCCGGTTGAAGTCCTTCGCGCCCTGCATGGCCAGCACGATCGACACGATCACCAGCACCACCCACACGGGGAACGCGATGATCAGCCCGAGCACCGTCATGGCCAGGAGGATCAACGGGAAGTTCGCCAGCAGCAGGATCACGCCGAGCACCGTCTGCCCCGCGTAGAGGTTGCCCGCCCCGAGCCACAGCAACGACAGCAGCACCGCGATGCCGGGGTTCTTGGCGGTCACCACGCCGCGCACCGGCATCCCGTAGGGCGCGGGGTGCGCGGGCGGGTGCGGCGGCGGGGCCTGCGTCGCCGGCCACTGCGTCGCACCGCAGACGGCGCAGTTGACGCTCGGCGGCTGCAGGTACGCGCCGCAGGAACCGCACATCGGCGGGGGACCGACCGGTTGGGTCATGACTGCCTCCACATGTCGTCGCGGCAGTCTGTCGAACGCGGTAGGCGGTGCGTTACCGATCACATCGGAGCGTGATGGATCACCCGATCACAGCAACGTGGCCGCGACCGTGGCGCCCAACTCCCGGCACCGCTCCCGCGCGTCGGCGCCCGGCGCGCCGGTGAGGCTCAGCGTCTCCACCACCGGCCGCCACTTCAACCCGGTCGTGATGTCCCGCACCGCCTTCACCGCGCCCTCCGTGCCCAGGTTGCCGTGCACGTAGGCCCCGAACGGCCGGCCGCGCGTGGCGTCCAGGCAGGGGTAGTAGATCGTGTCGAAGAAGTGCTTCAACGCGCCGCTGATGTAGCCGATGTTGGCGGGCGTGCCCAAGATGAACCCGTCGGCTTCCAGCACGTCCGTCACCGTCGCGCCCAACGCCGGCCGCCGCACGACCTCGACACCGTCGATCTCCGGGTCGTTCGCCCCCTCGACCACCGCCTCGAACAGCTCCTGCATCGCGGGCGACGGCGTGTGGTGCACGATCAGCAGGCGGGGCACGCGGCCCAGGTTGCCGCGATCGGCGCGGCGCGGCAACCGCTCGGTAGCATCGATCCTGCCCGGCAAGCCGTCATACCTGGTCAACGGCTCGGGCAGGTGGCCGGGTCGGCGGCTGTGCGGCCGGCGTAGCAAGATCGACAATCGGCGCGCGGGAACCGGTGGGGCCGCCGCACGTCTTGAAGTGTGTAGTGACCGGGAGGGAGTCATGGAAACTCGCAGCATCGCCACGATGAAGCGGAACCGGCGGATCACCTGGGGCGCCGGGGTGGGGATCGGGGTCGGGTTGATCGGCCTGCCGCTGGTGTTCATCGCCCTGTGGCCGGGTGTCGACCACAGCCCGTGGGACGTCAACACGATGATCCTCGCGACCGGCGTCGCGCTGTGCACCGTCAGCTACATCTCCGGCCGCATCTCGGTCGCCGCCGTCACGCAGCACCGGTCGCGCCCGGTGAGCCCGCCGACCAGGCGTCCTTACCTGGTGGCGGGCGGTGCGCTCGTCGTCGCCGTGCTGTGCCTGCTGCTCGCCCTGGCCTCGTGACCGCTCAGTCCGCGAGCAGCTCGGACACCTGAGCCCGCAGCTCGGCCAACCGGTCCCGAGCGCGCACCCGGGCGGCCGGCAGGTCGTCGGACACCGGTTCCACGACCTCCAGGTACGCCTTGAGCTTCGGCTCGGTGCCGGACGGCCGCACGACCACCCGCACGCCTTCGCGGGTCAGCCTGACCACGTCGGCCTCCGGCAGCAGGTCCTCGAACGCGAAACCCGCCGGCGGCCGGCCGCGCAACCGGGCCATCAACGCGCCGATCCGGCTCAGGTCGGTGAACCGCAGCGAGACCTGGTCGGTCAGGTGCAGGCCGTGGTCGACGGCGAGCTGGTCCAGCGCGTCCAGCAGGGTCCGGCCGGACGCCTTCAACCCGGCCGCCAGGTCGCACGCCACCACGGCCGCCGAGATGCCGTCCTTGTCGTTGACGTACGCGGGGTCGACGCAGTTGCCCAGCGCCTCCTCGTACGCGAACACCAGGCCGTCGCCCGCGCGCACCAGCCACTTGAACCCGGTCAACGTCTCCGCGTAACGCGCGCCGTGCGCCCGTGCGATCGACTTCAGCAACGAGGACGACACGATCGTGGTGGCCACCAACGGGTCCGGGCTCTCCACAGTGGACAGCACCAGGGAGCCGAGGAGCACGCCGGTCTCGTCGCCGCGCAACATCCGCCACGACCCGTCCCGCTCGCGCACGCCCAGCGCGCACCGGTCGGCGTCGGGGTCCAGTGCGATGGCCAGGTCGGCGTCCTCCGCCGCCGCCAGCGCCAGCAACCGGTCCGCCGCGCCCGGCTCCTCCGGGTTCGGGAACGCCACGGTCGGGAACTCCGGATCCGGCACGGCCTGCTCGCGCACGACCCGCACGTCGGTGAACCCGGCCCGCCGCAACGCCTCCACCGCCGTCGCGCCGCCGACCCCGTGCATCGGCGTCAACACCACGCGCAGGTCGCGCTGGGCGCCGCGCGGCAGCGACGCGACCCGTTCCAGGTACTCGTCCAGCTCGCCGTCCGACACCGGCAGGTAGTCCTCCGACATCGGCACCGACACGGCCGCGGGCACGCCCCGGATCGCCGCCTCGATCTCGCGGTCCTCCGGCGGCACGATCTGCCCGCCACCCGCCAGGTACAGCTTGTAGCCGTTGTCCGCGGGCGGGTTGTGGGACGCGGTGATCTGCACCCCCGCCACCGCGGCGTGCCGCTTGACCAGGAACGCCAGCATCGGCGTCGGCAACGGTCCCGGCAGCACCCGCACGGTGAACCCCGCGCCCGCCAGCACACCGGCCGCCGCCGCCGCGAAGTCCTCCGACCCGTGCCGCGCGTCCCGGCCCACGAACACCGTGCCGACGTGCCCGTGCGCCTTGAGCCACGCGGCGAGGCCGGCCGTGGTGCGGATGACCACGGCCCGGTTCATCCCGTTCGGCCCGGCCCGCACGGGACCGCGCAGCCCCGCCGTGCCGAACGTCAGCGGGCCCGCCATCCGGTCGGCCACCTCGTCGGCCGCGGCGGCGTCACCGCCCATCGCCCGCGCCACGACGGTCTGCAGCTCCAGGCGCGTCGCCGGGTCGGGGTCGTCGGCGATCCAGCGGAACGCCGCGTCGCGCAGGGCCGGGGCGAGGGTCATGCCCGCGTCACCAGCTCGCGCAGCAGCGCGCCCATCCGGCTCGCCGCCGCCTGGCCCGCCTCCAGCACCTCTTCGTGGTTGAGCGGCTCGCCGGTGATGCCCGCGGCCAGGTTCGTCACCAGGGACAGGCCGAACACCTCCACACCCTCCGCGCGGGCCGCGATCGCCTCCAGCACGGTGGACATGCCGACCAGGTCCGCGCCCATCGTGCGCAGCATCCGGATCTCGGCGGGCGTCTCGAAGTGCGGTCCGGGCAGGCCCGCGTAGACACCTTCCTCCAGTGACGGGTCGATCTCCCGGGCGAGGTCGCGCAGGCGTGGCGAGTAGAGGTCGGTGAGGTCCACGAACCGCGCCCCGACCAGCGGCGACGACGCGGTCAGGTTCAGGTGGTCGCTGATCAGCACCGGCTGGCCGACCGCCATGCCCTGCCGCAACCCGCCCGCCGCGTTGGTCAGCACGACCGTGCCGACACCCGCCGCGGCGGCCGTGCGCACGCCGTGCACGACCTTGGCCACACCCTTGCCCTCGTACCCGTGCGTCCGGCCGAGCATGACCAGCACGTGCTTGTCGCCGACGCTCACCGACCGCACCGTGCCGCCGTGGCCGACGGCGGTGGGCGCCTCGAACCCGGGCAGCTCGCCCATGGGCACCTCGGCGTCGGGCTCGCCGATGAGGTCGGCGGCGGGGCGCCACCCCGACCCGAGGACGACGGCGATGTCGTGCCTGCCCACGCCGGTCCGCTCGGCCAGCGCCTTGGCCGCGTCGGAGGCCAGGGCCTCAGGGGTGGTGTTCTCATCGATACCGGTCACGGGCGCGAGCCTAATAGCCGCCTCTCGCCGGTGCCCGCAGTGCCGCGGTCCCACCGGCGCCGCGATGGGCGGAGCGGTTGACGGGTGGAGCAGTGGGACGTGGCATCCGACCGATCGGCGATCCGCCGTGCCGTGCGCGACCCGTGCGGCCCGACCGCAGTCACGTGTGCGCTGCGGAATCCGAAGACCCGGAAGACCACGCCGTTCGCCGAGCGAATGGTCGAGAATCCGCCGGCATTCGGACTGGCGCCTCCCTACGGTCGATTCCTGTGGATGTTCACCCCGCCGCCAAGAATCCGATCGCCGCCCGACCGCGTGGACCCGCGGTGTGGTTCATGTCGTTTGCGGCCGCGCTCGGGACGTCCACGATCTACCCGCTGCAGCCCGCGATCGCGGATGTCGCGGATTCCCTGGGCTCTTCCGCCGCCGCGGTCGGAATCGCGCTCGCGTGCGGCCCGGTCGGCTACCTGGTCGGACTCGGCCTGCTCGTTCCGCTGGTCGACCGCTTCTCCCCGAGACGGGTGCTCGCGGTTCAGTTCGGGGTCCTGGCAGTCGCGTTGGCGGCGAGTGCCGCGGTGGGCAGCGCAGTGGTGCTGGGACTGGTGGTCGGCGTGATCGGAGCCTGTTCGGCGGTGGGTGCGGGACTCGGTTCGCTGGCGGGCCGGCTCGCCGGCGAACGTCGACGCGCGACTGTCCTGGGAATCGTCACCGCCGGGATCTCGGCCGGGATCCTCGCCGGCAGGATCGTGGGCGGTCGGCTCGCCGACGAGATCGGCTGGCGCGGGACGCTCCTCGTGTTCGCTGCCGCCTGCGCGCTGGTCGCGCTGTGCTCGCTGTCGGTGCTCCCGGCCGCGCGGGGCGGCGTCGGGCACGGCTACCTCGCCACCCTGCGCTCGATTCCCGGGTTGTTCGCCCGGCACGCGCCGCTCCGGCTCGCGGCAGTTCGCGGCGCGCTGTGGTTCTTCGGGTTCTGCGCCGTGTGGTCCGGGCTCGCGGTGGCCCTCTCCGCGCCGCCGCACTCGTACTCGGCCGATCGGATCGGCCTGTACGCGCTGGCCGGCCTCACCGGTGTCGTCGCGACACAGGCCGCCGGCGCCTGGACCGATCGAGTGGGCGCGCGGCGCGTCGTCCTGGCGGGCTTGGCCGTGGCCGGGACCGCCGCGGTCGTCCTCGGCTTCACGCTCGCGAACACCGTCGTGACCCTTGTGTGCCTGGCCCTGTTCGACGCCGGTCTCTTCGCCGCCCAGGTCGCGAATCAGAGCACCGTTCTGTCCCTCGACCCGGCGGCGCCCGCGCGTTTCAACAGCGCGTACATGCTGGTGTACTTCGTGGGCGGAAGCCTCGGCACCGCTTTCGGCGCGACCGCCGTCGAATGGTTCGGCTGGCCGATCACCGCCGCGATCACGACCGCCGTCATCGGAATAGCGGCCACGATCACCGCTATCGCACGCCACGACGCGACCGCGCGTTCGGTTCGGTGATGGACCGACCGGTATTCGGCGGCGGATGTCGCCGCATTCGCCTAGTCGGTCACCCGGAACGTCGGCGCGATCGTGTCGAACAGCCGGCTCCGCCCCGTCTCCTCCTGCTCGGTCGGCACGACGACCTCGACCACCCACAGGTCGTTGCCGCGGGGCAGCACCCGCGAATACCGGCTGCGGCGCAGGTCGGGGCCGGGGGAGACGGTGCCGCGGGCCAGCGGGGTGGCCCGTTCGACGGTCCGGTAGCTGTACTGGACGCCCGGCTCCTTGCCGCCCGGCGGCAGGACGTCGGTCGCTTCCAGGGCCTCGCCGAAGTACTGGTCCTCCGCCCACCGCGAGCGCACCAGCCGCAGGTAGTCCTCGATCGTGTTCCGCTCGTAGTAGTCCGGGAACCGCTGGACCGTCACCTCGTACCACCCGTTCGGCGCGACCAGGTGCACCACCGTGCTCGGGCCGAGCCCGTTGTTCGACCGCTGCTCCAGGAAGCTGGTCCAGTCCGGCCCCACCTCGATGGTGAACTCCGCGCCCTGCTCGCCGTTCGCCGCCGCGGCCGACGCCGTGGTCGGCAGCAGCGACGGCGTCTCGGTGATCGCGGGCGGTGACGGCGCCTCCTGGGTCGGCGGCGGCAGGAGGGACGCGCCGGCGACCGTCCTGGTCAAGGCGAAGCCCGACACGCTGCCGATCGCGAACAGCACCACCGCCGACAACGCCACCAGCACCGTCAACCCCGGCCGCCGGGTCAGCTCGCGCGTCGGCGCCTCCGCCACCATGAACGGCAACGGCCCGGGATCGGCGGCCAGCGGCGTCTCCGGCGGTATCGGCGGCTTGACCAGCGCCGGCCGCACGACCTCCACCACCGGCCGGGTGGCCGACGACGCCGGGAACACGTCGACGCCCGGCTCCGGCAGCAACGGCCGGACGAGCCGCCGCACCTCGGCCAACGTGATCCGGTCGTCCGGCGCCTTCACCATCAGGCCCGCGACCACCGGCTCCAGCGCGCCGCAGGCCGACGCCGACGGCGCGTCGCCGTGCACCACCTGGTTGATCGTCTGCAGCACGTTCGCGCCCTCGTACGGCTGCTGCCCGGTCATCGCCGCGAACAGCGTCGCGCCCAACGACCACTGGTCCGCCGCGAACGACACCGCCCCGCCCGCCGCCACCTCGGGCGCGATGAACGCGGGCGTCCCCAACGTGATCCCGCGGCTGGTCAGGGTGGCCTCGGCGACGTTGCGGGCGATGCCGAAGTCGGTCAGCTTCACCCGACCGTCGTCGGCCACCAGCACGTTGCCCGGCTTCACGTCCCGGTGCGTGATCCCGGCCCGGTGCGCGGCCTCCAGCGCGGCGGCCACCGCGTCCGCCACCACCGCGCCCTGCACGTCGGTCAACGGACCGCGCTGCCGCACGACCTCCGCCAACGACGACGACGGCACCAGCTCCATCACCACGTACGGGTCGCCCTCGACCTGCACCACGTCGTACAACGTGACCAGGTTCGGGTGCGCGAGCGCCGCGGCCGAGCGCGCCTCCCGGAGCGTGCGTTCCCGGAGCACCTCGTCCTCGTCGTCCGGCCCGCCCTCCGGGCGCAGGATCTCCTTCACCGCGACGTCCCGCCGCAACACCTCGTCGTGCGCCGCCCAGACGGTGCCCATCGAGCCGCGCCCCAGGACGTGCCGCAGGCGGTAGCGGCCGGCGATCAGTCGCTCGGATTCCACTGCGCCATCATCCACACTGGGGCATCATCCACCAGGGTGGAAGACTGGCATCTGCATCGTTCACGGCGGTGAACCTCACATAGCCGCCGAACTACCGGTGAGTAACACTGCGGAGCATGATGGAGCCGTCAGGCGAGTTGGCGTTGGCCGCCGAATTCACCACCCCTGACCGCGAACAGTGGCTGGACCTGGTCCGAGGCGTGCTGCGCAAGTCGGGCGCGGACTTCGGCTCGCTGATCACCACCACCTACGACGGCATCGCCGTGCAGCCGCTCTACACCGCCGCCGACCGGGCGCCGGACGCCGGTTTCCCCGGCTTGGCCCCGTTCACCAGGGGCGGTCGGCCGCAGGGCGCGGTCGAGGGTTGGGACGTCCGCCAGCAGCACCGGGCCGCCGACCGCGAGGCGGTGATGGCAGACCTGGAGAACGGCGTCACGTCGCTGTGGCTCAAAGGGCTCGACCCGGCCGCCTACGACGACGTGCTGGCCGACGTCTACCTGGACCTCGCGCCGGTGGTCGTGGACGGGGGCGTGGACTTCCTCGAAGCCGGGCGGGCCATGCTGCGGGTCTGGGACCAGCGGCCCGTGCTCGCCAGTGAGGTGCGCGGCAACGTCGGGGCGGACCCGTTGGGCGTGCAGGCGCGCACGGGGCAGCCCGCCGACCTCGCCGCCCTGACCGACCTGCTCGCCAGGACGCGGGAGTTCCCCGGACTGCGCCTGGTCGTCGTGGACGGCCTGCCGTTCCACGAGGCAGGCGGCTCGGACGCGGAGGAGCTGGGCGCGTCCCTCGCGGCCGGTGTGGCGTACCTGCGGCACCTGACCGAGTCCGGGCTGGACGTCGCGGAAGCCGTGCGGCTGCTGGAGTTCCGGTACGCGGCGACCGCCGACCAGTTCCTCACCATCGCCAAGTTCCGGGCCGCCAGGCGGCTCTGGGCGCGGGTCACCGAGGTCGCCGGCGCGCCGAGCCCGCAACTGCAGCACGCGGTCACGTCGCCCGCGATGATGACCCGCCGTGACCCGTGGGTGAACATGCTGCGCACCACCGTGGCGTGCTTCGGCGCGGGCCTCGGCGGCGCGGACGCGGTGACCGTGCTGCCGTTCGACCACGCGATCGGCCTGTCCGACGACTTCGCCCGGCGCATCGCCCGCAACACGCAGTCGCTGCTGCTGGAGGAGTCGAAGCTGGCCGCCGTGATCGACCCGGCGGGCGGCTCCTGGTACGTGGAGCGGCTCACCGACGACCTCGCGCGGGCGGCCTGGGCGTGGTTCCGCGAGATCGAGGCCGCCGGCGGGCTGCCGGCGGCGTTCGACCTGGTCGGCGACCGGATCGCGGCCACCTGGGAACGGCGCCGGGCGAACCTGGCCGACCGGACCGACGCCCTGACCGGCGTCAGCGAGTTCCCGAACCTCGGCGAGCAACCCGTGATCCGCCCGCCCGCACCCGGAGAACCCGGCGACGACCACGCTTCGCAGGAGTCCCCCTCGGGGGATCCCCGGTCTTCATTCTCCCAGAAGGGTCCGACAATCCCGGGGCCCCGAACCCGGCCCCTGCCGCGCATCCGCTACGCCCAGGACTTCGAGGCGCTGCGGGACGCGGCCGACGCCGGCCCTGAACGCCCGAAGGTCTTCCTGGCCACCCTGGGCCCGGTCGCCGCGCACACCGCGCGGGCCGCGTTCGCGGCGAACCTGTTCCAGGCGGGCGGCATCGAGACGCCGGACGCCGGTCCGACCACCGCAGTGGACGACGTGGTCGCGAAGTTCCGCGAGAGCGGCGCCCGGATCGCGTGCCTGTGCGGCAGCGACGCCGCCTACGCCGAACTGGCCGCACCCGTGGCGCGAGCGCTGCGCGAAGCGGGCGCGGAGCGGATCCTGTTGGCCGGCAAGCACCCCGACGTCGACGTCGACGAGCACGTCTTCACCGGCTGCCCGGCCCTGGAAGTGCTGGAGCGCACGTTCGAATACCTTGGAGTCCAGCGATGATCCCGAACTTCGCCGACGTCGACCTGGGCGAACCCACCACCGCGGCCGACGCCGCGCAGTGGCACGCCGCGCTCCAGGAGACGACCGGCAAGGGCGCGGACGCGTTGACGTGGGAGACGCCCGAGGGCATCGGCGTCAAACCCGTCTACGCGGCCGCCGACACCGAGGGCCTCGACTTCCTCGCGACCTACCCGGGCATCGCGCCGTTCCTGCGCGGCCCGTACCCGACGATGTACGTCAACCAGCCGTGGACGATCCGGCAGTACGCCGGGTTCTCCACCGCCGAGGAGTCCAACGCCTTCTACCGCCGCAACCTCGCGGCCGGCCAGAAGGGCCTCTCCGTCGCCTTCGACCTGGCCACCCACCGCGGCTACGACTCCGACCACCCCCGCGTGGCCGGTGACGTCGGCATGGCGGGCGTGGCCATCGACTCGATCTACGACATGCGCCGGCTGTTCGACGGGATCCCGCTCGACAAGATGAGCGTGTCGATGACCATGAACGGCGCGGTCCTGCCGATCCTGGCGCTGTACGTCGTCGCGGCCGAGGAGCAGGGGGTGGCGCCCGAGCAGCTCGCCGGGACCATCCAGAACGACATCCTCAAGGAGTTCATGGTCCGCAACACCTACATCTACCCGCCGAAGCCGTCCATGCGGATCATCTCGGACATCTTCGCGTTCACCTCGCGGCGGATGCCGAAGTTCAACTCCATCTCCATCTCCGGCTACCACATGCAGGAAGCCGGCGCGACGGCCGACCTGGAGCTGGCCTACACGCTCGCGGACGGCGTGGAGTACCTGCGGGCGGGCCGTGACGCGGGACTGGACGTCGACGCGTTCGCGCCGCGGCTGTCGTTCTTCTGGGCGGTCGGCATGAACTTCTTCATGGAAGTCGCCAAGATGCGCGCCGCCCGGCTGCTGTGGGCGAAGCTGGTCAAGACGTTCGACCCGAAATCGCCGAAGTCGCTGTCCCTGCGCACGCACTGCCAGACATCCGGCTGGTCGCTGACCGCGCAGGACGTGTTCAACAACGTCGCGCGCACGTGCGTCGAGGCGATGGCCGCCACGCAGGGGCACACGCAGTCGTTGCACACCAACGCGCTGGACGAGGCGTTGGCGCTGCCGACGGACTTCTCCGCGCGCATCGCCCGCAACACCCAGTTGCTGCTCCAGCAGGAATCCGGCACCACGCGGGTGATCGACCCGTGGGGCGGCAGCGCGTTCGTGGAGCGCCTCACGCACGACCTGGCGCACCGCGCGTGGTCCCACATCACCGAGGTCGAGGCCGCGGGCGGGATGGCGCAGGCCATCGAGGCGGGCATCCCGAAGCTGCGCATCGAGGAGGCCGCCGCGCGCACCCAGGCGCGCATCGACTCCGGCCGGCAGCCGGTGATCGGCGTGAACAAGTACCAGGTCGAGTTCGACGAGAAGATCGACGTGCTCAAGGTCGACAACGCCGGTGTGCGGGCGCAGCAGCTGGCGAAACTGGCACGGTTGCGCGAAGAACGCGACCAGGCCCGCGTGGACTCCGCGCTGGCCGCGCTGACCGGTGCCGCCGGCTCCGACGGCAACCTGCTGGAGCTGGCGATCTCCGCGGCCCGCGCCAAGGCCACCGTCGGGGAGATCTCCGAGGCGCTGGGCAAGGTGTGGGGCAGGCACTCCGCGCAGATCCGCACCATCACCGGCGTCTACCGGGAGGAGGCGGGATCGGTGTCCAACGTGGTGGCCACCCGCGAGGTGGTGGAGGCGTTCGCCGAGGCAGAAGGGCGTCGGCCGCGCATCCTGGTCGCCAAGATGGGCCAGGACGGGCACGACCGCGGCCAGAAGGTGATCGCGACCGCGTTCGCCGACCTCGGCTTCGACGTGGACGTCGGCCCGCTGTTCCAGACACCGGAGGAGGTCGCGCGCCAGGCCGTCGAGGCCGACGTGCACATCGTCGGCGTGTCGTCGCTGGCCGCCGGCCACCTCACGCTGGTGCCCGCGCTGCGCTCGGCGTTGGCGGAGATGGGCCGCGAGGACATCATGATCGTGGTCGGCGGCGTGATCCCGCCCCAGGACTTCGACGCGTTGCGCGAGGCGGGCGCGGCGGCGATCTTCCCGCCCGGCACGGTCATCGCCGACGCGGCGGGTGACCTGCTGCGCGAGCTCGCCGGGCAGCTCGGCCACGACGACCTGCCGGGACGAGATGGCTAGGCCGGTCGACGTCGGCGAGTACGCCAAGGGCGTGCTCGCCGGCAACCGGGGCACGCTGGCGCGTGCCATCACGCTGGTCGAGTCCACGCGCCCGGACCACCGCGCGTCGGCGCAGGAGCTGCTGGTCGAGCTGCTGCCGCACTCGGGCGCCGCGCACCGCGTCGGCATCACCGGCGTGCCCGGCGTCGGCAAGTCGACGTTCATCGACGCGTTCGGCTCGATGCTGACCGCGCAGGGCCGCCGGGTGGCGGTGCTGGCGGTCGACCCGTCGTCGACCCGCACCGGCGGCTCGATCCTGGGCGACAAGACCCGGATGGCCCGGCTCGCGGTCGACGAGGCGGCGTTCATCCGGCCGTCGCCGACCTCCGGCACGCTCGGCGGCGTGGCCAGGGCGACCCGCGAGTCGATCGTGCTGGTCGAGGCCGCGGGCTACGACGTGGTGCTGGTCGAGACGGTCGGGGTCGGCCAGTCCGAGGTCGCGGTGGCCAACATGACGGACTGCTCGCTGCTGCTCACCCTCGCCCGCACCGGCGACCAGCTCCAGGGCATCAAGAAGGGCGTGCTGGAGCTGGCCGACGTGATCGCGGTGAACAAGGCCGACGGCCCGCACGAGCCGGACGCCCGCAAGGCCGCCCGCGAGCTGGCCGGCGCCCTGCGGCTGCTGCGCCCGCCGGACGCCCGGTGGCACCCGCCCGTGCTGACGTGCAGCGGGCTGGACGGCTCCGGGCTCGACACCGTGTGGCAGCAGGTCGTCAAGCACCGGGAGACCCTGGAGGCGGCCGGTGGGCTGGCCGAGCGGCGACGTCGCCAGCAGGTCGACTGGACCTGGGCCATGGTGAACGACCAGCTGCTCACGAGCCTGCGCGCGGCGCCGGGCGTGCGCTCGGTCGTGCCCGAGGTGGAACGGCAGGTGCGCGCCGGTGAGCTGACCGCCACGCTGGCCGCCGAACGCATCCTGGCCGCGTTCCGCGCCGACGCCGAGCAAGGCGCGTAGCGGGCACGTTCCGGCCCTGTTCGCTCACAGCACGTGAACGAAAGCCGGTTTGGATGACCACCGACAGTGGTAACCACGAAAGGCGGTGGCTAGGCTTGGCGACCATGTGGCGATCTGTGCTCGCGGTGTGCCTGTTCGTGCTGGCCGGTGTCTTCACCGCGTCGGGCACAGGCGCCGCCGTGACGCCGGCGCCGCACCTCGCGGCCCAGCCCACGGAGACCCTGGCGCCCGGCGGCACCATCCAGCCCGAGGGCACCGTGCCACCCGGCCCGGACATCAACGCCCCCCAGGAGGAGCAGCCCGCGTCCGGCGCCGAGACGCGCCGGAAGTTGTGGATCGGCGGTATCGCGGTGCTGCTGTTCGCCCTCGTCTACTGGCGCAACAAGAAGCGCTGGTCGAAGTGGAAGGCCGGTCGCAAGTCCGGCTGATTCCCACTTCCTGGGAACACGGGGGCGACAGGTGGTCGCCATCTAGCATGGCCTGCGCGAACGCGCACGGTCGCGCGGGCGTGATCGGTCTGACCGAAAATCGAGCACCGCTTGGCGCATCGCCGCGACCGGTTGCCGGTTGATCAACCAGGGGTGCGACGTGCCCGCCGGACCGTGATGCAGGATGGACGCAAATGGGTACCGACTTCAAGATGAGCACACGCTCGGCCGTCGAGCGGTACTCGGATGCGCTGGTAGACCTCTCCCGCAGCATCCACGCGGAGCCCGAGCAGGCGTTCGCCGAGCACCGCAGCGCGGCCAAGGTCGCCGACCTGCTGGCCGCCGAGGGCTTCGAGGTCGACCGCGGTGTCGCGGACCTGGAGACGGCGTTCACCGCGTCGTTCGGCTCCGGCGAGCTGGTGCTGGGGCTGTGCGCGGAGTACGACGCGCTGCCCGAGGTCGGCCACGCGTGCGGGCACAACGTCATCGCCGCCGCCTCGGCCGGAGCGGCCCTCGCCCTGCGTGACCTGGCCGACGAGCTCGGCCTCACCGTCCGGGTGATCGGCACCCCGGCGGAAGAGGTCGGCGGCGGCAAGGTGCTGATGCTCGAACGCGGGGTATTCGACGACGTGGCGTTCTCGATGATGGTGCACCCGGCCCCGTACGAGGCCGTGGCCGCGCGATCGCTCGCCATCACCGACGTCGAGGTCCACTACACGGGCAAGCCGTCGCACGCCGCCGCCGCGCCCCACCTGGGTGTGAACGCCGCCGACGCGATCACGGTCGCCCAGGTCGCCATCGGGCTCGCCCGCCAGCACCTGGAGCCGGGCCAGATGGTCAGCGGCATCGTCACGCGCGGCGGCACCGTGCCCAACGTCGTGCCCGCGCGCACGTCGGCGATGTTCGACCTGCGTGCCGACGACCTCGACTCGCTGCGCCGGCTGGAGGAGCGGATGAACCGCTGCTTCGAGGCGGGCGCCATCGCCACCGGCTGCACCCACGAGGTCGTGAAGGTCTCGCCGGTGTACGCCGAGCTGAGCCCGGACCCCTGGCTCGCGGACGCCTACCGGCGCGCCGCGATCGAGCTGGGCAGGCATCCGTTGAGCCCCGAGGAGGAGCTCAAGGAGAAGATCGGCAGCACCGACATGGGCAACATCACCCGTGCGCTGCCGGCCATCCACCCGACCATCGCCATCGACTGCGGAGACGCGGTGAACCACCAAATCGAGTTCGCGACCGCCTGTGCGTCGGCCTCGGCCGACCGAGCCGTCCTCGACGGGGCGCTCGCACTCGCCTGGACCACAATTTCCGCTGCCACCGACGGTGCGCAGCGCTCTCGACTGCTGGCGGGTGTGGCATGACGGTCCTGGACTCGCGTCCGCCGGAGGAGGGTGCCGAGGTGCTGTTGACCGATCGCGGGGTCAGCATTGCCCCTGTGGATGATCCCGGTGAGGGTCGCGGACCCTCGTGGCTCGACGACTGGCTGGCGGCGAACGCCTCCGAGGTCGTCGCCTGGCGCCGGCACCTCCACGCGCACCCGGAGCTCTCCCGGCACGAGTTCGCCACCACCGAGCTGATCGCCGACGTGCTGCGCTCGGCCGGCCTCAAGCCGCGCATCCTGCCCGGCGGCACCGGCCTGGTCTGCGACGTCGGCTCCGGACCGCGCTGCGTGGCGCTGCGCGCGGACATCGACGCGCTGCCCCTGCCGGAGAACACCGGCGCCCCGTACTCGTCCACTGTGGACGGCGTGGCGCACGCCTGCGGGCACGACGCGCACACCACCGTGCTGCTGGGCGCGGCGCTGGCGCTGGCGTCGGCCACCGAGCTGCCCGGACGGGTCCGCCTGGTGTTCCAGCCCGCCGAGGAGGTCATGCCGGGCGGCGCGCTGGACGTGCTGGCGGCGGGCGGCCTCGACGGCGTGGAGCGCATCTTCGGCCTGCACTGCGACCCGCGGCTGGAGGTCGGCCGCATCGGCACCCGGATCGGCGCGATCACCTCGGCGAGCGACATGCTGGAGCTGCGCCTGACCTCACCCGGCGGCCACACGTCCCGGCCGCACCTGACGGCGGACCTGGTGCACGCGCTGGGCACCGTGATCACGGGACTGCCGGGCCTGCTGTCCCGCCGCGTGGACCCCCGTTCGGGCACCGTCCTCGTGTGGGGCGCGGTGCACGCGGGGGAGGCCCCGAACGCCGTGCCGCAGGACGGGGTGCTGCGCGGCACCCTGCGCACCGGCGACCGCGACATCTGGGCCGAGCTGGAGCCGCTGATCAAGGAGCTGGTGGGCGCGCTGCTGGCGCCGACCGGCGTCGGCTTCGACCTGCACCACCGGCGCGGCGTCCCACCGGTCGTGAACGACCGGGAGAGCACGATGCTGCTGCGCGCGGGCGTCGAGGCGGCGCTGGGCGAGGACGCGCTGGCCGGCACGGAGCAGTCGTCGGGCGGCGAGGACTTCGGCTGGTACCTGGAGCACGTGCCGGGCTCGTTCGCCCGCCTGGGCGTCTGGGACGGCGTCGGCAAGCAGAAGGACCTCCACCAGCCCGGCTTCGACCTGGACGAACGCGCCCTGCTGGTGGGCGTGCGCGTGATGGTGCACGCGGCCCTGGCGGCGCTGGCCTGACCGCACAGCGGCGCCCGGCTCGTCCGGGCGCCGCGTCTCGGTCAGCTCACCGGCTCCACGATCTCCGGCCGGGCCTCGGGCGCGGACGAGCGGACGGCGTCGGCGGCCTGGTCGTCCGGCTCCGTCTGAGACGCCCGCTCGGCGTCGACCCGGGCCGTGTAGACCGACACCTCGTGCGCCACCATGGCGTCGTCCCAGCCGTGCACACCGGCGATCAGGCGGGCCACCGGCAACGCGCACTCCACGCCCCGGTGCGGGTACTCGATCGAGATCCTGGTCCGCCGGGTCAGCACGTCCTCCAGGTGCAACGCGCCCTCGTGCGACGCCGCGTAGACCACCTCCACCTGCAGGTAGTCCGGCGCGCCCGGCACGGGCTTGAGCAGCTCCGCGTCCGCCGACCCCAGCACCTCGTGCACCAACGACCCGTAGCGGTCCAGCAAGTGCCGCACCCGGTACGGGTGCAGGCCGTACCGGGCCGCCAACTGGTCCGCCTGGTTCACCAGCGCGTGGTAGCCGTCCGCCCCGATCAGCGGCACCTTGTCCGTGATCGACGGCTGGATCCGCCCCGGCAGGTCGACCGAGGCCGCGTCCACCGCGTCGGCCCCCATCACCCGGTACGTCGTGTACTTCCCGCCGGCGATCGCGACCAACCCGGGCGCCACCCTCGCCACCGCGTGCTCGCGCGACAGCTTCGACGTCGACTCGCTCTCACCCGCCAGCAACGGCCGGAGCCCGGCGTACACGCCCTCGATGTCGTCGTGCGTCAACGGCGTCGCCAGCACCGAGTTGACGTGCTCCAGGATGTAGTCGATGTCCGACCGGGTCGCCGCGGGGTGAGCCAGGTCCAGGTTCCAATCGGTGTCGGTCGTTCCCACGATCCAGTGATTCCGCCACGGGATCACGAACAGCACCGACTTCTCCGTGCGCAGGATCAACCCCGACTCGGACACGATCCGGTCCCGCGGCACGACGATGTGCACGCCCTTCGACGCGCGCACCCGGAACCGGCCGCGACTGCCGGACAGCCGCTGCAGCTCGTCGGTCCACACCCCGGTCGCGTTGATCACCGCGTGCGCCCGCACGGACGTCTCCCGCCCGTCCTCCACGTCGCGCACCCGCACGCCCGACACCCGGTCCGCCTCCCGCAGGAAGCCCACGACCTGCGTGGACGTCCGCACGACCGCCCCGTAGTGCGCCGCCGTTCGGCCGACCATCATGGTGTGCCGCGCGTCGTCCGCCTGCGCGTCGTAGTACCGGATCCCGCCGATCAGGGCCGACGGCTTCAACGCGGGCACGAGCCGAAGGGCGCCTGCCCTGGTCAGGTGCTTCTGCCCGGGCACGGACCGCGCGCCGCCCATCGTGTCGTACATGAGCAGCCCGGCCGCGGTGTACGGCCGCTCCCACCCGCGGTGCGTCAGCGGGTACAGGAACGGCACCGGCTTGACCAGGTGCGGGGCCAGGCGGGTCAGCATGAGTTCGCGTTCCCGCAGCGCCTCGCGCACGAGCCCGAACTCCAGCTGCTCCAGGTACCGCAGCCCGCCGTGGAACAGCTTGGACGACCGGCTCGACGTGCCCGAGGCCAGGTCGCGCGCCTCGACCAGCGCCACCCGCAGGCCGCGCGTCGCGGCGTCCAGCGCGGCGCCGACGCCGACCACGCCACCACCGATGATCACCAGGTCGAACGTCTCCGCGCCGAGCCGGTCCCAGGACGTCGAGCGTTCGAGCGGACCCAGCCGGCCCGCGGTGGAGGGGTACTGCTCGCGCGTGGCCACTGACGCCTCCCTGATGCTCGAACCGACCGGGCGGACCAGGACTGACTCGACCACGTTACCCGCTGGTACGCCACCCGTGGACAACCGATCTGGACGGAACTAGCGTCAACCACCGTTGTGGGGTGGGCAGCGCCGCCGGACCCGGACCGCGCTGCCTCCTGCCAAGGCGAGGAGGTCGGCGAGTGAGCAGTGGCTCGATCTTCGTGTGGGAAGTGCTGGGCACCGCGATCCTGATCCTGCTGGGTGCGGGTGTCGTCGCCAACGTGGTCCTGAAGGACACGCTGGGCAATGCCGGCGGATGGCTCCTGATCAACATCGGCTGGGGTTTCGCGGTCTTCGCGGGCGCCAGCATCGCCGCGCCGAGCGGCGCGCACCTCAACCCGGCGGTGACCCTCGGCCTGGCCGTCGCGGACAAGACACCGTGGGACCAGGTGCCCGTCTACTTCGCCGGGCAGATGGTCGGCGCGTTCATCGGCGCCGTGCTCGCGTGGCTGGCCTACAAGGCGCAGTTCGACGCGCACGACGACCCGGCGGGCACGCGCGGCATCTTCTGCACCGGCCCGACCATCCCCAAGGCCGGCTGGAACGTCGTCACCGAGGTGATCGGCACGTTCGTGCTGGTCGCGTGGGTCCTGCTGAGCCCGGCCGCGAAGGGGGCGGCGGACGGCGTGCCGCAGCTGGGCAACTCCGCCCTCGGCTACGCCGGCGTCGCGTTCGTCGTCATCGGCATCGGCGCCTCGCTCGGCGGGCCGACCGGCTACGCCATCAACCCGGCCCGCGACCTCGGGCCGCGCATCGCCTACGCGATCCTGCCCATCCGCGACAAGGGCAGCGCCGAGTGGGGCTACGCCTGGGTGCCGGTGGTCGGACCGCTGGTCGGCGGCCTGCTCGCCGGTCTCCTGTACCTGGTTCTCCCGGTCTGAAAGGACTCCAGCGCATGACGAAGCACGTGGCCGCGATCGACCAGGGCACGACGTCGACCCGGTGCATGATCTTCGACCACTCGGGCCGCGTGGTCTCCGTCGACCAGAAGGAGCACGAGCAGATCTTCCCCAAGGCCGGGTGGGTCGAGCACGACGCGAACGAGATCTGGGCCAACACCCGGCAGGTGGCCGCGGGCGCGTTGGCCAAGGCCGACCTGCACACCGCGGACATCGCCGCCGTCGGCATCACCAACCAGCGCGAGACCGCGCTCGTCTGGGACAGGACCACCGGGCAGCCGGTCTACAACGCGATCGTCTGGCAGGACACCCGCACCGACAGGATCTGCCAGGACCTGGCGGCTCTCGGCGGCGGGCAGGAGCGGTACCGGGACAAGACCGGCCTGCCGCTGGCGACGTACTTCTCCGGTCCCAAGATCCGCTGGATCCTGGACAACGTGGAGGGCGCGCGCGAGCGTGCCGAGGCCGGTGATTTGCTGTTCGGCAACATGGACACGTGGGTGCTGTGGAACATGACCGGCGGTGTGGACGGCGGCGTGCACGTCACCGACCCCACCAACGCGTCCCGCACGCTGCTGATGGACCTCGACACGCTGAGCTGGGACGAGGGCATCGCGGCCGACATGGGCGTGCCGCTGTCGATGCTGCCGGAGATCCGGTCCTCGTCCGAGGAGTACGGCAAGGTCCGGGAGCGCGGCGCGCTGGCCGGCGTGCCGATCGCGGGCATCCTCGGCGACCAGCAGGCGGCGACGTTCGGGCAGGCGTGCCTGTCGCCGGGCGAGGCCAAGAACACCTACGGCACCGGCAACTTCGTGCTGCTCAACACGGGCACGGACAAGGTGATGAGCGAGAACGGCCTGCTCACCACCGTCTGCTACAAGATCGGCTCGCAGGCGCCGGTGTACGCGCTCGAAGGTTCGATCGCGGTGACGGGCTCGTTGGTGCAGTGGCTGCGCGACAACCTCGGGATGATCACGACGGCCGCCGAGATCGAGGAGCACGCCCGCACGGTGGAGGACAACGGCGGCGCGTACTTCGTGCCCGCGTTCTCCGGCTTGTTCGCGCCGTACTGGCGTTCGGACGCGCGTGGCGCGATCGTCGGCCTGACCCGGTTCGTGAACAAGGGCCACCTGGCCCGCGCGGTGCTGGAGGCGACGGCGTTCCAGACCCGTGAGGTGATCGACGCGATGAACGCCGACTCGGGCGTGCCGCTGAAGTCGTTGAAGGTCGACGGCGGCATGGTCGTGAACGAGCTGCTGATGCAGTTCCAGGCGGACATCCTGGGCGTGCCGGTGATCAGGCCGGTGGTCAACGAGACGACCGCGCTCGGCGCCGCCTACGCGGCGGGGCTGGCGGTCGGGTTCTGGGAGTCGGAGGACGACATCCGGCAGAACTGGGCGCAGGACAAGCAGTGGGACCCGGCCATGGACGACGACACCCGGGCCCAGACCTACGCGCAGTGGAAGAAGGCCGTGACCAGGACCTTCGACTGGGTGGAGTGACGGTCGGGGGCGCCGCTCGTCCGTGAGCGGCGCCCTCTCCGGGCTCGGCCCCCGGCCTCGCGCCCGTCGTCCTGCGCCGTTCTCGCCTCAGTCGAGGTCGTCGTGGCGCATGAGCTGGCGACCGGCCTCGGTGATCGAGCCGGTCAGCGACGGGTAGACCGAGAACGTGGTCGCCAGGTCGTCCACCGTGAGCTGGTTCTGCACGGCGAGCGTGATCGACAGGATCAGCTCGCTGGCGTTCGGCGCGACCACGACGCCGCCGATGACGACACCCGTCGCCGGGCGGCAGAACAGCTTGACGAAGCCGCGCCGCAGGCCTTCCATCTTGGCCCGCGGGTTGGTGGCCAGCGGCAGCATGATGGTGCGCGCGGGCACCTCGCCGGAGTCGATCGCCTGCTGGCTGATGCCGACGGACGCGATCTCGGGGTTGGTGAACACGTTCGCCGCGACCGTCTTGAGCCTGATCGGGCTCACGCCCTGGCCCAGCGCGTGCCACATGGCGATGCGGCCCTGCATGGCGGCGACGGACGCGAGCAGCAGCAGACCCGTGCAGTCGCCCGCCGCGTAGACGCCGGCGATGTTCGTCCGCGACACCCGGTCCACCGGGATGTACCCGCCGCGGCCGAGTTCGATGCCGATCTTGTCCAGGCCGAGGTCGGCGGTGTTCGGGACCGAGCCGACCGTCATCAGGGCGTGGCTCGCCTCGATCGTGCGACCGTCTTCCAGGTGAATCAGGACGCCGTCGCCGACGTTCTCGACCCGGTCCGCGCGGGCGTGCTTGACGACCGCCGTGCCGCGTTCGGCGAACACGTCCTCCAGCACCACGGCTGCGTCGGCGTCCTCGTGGGGGAGCACCCGATCGCGGCTGGAGACCATGGTCACCTTCACGCCGAGCTCGGTGTACGCGGAGGCGAACTCCACACCGGTGACACCCGATCCGATGACGGCCAGGTGCTCCGGCAACTCGGGGAGGTCGTAGATCTGCCGCCAGGTCAGGATCCGCTTGCCGTCGGGCTCGGCGCCGGGCAACACGCGCGGGGTCGCGCCGGTCGCGATGAGCACCACGTCGGCCGGGAGGACTTCCTTCGTGCCGTCCTCGGCGATGGCCACGACCTCGTGCTGGGCGAGGCCGGGCGCGTTGTCGCAGAACTTGCCGACGCCGTTGACGATCCGCACGCCCTCGCGCTGGAGGCGGGCCCGGACGTCGGCGGACTGGGCGAGCGCGAGGCCCTTCACCCGTCCGTGGACGACCGGCAGTTCGACCGCCGCTTCCGCGTTGTCGGTGCGAATGCCCAGCTCACCGGCGTTGCGGAAGGCGCTGCGGCCACCCGCGGAGGCGATGAACGTCTTCGACGGCACGCAGTCGTAGAGCACGCAGGCGCCGCCGAGGCCCTCGCGTTCCACGATGGTCACGTCGGCCCCGTGCTGGGCCGCGACCAGTGCCGCCTCGTAACCTGCGGGGCCACCGCCCATGATGACGATGCGGGTCACGACACGTCCTCCTCGTGGTCTTCGGCGCTGTTTGCGCCGGTTGCAGCCGCTGGTAACCGTACGCGGTCGGGTGTCGGGGTGTGTCGTCCGGTCTTCTGGTACCTCGCGGTGATCGCGAGGTCGCTAGGCTGTCGTCGTGCCGCTCTATGCCGCGTACGGGTCCAACATGGACCCGAACCAGATGATGGAGCGAGCCCCCTACTCCCCGATGGCGGGGACCGGGTGGCTCGCCGGATGGCGTCTGACGTTCGGTGGCGAGGACCTGGGCTGGGAGGGCGCGCTCGCCACCATCGTCGAGGACCCCGACACGCAGGTGTTCTGCGTGCTCTACGACGTGAGCCCGCGTGACGAGTCCCGCCTCGACCGCTGGGAAGGCGCCCTCGGGCTCTACAAGAAGATCCGCCTGCGCGTCCAGACCCTGGAAGGCTCGGTGACCGCCTGGCTCTACGTCCTGGACGCCTACGAGGGAGGTCTGCCCTCCGCCCGCTACATCGGCGTCGTGGCCGACGCCGCCGAAGCCGCGGGCGCCCCCGACGACTACGTCTCCGACCTCCGCACCCGCCCCTGCCAAGGCATCGGCCCCTGACCCCCGGCGTGTCGAACCTTCAGGTCCCGCGTGTCGAACACTCGGGACCGGCGTGTCGAACGCTCAGGTCCCGAGTGTCGAACGCTCAGGTCCCGTGAGTTCTACGTTCGGAACGCGCGAGCCCTGCGTGCAGGACTGCTGAGCTCGACACTCAGCTGCCGGAACAGGCGAACGGGGTTCCGCAGGTCCGAAACGTCGGCCCGGAGCACTTTCCAGCCGCGGCGCCGCAAGTCCTCGTCACGGGCTTGGTCGGCTTCGGCTTTGCCGACGTGTGCCGCGTAGCCGTCGTACTCCACGGCCACGCGGTGGTCCGGCCAGGCGAGATCCAGCCGCCAGATCTCCTGGTCGTCCAGATCGCGGACCGAGTACTGCGGCTCGGGCAGCGGGAAGCCCGCTTCGGCGATCATCAGCAGGAGCGTGCTCTCCGGCGGGGACTCGGGCAGGCCCGTGGCCAGGTCCAAGAGGAACACGCCTTGGCGTCGGCCGCGGAAATCACGACGTGCCGCGATGCGCACCGCGAGGTCGGCCTTGAACGCGGCTCGTTGCTGCGGCGGCAGGGCGCCGAGTGCTTGATCCGCGCAGGCCAGGGCCGTGGAACGGTGGCGTCCCCGGCACAGCAGGTCGGCGAGAGCGTAGTCGAGCACCATGGTGCGCAGACCGTCGATGTCGACCACGTCCGCGGGGTCGTAGCTGTCGTAGTGGACCGCGACATCCGGGCGTGGTCGGAGTTTGCGCTCGTAGCCCATCATCAGGTGGACGCGATTCGTGTCCGCCGCTGTGCAGCCGTGCAGCCACACCGCCGTGTGGCTCGCCAGCGCGGCGCCTTGCCCAGCCATGAGCAGCGCCGCAGCGGCCCGGGTGTGCAGGTTCGCCATCCGTTCCCGTTGGATGACGACCGTTCGGCAGTAGCTGACCAGGCGGCCGTCGGCGATGGCGTTGCGCAGCGACTTGGCGCCGAGGTGGTTGTGCAGACGGGTGCGCGAGTAGGCCCCGTGGAGGCCTGGAGGTAGTTCGATCATGCACAACCGAGTGGCGGGGACCGTCGATCCGTACACGGTTCACCCGACCGTGGGACGCCCCTCGACCTGAGCGTTGAACTCAGGGGTTCTGGAGGTTCGACATGCGGACCTGAGTGTTCGACACGCGAGTCCTGAAGGTTCGACACGCCGGTTAGGGGGTGGTGAGGGATTCCAGGTGTTGGATCAGGCGGCGGGTGTCGACGGGGGAGACGGTGCTCCACGGTTGTTGGCCCGGGGTGGCCCGGCGCAGTTGGATGTAGCGGCCCTGGGGGTTGTCGAAGAACGACACGACGTGCTCGTGGCGGACGCGCTTGCCCCACTTGTCACGGCTCGCGGCGCCGAACTGGCCGCGGTTGCCCACGTCGCGGAACATGTCGGCGAGGGTGCGGGCGTCCTCCTGGCGGATGCCGCGCGCCAGCAGGGCCTGGTACAGGTCGTCCGGCGTGTTGGCGTGAGCCGCCGCGGCGTCCAGGTCGGAGCTCGGCAGCGTCACGGAGTGCCCCGGGCCCGCGGACAGCGGCGGGAGGACGGAGAGGGCCTCGCGCGGGAGGCCCTCGGCGGACGCCGGGCGCAGGGTCAGCTGGTCGTGCGAGAGGACCGCCAGGACGCCGGACTGGCCCTTGGCCGCGGCCAGCACGCGAACGCTGTGGCCGAGCCACAAGCGCCCGTCCACCTCCTGCTGCGGCCGGTTGAGCAGGTGCAGCAGGTCTTCCAGCATCGGGTCCAGCGACACGGGCCGACCCAGGCCGCGCCGGTCCAGCCCGCTCCACGCCTGCCGCTCCAACTCGGCACGCTCGGTGTGCGTCTTGCCCGGTGACGGCACCTTGAGCACCAGCGGCATGGTCTCCAGCCGCAGGTGCTCCCAGAGCACGTCGAACTCCAGCGCCGAGATCGTCACGGGTTCGCGCAGGTCGTTGCTGCCCAAGTCCAAGCCGAACGTCGTCATCAGTGGGTGGTGCTCTCCCCGATCACCGGAGGCGAGATGATCCCGCCGATGCCGTAGATGTCGTCCGTCTCCCGAAGGTAGTCGGCGGCGTCGTGCGTGGCCTCTTCTTCCTCCTCCGCGCCACGAGCCGCACCCAGACCGCCGAACGGGTCGAACGCGGGCTGCGGCGGCGCCGCGACGGTGCGCTTGTGCACGGTGTCGTTGCCGCCGACCTGGCCGCCGGCGCCGAGCATCGAGCCCGTCGACCCGCCCGGCCCCGCCGTCGCCGCGTGCTGCGTGCTGGCCGCGAACGCCCCGATCTCCACCGAGCTCACCGACGTCGTGCCGCTGGGCAGCAACGGCCCACCGCCCGCACCGGGCAGCAGCTGCTGGTTGGCACCGGCGGCGTGCTGCCCGTTCGTCGTGTCGGAGGAGGACGACGACGAAGACGACGCCTTGCGACGATCCTTGTCCTGCTGACCACCCGCACCGCCGCCACCGACCACACCACCGGGCCCGAACACGCCCGAACCAGACGCCGACGCGGGTAAGGCGGCCGACGAAGCCCTGGTGGAACCGGTCGTCCCGGCCGACGACGTCCCCGTCGACCCGCCGAACGAGGGCTGCGCCGCCGGGCGCGGACCCGAGTAGCCGCCACGGCCACCGCCGCGACCGCCACGCCACCCGCCCCGACCGCCGCCACGCCCACCGCGCGGACCGCCGTAACCCCAACCGGGCCCGGACACACCCGCCGCGTCGTTGCGCACCACCTCGGGCGTGCTGATCACCAACTGCGGCGGCTGGTGGAACTGCCCCAACGTGCTGGTGTTCGACACGGTGCTGGAGGCGTAGGTCGTCATGACCTCGCGCGCCCGCTGCTCGGCCGCGTTGCGCGCCTTCTCCTGCTGCTCGTAGTCCGTCTGCCCGCCGACCAGGTTGGTCAACGCGCTGACGAGCAGGTTCGGCTCCTCCGCGGTCACCTTCACCGGCGGCGGCATGTCCGCGCGCGCCTTGGCGATGTAGTCCGCCTGCAGCTCGGCCGAGATGCGCATCACCTCCGCGCCGGCACGGGCGTCGTCCGCCCACGCGGCCAGCGGGTTGATGCCCGTCCGCGCCTTGTCCGCGGCCGAACCCTCCCAGGACGCGCCGGACTTCAGCACGCCGCGGTGCAGCTCGGCGTTGATCTCGGTCAACGCGGCGGAGACGCCCTGCCACCGCTCCATCGAGGCGTGCGAGGCCTTGGGCCCCGGCCCCGAGTTGATCTGCTCGTACAGCTCTTCGTGGCTGTACCCGCTCCAGCGGTGTCCATCGGGCATGAACGCTCCCCTTGCCTGCGCCGGGCGCTCAGCGGCTGCCCTGCTGTCCCATCAACCCGGTGTTGTCTTCTTCGATGGACTGGTACTGCTGCTCGACCAGGGTGAGCGCGTCCATGGCCGACTTGAGCTGCCGCTGGTAGTTCTCCAACGCGATCAGCGCCGAGTCGCCCGATTCGAGCGACCGCTCGTTGAACCGCTCCGCGGCGTCCTGGCTCACCGGGTCACCCGCCCACGGGCGGACCCTGACCTCGGTGATGGCCTGCTCGATCTGCTCGTCCAGCTTCGACAACGCGCCCGCGAACGCGTTGCGCAGACTGGGGATCGCGCTGGGTTCGACGTTCAACGTGTGCGACAGGGGCGGTGGTGAGCCCGTGTCAGCGCCGTGGCCGTGGTCTTCCGACGGCATGGACAACCTCCCGCCTTCCTCGTTCCCGTCGCGCCATTCCGTTCTCGCGCAAGGTCACTCTAGCCACCCGGTCCGACAGCGGGGAGTGGGTGGAGCACACATCCCCCGCGTGGATCAGCGCCGTTGCAGCAAACCGGCTACTGCCGCTTCTGCCGCCCGTTGCGCCCCTTGGCACAGAGTGTCTTGCTTCGCCGCTCTTTCGTTACCGCCGTCGCGGAACATCACGTCGAGGAACTGCCCCTCCGCGACGTCCACCTCGACGTTGCACACGTTGTCCATGCCGGGCGTCCGCACGGTCAGGCCGGGGAATCCGGCCACCGCGGTCTGCTCGGCGTGCACCTGGGCGTTCTCGCTGAGCCACACGCCCACGCCCTCCACTGTGACGAGCGCCAGCCGGACGACGTTCCCGCTGATGTTGCTGCGCATGGTGCACGCCTTCGCGTTGCCGAAGCTCGCTTCCACATACGCGCTCGGCGGGTTGTCCAGGCTCAGCGCGATGCGCTGTTCGGGTGAGAGCACCGCGCACGGGTCGACGTCGTCCAACCGCAGTTCCCGCGGCCTCGGTGGCAACGACAGCACGGTGGTCGTCGTGGCGGGCAGCGGTTCGTCGACCCGGCCGTCGGCCTTCTTGTCCGGAACGGGCGTGCAGGAGGCCATCGCCAACGCGCAGAGCGTGGCGGTGAGCACCTGAGCAGCCCTCATGGACACCTACCGTAGCCGGGTCCACACGCCAAGTGGACCCTCGGCTGTGAAGCCGCACTTCGCGGCCACGCGACGGGCCGCGTCGTCCGGGGGTCTGGCGGTGATCAGCGGTAGGTCGAGGAACCCGAAACCGAACCGCAGCACGGCGGCGGTCACGTGTGTCGCGATGCCCTTGCCGCGCAGGTCAGGTGTGATCCAGCAGTGCAGCTCGCCGGTGCGGGACAGGGAGATCTCGCCGACGGCCGTCCCGGTGAGCTGGTCGCACACGGCCCAGGAACAGCATTCGTCGGCGTGCCACTGGTCCGCGCGTTCGGCGATGTGCGCGCCGGCCGCGTCGAAGTCGGGGTGCAGGCCACCGCCGACCAACGCCGGCCGGTCGTCGACGCGGTCGTCCGCGCGGAGTTGGCGCAGGTAGAACTCACCCGCGTTGATCTCGACGCCCTCCATGCGCGGAGACTAGTCCGTGACGAACCCGTCGTAGCGCCCGGCCAGCTCTTCGAGCAGGCCTCGGTGGGCGGACGCGGGACGGTCGTCGGGACCGGTGGTCAACTCCACGACCCAGTCGGCGTCTTCCAGGTCGTCCTCGCCGGCCAGCACGTCCTTGTGCACCGCGCACGGCGCCCAGCCGGCCGCGCCCAGCTCCCGCGCGGCTTCCTCCGCGTCGTCACGGTCGTGCAGGACCAGCAACAACGGACCCGCGGTCCCGGGCGGACCGGAGCCGACGCCGTCGTCCAACAAGCCGCGCGACGACAGCGCCCCGTGCAACGCGGCGAAGTCCGGCGTGTGCACGGCGTCGATGCCGATCGTCCGCGCCGCCTCCGCGTTCACCGCGTTGTCATCGCAGAACAACGTCCCCGACGGCGAGTGTTGCAGCACCCGCAACGCGCGCCGGAACGCCTCGGGCGACGGCTTGGCCACCCCGAGCCGCGCGGACGACACGACCGCGTCGACCTCGCGGTCCAGCCCCAACGCCGCCAGGTCGCGCGGCAGCCGGTCGGTCGCGTTGGACAGCAACGCCACCCGGCACCGCCCGCGCACCCGCCGCACGAGGTCCAACGCCTCGCCGATCACCTCGCCGGTCCGCGTCCACGCCGCCACGGCGTCCGCCGCGCGAGCCGGCGAGAGCCCTTCGACGACCAGCTGCTCCCGCACGGCCGCGCGCCACTCCTCGTCCGTGGCACGGCCGGCGGTCGCGGGACCGGCCAGGGCGAACGACACCCGCGCCAACGTGCCGCGCGGCAGGCCGAAACCGTCCTCGACCGGCCCGTCCGGCGGGAACCGCCGCAGCACGCCGTCCAGGTCGAGCAGCAGCAGCGACGGCGCGCTCAACGCCTGCCCATCCGGCCGATCAGCAGCATCGCCGCGGGGATCAGCAGGAACACCAACGGCGTCTTGGCCAGGAAGAACAACGCCACGCTGATGATCGCGACCGCCGTCACGGCCGCGCTGCTGACCCGGAACTCGAGCGGGAACCCGCGTCGCGCGGACACCGTCGAACCCGACGGAGGCGGCTCGACCTGCGTGAACCGCGGCCGTGGCGCGGGCAGGTCGCTGAACAACGCGTACAGGTCGCCCCGGGTCTTCGCGGTGGCGACGCGGGCGGAGCGGTCGCCGTACTCGTCCATGCTCAGCCGCCCCTCGCCGAGGTGCGTGCCGAGCAGTTCGAGCGCGTGCTCGCGCTCCGCGTCGCCGATCCGGATGTCCCGCTCGCTCACACAGGTGAGCCTATTCCTTGATCTCGCAGATGACCGTGCCCTGGGTGACCGCCGCGCCCGGCTCGGCGGCCAGACCCGTGACCACGCCGGACTTGTGCGCGGTGACCGGGTTCTCCATCTTCATGGCCTCCAGCACGACGATCAGCTCGCCGGCCTCGACCTGCTGGCCGTCCTCGACCGCGACCTTGACGATCGTGCCCTGCATGGGCGCGGCCACCGCGTCACCGGAGACCGCCGCGCCGCCCTTGCCGCCGCCGCGCTTGCGCGGCTTGGCCTTCACGCCCGCCTTGGCCGCGCCACCGCCGCCGCCACCACCGCCGGCGAACGCCAGGTCACCGGGCAGCGAGACCTCCAGCCGACGTCCGCCGACCTCGACCACCAGGGTCTGCCGCGGCTCGTCCTCCTCGGCCTCCGCGCCGTCGGTGAACGGCGCGATGGTGTTGTCGAACTCGGTCTCGATCCACCGCGTGTGCACGGTGAAGCCGTCCTCGGAGCCGACGAACGCCGGGTCGCGCACGATCGCGCGGTGGAACGGCAGCACGGTCGCCATGCCCTCCACCACCATCTCGTCCAGCGCGCGCCGGGCCCGCTCCAGGGCCTGCGCCCGGTCCTCGCCGGTGACGATCAGCTTGGCCAGCAACGAGTCGAACTGGCCGCCGATGACCGTGCCGCTCTCCACGCCCGCGTCCACCCGGACACCGGGACCGGACGGCGCGGAGAACGTGGTGACCGTGCCGGGCGCGGGCAGGAAGTTGCGGCCCGCGTCCTCGCCGTTGATCCGGAACTCGATCGAGTGGCCGCGCGGGGTGGGGTCCTCGGTGAACCGCAGCACCTCGCCGGCGGCGATGCGGAACTGCTCGCGCACCAGGTCGACGCCCGCCGTCTCCTCGCTGACCGGGTGCTCGACCTGCAGGCGGGTGTTGACCTCGAGGAACGAGATCGTGCCGTCCACCGCGACCAGGTACTCGACCGTGCCGGCGCCGTGGTAGCCGGCCTCCTTGCAGATGGCGCGCGCCGACCGGTGGATCTCGGCCCGCTGCTCGTCGGTCAGGAACGGCGCGGGCGCCTCCTCGACCAGCTTCTGGTGGCGGCGCTGCAACGAGCAGTCACGCGTGCCGACGACGATGACGTTGCCGTGCTGGTCGGCCAGGACCTGCGCCTCGACGTGCCGCGGCTTGTCCAGGTAGCGCTCGACGAAGCACTCGCCGCGGCCGAACGCCGTGACGGCCTCGCGCACCGCGCTGTCGAACAGCTCGGGGATCTCCTCCAGCGTGCGCGCCACCTTGAGGCCACGGCCGCCGCCGCCGAACGCCGCCTTGATCGCGACCGGCAGACCGTGCTCCTCGGCGAACGCGATGATCTCGTCCGGGCCGGAGACCGGGTCCTTGGTGCCGGGGACCAGCGGCGCGCCCGCGCGCATCGCGATGTGCCGCGCGGTGACCTTGTCGCCGAGGTCGCGGATGGCCTGCGGGGTCGGCCCGATCCAGATCAGGCCCGCGTCGAGCACCGCCTGGGCGAAGTCCGCGTTCTCGGACAGGAAGCCGTAACCGGGGTGCACCGAGTCCGCGCCCGCGCGCTTGGCCACGTCGAGGATCTTGTCGATGGAGAGGTAGCTGTCCCCGGGCGTGCTGCCGCCCAGGGCGAACGCCTCGTCCGCCAACCGGACGAACGGGGCGTCCCGGTCCGGGTCGGCGTACACGGCGACGCTGGTCAGGCCGGCGTCTCGGCAGGCACGGATGACCCGGACGGCGATCTCACCGCGGTTGGCGACGAGGACCTTGCGCAGCGACACGACGTCCTACCTCCTGGCAACGCTGGGACTGGGAGCGGCAATGGTCGTGGAGTTTAGTGACCCGTCAGTACTCGGAGACCGAGAGACAAGTCACGCTTGGGTGGAACAATCGGGAATCGTGACACGCCCGCCCGTCGCCGCGCTTCTGACAGCTTGCGCAGCTGTGCTCATCACCGTCGCGGGACTGGTCATGGCCTGGTCACTGCGGCCCACCGCGGCCACCGACCCCGGTGCCGTGACACCGCAGGACGAATTGCGGTGCGGGACGACGGCGTGCCGTTCGGTGGTGAAACAGGAGGTCGGTGTCGATTCAGTGGAATTGGTCGTCGGCGAGGGCGCGGGCCGGATCCGGACCAGCGGCGCGTCCGGGCCGAACATCTTCGAGTTGACCATCGCGACTTCGGGGGCCCGGATCGACGCGTCGTCGCTGCAGTGCGTGGACGCCGAGGTCGCGGTGTGCCTGGTGCGGGGCGAGGTCGGCGGCGAGGTGCTCGGGGAGGTGCTGGTCCGCCGGTCGGGCGCGTGGTCGCGGGCGCAGGTGCCGTACGTGGCCAGCGGGGCGTACTTGGCGCTGCGCGACGTGGACGACGACGCGGTCGCCGACGTGGTGGCCGTGCAGCGGGCGTGCCAGGCGGGCGTGGACTGCTCGCGGTGGTTCGCGCAGGTGTTCTCGCTCGCCGGTGGCGGCGGTGAGCTGGGGTGCACGCCGGTCGTGCGCGCGGCGGAGTCGTTGCCGGGCTGGCCGACCGTCGCGCCGGACCCGTCCGACCTGCGTCACTGCGGCGCGTGACCGTCCTGAGCGTTGGATTCAGGTGCTCTGGACGTAGGACTCTCGCGACGCGGACGTAGGACTCTCGCGAGAGTCCTACGTCCAGAGCGCGAGAGTCCTACGTCCGCGTCACGTGAGTCCTGAGGTCAGGCGGGGACGGGGGTGGGGCGGGGGCCCGTCAGGAGCGGCGGGTCGCTCGGGGTGTTGAGGACCTCGTCGTCCAGCAGGCCCTCGGAGCGGGCGACCAGGACCGGGACGGTGATCTGGCCGGTCACGTTGGTGGCCGTGCGGACCATGTCCAGGATCGGGTCGATCGCGTAGACGACCGCGACACCGGTGGCGATGACCTCCGGCGGCATGTTCACCGCGCCCAGGGTCAGCGTCAGCATGGTGAACCAGCCGGTGGTGCCCGCCGTGGCAAGCGCGCCGAACACGGCGACCGCGACGATCGCCACGTACTGCCACAGGCCCAGCTGCACGCCGAACAGGTTCGCGATGAACACCGTGGCGATGGCGGGGTACACGGCGGCGCAACCGTCCATCTTCGTGGTGGTGCCCAGCGGCACGGCGAACGACGCGTAGTCGTCGTCCACGCCGAGGTTGGCGGTGGTCTGCCTGCTCAACGGCAGCGTCGCGCCCGACGAGCGGGACACGAAGGCGAACTGGATCGCGGTCCACGCCTTGGCGAAGAACGTCACCGGCGACACCCGGCCGACGAACCGCAGCAGCAGCGGGTACACCACGAACAGCACCAGCAACGACCCGCCGTACACCGACGCGATCAGCGAGAACAACGGCTGGACGAACGAGTTGCCGTACGTCGCGAACGCCGTGCCGATCAGGCCGAACACGCCGACCGGCGCGAGCAGCACGATCCAGCCGACGATCTTCTGGATCAGGTCGAACGCCGACCGGGTCAGCGTGACGAACGGCGTGGCCCTCTCGCCCAGCGCGTACGCGGCGAAGCCGACCAGCACCGCGATGAACACGACCTGGAGCACCTCGCCCTCGGTGAAGGCGCTGAACAGGTTGGACGGGATCAGGGTCTCCAGCAACGTGCTCCACGAGCCCGGGTCACGCGCGGCGAGCTTCTCCACCGCCGCCGCGGACGGCTCGACCTGCACGCCCGCGCCCGGCTTGAAGATCAACGCGATGGCCAGGCCGATCAGCACGGCGATCAGGGACGTGATGGCGAACCACAGCAGCGTCTTCCCGCCCAGCCGCGCGGCGCGCGAGCTGCCGAGCCTGCGCAGGCTCGTGATGCCCACCACGATCGCGGTGAACACCAGGGGGATGACGGTGAACTGCAGGAGGCTGGTGAAGACGTCGCCGATGGAACCGAGGGTGGTGGTGAGCCACGCCTGGTCGGTGGTCTTGGCGACGTACCCCGCCAGGGCGCCGAGGACGAGCGAGGCGAGGACGGTGAAGCCGAACACCTTCGGCTTCGTATAACTGCGGACGAACGACACGACTGCTCCGGGTTGGCTGCGCAGGGGTGGACGACGGGGGCGGCGTCAGCCGCGACAACCCGTGTTCGTCCTGCGCCCGAAGTCGATGTGACGGCGGCGCGTCAGCAGTTCACCCACAGCTCCCCCAACGCGAAAGGCCTTCGAGGAGCTTCCCGGATCAGGGAAAATGTGACAACGGCTACCAGATGTCGGACACCTTGACGTCGACTTGACGCAGCAGCTCGCGCGTGAGCGGCAGGCTGATGCCGATGACGCTGGACGGGTCGCCGTCGATGCCGTCCACGAACCAGCCGCCCAGGCCGTCGAGCGTGAAGGCACCCGCGACCGCCAGCGGCTCCCCGGTCGCGAGGTACGCCTCGAGCTCGTCGTCGGCCGGGCGGCCGAACCGGACCGCGGTCGTCTCGTGCCCGACGGCGCGCGCCACGACCCGCCCGCCGCTCAGCCGCAGCACGGCGTGCCCGGTCAGCAGGGCGCCGGTGGTGCCGGCCATCTTCTTCCACCGCTCGCGCGCGACCTCGACCGTGCCGGGCTTGCCGTGCACCTCGCCGTCGGCGGTGCGCAGCATCGAGTCGCAGCCGACGATCACCGCGTCGTCGTCCTCGTCCCGGGCGATCGCCTCGGCCTTCGCCGTCGCCAGGGCCGTGACCAGCTCTTCCGGGGTCGGGTCGGCGAGGGAGGCGGCCAGCGCGTCCTCGTCGACGCCGGACACGCGGACGACGGGCTCCACACCGGCGGCACGCAGCACGGCCAGGCGGGCGGGGGACTGGGAGGCGAGGACGAAGCGCACGCCGTGCAGCCTAGGGCGCGGCCGGGTGGACACCCCAACGGACGGCGGCCGGCCGGGTTCGCTTCGGGACCCGTGCGTGATCCCGAAGCGGAAACCCCAGCTCAGGCGACTTCGGGACGTCGTCGCGCACGCGGTGCGTAGAACTACCGATGCGCGCTGTCACGGCGTTCGGCAGCCTCGGGGTGTGCAGCGTT
This sequence comes from Actinosynnema sp. NPDC023794, assembly GCF_040639675.1. NCBI lineage: Bacteria > Bacillati > Actinomycetota > Actinomycetes > Pseudonocardiales > Pseudonocardiaceae > Actinosynnema > Actinosynnema sp. NPDC023794. The sequence goes on along the minus strand of NZ_JBFAFR010000021.1, from coordinate 91,519 downwards.
TGGCTCTGGTGGTCCGCCGGAACGACCGGGGTCGAGGCCGGTACCGGTGGCTCTGGGCGGTCCCGGCCGTCCTGGTCCTCGTCCTGACCGGCCGGGTCGTGTCGACGGACCCGGTCGGGTACGGCGTGCCGTTCTGGCCGTTCGCGAACGGCAGCGACCGCGTCGAGTACCAGGTGATGGACCAGGTGACGTCCATCGCGCGGGCCTTGCGGCGGCTCGACGCAGTGCCCTCGGCGGTGGCCGCCGAGGGCGTCGAGGTGCTGGAGGCGCGGGTCGGCGCCGGCGCCGTGTGGATGCGGGTGCGCGTGCACGTGCCGGACGGGTCGCGCTGCCGCGAGGTCTCCGTCCTCGGCGACGGCGCGCAAGTCAACTCACGCCGGGTGGATTGTGCCTGACCGGGCCGCCGCTGGAGTCGCGTGCGCAGGTGACCCCCACGCGAGGACGCGAACGTCCGACTTCCAGGCGTCCGAGCCGCCGTCTGCGGAGCAGCGGCAACGCGACACGGCGACCTCGCGGTGTGCTCAGCGGGGCAGGGTCGAGGCGCGCCACGCGCCGGGGCCGTGCGGCAGCGGTCGCCGCACCTGCCTGGACTTGTCCGACCACGCCGACCGGCGCGGCTCGTCCTCGACGGGACCGCCGGCCGTTGCCAGGCCGACCACGACCGCCGTCACGGCGGCCAACTCGACGTCGTCCGGGTTGCCTCGCACCACCCGGAGGTGCGGCGCCGCGCTCACAGCGGGATGTTCCCGTGCTTCTTGGGCGGCAGTGCCTCGCGCTTGTCGCGCAGCACCGCCAGCGCCCTGGCGACGTACGAACGCGTGAAAGAGGGAGGGATCACACTGTCAACATAGCCGCGTTCGGCCGCCACGTAAGGGTTGCAGAGGGTGTCTTCGTATTCTTGCTGCAAACGGGCCCGAAGCGCGTCCACGTCCTCCCCCGAAGCCGCGGCCGCCGCCAACGCCTTGCGGTGCACGATGTTCGCCGCGCCCTGCGCGCCCATGACCGCGATCTGCGCCGTCGGCCACGCCAGGTTGATGTCCGCGCCCAGGTGCTTGGACCCCATCACGTCGTACGCGCCGCCGTAGGCCTTCCGGGTGATCACGGTGACCAGCGGCACGGTCGCCTCGGCGTAGGCGTAGATCAGCTTCGCGCCGCGCCGGATGATGCCGTTCCACTCCTGGTCGGTGCCGGGCAGGAAGCCGGGCACGTCCACGAACGTCAGCACCGGGATGTTGAACGCGTCGCAGGTCCGGACGAACCGCGCCGCCTTCTCCGAGGCGTCGATGTCCAGGCAGCCCGCGAACTGGGTCGGCTGGTTGGCCACGATGCCGACCGAGTGGCCGTCCACCCGGCCGAAGCCGACCAGGATGTTCGGCGCGAACAGCGGCTGGACCTCCAGGAACTCGCCCTCGTCCAGCACGCGGGTGACGACCTCGTGCATGTCGTACGGCTGGTTCGCCGAGTCCGGGATGAGCGTGTCGAGCTCGCGGTCGGAGTCGGTGATCGAGTCCTCCACCGAGCCGTGCACCAGGTCGTCCGGCGCGTCGAAGACGGGCGGCTCGGACATGTTGTTGGCGGGCAGGTAGGACAGCAGCTCCTTGACGTAGGAGATGGCGTCCTCTTCGTTGTCGCCGAGGTAGTGCGCGTTGCCGGACTTGGTGTTGTGCGTGCGCCCGCCGCCGAGCTCCTCGAAGCCGACGTCCTCGCCGGTGACGGTCTTGATCACGTCGGGGCCGGTGATGAACATGTGCGAGGTCTGGTCGACCATGACCACGAAGTCGGTCAGCGCGGGCGAGTAGACGTGGCCGCCCGCGTTCGCGCCCATGATCAGCGAGATCTGCGGCACGACGCCGGACGCGGCCACGTTGCGGCGGAAGATCTCGCCGTAGAGGCCGAGCGAGACGACACCCTCCTGGATGCGCGCGCCGCCGCCCTCGTTGATGCCGACGATCGGCCGGCCGGTCTTGATCGCCAGGTCCATGACCTTGACGATCTTCTCGCCGTACACCTCGCCGAGCGAGCCGCCGAAGATCGTGACGTCCTGGCTGAACACGCACACCGGGCGGCCGTCGACGGTGCCGTAGCCGGTCACCACGCCGTCGCCGTAGGGCCGGTTGCGCTCCTGCCCGAAGTTGGTCGAGCGGTGCCGCGCCAGCTCGTCCAGCTCGACGAACGAGCCCGGGTCCAGCAGCAGTCCGATGCGCTCGCGGGCGGTCTTCTTGCCCTTGGCGTGCTGCTTCTCGACCATGCGCGCCGAACCGGCGTGCACGGCCTCCTCGTTGCGCCGGTAGAGGTCGGCGAGCTTCCCGGCCGTGGTGTGGACGTCCGGCTCCTCGCCATCGGGGGCGGTCGCACTGCTCATAGCGCCGCAGCTTAACCAGCGGGTAACGAACGCGCGTGGCGGTAGTAGCCCAGGTCACTGGACGGGAAGTTGACCTCCAGCGCGGTGGAGGTTGCAGGCTTGACCCCGCGACCCGCCCCGCGATCCACACCGCTCCGACAAGCGCGTGGGGCGGGTCGCGACTTCCGGCGCGGACCCGCGGTCCCACGCGGACCCTGCGGGCCGGCCGCGTCGCTCCTAAGGTGCGAGCCGTGACCTTGGATGCCACCGCCCTCCGCTCCGCTCTCATCGGCCCCTACGCGACGGTCGACGTCGTCGCCGAGACCGGTTCCACGAACAACGACCTGCGTGACGCGGCGAGCCGGGGCGCACACGACCGCACCGTCCTGATCGCCGAACGGCAGACCGCGGGCCAAGGTCGGCGGGGCCGCGGCTGGACGTCGCCCGCCGGCGGCCTCTACCTGAGCGTGCTGTTCCGCCCGACCAACGTGACGCCGGCGAGGTTGCCGTGGGTGACGCTGCTGGCGGGCGTGGCGTTGGTCCGCACGGCGCGGAGCGTCGGCGTCGAGGCGTCCCTGAAGTGGCCGAACGACCTGCTCGTCGGTGACGCCAAGGCGGCGGGCGTGCTGGCCGAGACCAGGGCGGGCGTGGCGCAGGCGGTGGTCGTCGGCATCGGGCTCAACGTGGCGAAGCTGCCCGAGGACGTCGAGCCGGGCGCGGGTGGTCTGCTGCCGACCAGCCTCGAGGACCACGCCGGACCGCTGGACCGCACCGAGGTGGCGATCACGCTGCTGCGCGAGCTGGCCGCGCTGGAGGAGCAGTGGCGGCGGGCGGACGGCGACGAGCCGTCGTTGCGCGAGGAGTACCGGCGGCACTGCACCACGCTCGGCAGCCAGGTGCGGGTGGAGCTGGCCGGGGGCGAGGCGCTGGTCGGCACGGCCCGGTACCTGGAGACCGACGGCACGCTGGTGGTGCGCGACTACGCGGGCGTCGACCGCTCCGTTTCCGCCGGGGACGTGGTGCACCTCCGGGTACGGTGAGGCGAGCCGCACCCGAGGCGAGCCGAGCCACCGAAGGGGACCGTCGTGGCCTACCCGGACGACCTGCTCAGCACCGGTGAGCACGTCGTGATCCACCGGCACCCGCACTGGAAGACGCTGGTCGTCCCGGTGCTCGTGCTCCTCGTCGCGGTCGGTGTCGGCGCCTACCTCGCGGTGCAGGTGTCCGGCTTCAGCTGGGCCCCGATCGCCTGGATCGCGCTCGCGGCGATCGTCGCGGTGCTCGTCGCCTGGCTGACCCTGGCGCCGGTCATCCGCTGGCGCACCACGCACTTCATCATCACCAGCGAGCGCGTGATGTACCGGATCGGCGTGGTCAAGCGCACCGGCCTGGACATCCCGCTCGGCCGCGTCAACAGCGTCCGCTTCGAGCACACCCTGGTGGACCGGCTGCTCGGCTGCGGCACGCTGATCATCGAGTCGGCCTCGGACGAGCCGTTGGAGTTCGACGACATCCCGCGGGTGGAGAAGGTGCACTCGCTGCTCTACCGGGAGATCAACGACAACCCGGCCGACGACCACCGGACGGAGGACAGGGTCACAGATGGGCGCGCGTGAAGTCGGTCTGCCGGACACGGTCGGCGCGGGCGGTCTGCCCGACCGCGTGACGATCTGGGAAGTCGGGCCGCGGGACGGGCTGCAGAACGAGTCCGAGGTCGTGCCGCTCGACACCAAGCTGGAGTTCCTCGACCGGCTGGCCGACGCGGGGGGCACGGTGCTGGAGGCCACGAGCTTCGTGCACCCCAAGTGGGTGCCGCAGCTGGCCGACGCGGAGGAGCTGCTGGCCGGCCTGGTCAAGCGCCCCGGCGTGAGCTACCCGGTGCTGGTGCCCAACGAACGCGGGCTGGAGCGGGCGTTGCGGGCGGGCGTGGACCACGTCGCGATCTTCGCCAGCGCCACCGAGACCTTCGCCCGGCGCAACCTGAACCGGTCGCTGGACGAGCAGTTCGCCATGTTCGACCCGGTCGTGTCCCGCGCCAAGGCCGAGGGCTTGGCGGTGCGCGGGTACGTGTCGATGTGCTTCGGCGACCCGTGGGAGGGCGCCGTGCCGCGCGAGCAGGTCGTCGGCGTCGGCAAGCGGCTGCTGGACATGGGCTGCGACCAGCTCTCGCTGGGCGACACGATCGGCGTGGCCACGCCGGGCCAGGTGACCGCGCTGCTGGCCGGGTTCGACGACGTCGACCGGCTCGCCGTGCACTTCCACGACACGTACGGGCAGGCGTTGGCGAACACGCTGGCCGCGATGCAGGCGGGCGTGCGCACGATCGACTCGTCGGCGGGCGGGTTGGGCGGCTGCCCGTACGCCGGGTCCGCGACCGGCAACCTCGCCACCGAGGACCTGGTGTGGATGCTGGACGGGCTGGGCGTGGCGCACGGCGTCGACCTGGACAAGCTCGCCGACACCAGCGCGTGGATGGCCGAGCGGCTGGGTCGGCCGAGCCCGTCGCGGGTGGTCCGGGCGCTGCGGGGGTAGCGCGGTGCGGGTGGTCGAGCTGACACCGCGGACCTGGCCGTCGCTGGAGGAGCTGTTCGGGCCCAACGGCGCGCAGTCCGGGTGCTGGTGCACGTGGTTCCTCCAGACCAACGCCGAGATGCGGGCCAACGGTTCGGCGGGCAACAAGGAGCTGCTGCGCTCCCGCGTCGGGTCCGGCGCGCCGGTCGGGTTGCCGGCGATCGACGACGACGAGCGGCCGGTCGGGTGGGTCGCGGTCGCTCCCCGGCTCGGCTACGCCCGGTTGGCGCGCACCAAGGTGGCGGCCCCCGGTGGACGACGACCTGACCGACGTGTGGTCGGTGACGTGCTTCTTCGTCCACCGCACCGCCCGCCGACGCGGCTTGGGCGCGGTGTTGCTGGAGCACGCCGTCGGGTACGCGCGGGAGCGCGGCGCGCGGTCCGTCGAGGGTTATCCCGTGGACACCGCCGGTGCGAAGAAGGGCTCCGGCGACCTGTACCACGGCACGCTCGGCATGTTCACCGACGCGGGGTTCGAGCTGGTGGAGCGCCGGGGCGCGAACCGGGCGCTCGTGCGGCTCGCGACGTGATCGAACGGCACCCCGGCGTCCTGGTCTGGCGGCTGCCGAAGCCGCTGCCGGCGATCTCGTCCGGCCCGCACGGCGGCGGGCTCGGCGTGCGGCACTGGGCGCTGAACGCGACCGTGCCCGAGGACTACGCGCGCCTCGACCCGGACGCGCACGTCGCCGAGATCGCGGCCGACCTCGGGTTGACCGGGCCCGGCACCGGGCTGCTCACCGCCGTCGACGTGCGGGACGTGGTGCCGGAGGCCGACGGCGGTGTGCGGTCGTGGGTGACGACCGGGATCGGCGTGCACCCGACGTGGGCCGCCGGGCCGCCCGCCGACGGCCTGCCGAGCGTCGGCACGATCAACGCGGTGTGCGTGCTGCCGGTGCGGTTGGCGGACGCGGCCCTGGTGAACGCGGTCGCCGCGGTCGCCGAGGCCAAGGCGCAGGCGTTGGGCGAGGCGGGCGTGCCGGGCACCGGGACGGTCACCGACGCGGTCGTCCTGCTGTGCCCGGCGGACGGACCGGTCGAGCCCTACGGCGGGCCGCGGTCGGTGATCGGCTCGGCGTTGGCCCGAACGGTGCACCGCGCCGTCCACGCCGGTATTTCGCTGGAACGGGCGGGAACCGGGATACGGGTCGTAACGTCCAACGCGCGACCGACGACCATGCCCGGCGACGGCTGAAGGACCGGAGGTGGCCGTGACGACCGATCACCGCGCCCAGGTGGACGAGTTGCTGGCCGACTACCGGCGCAGCCGGGACCAGCTGGCGTCCGTGCAGCGCGACCTGGCCCGGATCTCCGGGTCGGCCACCAGCCCCGACGGCTCGGTGACCGCTGCGGTCGACGCCAAGGGCACGCTCACCGACCTGGAGCTGCGAGACGACGCGTACCGGTTGCGGCCGGCGCAGCTCGCCCAGTTGATCGTGACCACCGCGCGGGAAGCCGTGGCCAAGGCCACCGAGGACGCCTACCGGACGTTGACGCCGGTGCTGCCCGCCGGCACGGATCCCGAGGCGTTGTTGCGCGGCACGGCCGACCTGCGGCCCGAAGAGATCCAGCCGCCGCAGCCGACCCGGAGGCGTCCCGTCGCCGTTGACGACGAGGACTTCGAGCAGCGCGAGTGGATGACCGACGTCGACGCCAAGGCTTCGAGGAGAACGAGATGACCGGCTTCCAGACCGACCTCGCCCGCCTCGCCGAGGGCGCCGACGACTTCGCCGCCTTCGCCGAGCGCGCCGGGAAGATCGCGGGCGAGCTGGGCGGCGTGCTCGGCTCGATCGGCGACTGCTGGGGCGGTGACGCGATCGGGCAGAGCTTCGCGGCGAGCCACGTCCAGCCCTCCGGCGAGGTGCTGGGCGGGTTGACCGGGTTGAGCGCCGGGTTCGGCGGTGTCGGGGAGCGCTTCGCCGAGACGGCCCGGACGTACCGCGAAGTCGAAGAGGGCAACCGCAACGCGCTCGGCGCGATCTGACTCAGGGGGCCGTGATGGGGATCGAGCTGCCGGCCGAGTTGGCCGAGGTCGCCGCCAAGGCGGGGGTGTCGTGGCCCCAGGCCGACGAGGACAAGCTGCGCGCGTCCGCCACCGCGTGGCGTGAGGCGGGCGCGAAGCTCTCCTCGTTGGCGGGCGAGTCCGACGGCGCCGCGGGCAAGGCGCTGACCGCGATGACCGGGTCGACCGGTGACGCGGCGCGCGGCCACTGGAACAAGTTCACCGCGCCGGACGGCACGCTGAACTCCGTGCTGCGCGGCTGCCACGCGGCGGCCGACCGGTTGGACCACGCGGCCGAGCAGGTCGGCGCGGCCAAGGTCGAGCTGGTCCGCGAGCTGGTGAACCTGGCGAAGAACAACGACGCCGCGCAGCAGGCCGCGAACGCCGGGCACCCGACGGCGTTGCTGGGACTGGAGACGGCGGTGCGCGGCGCGGCGGCGAACGTCGCCCACCTGACCGACACGTTGACCAGCGCGGTGCGGTTGGACAGCGGCGTGCAGATCGGCGGCCACCAGCCACCGGTCGCGGCGAACCCCGGCGTGCACGCGCCCGACGCGGGCCCCGGTCAGGGCCCCGGTCAGGGACCCGGTTCCGGTCAGCCCCAGGGCGGTCTGCTCGGCGGAGGCCTGCTGGGTGGAGGTCAGGGCGGCGGGCTGCTCGACGGGTTGGCGCCCGGCGGGTCCGAAGCCCTCGGCAGCGGTGGCGCCGCCGCTCCGGGCGCCCAGCCGCCCGGGTTGGTCGAGAGCCTGCTGCCCGCCGGTTCCGGCGCGGCGCCGGGCAACGGCCAGGCGCCCGGTCTGGTCGGCGGCTTGGTCGGCGCGGTGACCGACACGGTGAACGCGGTGACCGAGCCGGTCGTCGACGTCGTGGAGACCGTCGCGCCGCCGCTGGCCGCCGTGGTGGAACCGGTGTTGGACACGGCGGGCGAGGTCGTCCAGGACGTCGGCGGCGCGGTGGACGACACGGTCGGCCGCACCGTCCAGGGCGCGGCGGAGACGGTCCAGAGCGTGGCCGGAACCGTGGCCCCCGGCCACGCCGACGCGCCCGGCCGATCCGACCACGCGCCCGGCCACGGCAACGGGCCCGGTCAGGGCAACGGACCCGGTCAGGGCAACGGGCCCGGCACCGCGCCCGGTCAGGGCAACGCGGTCGGCAACCTGCTCGGCAACGTGGTGAACCCCGTCCTCGGCACCGCGGGGCCGGTCGTGGACGCCGTGACGCGCCCGGAGGGCACGGTCAACCAGTCGTCGGCGGCGGTCCTGGACCGTCCGCTGCTCCCGCACGCCGAGGCGCCGCACGCGACGGCTCAACCAGCGGCCCCCGCCGCGAACCAGGCCGGGCCGCAGGGACCGTCGTTCGGCGGACCGTCCGTCGGTGGCGCGCCCGCCGCGGCTCCGGCGGCGGCTGCGGCAGCCGCCGCGCAGGGCCCGGCCGCGAGCGCCGCCGCGAACACCCAGGCCCCGGCCCAGCAGGCAGGTCAGCAGGCGGCCCAGCAGGCGGCCCAGCAGGCGGCGGCGAAGGCCGAAGCGCGTGCCGCCCAAGCCGCCCAACCCCAACCCGGTCAGACCCCGGCAGGTCAGACCCCGGCAGGTCAGACGCCGGCAGGTCAGGGACAGGGCCAGAGCCAGTCCGGCTCCGGTCAGGCCCAAGCAGGTCAGGGGCAGGGCCAGAACCAGGGCCAGGGCGCTCAGGCCAAGGGCGAAGCCGCCCCGAAGGCCGAGGGCCAGGCCAAGGTGGAGGTCCAGCCGAAGGGCGAGGGCCAGGCCAAGGGCGACAGCTCGGCCAAGACCGAGCTCAGGGACGTCGGCCACGACCTCAAGGACGCCCTGGCCGCCGTCGGTCAGCAGGTGAAGGACGGCGACCTCGCGTTCGCGATCGTCCCCCTCCCGCTCGGCGGTCGCGACACCATCGCGCCGCCGCTCGCGGCCGGAGCCGCGTCCGCGGTCCTGCCGACCGCACCGGACGACACCCCGCCCGCGCCACCGGTCAAGGCCGCGCGGACCGCGCAGCCGACCACCGAAGCGGCGGCGTTGTTCCTGCTGCACATGTTCCCCGGCGGCACGCTCCCGCCGCCCAGCGCGAAGCCCGCGCGCCAGCTGCCACCGCCGTCGGAGGACGAGACGTTCGCGGCGGGCCTGCGCTTCGAGCCGCAGGGCCACCCCGACGGCCACCTGGTCGACGCCTCCGCCCAGTTCGGCCTCGACCTGCGCGCCGTGAGCCAGGACGCGCTGCGGTCACGGCTCTCGGGCGTGGAGCCGACCGGTCCGGTGTCGACGGACCCGGTGCCCGCGGGCAACCGGCCGCGCCTGGTCCTCACGCCCGGCGTCGCGCCCGATCCCGTGCTGCTGGACGGCTACGACCCGTTGGCGGGCATGCACGAACGCGACTGGGAGCGCCGGTTCCTGGTCCGCGCCGACCCGCCCGAGTACGCCTGGCCGCCCGGCGAGCTGTTCCCCGAGGGCGGCTACGAGGCGGGCCAGCCCGGCGTGCTCGCGGTCGGCGTCGAGCTGGACCGGTTCGGCGGGCCGGAGGGCCGGGTGCTGTCCCAGCTCGGCACGGCCTACGCCGAGCGCTCGCTGCCGCCCGCGCTGGTGGACGCGGGCTACCACCGCTACCGGGTGGCCAAGGTGCTGCCGGTGTGGTTCACCCTGTCCGCCGAGTGGTTCGGCCAGACCGGCGGCGGCGCCCGCTTCCGCGCCACCTACCCGGTCGCCGACCTGGTCGCGCTGGGCTACCTGGAGGAGATGGCATGAACGCGGAGTCGATCCAGGGCTGGCTGTTGGCGGTCGGCGTGCCCGCCGAGGTCGTGTCGATCGGCGCGGAGGCCGACAACAGGTGGTGCCTGCTGCCGACCGAGGAGGGCGTCGAGGTCTTCTGGCGCGAGCAGGGCAACCGGTACGACTGGGCCGCGTTCACCAGCGAGGACGTCGCCTGCCACTACCTGTTCGGCCGCTTGGTGTGGGCGCAGGTGGTGCGCGGCGCGGTCGGCGTGCTGCCCCAGGAGGCCAAGCCCGAGGACGCCAAGCCCGAAGCAGCCGAGTCCGAGGACGCCGAGCGGGAGGTCGCGCCTAGCGGGGCGTGAGGTCGGTCCGCCAGGTCACGCCGACCACGTCCTCGGCCTTCGGCACGGGCAGGAACAGCGCGAACGTCGCCGGCCGGGCGGTCGACAGCTCCAGCCGCCCGCCGTCGGCGTCCACCAGGGCGCGCGCCAAGGCCAGCCCCACACCGGTGGACCCGCCGCCGGACACACCGCGCTCGAAGATGTGGTGCGCCAACTCGTCCGGCACGCCGGCGCCGCCGTCGGCGACCTCCACGACCACCGTGCCGTCGTCACGGCGCGCGGTGACGACGACCTGGCCCTCACCGTGCCGCAGCGCGTTGTCCAGCAGCACGCCGATCGCCTCACGCAGCCGCGCGGGCGTGGCACGCGCCAGCAGACCCTCCGGCACCCTCACCCGCAACGCGCGCCCGGCCCGCCGCAGCGGCTCGCGCCACTCCTCGGCGATGGCCGTCAGCTCCGCGCCGAGGTCGAGCGGTTCCGCACCGACCGCGCGGGCGGCCCTGGCCGCGGCCAGCATCTCGTTGAGCACCTCGGCCAGCCGTTCGGCCTGCTCCAACGCGGCCCGCGCCTCGGCCGCCATGTCCGGCTCCGGGTGCAACGCCAACGCCTCCAGCCGCAGCTGCAACGCGGTCAGCCTGCTGCGCAGCTGGTGCGAGACGTCGCCGACCAGCTCGCGCTCCCGCTGCACGAGCTGCGCCAGCGCGCCCGCCGACCGGTCGAGCGCCTCGGCCACGAGGTCCAGCTCCGGCACGCCGTGCCGCCGGTCGTCACGCCGGAAGTCGCCCGCGCCCAACCGGGCCGCGCGCGCCGCCACGTGCCGCAACGGCATGGCGAGCTTGCGGGCGGTGACCGTGGCCACCACCGTGCCGGTGCTCACCGACAGCACGACCAGCAGCACCACCAGCGCCGCCACCTGGTACCGCGCGGTGTGCATCGGCGCGGACGACACCTCCAGCCGCACCGTGCCCTGCTGCGCGATCGGCACCTCCACCGACAACGGGTCCGGGCCGGGTCGGTGGCCGAACTCGCGCAACCCGGAGGCCGATGTCACCACGAGGTGGCCGCCCTCCGGCACGCCGACCTCGACCGGCCCGAGGTCGATCTCCCGGCCGCTCGCGATCTGGTCGTCGATCGACGCCGCGATCCGCTGCGCCCGCGCGGCCAGGTCGGTGCGGGCGCCGTCCTCCACCAGCCGCAGCGCCGTGTAGCCGAGGGGCAGGCCGAGGGCGAACCCGGTGACCGCGACGGCGAGCAGGATGGCCCGCAGGATCCGGCTGCGCATCAGTCGGCGGTGTTGAAGCGGAAACCCACGCCGCGCACGGTGGCGATGCGCCGCTCCACCGAGCGCACGTCGCCGAGCTTCCGGCGCAGCCACGACATGTGCATGTCGAGGGTCTTGCTGCTCTTGAGCTCCGGGTCGTTCCAGACCTCGGACAGGATCTCGTCGCGGTGCACCACCTGGCCCGCGCGTTGGATCAGCACGCGCAGCAACTCGAACTCCTTGTTCGCCAACTGCACCTCCAGCCCGTCCACGGTGACGCGTCGGGCGGCGAGGTCCATCCGCACGCCGTTGACCTCCAACGTGCCGGGCGCGCGCCGGCGGAGCAGCGCGCGGATGCGGGCCATCAGCTCGGCCAACCGGAACGGCTTGGCCACGTAGTCGTCCGCGCCGGCGTCCAGGCCCACGACGAAGTCGACCTCGTCGGACCGCGCGGTGAGCATCAGCACGGGCAGGACGCGACCGCCCGCGCGCAGCCGGCGGCACACCTCCAGCCCGTCCATCCCGGGCAGGCCTAGGTCGAGCACCAGCAGGTCGATGCCGCTGTGCGTGGCGGCGTCCAACGCGCCCAGGCCGTCGGTGACCACCTGCACCTGGTAGCCCTCCCGCTGTAACGCGCGGGACAGCGGTTCGGCGATCGCCGGGTCGTCCTCGGCCAACAAGACCACGCTCACGACATCCAGGGTAGGCGTGGCACGATCCGGTGCGTGTCCGACCACCGCGCAGATCTGTCCCTGGCCCTCCGCCTGGCGGACGAGGCCGACAAGATCACCACCGCCCGGTTCCGCTCCCGCGACCTCGTGGTGCGGAGCAAGCCCGACCGCACGCCGGTGACGGACGCCGACGTGGCGGTCGAGGACGCGATCCGCGCGGTGCTCGCCGCGGAGGCGCCGGACGACCAGGTCGCGGGCGAGGAACGCGGCGGCACGGCGGGCGACGGCCGCGCCTGGGTGGTCGACCCGATCGACGGCACCAAGAACTTCCTGCGCGGTGTGCCCGTGTGGGCGACCCTGATCGCGCTGGTCGTGGACGGTGCGCCGGTGGTCGGCGTGGTGAGCGCGCCCGCGCTGGGCCGTCGTTGGTGGGCCGCGACGGGCGGCGGCGCGCACACGTCGGACGCGTCGGGTGTGCGCGAGATCTCCGTGTCGGCGGTGCGCGACCTGTCCGACGCCTACCTGTCGACCACGCACCTGGGCACGTGGGTCGAGCACCACTCGCGCGAGGCCTACCTGGCGCTGGTCGACGCGTGCTGGGAGAACCGGGCGTTCGGCGACTTCTGGCAGCACTGCCTGGTCGCGGAGGGCGCGATCGACGTGGCCGCGGAGCCGATCGTGAACCCGTGGGACGTGGCGCCGTTCCAGGTGCTGGTCACGGAGGCCGGCGGTCGGTTCACCGACCTGGGCGGCGTGGCGCGGTTCGACGGCGGCACCGTGCTGACCAGCAACGGGCACCTGCACGACGCGGCGCTGAAGGTGCTGGCCGAAGGCCGCTGAACGCCGGTCAGGAGTGGCCGGGCGGTCGCTCGTCGTCCCCCGGGCGGTCGTAGGCGCGCGTCACGCGACGCGGCCGGAAGTCCGCCTCGGGGAAGACCCACTTCTTGTAGCCCCACCAGCGGAACACCATGGCGATCAGGGTGCCGATGACCTGCGCGCTGAGGAAGTCGGCGACCTCCTCGCCGAGCCTGCTCACGTGCGGCTCCTGCAGGTGCAGCAGGTACCGCGACACCCACAGCGGCATCGAGTTGAGCGCGATGCCGATGCCGTTGACGAGGAAGAACAGCGCCGCCTCGTGGCTCCGCTCACGTCCGCCCCTGGTCTTGAACGACCACTCGCGGTTGAGCACGTACGACACGATGGTGGCCACGAGCGTCGCCACGATCTTCGCGGTGACCGGGTTCTCGCTCAGCACGATCGTCTTGAGGCCGAAGAAGATGACCGTGTCGATCACGAAGCAGGTGCCGCCGACCACCGCGAACTTCAGCAGCTCTCTGTGCTTGAGGGCCAGGGAGCGCAGCGGTTCGGGCAGGCGGAGGACGACGCTTTCGACTACGGACACCCCGGCAGTCTACGGAAAGCCCGGTGAAAGGCCTGTTCAGGCGACTTCGCGGGATTCGGCCACGACGTGCAGCGGCTGGACCGACGGCCGCGCGTCCGCCTGGGGGAACACGAACTTCCGCATCGCCCAGAACTTGAAACCCGTGGCCAGGAGCATGCCGATCACCGAGCCGGCGGCGAAGTCGGCGACCTCCGAGTGCAGGTCGAACACGTGCCGCGAGACGTACAGCGGCAGCAGGTTCACGCCGATGCCGATGCCGCTGACCAGGAAGAACAGCGCGGCCTCGTGGCTCCGCTCACGTCCGCCGCGGGTGTGGAACGACCACTCGCGGCTCAGCACGTACGACGAGATGACCGCGACCAGCACCGCGATGGCCTTGGCGGTGACGACCTTGTCCTGCAGCACGGTGAGCTTCAACGCGTACCAGACACCGTTGTCGATGACGAAGGTCGTGCCGCCGACGACGGCGAACCGGATCAGCTCGCGGTGCTTGTTGATCAGGAAGCGGACCGGTTCCGGCAGGAGACCCAAGACCCTGCGCACGAGTGGCAGCACCGGGGCAGGCTACCGACCCGCGTGATCGAACGATCACGAAGGGGTACGGCAGTGGCCGGGGAACGGGTCGTCCCAGCCCGGCGGCAACCACGGTGGCCTCGGCCGACACGGTTCGCCGCGGGTGGGCGGCGGCGTGGTCGTCGTCGGCGTGGTCGTCGGCTCGGTGGTGGTCGTGGTCGACGCGGGCGGTCGGGTGGTCGGTGTCGTCGGGGCGGTCGTCGTCTCCGGCGGTGTGGTGGTCGTCGGTGTGGTCGACCTGGTGGTGGTCGTCGTGGGCGGCGTTGCGCGGGTGGTGGTGGTCGGCTCGGTGGTCGTCGTCGGCGTGCCGGCCGGTGGCCCCGGCTCGTGCGGTTCGCCCGGGAGCGGGGAGATCGGCACCTCGACCTGCTCGGCCGCCGTGCCGAGGGTCGCCGAGACCCGCACCACACCGTCGCGGTGCGGCGACCCGATCGCCCAGACGGCCAGCCGGAACGACGCGCCGCGCGCCAGCGGCACCTCGCACACCACCCGGTTGCGGGACCGCTCGCAGCCGGGCCACAGCGCGACCAGCGTGACGTGCCGGTCGGACTCCACGACCAGGCGCAGGTCGCCCGCCCGGCCGCCGGTGTTGGTGGCCTTGACGTCCAGCCTCGGGTCCCAGAACCCGTGCTGCCACTTGTGGACCAGCAGTTCCAGGTCGTCGTGCACCGGGCGCACCTCGACGTCGACCGCGATCGCCGCGCTCGCCGACGTGCCCGCGGTGACCGTGCCGGTGATCCGGCCGGTCGTCGCCTCCGGGTCGGCCAGCACCCGGAACACGAACGTCGCCGAGCCGCCGGGCGCGATGCCCTGCGTGGTGGCGCACGTCACCGTGCCCGTGCCCGCCGGGCAGGCCACGGTCTGGTCGGCCGCGCCGTCGAGCCGGACGAGCCCCCCGCCCGCGAACGACGCGGCGGGGCCGGCGGACCGGACGCCGGGCGGCAGGTCGAGCGCGGCGGCGGCCGGCTCCGACGCCGTCTCGCCGGAGTTGCGCACGGTGATCGGCAGGTCGACCGGGTCCTCGCCGGGCGTCAGCACGAACCCGCTCGGCACCACCGGCACCAGGTTCGGCGGCGTCGGCTCGGGCTCGGCGGGCGGTGTGGTCGTGGGCGGCGGTGTCGGCGGTGTCGGTGTCGGGGCGGGCGCGGGTGGTGGTTCGGTCGTCGGTGAGGGCTCCGGCGAGAGCTCCGGCGACGGCTCCGGCGTCGCCGGCACGGTGGCGGGTGGCGGCGGAGGGGGCGGTGTCGGCCGGGTCGGTTCGGCGGGCTGCGTGGTGACCACGGGCGCGGCCTGAGCCGCGGGCACCTCCTGCTCACCGCCGGAGGCCAGGCCGATCGCCACCGCGACCACCAGGGCGGCGGCCGAGACGCCGGCGACGAGGAACTGGCGGGGCGCGGACGCGACCGCTCCGGCCGCACCACCCGTGCCCGCGGCGGCGGCGACCGTGACGGCCTTGGCGGTGCCCGCGCCGGCCGCGGCGAGGTAACCGGACGCGCCGAGGCCGAGCACCAGCGGCGCGATGATCCCGCGCAGCGCGCCGTTGACGTCGGCCAGCTCGGCGGCCAGCGCCCGGCAGGAGCCCGTGCACTCGTCCAGGTGAGCCTCGACCTGCGTGGTCTCCCGCTTGGACAGGCCACCGCGCGTCCACGCGCCGAGCCGCTCCACGGTGGCGCGGCAGCGCTCGGTCTCCGTCTCGGCCAGGTGCACCTGCAAGTAGGCCTGCTTGAGGCCCTCGCGGGCCCGGTAGGCCAGCGCGGAGACGCCGTTGGCGGTCAGGCCGAGCAGCGGCGCCACCTCGGCGGGCGACTGGCCCTCGATCTCGGTGTGCCACAGCACGGTCTGCCAGCGCTCGGGCAGCCGGGCGAACGCCTTGGCGGCCATCGACCGCTCCAGGCCGGCCACGGCGGTGTCCTTGAACGGCACGCTGGTCGCCTCTGGCGCGACCTGGGCCACGTCGTCGGCCAGTTCGAGCTTGCGGTCCCGGCGCGTCTTGTCGTAGGCGGTGTGGCGCAGAGCGGTGAGCAGGTAGGCGCGGAACGCCGAGTCGGGCCCGCGGCCCGCCCGCAGCGTGTCGAGGACCTTCGCGAAGGCGTCGGAGACCAGGTCGTCGGCCTCGGCGGAGGACCTGGCGAGCTGGCGGGCGAGGTTGTACGCGGCGGACACGTGGCGTTCGTAGAGCTGCCCGTAGGCCTCGATGTTCCCGGCGCGCACGGAGTCGATGAGCTCCGCATCGCCAGGTCCCTGGACTTCGGCAGGAACGGTCGCCACGTGTTCTTCCCTCCTCGCGCGGCGCCAGTGTGACCTACGGAGTCGCAGACCGTCACCCAGAACCCCCCGACTGGGTGGACTTAATGCCGTCATGGCTGAGCGGCGACGACGTCTCGTAGGCGAAACCGACGTCGAGGAGGCATCCGGGTGGGTGTTCGGGAAGCGGTCGCACGGCGTTCCGGCGCTGGAGGGTCGCGGGCACTGAGGTCGAGGTGGCGCACCGCCGCGGTGGCCGCGGGCTGGGCGTTCCCGGCGGACTGGCCGTTGGCAGAGGTGGACGAGGTGTGCCGGGCGGTGCTGGGCGAGGGGGACGAGAGCACGGCGCTGTACCGGCTGGGCGCCGCGCGCGCCGAGACGGGCGCCGGGCTGGCGGAGACGCTGGTCGACCTGGCCGCGCTGCACGCGGTGCTGGCGGAGCCGCCGGGCTCGACGGGCATCGTGTCGCCCAGCGTGGACGCGATCCCGTCGCGGATGCTGCGGTCCGCCGCGCTGGGCTGGGGCGACGTGATGAGCAGGCGTGCGGCGGCCTGCGCCGCGGACAACCCGCTGACCGGCCTGGCCACGCCCGCGTACCTGCGCACGAGGCTGCGCGAGGTGTACGCGGAGGCGCGCGCCGTCGGCCGCCAGGACCACGTGCTGGTGTTCGTGGCGATCGACCTGACCCGCACGTCCGGGTGGTCGCGCGTGGTGGCGATGACCTTGTTGGCCGACGCGCTGAAGGAGGTGTTCGACGGTGGCGAGACGGTGGCCTCGATCGGGTCCTCGGTGGCGTGCGTGCTGCTCCGCCGCGACCGGCACCTGCCGCGGGCCGTGGTCAACCTGCGGGTGCTCGCCGCGGACAGGCTGGCCGTCGACCCCCACGTCGCGCCGACCGGCCCGATCGAGGTCCGGCTGGAGGAACTGCCCCCGACCTGTGAGGACGCGCTGGCGTTGATCGCCGGTCTCGGCCGCTGAGGGCCCGGGCGCCGAACCCCTGTCCGGCGTCCGACAACTGAAAACCCCCGAGGAGCCCGGCGCCTGCATTTCCAGTGCGCCGGGCTCCCCGCTTTCAGGCACGTTCGGGGGACGCGCCCGGCCGATTCGGGTGACGGACCTGTGGCGCGTGCCGGTCTTCCGGTGTCTGTGTTCGCGAATCAGGAACACCTGTCACCGGTGACCGGTGGGGGGGTGAGCCGAATGCCTTCGGCTACGCCCTGCCGATGATCCACTTCTGATCGGTCCGACGGTCCTGGCACTCCGCGAGGATCAGTTCCTTGTAGGTGCCGTTGTGCGTGACGCAATCGTCGGTGCCCTCCAACCGGATGAGCCAGACACGCCAGTTCTCGCGGTCCATGAAATCCCACTTCTGGTAGGGGAAGGCTCCGCACTCCCGGCCTGCCAGCTTGCCCTCGAGCGAGGTCACGCACCACCCGTACTGCACGTTCCTGATGGTGCCGTCACCGGGCCAGTACCATTTCTGGTTGGCCCCGTCGTGGTGCGGGTGGGGAATGACCGGGTAGTCGGGGTTCCAAGCCCAGTTGGTCTGGTCCCACACGTCGTTCGGCACGGCATCGCTCTCGAGGAACCACTGGTCCTGTTGTGTGTCGGGCTGGGCGGCGTTGGAGAGCGGTGCGACGAGCAGCGCCGAGACGGTCGCGACAAAGGTGACGAGGATCCGTGCGAATTTCATTCGCATTCCTTCCGGGATCGGGTTTCGTACACCGTTCAGTAAAGGCGTCGGACGGGGTTCCCGAGCGGCGGGAACAACCATCGTGGCGGGAAACGACCCGTCCGGTAGAGGTGCGCGTCGTGGCGGTCACGGACGCGGGAGGTGGTGACACCCCACAGTGCGAGGCGCGGTGGGCCGAGGGGATGACCCGCTTGACAACCTCCGGGGTGTTCCTGAACGGTGTGTCAGTGTCTTAGTCGAGTGACACAATTTGGAGGCGCCGGGTGGAGTTCCGCATCGACCGGTCCAGCGGCCTCCCGGCCTACCTCCAGCTCGTGCGCCAGGTCCGGGAAGCGCTGCGCCTGGGCTGGCTGGGGCCGGGAGACCGCCTGCCGACCGTCCGCGACGTCGTCGCGAGGAGTGGTGTGAACGCGAACACGGTGCTCAAGGCCTATCGCGAACTGGAACTGTCCGGCCTGGTCGAGGCACGCCAGGGCTCGGGCACGTTCGTCAAAGCCGGTCTCGGCTCGACCGACCCGCGGGTGATGGACGCGCTCAGAGCGCGGCTCGCCGTGTGGGTCCGCGAGGCGCGTGCGGCGGGGTTGGACATCGAGGACATCGACGCGCTGGTGCGTTCCGTCCTCGCCGCCGACGAGGGCGGCGACCAGGCAACGGCGGGGGATGGGGTGGCGGTCCTGTGAGCATCGCGGTGGAGTCCGCCGACGCGGGCGCGGTCGCGGTCCGGGCGCGGGCGCTGGGCAAGCGCTACCGTGCCAAGTGGGCGTTGCGCGAGTGCACGTTCGAGCTGCCCGCGGGCCGCGTGGCGGCGCTGGTCGGCGCGAACGGCGCCGGCAAGACGACGTTGATGACCGTCCTGGCCGGACTCCTCGACGCCGACGAGGGGTCGGCGGGCGCGGCGGGCCGGGTGGCGTTCGTGTCGCAGGAGAAGCCGGTCTACCGGAACTTCTCGGCGGCGGACATGCTGCGCCTCGGCGCGCGGCTCAACGTCGTCTGGGACGAGGCGCGCGCCCGCCGCTGGCTGGCGCGCTTCGAGATCCCGCTGGACCGGGCGTGCGGCAAGCTGTCCGGCGGCCAGCAGGCCCAGGTGGCGTTCGCGCTGGCCATCGGCTCGCGGCCGGACGTGCTCATGCTGGACGAGCCGCTGGCCAACCTCGACCCGCTGGCCCGCCGCGAGGTGACCGCCGAGCTGCTGGCCGAGGTCGAGGAGACCGGCATGACCGTGCTGCTGTCCACGCACGTCGTGGCCGAGCTGTCCGGTGTCGCCGACTACTTGCTGCTGCTCGCGCACGGCCGGCTGCTGGTGGGCGGTGACCTGGACGAGCTGCTCGGCAGGCACGTCAGCTACACCGGGCCGCGCTCGGACGTGCCGCCCGCGCTGGGCGGGATCGTGGAGGCGCGGCACGCCGGCAACCAGTCGACGTTCCTGGTCGAGCTGCCCGAGGGGCAGCCGCGGCCGGTGGTCGCGGGCCCGTGGGTCGAGCGCCCGCCGACGTTGGAGGACTACGTGCTCGCGCAGCTCGAAGCCACCCGGAAGGGGGCCCGCGCATGACGCCCACGACGGATACCGTGCCCGTGACCGGACGCGCCCGCGTCGGGTGGGCGGACCTGGTGTGGCTGACCTGGCGGCAGCACCGGTGGGCGATCGTCGGCCTGGTGGCCGCCGTCGGCGCGGCCAGCGCGCTGGCGCTCTTCCTCGCGTGGCGGGTCGACGTCACCGGCAACCCGCAGGGGCTGTTCGGTCGTTGGCGCTTCATCAGCCTGGGCAGCGTGGTGATGCTGGCGCCGATGGTGACCAGCTTGGCCGTCGCGGTGTTCTGGGCGGCGCCCGTGCTGTCGCGCGAGTACGAGCAGCGCACGCACCTCGTGGCGTGGAGCCAGGACATCACCTCGACCCGCTGGCTGGCGGGCAAGGCGGTGCTGCTCGGCGTGCCCGCCGTGGCCCTGGCCGTCGGGGTCGGCCAGGCGTCGAGGACGCTGATCGACAGCATCAACGCCGCGTCCGCCCGACCGATCTTCTCGCCGTTCGGGGTGCCGGCGTTCGAGACGGCGCCGCTGGTGCAGGCCGGGTTCGCGGCGTTCGGCTTCGCGCTCGGGCTGGCGCTCGGCGCGGTCACCCGGCGCACGGTGATGGCCATGGGCCTCGCCCTCGGCGCGTTCATCGCGGTGCGCGGCGTCGTGGCGGGTCTGTGGCGGCCGAACTTCCGGGAGCCGTTGCTCAAGGTGGAGCCGTACGAGGCCTACCAGCGGTCGTGGGACGGCCCGGGCGACGGTTCGTGGACGGTGGGAACCGGGTTCTCGGACGCGGCGGGCAACGAGGTCGCGTACCCCTCGGCGTGTTCGAGCGCCCAGGACAGCGCGGCCTTCGCGAAGTGCATGAACGACAACAACGTGCTGTCCTTCACCGAGTACCACCCGGCGGACCGGCTCGTGCCGTTCCAGCTGTTCGAGTCCGCGATCTTCCTCGTGCTCGCCGCGGGCCTGCTCGCGCTGGCCTTCGTGCGGGTGCGCCGGGCCGATCGGGTCTGACCCGGGTTCACCGAGACCGGGCTCGCCGCCTTCGCACCGCGGCGGTCCTGCTGAGGGGTCCCGCGCGCGTCACCGACCGCGCGGGGCTTCCGCACCCGGTCCGGGGCACCCTGTTTGTGCACGTAGAATCACGAAACCGTGGACTCCCGAACTCGTCTCCCCGTCGTCGGCATGGTCGGCGGCGGCCAGCTCGCCCGCATGACGCACCAGGCCGCGATCCCGCTCGGCCAGTCGCTGCGGGTGCTCGCCGAGTCGGACTCCGACCCCGCCGCGCTCGTCGCGCGTGACGTGGAGCTGGGCAAGCACACCGACCTGGACGCGTTGCGCGCGTTCGCCAAGTCGTGCGACGTCGTCACGTTCGACCACGAGCACGTGCCGCAGGAGCACCTGCACGCGCTGGTCGCCGACGGCGTGAAGGTCTTCCCCGGGCCGGACGCCCTCGTGCACGCGCAGGACAAGCTGGTCATGCGCGAGCGGCTGTCGGCGATGGGCGCGCCGGTGCCGCCGTTCACCGCTGTGCGGGACGCGTCCGACGTGCTCAAGTTCGGCGGTCGGCACGGCTGGCCGTGCGTGCTGAAGGCCGTGCGCGGCGGCTACGACGGCCGTGGCGTGTGGATGCTCAACACGCCGCAGAGCGCGCAGCGGGTCGTGCCCGAGCTGCTGGCCGCCGGCACGCCGTTGATGGTCGAGCAGTGCGTGCCGATGCACCGGGAGCTGGCCGCGCTGGTCGCGCGCTCGCCGTTCGGCCAGGGCGCGGTGTGGCCGCTGGTGCAGACCGTGCAGCAGGAGGGCATCTGCGTCGAGGTGCTGGCGCCCGCCCCGGACGTCGACCCGGCCCTCGCCGAGCAGGCGCAGGAGTTGGCGCTGCGGATCGCCGCCGAGCTGGGCGTGGTCGGGCTGCTGGCCGTGGAGCTGTTCGAGACCACCGACGGGCTGGTCGTCAACGAGCTCGCCATGCGCCCGCACAACTCCGGCCACTGGACCATCGAGGGCGCCCGGACCTCGCAGTTCGAGCAGCACCTGCGTGCCGTGCTGGACTACCCGCTCGGCGCGACGGACCTCGCCGCGCCCGCCGTCGTGATGGCGAACGTCCTCGGTGCGGCGGACGCGCCCGAGATGGGGCCGGACGAGCGGCTGCACCACCTGTTCGCCCGGTTCCCCGACGCGCACGTGCACCTGTACGGCAAGGCGGAGCGGCCGGGGCGCAAGATCGGTCACGTGACGCTGCTCGGTGAGCGGATGGACGAGGTGCGGCGGCGGGCGGGGCTCGCGGCGCACTGGCTGTCCGACGGTGTGTGGCTGGACGGGTACGACATCCACGGAGGACAGCAGTGACGCACGTCGGCGTGATCATGGGCAGTGACTCGGACTGGCCGGTGATGAAGGGCGCGGCCGAGGCGCTGGCGGAGTTCGACGTCACCTACGAGGTCGGCGTGTACTCGGCCCACCGCACGCCGCAGCGGATGCTGGACTACGCCGCCACGGCCGCGTCCCGGGGGTTGCGGGTGATCATCGCCGGCGCCGGCGGGGCCGCGCACCTGCCGGGGATGGTGGCCTCGGCGACCGCGCTGCCGGTGATCGGCGTGCCGGTGCCGTTGAAGTACCTGGACGGGATGGACTCGCTGCTGTCGATCGTGCAGATGCCGGCGGGCGTGCCGGTGGCCACGGTGTCGGTGGGCGGCGCGCGCAATGCCGGGCTGCTGGCCGTGCGGATCCTGGCGGCGGCGGACGAGGAGCTGCGGAAGCGGATGGAGGCGTTCCAGGCGTCGCTCGCCGAGTTGGTGCTGGAGAAGGACGCGGCGCTGCGGGCTGTTGCGGACGGCACAGCGGCGAACTGAGTGAACGCGCGCTAACATCCGGGTAGGACGCCCTACCGGGAGGTAACTTAACGTGGACCCGAGCTTCGGTACCTACCAGCTCGCCGAAGAGCACGAGGCGCTGCGCGAGGCGGTCCGGTCGCTGGCCGACAAGGAGATCGCGCCGCACGCGGCGGACGTGGACGAGCAGGAGCGCTTCCCGGTCGAGGCGTTGAACGCGCTGGTCAAGTCCGGTTTCGCGGCCGTGCACGTGCCCGAGGACTACGACGGCCAGGGCGCCGACTCGGTGGCGACGTGCATCGTGATCGAGGAGGTGGCGCGCGTGTGCGCGTCGTCGTCCCTGATCCCGGCGGTGAACAAGCTGGGCACGATGCCGATCCTGCTGTCGGCGTCCGAGGAGTTGAAGCGGCAGGTGCTGCCGTCCATCGCGTCGGGCGAGGCGATGGCGTCGTACGCGTTGTCCGAGCGGGAGGCCGGTTCGGACACGGCGTCGATGCGCACGCGGGCCAGGCTGGACGGCGACCACTGGGTGTTGAACGGCACGAAGTGCTGGATCACGAACGCCGGTGAGTCGACGTGGTACACGGTCATGGCCGTGACGGACCCGAACGCGCCGAAGAAGTCGCAGGGCATCTCGGCGTTCGTCGTGCACAAGGACGACCCGGGTTTCGTCGTGGGTTCGAAGGAGCGGAAGCTCGGCATCAAGGGCTCGCCGACCCGTGAGATCCACTTCGAGAACTGCACGATCCCCGCGGACCGCATCATCGGCGAACCGGGCACCGGCCTGAAGACCGCGCTGCGGACGTTGGACCACACGCGTCCGACCATCGGCGCGCAGGCCGTGGGCATCGCGCAGGGCGCCCTGGAGGCCGCCGTCGCCTACGTGAAGGACCGCAAGCAGTTCGGCAAGTCGATCTCCGAGTTCCAGGGCGTGCAGTTCATGCTGGCCGACATGGCGATGAAGATCGAAGCCGCCCGGCACATGGTCTACGTGGCCGCGGCGAAGGCCGAGCGGGGTGAGCCGAACATCGGCTTCATCACGGCGGCGGCCAAGTGCTTCGCGTCGGATGTGGCCATGGAGGTCACGACGGACGCCGTGCAGCTGTTCGGTGGCGCCGGCTACACGCGCGACTTCCCGGTGGAGCGCATGATGCGTGACGCCAAGATCACCCAGATCTACGAGGGCACGAACCAGATCCAGCGCGTCGTCATGTCGCGCGCACTCCTGAACGGCTGAGTTCTGCTCGATGGCGGCCTGATCTTCGTCGATCAGGCCGCCTTGATTTTCGTCTACGGGTATCCGCACGGTTCCCCGTGGATTATCACGGTTAGTAGTGGCGCGTTACTCTGATGGTCGAGTGTGTTCCCGCGTTTCCTGCCCCTACCGTTGCGTCCCGTTCGCACCGCGGATATCGGCGAAAAGGAAGCAGGGCTCATGAACAGGACCAGGACCGCCGTCGTGGCACTCGCGATGGGTGTCGGCCTCACGGTGTCCGGGGGTGCCGCCACCGCCGCCCCGGTCGCGGCCACGACCGGTGACGTCGGCGTCCAGTGCACCCGGCAGTACGTGCTGACCAGCAACGCGACCCTCCGGTACTCGCCCGGCGGCTCGGTCAAGGCGTACGCGTTCGCGGGCGACAAGTTCAACGTGCCCAGCCCGTCGGGCAATTGGTACTACGGCAACCTCTACGACCAGAACAACACCCACTTCGGTGACGGCTACATCCTGGCTTCGGCACTCGCCTACACCGGTATCTGCTTCTGATCCGGCCTATTGTCCGGCCCGCTCAGGAGTCCCGGAACTTCGTGTCCCCCAACGGCGTGTACGCGTCCTCCGGGCCGCGGTGGTGGCGGTCGAAGGACACGTACACGTCGCCGTACCTGGTCGGCACCGAGAAGTGCTCCGCCTGGTCGAGTTCCTCCTCGCAGTAGCGGTGGAGGAGGGTGGAGAAGGTTCGGTACTCGTCGTCCGACGGCGGCCCCGTGGAGTGAGGTTAAGGGCTGGTCAGGGTGGTTGCGGGGGCCGGCTCCGCCGGAACCGCGCGGGTTCCGGCGGCCAGGTCCGGCAGGCTCCGCTGGTCCCGGCGCAGGACCGGGATGACGAACGTGCCCACGACGAAGAACGCGAGCACGGTCGCGTCCACGGCGAACGGCCAAGGGGTCGGCGCCAGGGTGAAGTAGGTGATCAGGCCCGTCACGCCCAGGAGTTCGCGCGCGGTGATCCGGAGCGGGTCGGCTCGGGAGCCGTCCGCACGCCGCAGCTGGTGGCGCAGCAGCCAGCCACCGGGGGTCCGGCCGGTGGCGGACGGCAGGACGACGCGGATCACGACGGTCAGCGCCAGCAGCCACCAGCGGCTGTCGTCGAAGACCAGGTGAGTCGTGACGATCAGGATCATCACGTCCACCGCCAGCGCCATCAGGCGACGCGGCACGGTCACCGTGCGGGGTGGGGCCGTGGCCGCGTCCGGGTCCGGTACGACGGGGACGACCAGGGCGACCGGCGCGAGCATCCAGCCGAGCAGTGAACCGGTGGTGTTCGAGATCAGGTCGTCGACGTCCGCGATGCGGTACGGGCACGGGTACGCGCCCAGGTTCCCCGTGTACTGCACGACCTCGACGGCCAGCGAGATCCCCAGCCCGATCACGACCACGGCGAAGGCGCCCCGCCCGTAGGACTTCCGGAGCACCACGCCCAGCGGCACGAACAGCGCGACGTTGAACGCCTGCTGCAGGAACGCGGGGGACGTGACGACGGCCTCGGGTCCCGAACGCCCGTTCGCCGCCAGGTTGTGGCGCATGTCCGTCACCCACTGGAACGGCGTGGTGGACAGCATCCGCTCGCCGTCGCACACCAGCGCCGACGGGAACGGCAGGAAGATCAGCGCCAACGCCACCAGCCCGTAGGCCAACAGCCCGTACAGCACCACCGCCCGACGCGGCTCCACCCGCCCGAACCGGTAGTAGTGCAACGCGATCAGCGGCAGCAGCACGAGCACACCGACGCCGACGAACGCCGCGAAACCCGTCCGAACCGACTCCAGGTACGAACTCAGCATCTCCACCGATCCGGTCCACCGATCCCGCGACGTAGGTCAACCGCTCAGTAACCCCATCGCGTGAACACCAAACCCGATCGGGGCACGTTGCCGCCGAACGGACGCGCCGGGTCAGCCCGCCGACGTCAGGTACACCGCCAGCCGCTCGTAGCTGATCTCGGCGCCGTCCTTCATCCCGGTCTCCAGGGCCCGGTCCCGGTCGGCCTGCGACGGGTACTTCATCGTCTGCACGACCGTCGTGCGGTCACCGTCCGCGATGAACTCGGTGGTGTTCACCGTCGACGGCCACTCCGGACCCCACGACTCGGTCTGCACCGTCTTCGACCAGGGCGTGACCTCGTGGTACTCGCCGGTCATCGCCATCTCGCCGCCGTCGGCCCGCCGCCACACCATGTGCCACCGCCCGCCCGGCCGCAGGTCGATCTCGCACACGGGCATCGTCCAGCCCTCGGGCCCGAGCATCCAGTGCACGACGTGCTCCGGCTTCGTGAACGCCTCGAACACCAGCTTCTGCGGCGCGTCGAACGTCCTGGTCATGGCCACCTCCACCGCGGACGGCGTGGTCCACGAAACGGTGGTGTCAGTCGTCATCTTCCTGCTCCTTCATGCGTTCGAGGTAGGTGTCCAGGCGGCGGTAGCTGTCGTCCCAGAACCGGCGGAAACCGTCGGCCCACTCGCTGACCTCGCGCAACGGCGTCGCGTCGAGCGCGCACGGCCGCCATTGCGCGTCACGGCCCCGCGTGATGAGCCCCGCCCGTTCGAGCACGCGCAGGTGCTTGGACACCGCCGGCCCGCTCATCGCGAACGGCTCGGAGAGTTCCTTCACGGTCGCCGCGCCGTCCGCGAGCCGCGCCAGGATGGCCCGCCGCGTCGGGTCGGCCAGGGCCGCGAAGGTGATGCTCAGGGGATCGTCCGCCATGGCTACCTAACCACTTGGTTATCTAACTGACTGGTTTTCTACGCCCCTGTCGAGTCGCTGTCAACCTCGCCGGCGGGCGGGAGAAGTGGTTGAAAGTTCATATAACGTCGAGGCGTTCGACAGTCGACGTGAAGGGGAAACGCAATGCTCAAGGACGTGGCAGCGCTCATCGGTCGCATCGGCGTGGGAGTGGTCTTCATCGCCCACGGCTGGCAGAAGGTCACCGAGTGGGGCCTGGACGGCACCGCCACCGCCTTCGCGGGCATGGGCGTGCCGCTGCCGGCGCTGTCCGCCTGGTTCGCCGTGATCGTCGAACTCGTCGGCGGCGCGCTGCTGGTCCTCGGCGTGGCGATGCCCGTGGTCGGCGTGCTGCTGGCGGTGAACATGCTCGGCGCGCTGGTTCTCGTGCACCTGCCGAACGGGCTGCTCGGCCAGGGCGGCTACGAACTGGTCCTCGTGCTCGGCGTGGCCGCGATCGCGGTCGGGTTCAACGGCGGGTCGCTGTCCGTGGCGCGGTTGGCCAAGGGGCGGAGGGTCGAGCAGCCCGCCTGACGTCAGCCGACCAGGTCCAGGGTCGTCTGCTCGCTGGCGCGGCGCGCGGCCAGCAGGTCCGGTGCGGCGTTGCTGCACTGCACCAGCGAACCGCCGCCCGCCAGCACGGCCAGGAAACCGTTCAGCAGGCCGTCCGGCAGGCCCCACTCCACAGTGGACAGCACGCGGGAGGCCGTGGTGATGCCCAACGTCGCCGCCCGCTGGTGCGCCTCTTCCACCACCTCGTCCACAGTGGACTTCAGCAGGGCGGGCGTGGTGCCGGGGACCGGCTCCCACGGCACGAAGTCGTCGCCGAACACGCGCACGTCGTCGTTGTAGTCCACGGGCGCGCCGCTGCCCAGCCCCATGGGGTGCAACGACGCCACGGCCGTCACCAGAGCTCCGGGCGCTTCGCCGCCGGGCGCCACGACGGCCACCTTCGCGCCCGTCGGGTCGTCCGTCACCGCCGCGCCGCACCACCACGCGCCCAGCAGCACGCCGGCCGTCTGCCAGTGCGCGGGCAGCAGCACGGCCACCGGGTCGCCGGGCTCGACGTCGTGCTCGTCGCGGAGCCAGTTCGCCGTCTTGGCCGCCCAGTTCCGGATCGTGGCGCGCGACAGCTCGACCCGTGTGCCCGCCGCGTCGTCGTAGTGCGTGATCAGGGGACGGCCGGGATTCGCCGCGAACAGGGGCGCGAACAGGGCATCCGTGACGGTCATGCGCCAACCTTGCCACGCCCCGCCACGCCCGCGCCCATCGACCCGATCACCGAGAGTCCTACCTTCGCGGTGGGAGGTAGGGCGCGGGTTGGTTGGTGGTGAGGACGCGGAGGGCGGCGGCGGTGGCGATGCCGCGCCACTCCAGGGTGGAAGCCGGGCCCGGTGGTTGCCAGGACACCGGCCAGCCGCCGTCCTCGCACTGGGCGGCGGCGAGCGCGGTCAGGTGCGCGGTGATCGCGTCGGCCGGGAAGAGGGGGCGCAGCGGATCGGTCGGCAGCGGTGCGAAGTCGAGCGGGGTCAGGCCGTAGCCCTCGCCGGGGTAGAGGTGGAACAGGCTCAGGTCCTCGACCGACAGCCCGTGCCGACCGGTCCACTCCCGGTCCGGGGTGGTCGCCAGGAAGCGCAGCACGTTGACCGCCGTGTGCGCGTCGACGTCGCCGGACAGGGCCTCGATCCGCACGCGGCAGAACTCGTCGGCGGCGTCGAGCCACGCGGCGGACACACCGGCCTTCCGCAGCCCCGCGACGATGCCCGCCGTCGGGTTGAGGCCGACCGGGAACCGGCCGTCGCCCCAGTGCTCGGCCCGGGCGTGGTCGGCGATGTCGGGCAGCACGATCGGCAGCCCGCCGTCGGGCGACGTCACCGATTCGAGGTACGGCACCAGGCTCTCGGCGAACCCGGCGACCTTCCGCCGCACCGCGGTGTCGGACGCGGCGGGCGAGTCCAGCACCTGCCCCAGGACGCCGAGCGCGAAGTCGACGGCCAGCGGCTGGCTGTGCGGCGCGCGGACGTCCGGTTCGAGCGCGTGGCCCAGCCCGCCGTCGGCGTTGCGGTAGCCCGCGAGGACGTCCACGATCGCGACCGCCGCGACCGGGTCGGGCCGGGACCACAGGAGGGCGAGCCGTCGTTCGAGCAGCCGGGCGTGGGTGTCCAGGAAGGCGTGTGCGCGGGCGTGGTCCATGCCGACGATGCTGGCACTTGCACCGACGGCGCGTCTTGAACGAATCGGCCGTCAGCCGGCGCAGGCCGGTCAGTCGACGCAGGCCGGGCCGGCCTGGACGACGCGGTGACGTGGGCCGTCCAGGCTCACCGGCCGGTCGGCGGCGAAGCGCCGGGTAGGCGAAGCGCCGGCCGTGGCCGAAGTCTCGGCAGCCGACGTCGCGGGCGGGGCCGGCGCGGGCGTCTTCTCGCCCAGCAACTCGGCCACGAACGCCTTCACCTGCGCCGGGTCCACGGTCACGACGCTCTGGCCGCGGTCGTTGCGCGCGCCGACGCCGGTCACCGGGATCGTCGCGAACTCGACGTTCCCGCCCGCCAGCCCGCGCGCCTGGCCGGCGAACTTCGCCAAGTCCAAGTTCTCGTCCACCACGATCGACTTGTTCACCGCGTCCAGCAGCCCGGACAGCCGCGTCGGGTCCGCCAGCGTCCCCGCCGACAGCAGCTTCGACATCGCCGCCGACATGAACACCTGCTGCCGCGTGATCCGCCCGAGGTCGCCGTTCGGGATGCCCTTGCGCTGGCGCACGAACGCCAGCGCGTCCCCGCCGGAGATCGTCTGCACGCCCGCGCGGAAGTTCGCGCCCGAGTCCGGGTCCGACGTGCCCTGCTTCAGGCACACCTCGACGCCGCCGATCACCTCGGTGAGCAGGTAGAACCCGTACAGGTTGATCTCCGCGTAGTGGTCGACCCGCACGCCGGTCAGCTCCTGCACCACCCGCACCAACGCCCGCCGCCCGGCCTGGTCGCCCGCCTTGGAGCGCTCGGTCAGGTCGGACATGCCCGCCGCCGCCAGCTGCTCCATGGTGAAGAACTTGGTCAGCCCGTACGCCGAGTTGATCTTCTCCTCGCCGATCTCCGGGATCGGCACGTAGGTGTCCCGCGGGATGGACACGGCGTGCGCCTTGCTGCCGTCGTGCGGCACGCGCATCACGATGATCGTGTCCGTGTTGAGGGTGTCCGTCGCCTCCGTGCGCAACTTCCGCAGCACGTGGTCCGGCAGCGGCACCCCCTGGGCGTCGGTGCGGCTGTCGCTGCCGACCAGCAGGATGTCGGTCGCGCCGTCGGCCGCGGGCGGCGCGTTCGGCACGTCCGACAGCACGGTCAGCACGTCCGTCGTGTTCACGCTCTCCTGCACGCGCTGGAGCGTCGACCAGCCGTACCCGGACGCCGCCAGCACGGCCGAGGACAGCAGCGCGACGAGCACGCGTCCGGCGATCACCGCAGCCCTCACCGGCGCTCCTCCTACGATTGGATGTCCGATCAGGCTAACCACCCTCGGCCGGTCGGACGTCCGGATTCACCGGGAGGTGGTGTGTCAGTTGACGCAGACCACACCGTCGGCGGTGATCGGCGGGGTAGAGCTCGTCGAGGGCGGGCTGTCCGTGCCGGGCACGCCGACCGACGCCGGGTCGGACTGGTCCGGCGGCGCGTAGTCGGCGCCGGCGTACACGAGAACCTGCCCCCTGGGCACGGAGTCGTCCTCGATGGCCTCGGCGTTACCGCTCAGGGCGGAGATCACCTTGTCGGCGCTCGCCCGCTCACCCGGCGCGTGCCGCACGGACGTCGTCTCCGCGTACGCCCCGGAGTCCGCCCGGCCGCGCTTGAAACCCTTCTCCACCAACATGTCCAGCACGCTCGCGGCCAGCCGGTCGACCCCGGCGGCGTTGTAGACGTGCACGGTGATCGCCGAGGGCGGCGGCCCGGACGGCGTCGTGGTGGTCACAGGCGCCTTCGACGGGTTGTCGTCGGTCGCCAGGCCCTTGATGAACTGCCGCACCTGCGCCGGGTCGACCGGCAGCACGTTGCCGTCGCTCCACGTGTCCATCGGGTCGCCCACCGGGATCGTGCGGAACTGGATGTTGCCGCCCACGAGGCCCTGCATCTGCGTGGCGAACTCGGTGATGTTCCACCCCTCGCTCAGCACGACGGACTTCTTCACCGCCGTCACGAGCTGGTCGAGCTGGTCGAAGTCGGTCAGCGTGCCCGTGGAGAGCACCTTGCGGGCCAGCGCGCCGATGAACACCTGCTGCCGCACGATCCGGTCCAGGTCGCCGCCGGGCAGCCCGCCGCGCTGGCGGACGAACGACAGCGCCTTCGCGCCCTCGACGGTCTGCCGCCCGGCCGGGAAGTCCGCGCCCGAGTCGCGGTCGCTGGTGGCCTCGTTCAGGCACACCTCGACGCCGCCGAGCGCCTTCGTCACCTCGTAGAAGCTGGCCAGGTTGACCTCGGCGTACCGGTCGACGGTGACGGAGCCGCCGGTCAGCCCCTCGATCGTCTTGATCAGCGTCTTGCGGCCGGCCAGCGTCGACTCCAGCTCGATGCGGGCCTCGTCGGTCACGCCCTTGTCGCGCAGCTCCTGCGCCTTCTCGTTCTTCTGCCTGGCCAACGCGGAGTTCAGCTTGTGCTTGCCGAACCCGTCCGCGATCTCCACGTACGCGTCACGGGGGAACGAGATGGCCACCGCGCGCGTGCCGTCCTGGGGGATGTGCACCAGGATCATCGTGTCGGTGTTCTGCGTGCCGTCCGCCACACCGCCGTTGAGCAGCGCCAACACCTCGTCCGACAGCGGGTTGCCCTGCGCGTCGGTGCGGCTGTCGACCCCGACCAGCAGGATGTCGATCGCGCCGTCGAGCGGCTTGCGCGGCACGCCGTCGGCGTCCTCGGTCACCGAGGACGCGATGACGTCGGTCGTCGTGATGTCGTCGTCGATGTCGCTGAGGTAGTACCAGCCGTACCACGTGACGACGAGCACAGCCGCCGAGACCAACGCCAACAGCGAACGCGCGGTGAGCGCTAGAGCACGCAGCGCAGCCGATCCACCGGCTGCTCCTGGCGGACTGGAGTCCACTGCCTGCCTCCCCCGTGCGCTCAGGCGTGCCTGGTCGACATTAGTGGCGCGGAGGTTGACCGCGCCGGACATTCCTCTTATACGGGAGACGCTGTAACAACCAGGTGGGTTGCACGAAAGGCACTCGTGACAGACTGCGATGAGCAACCGCCTTCAGGAGGACACCGAGCATGCGGGTACTGGTAACGGGTGGGGCCGGGTTCATCGGTTCGCACTACGTGCGGGAGATGGTGGCCGGCGCGTACCCGGCCTACGCCGATGCCGAGGTGGTGGTGCTGGACAAGCTCACCTACGCCGGCAACGAGGCGAACCTGGCGCCGGTCGCGGACAGCCCGAGGTTGACCTTCGTCCGGGGCGACATCTGCGACCGCGAGCTGGTCGCCGACCTGATGAGCCGGACGGACGTGGTGGTGCACTTCGCCGCCGAGTCCCATGTGGACCGCTCGATCTCCGGCTCGGCCGACTTCGTGCTGACCAACGTGCTCGGCACCCAGACGCTGCTGCAGGGCGCGCTGGAAGCCGGTGTGGCGAAGTTCGTGCACGTCTCCACCGACGAGGTCTACGGCACGATCGAAGAGGGTTCCTGGACCGAGGACCACATCCTGGAGCCGAACTCGCCCTACTCGGCGTCCAAGGCGTCGTCGGACCTGCTGGCGCGGTCGTTCCACCGCACCCACGGGCTGCCGGTGAGCATCACCCGGTGCTCGAACAACTACGGTCCGTACCAGTTCCCCGAGAAGGTCATCCCGCTGTTCGTGACCAACCTGGTCGACGGCAAGAAGGTGCCGCTGTACGGCGACGGGCTCAACGTCCGCGACTGGCTGCACGTGGACGACCACTGCCACGGCATCCAGCTCGTGCTGGAGGGCGGGCGCGCCGGCGAGATCTACAACATCGGCGGCGGCACGGAGCTGACCAACCGGGAGCTGACCGAGCGCCTCCTGGAGGCCACGGGGCGTGACTGGGACTCGTTCGTCGAGCCCGTCACCGACCGCAAGGGTCACGACCGGCGCTACTCGGTGGACATCACCAAGATCAGCACCGAGCTGGGCTACGCGCCGCGGGTCGACTTCGCCGAGGGCCTGGCGTCGACCGTGCAGTGGTACCGCGACAACCGGTCGTGGTGGGAGCCCCTCAAGCAGCGCGCGGCGCTGGCCGGCTGATGGCGCTCGCACTCCTGGTGCCCGGCGGCCGCGGCCAGCTCGGGCGCGACCTGGCGACGGCGGCGCCCGGTGACGGCCTCGTGCACGCGCCGTCGTCGGCCGAGCTGGACGTGACCGACGCCTCGGCGGTGGCGGACGCGGTGGCCGTGTTCGCCGCCAGCGCGCGTGACGCGGGGTTCCGGCCGGCGGTCGTGAACGCGGCGGCCTACACGGCGGTGGACGCGGCGGAGACCGACGTCGACCGGGCCGCGGAGGTCAACGCGGTCGGGCCGGCGAACCTGGCCACGAGCTGCCGCGAGCACAACGTGCCGCTGCTGCACGTCTCCACGGACTACGTGTTCCCCGGCGACGGCACGCGGCCGTACGAGCCGACCGACGAGACCGGCCCGAAGTCGGTCTACGGCCGCACGAAGCTTGACGGCGAGCGGCGCGTGCTGTCCACTTGGGACCGTTCGTGGGTAGTCCGCACCGCGTGGGTCTACGGCGAGCACGGCAACAACTTCGTGAAGACCATGGCACGCCTGGCCGGCGCGAACGACACGCTGTCCGTTGTGGACGACCAGCTCGGCTCGCCGACGTGGTCGCTCGACCTGGCGCACGGGCTGCTGGACCTGGCGGTCGCGGTGACGTCGGGCGGCACGCCGGCCCGGGTGCTGCACGCGACCGGCGGCGGTGAGACCACGTGGTGCGGTTTCGCCCGCGCGATCTTCGCCGAACTCGGCCTCGACCCGGAGCGCGTGCGGCCGTGCACGACCGCCGACTTCCCCCGGCCCGCGCCGCGCCCGGCGTACTCCGTGCTGTCCAACAAGGCTTGGGCGGACGCGGGGTTGACGCCGTTGCGGCACTGGCAGGAGGCGTTGGCGGCGGCGGTGAAGGCGAACGCGGTGCCGTGAAGCCGTCGGTTCAGGCCGGCAGTTCCTTGCGCAGCATCGTGCCGCGAGGCCCGTACCCCGCCGACGCGTAGAAGCGGACGGCGTCCTCGTTGAGCGTCAGGACGCCGGCGTGGAGGGCGGTCACACCCCGTGCCGAGGCGGCTCGCTCCACCCCGGCGAGCAGGGCCTTGCCGACGCCCCGGCCGCGGTGCGCGTGCAGGACGACCGTGTGCACGTCGGCCGCCGGGCGCGGCACCGCGATCTGGTGCGCGGGCGGGTCCGGCAGGGGCACCAGTTCCGCCATGCCCGCGACCTCGCCGTCGACGTCCGCGACGAGCACCAGGACGTCCGACCCGCCGGAGAGCACGTCCTCGAAGTGCTGCCGGACGACGTCGGCCTCGGGCAGCCGGTAGACGGCCGGGTCGAGCCGGATGTGCTGCTCGGCGTTCGCGAGGCGGAGGCGGACGAGCGCGGGCACGTCCTCCCGCGCGGCTGCCCTGACCGTGATCGTCACGGCACGCAGCTTCTCAGACGGGGGGAGGATGCGGGGGTGCGCGTGATCACTCTCGCTTCGCGGCCCGACCTGGCCGACGCGGTCTACGGGATCCCCTACCCACCCGACTCGCCCCGGTTCATGCAGGGCGACCTGGCGTCCCTGCTCGTGCGGGGACGTCGGGTCGCCGAACGGTGGCCGCACCTGGTGGTGGCGTTGCTGGACGGCGACCGGCCCGTGGCGCGGGGGATCGTGGTCGGTTACCGGGCGGACCGCGACTCGCGGCCCCGGTTCCCCGACGGCGGGTGGGACCAGGTGGCGGTGTGGGCGGCCGAGGACGTGATGGACGGCGTCGAGGCCGACACCGCGTGTGCGCTGGAGATCACCGTGGACCCCGGCTACGTGGGTCGCGGGCTGTCCGGCGCGGTGTTGGCGGCGATGCGCTCGGCGGTCGCGGCGGCGGGGTTGACCAGGCTCCTGGTGCCGCTCAGGCCGCCGGACAAGGCGATGGCGCCGGAGGTGCCGATGGACGAGTACGCGGCGCGGACCCGTGCCGACGGGTTGCCGGAGGACCGGTGGCTGCGGACCCACGTGCGGGCCGGGGGACGGGTCGAGGGCGTCGCGTGGTGCTCGTCGACCGTGCAGGCGACGCTTGCGCGGTGGCGGGAGTGGACCGGGCTGCCGTTCGACCGGGACGGGCCGGTGGTCGTGCCCGGCGCGCTCGCCCCGGTGTTCGTGTCGACGTCGCAGAACGTGGCCGTGTACGTCGAGCCGAACATCTGGGTGTCCCACCGGGCCTGAAACCGGAGTGCGAGCGGTCGGCGCGGTGGTGTGTGATTCGGGGCATGGCGATCGAGTTGGGAAGGCCGGGGGTCGACGGGCTCGGCGAGGCGGTCGACGCGCTGCGGGAGTGGCAGCACGACGGCGCGCCGATGCAGCTGCACCCCGGCGACCTGGGCTGGTTCTGGCGGTACGGCGCGGAGGCGACGGCGGCGGCCGTCCGGACCTGGAGCAGGGACGGGCGGATCCTCGCGGTCGGGCTGCTGGACGAGCCCGACCTGTTGCGGATGACCATCGCGCCGGACGCCCACCAGGACGAGGAGCTGGCCCGGCGGGTGGTCGAGGACGTGACCGCGCCGGAGCGCGGGGTGCTGGTCCCGGGCAAGGTGTACGTCGAAGCGCCGAAGGGCGTGCTGCTGCAGGACCTGCTGGCCGAGGCCGGCTGGGACACCGACGACCCGTGGACGCCCCTGCGCCGTGACCTGGCGGAGCCGGTGGAGGACCCGGGCGTGCGGGTCGAGGTGATCGGGCCGGAGGGGGCGCACGTGCGGGCGGCCGTGCAGCGGGCGTCGTTCGGCAGTTCCACGTTCACCGAAGAGCGCTGGCACGCGATGGCCGCCGGAACGCCTTACGCCGACGCCCGGTGCCTGCTCGCGTACGACGGGGACAACGCGGTGGCGGCCGTGACCGTGTGGTCGGCCGGTGCCGGCAGGCCGGGGCTGATCGAGCCGATGGGCGTGCACTCGGACCACCGCGGCCACGGCTACGGCAAGGCGATCACGGTCGCCGCCGCGGCGGCGCTCCGCGAGCTGGGCTCGTCGAGCGTGCTGGTCTGCACCCCGAGCTCCAACGTCGGCGCGGTCGCCACCTACCGGTCCGCGGGCTTCCAGGCGCTCCCCGAGGTGAGGGACCGGCGCCGGGACGCTTAAGCGGCCTGCCAGGTGACGCCTTCGGGGCGGTTGGCGGTGGCCAGGAACTCCTTCAGCGCGGTCGCCAGGACGTCCACCGGGACACCCGCGCCGGCCGGGTAGTCGACGTACTCCGAGCGGTACTCGGGGGAGGCCGGGTCGCCGGCCAGGGTCGAGTAGTCGTGCTCCGGGTCGGCGTAGGTGAGGTAGCCGTAGCCCTGGTGGATGGCGGCGGCCACGTCGTGGTCCGGGATCTTGGTGGTGCCGGGCGCGCCGAGCAGGCCCTCGGTGTCGGTGATCAGCTCGCGGTCCTGGTGCTCGATCACGGCGGGGCCCGCGCCGGGTTCCGCCAGGCGGGTCAGGAGGGTGTCGACGTCCTCCGGCGTGCCGACGGTCATCTCGTCGGCGGCGTCGGCGTCCTGCTCTTTCACGATCGGCCACACAGCCGTGAAGCTCATGGCCGGCATCATCGCAGTGGACGCGCTGAGTGACCACCGGAGGGGTCCGTTGGGCCGTTGGGGTGGAGTAGGTTTATCGCACTGGTTTTGCGCTCAACCGGTGCGAGAACCTTTCCGCCATGTCCGCGCTCGGGCGATCCCCTGAAGCGACCGCGCCTCGTCCTGACGGCGAGCGGCAGCGGTTCTTGCGTCGCGTCTGTGCCGTGACCGGCTCACGGCAGATCTCGTGGAGCGTCCTCAAGCCCGCCCAGGCCGACCGGCAACCCGGACACTCGTAGCGAGGAACGCCACCCAGGCGGAACCGGGCACGGTGAGGGTGCCGGTGTCCGGCGACTTGCTGTCCCTGATCCCGACGACGGTCGGGGAGTGCGCCACCTCGACGCAATCCGAGTTGCCGCCGCTGAACGTGGATTTACGCCAAGGTCCGAAGTTCAGCTCAGACGCTCCCATTCGCTGTGCTCCTCCTTGATGTACTTCCGCAGCAGGGCCAGCGACTCCGGCGCGCTCAGTGCGGTGCCGCACAAGTGCTGGAACGCCAGCCTATACCGCTCCACCTCGGCTTCTTCCTCCAAGAAGAGTGTGCCGGTGAGGTGGTCGATCGCGACCGTGCCGTAGCCGTCATCGAAGCGGAAGCAAGAGAAAGGCACACCCATCGCGATGTGCTCACCCGCACGAGTGGGGATGATCTGGAACTGGATGTTCGGCAGAGCCGCCAACTCCAGCAGGCGGGAGAGCTGGGCGAGGTGGACGTCGCTGCCGCCGACCGCTCGCAGGATCGCCTCCTCGGTGATCACCGCCCAGACGTCGAGGCTGCCGTCGAGTACACGGTCCTGGCGTTTGACGCGCAGCTCGACACGCTGCTCGAGGATGATGTCGGCCATACCGGGATTGGCCGCGCGGATCACCGTGCGGGCGTAGTCCTCGGTCTGGAGCAGACCCGGCACCAGGTCGATCTGGTAGTTCGACACGCTGACCGCATCGGTCTCCAGCTCCACGAAGTCGATGTTCTCGGGATTGGCCGACTCGTCGTAGACCTGGTACCAGCCACGGGTCTTGGCGGTCCGGGCCAGGTTGACCATGCTCTCGACGGTGGCCCGGCCCGCGCCGTACAGCTCGCAGAGCATCCGCACCTCGTCGGGCTTCGCGCCCAACTGGCAGATCTCGATCTTGGTGATCTTGGGCTGCTTGCACCCGAGGTGGTTGGCGGCCTCCTCGAGCGACGTGCCCGAGTTGACCCGGAGCTGGCGGAG
The DNA here is from genome assembly GCF_040639675.1 of Actinosynnema sp. NPDC023794. Classification (NCBI taxonomy): domain Bacteria; kingdom Bacillati; phylum Actinomycetota; class Actinomycetes; order Pseudonocardiales; family Pseudonocardiaceae; genus Actinosynnema; species Actinosynnema sp. NPDC023794. The sequence continues at coordinate 54,364 of NZ_JBFAFR010000021.1, read as the reverse complement.
GCGGCGAGCCAGGCGACGCTGCCTGGGAGTCATCGGAGTCCCTCGATCGAGCGAAGATTGGAATTTGATTCCAGTCATGCTTGCATCCGGATCAGGGTGCGAGCAACCTAGCAGAACCTTTTTCCGCACGATCGAGGAGGGGTGTTGTGGCTGATCAAGTGGCCGTGGCCCATATCCGGGGTGACACGCCGCTGCGCGCGTGGGTGGACGACGAGACCGGGACCGTGTGCCTCTCCGCCGGCCCGCCGCCGGGCCAAGTCGTGCTCGGCCTCACCGCGAACGGCGCGGACCGGCTACTGGACGCCGTCCGGCGCGAGCTGGAGATCCTCGAACCGACCGGCTACGAGTGCGACGACTGCCTCGACACCGGTCAGCGGTGGACCCCCGTCGCACGTGGCGCGGTCCGCCTCAGCGGTTGTCACTGCGCGGCCGTCGCTGCTCCGCCTGTCACCGCTCCGCGGCACGCCGATAAGCCGTCAGCGTCTTCTCGGCCGTCCGCCGCCACGTGAACTCCGCCGCGTGCGTTCGCCGTGCCGCCTGGTCGGCGGGCGTGGGCGGGGCCTCGACGGCGTCGACCATGGCCGTGGCCAACGCCTCCACGTCACCCACCGGCACGTGCGTCGCGTGCCCGCCGGCGACCTCGCGCAACGCCGCGACGTCCGTGCACACCACGGGCACGTTGCACGCCAACGCCTCCAGCACGGGCAGCCCGAAGCCCTCGTCGCGCGACGGCAGCACCAACGCCGCCGCACCCGCCACGACGCTCCTCAGGTCGACGTCGTTCAGGTACCCGGTCCGCAGCACCCGGTCGTCGGAGCTGACCACGTGCGGCCCGGCCAGCACCAACGGCGGCAACGACGGCCGGGCGGCGTGCGCGGTCAGCAACGTCCCCAGGCCCTTGCGCGGCCCACCGGCGCCCACGAACAGCAGGTACTCCGACGGCAACCCCAGCCGGGCGCGCAGCGCGGGCGACGGCGGACGGGCCGCGAACCACGCCGGGTCGACGCCCAGCGGCGTCACCACGATCTTCGACTCGGGCACGCCGAGCCGTTCCATCACCACCTCGGCCACCGCACGGGTCGGCGTGCACACCACGTCTGCCCGCGTGGCCGACTTGTGCACCAGTTCGGGCAACCGGCGGTCCGAGGGCGGCAGGTCGCCGGGCGTGTCCAGGAACGCCAGGTCGTGGATGGTCGTCACGCCACCCGCCCGCAGCGCCGGCGGCAGGACGAAGTTCGTCGCGTGCATGACGTCCGTAGGCCCGGCCAGGAACTCCACCGGCGGGAACGGCATCCGCAGCCAGAACTGCCGCAGCAGCCGCGCCGACACCGGCAGCCCGCGTGCCACCACGTCGTGCGGCAGCACGGTCCGCAGCGCGCGCCACCCGCGCAACGTGAACGCGACCGCGCGCACGTCGACCTCGTCCAGCATCGACGCCAGCTCCTCGGCCAACGCCGCGGTGTAGCGACCGATCCCGGTCCGCTGCCCGAGCAGCGGGGTGCCGTCGATCAGCACCCGCAACGGCCTAGCCACGGCCGCGCAACTTCTTCAGCACCCGGCCGGTCGCCCTGCGGGCCACCTCGCCGGCGCCGCCGGCGGTCATGTACTCCTTGACCAGCGCGACGTCCCGCTGCACCTTCTCCAGCCGCCCGAGCGCCCGGTTGGGCACCATGAACGACGTGCCGGTCAGCCGGTCGGCGGCGGGCCGCGGGTTGCGGCAGAACTCGGTCAGCGGCGCGAGCACGTTCTCCCAGGTGTACCGCTCCCGCACGGCGGCGATCCGCTCCGCGCACCCGGCGGCGAAAGCGGTGTCGTACATGACCTTCTCCAACGCGTCGGCCAACGCGTCCGGGTCCTCCGACGGCACCACCACGCCCAGGTCCTCGCGGCGCACCAGGTCGGCGAACGAGTCGCCGTCCGTGGTCACGATCGGCAGCCCCGCCCACAGGTAGTCCAGCACCCGCGTGCGGAACGCGAACGTCGTCTCCACGTGCTCGTAGTGCGTGGTCACGCCGGCGTTCGCGTCGAGCAGCCAGTTCTGCCGGTCGTGGTAGGGCACCCAGGTCTCGTTGAAGAACACGTGCGAGCCCACGAGGTCCAGCCGCCCGGCCAACGCGCGGGTCTGCCCGGCGATGTCCATGTCCGGCACCTCGGGGTTGGGGTGCTTCATGCCCAGGAACACCAGCCGCGCGTCCGACCGGCGCGTCCGCAGCCGGTCCATCGCGTGCAGCAGGGTCAGCGGGTCGAACCAGCTGTAGACGCCGCCCGCCCACAGCACGACCTTGTCCGACTCGCCGATGCCCAACGTCGAGCGCAGCCCCGGCCCGGTGCGCTGCGGCGGCTTGCCCGGCAGCCCGAACGGCGCCTCGGCCAGCAGCGAGCGCACGGTGGGGTCGTCGTCGTACAGGGCGGGGGTGAGCCGGCCGATCGCGGTCAGGTGGCCGAGCCAGAAGTGCCGCTGCCGCTCGGAGGCGCACAGGAAGAAGTCGCCGCGCCGCAGCTGGTTGTCGATGATCCTGGTGACGCCGACCAGGTCGAGCGAGCGCTGCTCGTCGGTCGAGTCCTTGCCCTGCTCCAGCAGCTCCAGGTGCATCGGGTCGTAGATGTCGCAGACGACGATCTTGGTGTTGCCCGGCTCCTTGAGGAAGCCGACGTTCTCCAGCACGTGACCCTGGAGCACGACGATGTCGGCCCACTTGGCGTGCTCGACCAGCTCGCGCGGCACGGCGCGGCTCACCGGGAACGACGACTCGGGCGGGTCGCACAGCGCGTTGATCGTGACCAGTCGGACCTCGTGCTCGGCGGAGAGCACGTCGGCCATGTTCCAGGCCCGGATCGCGGGGCCGGCCATCCGGTCGGAGAGCGCGTCGCCGGTGACCACCAGCACCCGGCGAGGCCGGCCGAACACCTCCTCCAGCCCGAACACCTCGACCAGCACGTCGTGCGCGGCCAGGTAGCGGGGCAGCGGGTAGGCGGGCTCCATCGCCTTGCGCATCAGCGGCACCAGGTCGGTGTCCGTGACCCGGCGCGCGGCCTGCTCGGCCTTGCGCGACTCGGCCAGCGACGGCAGCAGCTCCACGAACTGGTCGATCGCCAGGAACCCGGCCAGCGCCTGCCGCGACACGGGCACCGGCGCGCGGTCGTTCGCCGGGTTCTCGGGACGGCGGGTGATCTCCAGCTGCGTGGCGTCCAGCTCGCCGCGAGCGGTGGCCCGGCGGACCACCAGGGCCAGCGCGGCGGGGAGCACCTTGGCCAGCGTCTCGTCGGAGAAGTTCTTGTAGAGCGCGGCGAGGGCGTTGCGCTCCAACAGGTACAGCTCACGGCTGGTGTCCACCGTGGACATCGAGGCGTGGTGCTTGTGGTAGGTCAGGGACGTGGGCACGTAGCGGACGCGCCAGCCGCGCAGGTTCATCCGCCAGCCGAGGTCGACGTCCTCGTAGAACATGAAGAACCGCTCGTCGAACCCGCCCAGCTCGCGGAACACGGCGGTCCGCGCCACGAGCGCCGAGCCGGTGCCGAAGAGCACGTCGCGCGGTGTGTCGTGGGAGCCGTCGTCGGGCAGGCCGGCGTGCCGCTTGTAGCCCATGCCGAACCACGTGAGGCCGCCGTCCACGAAGTCGATCTCGCGGCCGTCCCAGTCGAGCACCTTGCTCGCCACCGCGCCGACGGTCGGCTCGGCGCGCAGCACCCGCACGGCCTCGCGCAGCCAGCGCGGGTCGGGGCGGGCGTCGTTGTTGAGGAACGCGACCACCGAGCCGCGGGCGGCCCGCACGCCGAGGTTGCAGCCGCCCGCGAAGCCGAGGTTGGCCGGCGCCTCGACGACCTCCGCGGTCGGCGAGGCGGCCCGGATGCGGTCCGCGCTGCCGTCGCCCGAGGCGTTGTCGACCACGATGACCTGGAGTTTCTCCGCCGGGTAGTCGAGGTCGCCGAACAGCGCGCGCAGGCAGGTGACGGTGTCGTCCGCGCCGCGGTAGTTGACGACGACCACCGACACGTCAGGCAGGGTTCCGTGCTCCACGGGCTAACTCTGCCTCATCACGCTCCGCAGCGTTCGGTCAAGGTGTCCTACGCCTCGGCGTCGGGCTCGGCGGGCTCCCGGTCGGGCTTCGACTCGTTGTCCTCGGGCGGGGCCTCGGTGGGCAGGTTGTCGCGGTGCCACTCGACGGTGATCTTGACGTGGGCCTCGGCGGAGGACTTGGCGATGGCCAGCGCGGCGCTGGAGCTGACCTTCAGGCCGATCTCCACGGCCACCTTGTCCGGTCGCGGCGACGGCATGCCGCCGATCTTCGCGGCCACCGACCTGGCCACCTTCCTGGCCCGCTCGATGCCGTGCTCCAGCGTCTCCTCGGCGCGCTCGACCGGGTTCCAGCGACCCGCGCGCACCGGGCCGTCGTACTCCTCGTCCAGCTCGAACGGCACCAGGTCGCCGTCCTCCGTGCGCACCTCGACGTACTCGGCCACTGTGCTCCTCATTCCGGGCTTCCCTAACGACCCGCCCACTCCCGCCACACCGCGTGCCGGGCCACTCTCGCACGTCGGCCGATCCGCCACCGCTGGATCAGCGTGATCGGCGCCCTCCCCAGCACTTCCAGCAGCACGCGCAGGCGCAGCGGCACGTGGAAGTTGGCCGCGGCGGGCCGGTCGCGGCGGACCGGCAGCAGGGCGGTGATGGCCGCGAACCTGGCCAGTTCCCGCAGGGCCGTGCCCGCGGGCGCGCAGCGCAGGAGCATCAGCAGCCGGTTGCGCTCGTTCCAGCGGTGGAACGGGCGGGAGCCGGGGTCGCTGCTCGCGCCGTGCCGGTGGCGGACGCGGGCCGGGCCGACGGACAGCACCCGGTGCCCGGCGAGCCGGAGCCGCCACGCCGTGTCGGTGTCCTCGTAGTAGCAGAAGAACCCGGCCGGGACGCCGCCCGCGCGCTCCAGCGCGTCCCGCCGCAGCAGCGCCGCGCCGCCGCAGAAGCCGAACACCTCGCGACCGGCCAGGACCAGGTCGGCGCCGTGCCCGTCGGAGGTGAGCCGGACGCCGACCGACTGGGTCGAGCCGTCGGCCAGCAGCATGGACGGTGTCGCGGCGGCGGCGTCGGGCGTGGCGTCCAGGGCGTCCTCGAGGGCGGCGAGCCAGCCGTCGTCGGGCGCCGCGTCGTCGTTGAGCCAGGCCACGTACTCGGTGGTGATCCTCGGCAACGCCGCCGCGATACCACCCGCGTAACCGCGGTTCACGGGCAGGCGCAGGGTCTCCGGGCGGCTCGGGTGCGCGGCGACGAGGTCGGCGGTGCCGTCGTCGGAGGCGTTGTCGACGACGAGTGTCCTGTGTGGACGCTGACGGGCGAGGGCGTCGAGGCAGGCGGTGATGTGCTCGCGGCCACGCCACGTCACCACGACCACCGTCGTGCTGGGGATCGGCACGGCGTGAGACGGTACGCGACGTGCCCGACCTCGTTGTGCTGACCGAGCAGTTGCTGGCGCCGGTGCCCGGCGGCACCGGCCGGTACACGCGCGAGCTGGCCGCCGCGCTGGCCGCCACCGCGCCCGCCGGGTGGACCGTGACGGGGGTGGTGAGCAGGCACGCGGACCCGTCGGCCGCCGTGATCCCCGGTGTGCGGGGTCCGCGCGTGCTGCCGTTGCCCCGACGTGCGCTGATCGCGGCCTGGGAGCGGGGTGTGCCGTACTGGCCGGGCGGTGACTCGGTGCACGCGTTCACGCCGTTCGCGCCGCCGCGCGGGCGGGTGGTGGTGACCGTGCACGACACCGTGCCGTGGACGCACCCGTCGACCTTGACGCCGCGCGGGGTGGCGTGGCACCAGCGCGTGATCAGCCGCGCGGTGGCCCGTGCGGGCGCGATCGTGGTGCCGACGTCGGTCGTCGCGGAGGAGCTGCGGAGGTACGCGCCGGGACCGGCGCCCGTCCACGTGGTGGGCAACGGGGTGACGGAGTTCCCGCCGGAGGAGCCGGTGGACGTGCCGCCCCGTTACGTGCTGGCGATCGGCACCATCGAGCCGCGCAAGGGCTTCGACCTGCTGGTGACCGCGACCGCCGAGCTGGGCGTGCCGCTGGTGGTGGTCGGGCCGCAGGGGTGGGGCGGGGTGGACCTGCGTGCGCCGCACGTCCACCTGCTGGGACGGTTGACCGACGCCCGGCTGGCGTTCGTGCTGCGGCGGGCGGCGGTGCTGGCCGCGCCGAGCCTGGCCGAGGGGTTCGGGCTGCCGGTGGTGGAGGCGATGGCGGCCGGCGTGCCGGTGGTCCACTCGGACGCGCCCGCGCTGGTCGAGGTGGCAGGCGGCGCCGGGGTGGCCGTGCCGCGCGGCGACGGTGCGGCGCTCGTCACAGCACTTCGTGCGGTGCTGTCGGATCCTGGTGCGGCCGAACGCCTGATCGCCGCGGGTCTGCGGCGGGCCGAGGCGTTCACCTGGGAAAACGCCGCGCGGTCTGTGTGGGTGATCCACCTCGGGATGTTTCGTCGTTGAATCGTTTGCGCCATTCCCGGTCAACCTGTCGGCCGTCCGCCGTACCCTTCACCGCGTGTCACCCGTCGAACCCAGCGTGCTGATCGACGCCACCGCCGTCCCAGCCGACCGAGGTGGCGTCGGGCGGTACGTGGACTCCCTGGTGGCCGCGCTGGACGCGGACGGCGCACGGCTCAGCGTGGTGTGCCAACCCCGTGACGCGGCGCTCTACACGTCACTGGCGCCCGACTCGCGGGTCATCCCGGCGGCGGACGCGGTGGCGACCCGGACCGCGCGGCTGACGTGGGAGCAGACGACCCTGCCGAGGCTGGCGAACCGGCTCGGCGTGGCGGTCGTGCACTCGCCGCACTACACCGTGCCGCTGGCGAACCGGGCGGCGTCCGTGGTGACGCTGCACGACGCGACCTTCTTCACCGACCCGGTGCTGCACTCGTCGGTCAAGGCCCGCTTCTTCCGGGCCTGGACCAGGGCGTCGCTGCGGCGGGCCGCGCTGTGCGTCGTGCCGTCTCGGGCGACCGCCGACGAGCTGGCCCGGGTGGCGGGCGCGGACCGGCGGTTGCTGCACATCGCCCAGCACGGCGTGGAGAACGAGCGGTTCCACCCGCCGACGCCCGAGCAGGTGGCCTCGGTCCGCCGGATGCTGTCGCTGGGCGACGCGCCCTACGTGGCGTTCTTGGGCGCCCTGGAGCCGCGGAAGAACGTCCCGGCGCTGATCCGCGGTTTCGCGCAGGCGTGCCGCGACCGGCCGAACCCGCCCGCGCTCGTGCTCGCCGGCCAGCCCGGCTGGGACAGCCAGGTCGAACGGGCGCTGGACGCCGTGCCGCACCGGGTCCGCGTGATCCGGGCCGGTTACCTGCCGTTCTCGTCGCTGGCCGGTTTCCTGGGCGGCGCGGAGCTGGTGGCGTACCCGTCGCTCGGCGAGGGGTTCGGGCTGCCCGTGCTGGAGGCGATGGCCTGCGGCGCGGCCGTGCTGACGACGCGGCGGCTGAGCCTGCCCGAGGTGGGCGGCGACGCGGTGGCGTACTGCGGGGTCGGCGCGGGTGACATCGCGGCGGCCCTCGGCGAGCTGCTGGACGACCCGGCCCGGCGCGCCGAGCTGGCGGCGGCGGCGGTCGTGCGGGCGAAGGACTTCTCCTGGTCCACGTCGGCGGCCCGGCACCGGTTGGCCTACGAGCGCGCGGCGCGCACGCACCGGCAGCGTTGATCCCGGTTCTCCCGATTTCGTCTGTCCACTTGCGCCATGGATACCCCCCATGGGTATAGTTCCCGCATGAAGGCATCCTGGTCAATGGCGGTATCGGCGACACTGCACTGCCTCACCGGCTGTGCCATCGGCGAAGTGCTCGGCATGGTCATCGGCACCGCGATCGGCTTGCCCAACTGGGGCACCGTCGTGCTGGCCGTGGCGTTGGCGTTCTTCTTCGGCTACGCGCTGACGCTGCGCGGCGTGCTGAAGACCGGTCTCGGCTTCGGCGCGGCGCTGAAGGTGGCGCTGGCCGCGGACACCGTGTCCATCGCGGTCATGGAGGTCGTCGACAACGCGATCATGCTGGTGGTGCCGGGCGCGATGGAGGCCGGCGTCTCCAGCCTGCTGTTCTGGGGCGCGCTGGCGTTCTCGTTGGCGGTGGCGTTCGTGCTGACCGTGCCGGTGAACCGGTGGCTCATCTCGCGCGGAAAGGGGCACGCCGTCGTGCACCACGCCCACCACCACTAGGGTGGCCGGCGTGACGCGTTACGGAGATGAGCTGGCGGTGGTGACCGTCACCTACTCGCCCGGTGAGACCCTGGACACCTTCCTGTCCACGTTGTCCGCGGCGACCACGCGACCGGTGTCGGTGGTGCTGGCGGACAACGGGTCCACCGACGGTGTGCCCGAACGCGCCGCCGCCGAGCACCCGCACGTGACCCTCGTGCCGACCGGGGGCAACCTCGGCTACGGCGCCGGCGCGAACCGGGGCGTCGCGTCGCTGCCGTCGTCGGTCGGGTGGGTGGTGATCGCCAACCCGGACCTGTCGTGGGGCGTCGGCAGCCTGGACGAGCTGCTGGAGGCCGCCAAGCGGTGGCCCCGCGGCGGCGCGTTCGGCCCGCTGATCCGGGAGCCGTCCGGCGCGGTGTACCCGTCGGCGCGGCTGCTGCCGTCGTTGGGGCGAGGGCTGGGTCACGCGTTGTTCGCGGTCGTGTGGCCGTCGAACCCGTGGTCGCGGGAGTACCGGCAGGCGGCGGCGACGCCGGAGGAGCGGACGGCAGGCTGGCTGTCCGGCTCGTGCCTGCTGCTGCGGCGGGAGGCGTTCGACTCGGTCGACGGTTTCGACCCCCGGTACTTCATGTACTTCGAGGACGTGGACCTCGGCGACCGCCTCGGCCGTGCGGGCTGGCTGAACGTGTACGTGCCGGAGGCGGAGGTCGTGCACATCGGCGGCCACTCGACCCAGCGCGCGTCGAAGCGCATGCTCGCCGCCCACCACTCCAGCGCGTACCGCTACCTGGCCGACCGCCACCGCGGCCCGCTGTGGGCGCCGCTGATGCTGGCCGTGCGCGCGGGCCTGTCGTTGCGGCTTCGCCTGATGACGCGCTGATCGCACCTTGCCGCGGGCCGTTCCCGTGGATGATGTCCCGGTGCGCCGCTCTCTCTCCTACAGCGACGCGGTGAAGCTGCTCGGCGGCGACACCGGTCTCGTGAAGTTCCTGGACCTGGCCTCGGCGGCGGCCGTGCTGCTCACGGGTGGGATAGACCTGCTGGACGCCCGCACGGAGGTCGTGCGGGTGAGCAAGCAGGTGCTGTCCTCCGTGCGCGAGCGGGTGGCCGGCCTGCACCGCGTCGACCGGACCCGATTACTGGAAGCCGCGCACAGCATCCTCGTGGTCACCTCGTTCTTCGAGGCCCTGGACGGGTTGAGGATGCCGTTCAAGATCAACATCAGCGCGAGCGAGCAGCTGGTCCTCGCCGGCGGCCGGCCCGTGCCAGAGCCCAAGGCCCGCGTCGTCAGCGCGCTGCTGGACACGACGATCCCCCTGCCGAGCGCCGAACAGCCCCCCGACGCCGTCACCGCCGACCTGTCGGCCTTCTACATGAACACGACCTCGAGGCTCATCGACTTCATCGCGGGCTTCGAGGCCTGGGGTGACCTCCCCCTGATCAGACGCGACGAATTCTTCGTGAGGGCACAGGAGCTGCCGCGCCAGGCCGTGGCCCTCTACCAGGCGCGATACCGGCAACTGGCGGTCGATTGCCCCGAGTTCGCGGTGTGGGCCTCCGGCATCGAGCACGCGGCGACCCGGGCCGAGGTCCGCACCGCTCTGGAGGACATGCGAGGGCTGTTGGCGCAGCTCGCGGGCGCCCAGCCGCCGGACGAACGCCGCACCGGCCTGGCCCGGAGCTGCCGCGCCGAGCTGGACCGGCCGATCGTCGACGGCGAGGTCCCGTCCGGGCTGGTGCTGCCGACGTTGGCCCAGGCGTACGTGTCGCCGCGCTTCAAGGTCGCCGAAGCCGGCACGGCCGACGACGTCAGCGCGGACGCCTGGTGGTCCGACGAGCCGGTCCGCACCGACCTGGACGACTACCTGGCCGGCTACTTCACCTCGTCGCAGGCGACCGCCGCGCCGCTGGTCGTGCTGGGGCAACCGGGCGCGGGCAAGTCGTTGCTGACCAAGGTGCTCGCCGCGCAGTTGCCGGCCGAGGACTTCCTGCCGATCCGGGTCGTGCTGCGGGACGTGCCGGCCGACGCGACGTTGCAGGACCAGGTCGAGGACGCCATCACGCGGGCCACGGGCGAGCGGCTGACCTGGCCCGACCTGGCCCGCGCGGCGGCGCCCGCCGTTCCGGTGGTGCTCCTGGACGGCTTCGACGAGCTGCTCCAGGCCACGGGTACGAGCAGGTCGGACTACCTGGCGCGGGTCCGCGACTTCCAGCGCCGTGAGTCGGACCAGGGACGTGCGGTGATCGTCGTGGTGACCAGCCGGATCGCGGTCGCGAACCGCGCGCGGTTCGCCGGCTCCACCATGGTGCTGAAGCTGGAGCCGTTCGGCGAGGACCAGGTCCGCCGCTGGCTGGACGTGTGGAACACCGTCAACCCGGGCGCGGTGCTGTCGCCCGAGGTCGCGCTGCGGTTCGCGGACCTCGCCGGCCAGCCGTTGCTGCTGTTCATGCTGGCGCTCTACAACGCCGACGGGAACGCCCTGCACACCGAAGGGGCGGAACTCGCCAAGGCCCGCCTGTACGAGCGGTTGTTGACCAGGTTCGCCCGGCGCGAGGTCGCCAAGAGCCTGCACGGCGCGTTGGACGACCAGGTCGACCAGGCCGTGGAGGAGGAGCTGGTCAGGCTGTCGGTGGTCGCCTTCGCGATGTTCAACCGCGGCGTGCAGTGGGTCGACGAGACCGAGTTGGACGACGACCTGAACGCCCTGCTGCACACCGGGGCGCGAGGCGTGCGGGACAAGCTCCGGCTCAGCTCGGCCCAGCTGGCGGTCGGCCGGTTCTTCTTCGTCCACGCCGCCCGCGCCGCGCACGACGGCCAGGTCTCGCGGACCTACGAGTTCCTGCACGCGACGTTCGGCGAGTACCTGGTGGCCCGCCTGGTCCACCGGGTGTCGCTGGACCTGCTCGCCCGGGAGCGCGCGGCCAAGTCGCGTTACGGGCGTCAGGAACCCGGCACGGGTTGGCTCGAACCCGTGCTGTCCTTCGCGCCCCTCACCACCCGCGCGCCCGTGGTCTCGTTCTTGCGCGAGCTGTTCGACGGCACCCCGGAAGCCGACCGCGCGGCGCTGCACGGGCTGTTCACCGACCTGGTCGGCACGGCCCAGCACCGGCAACCGGGCGTCGACCACCCCGACTACCTGCCGCGCACCCACGCGATTGCCCACCGCATCGCGGCGTACACGGCGAACCTCGTAGTCCTGGCCGTCGTCGTCCGCGGACGGTTGGCGGACTTCGACCGGGACGAGTGGCAGGCGCTGGCGCTGCTGTGGCAGTCGCAACTCGACGGGGAGGAATGGGCCAGGCTGATCGGGGTGCTGGACGTCGAGCGCCTGCGCGTGGACGGCGAGTCGACCATCGCGGTGGGCCTGTCGGGGGGCTGGTTCGACTCGCAAATCGACATGGGGTGGTTGACGGGTCTCGACCCCGACATGCGTGGCGCCCACCTGCCGCCCTTGCTCGACGAATTGCAGCGGTGGGAGGACTTCCGCCCGACCTGGTCCGGTGGACATGCGCTGCACAACCTCGAACCACTCATAGCCACGATGGATCGCGCGCTGAATTCGCTGGTGCCGCACGAAGGCGAATTCCACACCTTCGCGCGACTGCTGCTTACCGTGCTCACCTCCGAAGACCCGTCCGAGCGGGTCGCCGCCTACACGACCGCCTTGTCGTCGCTCGACGACCGGAAGTTCCTGCTCGAACCGGGCTACTGGACGCTGCTCTTCACCACCCTGGCCAGGGACGAGGCGGCCACGGTCCCGTTGCTCGACCTGGCGACCCTGTACGGGGCGAGGACCAAGGCGGAGCCGGCGGCGTTGATCGCCTGCGCGTTGCGGCTGATGCGGATGACCGGGACGGCTCGCCGCCGCGCGGTCGACCTGATCGCGTACGTGTTGTCCGCCGCCGAGGTGCTCGACCTGCGACTGGTCGCCGAAGTGCTGATCTGCTTCACCGACATGGGCCTGGACACCCGGTTGCTGAACGTGTTGCGCGACGTCCGGGAACTGTTCGGGGAGGCCCAGGTCGAGGCGATCGCGCGGTTCGACCGGCAGCTGGCCGCCCGGCTGGAGCGGGCGTTGGCGTCGATCGGTCCGGACGATCACATGGCGCGGTAGTCGCGGGGCGAGAAGCGGGGGCCCCGGCGTGGCTTGGTGACCCCGGAGGCGAGGATGTAGCGGACGGCGCGGTGGCGTTGAGGCGCGTACGGGGCGAGGAGTTCGGCCATGCCGTCGTCGTCCACCGCCTCGCCGACCAGCGCCCAGCCGACGATCCCGGCCAGGTGGTAGTCGCCGAAGCTGACCGCGTCCGGGTCGCCCCAGGCCCGTTGCGCGACCTCCGCCGCCGTCCAGACGCCGATGCCGGGGACCTTCCGGAGCAGGTTGCGACCTTCCTCGCCGCCCAGCTCGGACGCGCGCTCCAGCCGGTGCGCCACCTGGGCCGCCGCGATCAGGGCACGGCGACGTCCGCCGTCGACCCCCGCCTTGTGCCACTCCCAGTCGGTGATGCCCAAGATCGCCCTTGGCGTCGGCGGCACCTGGAGGCCGGTCGTGCCGGGCGCGGGCGTGCCGAATCGCCGGGCCAGCTCGCGGTACGACCGGAACGCCTCGATGCCCGTGACCTTCTGCTCCAGGATCGAGGGCAGCAGCGCGTCCCACACGCGGCCCGTCGTGCCGAGCCTGATGCCCGGACGTCGCCGCCGCGTCTCCGCGACCAACGGGTGGTGGCATTCGAACGCGGAGTCGTCGTCACCGGCTCCCAGCAACGCCGGCAGGCCGTCCAGCAGCCACTCCGCACCCTCGCCCCACGCGTCCGCCTCCACCACGTCGGTGACGCGGACGCGCAGGGTTCCCGGCCCGGTCGGGGTGTTGGCGGCCAGCCACACCCCGTCGGCGCCGACGCGGAACGTGGGGTCGCCCGCGCCCCGCCGCAACGGCATCAGCAGCGCGCCGACGTCCAGCGGGAACGTCGGCGTCCACGTCCTACTCGGCATCACGGGCCATCACACCTCGGCTACACATCGGCGGAGAACCGCACCCCGCCCTCCGGCAGCACGACACCCGGCCACACGCGGGCGCCGTTGATCAGCTCGCACCGCGCGCCGACGACCGCGTCGTCACCGATCACCGCGTCCGACACCACCGCACCGGCCTGCACCAGCGAGTTCGCACCCAGGACGCTGCGCTCCACGCGCGCGCCCTCGCCGACCACCGCGCCGTCGAACAGCACCGAGCCGTCCACCACCGCGCCGGCCGCGACCGTGCAGTTCGCGCCGATCGTCGCGCCGCCCGTGACCACCGCGCTGCCGTCGACCACCGCGCCGTCGAGGATGACCGCGTCACCCCGCAACGTCAGCGCGGCGGTCGGCGCGATGCCGCGCACCAGGTCCGCCGAACCCTGCACGAACGCGGCCGGCGTGCCGAGGTCCAGCCAGTACGACGCGTCCACGTACCCCTGCACGCGCGCGCCCGCCGCCAGGAGCCCCGGGAACGTCTCGCGCTCCACCGACACCGGCCGACCTGCGGGGATGTCCTCGATCACCTCGCGCCGGAACACGTAGCAGCCCGCGTTGATCTGGTTCGTCGGCGGGTTCTCCGTCTTCTCCAGGAACGCCGTGACGCGGCCGTCGTCGTCCGTCGGGACGCAGCCGAACCGGCGCGGGTCGTCCACCCGGACCAGGTGCAGCGTGGCGTCGGCCTCGGCCTTGCGGTGCGTGTCGACCACGGCGCGCAGGTCGACGCCCGACAGGATGTCGCCGTTGAACACCATCACGTCACGTTCGCGCAGCTTGTGGGCGACGTTGCGGATCGCGCCGGCCGTGTCCAGCGGCACGTCCTCGACCACGTACTCCAGCTCGAGGCCGAGCGCCGCGCCGTCACCGAAGTGCTCCTGGAAGACCTCGGCCTTGTAGGACGTGCCCAGCACGACGTGCGTCATGCCGGCTTCCCGGATCCGCGACAGCAAGTGGGTGAGGAACGGCACCCCGGCGGTCGGCAGCATGGGCTTGGGCGCGGACAGGGTCAGTGGTCGGAGTCGGGTTCCCTTGCCCCCGACCAGAACCACTGCCTCGGCGCCTTGCAGCTCCGACATGCCGTTTTTCCTCCTCCGCTTACTTCCACCTGTAGTTTGCGAATACTCTGGCATGAGCACTCCGGAGGCACGGGCGGTGGTCCGTGTCGACGAGCGTCACCGATCGGCACCGCCGGCGTTCCCCCAGCCGGCCCAAGGCACACGCAGGAGAGATCCGGATGGACCCCCGCGCTCGGGCCGACGCGGCGCTGGCCCGTGCTCGTGCACGTGGCCGCCACGTCGTGACGCCGGACAACATGACGTCTCCGATGGACTCGTCGGCGACCCAGCAGATCCCGCGAGCCGTGGTCAACGCGGTCGACCCGCGTGGCGACGACCCGGACTCGACCATGGTCCTGGCCGCGCACGTCGCCGCAGGTCAGCCCGCCCCGCCGCCCCCGGCGGCACCCGAGCCGGAACCGGAGCAGCGCGTTGCCCCGGGCCCGGTCCCGACCGTCCAACAGGTCCCGACCGCCCGCCCGTCGCTGTCCCAACGCCTCTCGGGCGGCCAACCGCACCACCCCCCAGGCCTCTCCCAACGCCTGAACGGCGACACCTGACCCCCGCGAGAGTCCTACGCTCAGCCCTCGGGAGTCCTACGTTCGCGTGCCCTGAGTTCAACGCTCAGCCATACCGGTCGGTCGGCCGAATGGTGAACTCAGGTGTTCTGAACGTAGGACTCTCGGCCGCTGAACGCAGGTCTCTCGCAGGGTCAGAGGTGGGGGTGGGCGGCGGTGATCATGGGGTGCAGGTCGTCCACGTCCGGTGGCAGGGCGGTCAGCGGCCACCAGCGCAGGTCCAGCGATTCCGAGCTGCGGGTCGGTTCGGCGGACGCCGGGGCGCGGACCAGGAAGCGGACGTCGAAGTGACGGGTCGGCTTGCCCAGTGAGCACGTGATCGGGTGCACGTCCAGGTGGATCGGCGCCGGCGAGATGCGCAGGCCCGTGATGCCCGACTCCTCCGTCGCCTCACGCAGCGCCGCACCGGCCAACGTCGTGTCCGACGCCTCGCAGTGCCCGCCCAACTGCAGCCAACGACCCACGCGCGGGTGCAGGGTGAGCAACGTCGCATCCCCGGAGGACGACACCACCAGGGCCGACGCCGTGATGTGCCCCGGCTCGCACGAACGCGAGCACGCGTCCTCCCGAGCCGCCAGGAACCCCAGGTAAGCCTGCCGCAGCGACTCCTGCGCCCGGTCGGCGGGACGCCAAGCGCCCAACGTCGCCACCGCGTCCCCGTGCAGAGCGGAGCTCACAGGTCCAGGTACCTCTCGCCCGGATCCGGCAGCCCGCGCGGCGTCAGCTCCGTCTCCGGGTGCCCGACCGCCACCGCGCCCAAAGGCTCCCAGTCGCCCGGCAGCCCCAGCACGTCACGCACCACGTCCGCGCAGAAGATCGTGGACGACACCCAGCACGACCCGAGCCCTTCGGCGGCCAACGCCACCAGCAGCCCCTGCACCGCCGCGCCACCCGCGACCGTGAACATCGTCCGCTCCGCCGCCGCACGCCGCTCGTCCGGATACGAGTGCGCCCCCGACCGCACCAGGAACGGCACGACGATCTCCGGCGCGCTCCGCAGGAAGTCACCCCGCCCGACCCGCGCCGCGACCCGCTCCTCCGACCACCCGTCGGCACGGAGGTCCGCCCGCCACCGGTCGGCCATCGCGTCCAGCAGCACGTCCCGCCGAGCGGTCAGCCGCACGAACCGCACGGGCTGAGTGTGGTGCGGCGCGGGCGCGGTCAACGCCGCCGCCACGGCCCGCCGCACGGCGTCCACCGACACCGGAGCCGACGAGAACGACCGCACCGAACGGCGCAGCAGCACCGCCTCCGCCCGTCCCTGCGCCACCGCCTCGTCCGTGCCCAGCCAGAACATGTCGTCCGCCACCGGTCGGATCAGCTCGCGCGCCGTCGACCCGTCGTCCGAGAACGGCAACCCGCGCACGACCGCCACCGGCACCGCGCCGAGCTTGCCCTTCACCAGGTCGGCCGCCGCCGCGACCTCGTCGGCCACCGCGACCTCGGTCACCACGAGGGGGTTCCCGTAGCTGTCGACCGAACCCCCGTACCGGTGCAGCACCGCCAGCCCGGACGACCCGATCGCCGCGTCCGTCTGGCCGACCCGCCACGCCCGGCCCATCGTGTCGGTCACCACGACCGCCACCGACACGCCCAACCGCGCCGCCAACTCACCCCGCAACGCCGCCGCGGACCCGTCCGGGTCGACCGGCAGCAACGCGATCTCGTCGCCGTTCACGTTCGACGCGTCCACGCCGGACGCCGCCTGCACGACCCCGAGCTTGTTCTCGGTGATCAACGTCCGCCCGCGCCGCGCCAGCACGCGCACCGACTCGGCCTCGACCCACTCCCGCCGCACGGCGTCGCGCGCCTCGGGATCGGCCGGCACGGACACCAGTCGACCCTCCACTTTGGACAACACCTTGGACGTCACGACGACGATGTCGCCGTCCGCCAACCACGGCGCGGCCGACGCGATGGCGGACGCCAGGTCGTCACCGGGCCGGAACTCCGGCAGCCCCGCCACCGGCAACACCGTGATCGGCGCGGACGCCGCGTGGTCAGCCAACGTCGACCCCGGCCAGTTCCAGCGCCGCCCGCGCCATCGCCGCCGTCGCGTCCACATCGGACATCAACAGCGGCACCGCGCGCACCGCGACACCCGGCACGTCGCACCGGTCGCCGGTGTGCACGAGCCAACCGTCCAGCACGCCCTTGTCCGTGGTCCGGCGCGACCCGTAGTACCGGCCGACGGCCTCGGCGGAGGTCTCCACCCCGATCGCCGACAGGCACGCGTCCGCCATCCCGCGCAGCGGCTTGCCGCCGATGATCGGCGACAGCCCCACCACACCGGCCTCGGTCTTGCGCAACGCGTCGCGCATGCCCGGCACGCCGAGGATGGTGTTCACGCTCACCACCGGGTTGGACGGCGCGATCAGCACCGCGTCGGCGTCGCGCACGGCGTCCAGCACGCCGGGGGCGGGCGTCGCCGTCTCCACCCCGACCGACGCGAACGACCGCGCGGGCAGCTGGGCCCGGTGCTTGACCCACCACTCCTGGAAGTGGATCGCCTGCTCGTTCTCGTCCGCGGTCACCACGACGTGGGTCTCGACCCGGTCGTCCGACATCGGCAGCAGCCGCACGCCCGGCTGCCAGCGGTGGCACAACGCCTCCGTCACGGCCGACAGCGGGTAGCCCGCGCGCAGCATCCGGGTGCGCACCAGGTGCGTCGCGATGTCCCGGTCGCCGAGCCCGAACCACGTCGGGTCGGCGCCGTAGGCGGCCAACTCCTCCTTGGCCGACCACGTCTCGTTCGCACGTCCCCAGCCGCGCTCCTTGTCGATGCCGTCACCGAGGGTGTACATGCAGGTGTCCAGGTCGGGACAGATCCGCAACCCGTGCATCCACACGTCGTCACCCGTGTTCACCACGGCGGTGATCTCGTGCTCCGGGCCGGCCAGCAGGCTCTTCAGCCCGACCAGGAACCGCGCCCCGCCAACCCCGCCAACCAGTACGACGACCTTCACGAGTCGTCATCCTCCCACCGCTCGTCACCGCCAGAACAGGAAGGTGCCCTGCCCGCGCGCGGCCAGCCACCGGTCGCCGCCGATCATCTCGAACACCGAGTACCCGGCCTCGAAGAACAACCGGCCGATGGTCGGGAACCCGATCAGCACCGCGAAGAGCACGAACGGCGCCCACATCCGCGCCTTCGCGCCGAACTGCCGAGCCGAGTAGGACATGTACGGCTCGATCGCGCCCCAGCCGTCCAGCCCCGGGATCGGCAGGATGTTGAGCACGAACGCGAGGATCTGCACGGCCGCCAGGTACGACAGGGCGGCGGCCAAACCCGCGGGCGGCGTGAAAAGGATCACCGACAGCGACAGCAGCACCCCGAGCACCAGGTTGCTCAGCGGTCCGGCCAACGACACCATCGACTCCACGCGCTTGTCGCGCAGCGCGTGGTGGTTGATCCACACCGCGCCGCCGGGCAGCGGGATCCCGCCGAACGCCAGCAGCACCAGCGGCAGCACGATGCTGAACACCGGGTCGGTGTAGCGGCGGATGTCGAGCGTCAGGTAGCCCTTGGCCCGCACGGCGTAGTCGCCGCCGCGGTAGGCCACGATCGCGTGGCCGAACTCGTGCAGGCACAGCGAAACCGCCCAGCCGCCCAGCACGAACAGCACCGTGCCCGCGGTCACCGCGGCCGTGGAGTCGTCGAACAGGGTCAGCACGGCGCCTGCCACCGTCACCGCGAGCAGGCTGAGGAACAGTGGACTCGGACGCACCGCTGATCGCTTCACGCTTCCAGTGTGGCCTCTCCGGACCGGTGGCTCACAGCCCGTCCGGTAGGCCATCCGCGCAGCCGTTATCGCTCGGCGCACCGCCTCAATCACCGTCAGTGCTGCTAGTCAAGGCTTTTCGCGCCATCTGCGGGAATATCCCCCGTCCTGTGGACTCCGCTTGACCGCGTGTTGTGACACAGGTGTAATCACATCGGTGTCATTCGTCGTTGTGGGGACGGCGAGTGGTGTCCGCCAACCGGGGAGAGCGGAAGGCGAGGAGGCGGACTATGCAGGAATTCGACGGGGGTCGCATCGTGGACGGGGACGTCCCGGCACCGGAGCCGGTCGTACTCGACCTGTTCGACGCGGCCGATGAGCAGGACTGGCAGGAGCGCGCCCTGTGCGCGCAGACCGACCCCGAGGCGTTCTTCCCGGAGAAGGGCGGCTCGACCAGGGAGGCCAAGCGGATCTGCCTCGGTTGTGAGGTGCGCTCCGAATGCCTGGAGTACGCCTTGCAGCACGACGAGCGCTTCGGCATTTGGGGCGGGCTGTCCGAGCGTGAGCGGAGGAAGCTCAAAAAGCGCGCGGTGTGATCGAGGCGCACGGGTGATCGCTTGCGGGTTCGCTCTGGCTTACCGTGGTCGTCCCACGGCGTAGTCGGAGCGACCTAGGAGCGGCACTTGACGAGCGGGGCCACTCCGCGGCTGCGCACCGCGCCCGTGCTGGCGGTGCTGGTGTGCCACGACGGCGACCGGTGGCTGGGCACGGCGCTGTCGTCGCTGCGCCGCCAGCAGCCGCGTCCGCGGCACGTGATCGCGGTCGACACGGGTTCCCTGGACGGCACCGCGAAGCTGCTCGCCGAAGCAGCCGAAGGTCCCGATCGGGTGATCGACGGCGTGCTGACGCTGCCCCGCGGCACCGGGTTCGGGGAGGCCGTGCGGGCCGCCCTCGAGCACGCCGTGCAGCGGTGGGGCGATCCGGGCGCGTGGCTGTGGTTGCTGCACGACGACTGCGCGCCGGAACCGGACTGCCTGTCCGCGTTGCTGACCGCGGCCGAGGTGTCGCCGTCGGCGGCCGTGCTCGGTCCGCTGAGCCTGGACTGGGCCGACCCGCGGCTGGTGGTGGAAGCGGGGCTGTCGACCGACGCGTCCGGCCACCGGCAGACCGGCATGGGTCGGGTCGAGTTGGCCGGGTCGTTCCAGCAGAGCACCGAGGCGTTGGCGGTGCCGTCGGCGGGGTCGCTGATCCGCCGCACGGCGTGGGAAGAGCTCGGCGGCTACGACCGCACGATGCCGTTGCTGCGCGACGACATCGACTTCGGCTGGCGCGCCAACCTCGCCGGGCACCTCGTGCTGTCCGTCCCGGTGGCGCGGATGCGGCACGCGCGTGCGGCGGGACGTGGCGCCCGGCGGTTGGACGCGGCGGCCGGCCGGCCCGGACCGTTGTTGCGCGGCGTGGACCGTGCGCACGGGCTGCGCACGTTCCTGGTCAACTGCGGCACGGTGTCGTTCGTCCTGGGGCTGCCGCGGATCGCGGTGCTCGCGTTCCTGCGCGCCCTGGGCTTCTTGGTGCTGCGCCGCTTTTCCGACGCGCGCGCGGAGCTGGGCGCGCTGCGGTACCTGCTGAGCGGACGGGCCCGGCTGCTGGCCGGGCGTGCCGAGCGGACGGCGCACGGGGTGGTGCGCGGGCTGTTCACCAGCCGGATCACGCGGTCGCGCAACGCGATCCGGGCCGCGTCCGCCGCGTTGGTCCGGCGGCGCGTCGAGGCGGACCTCGCGTTGGGCCGGCTGCCCGAGGACGACTCGAGGCCGGGCGCGTGGTCGCTTCCGTCCGAAGTGGAGCGTCCGGTGGTCGGCCCGGCGGCGCTGCCGGCCGGTGTGCTGTCACGGCGCCGGCCCGTGCGGGCGACCGGTGGGTTGCGCCGGCCCGCGGTGGCGGTGCCGGTCGAGGCGTCCCCGCCGTCCGGGCGGCGGCCCTCGCCGCGCCCGCGCCCGTCGCCGTCGCCGCGCGGGTCGGCCTCGCCGGGCGTCGTGTTCGTGGAGGTGGACCGGGCGCGGGTGCTGTGGTCGTTGGTGCTCGGACCACCGTTGTTGCTGGTCGTGGGGTTGGCGGTGTTCGGCGTCCTGGCGAACGCGGCGCGGATCGGGCTCGACCTGAGCGGCGGTCGGCTGCTGCCGGTCGGCGACCTGGAGAGCACCTGGTCGTCGTACCTGGCGGCGTGGCACCCGGTGGCGGGTGGGACGACCGCGCCCGCGTCGGCGGCGTTGGCCGTGCTCGGGACGGTCGGCGTGCTGGTCGGGTCGCCCGCGTCCCTGGTGGCGTTGTTGTTCATCGGCGACGCGCCGTTGGCCGGGCTGGTGGCGTACGTGGCGTCACGGCGGATGCCGGTGCGGCGGCCCGTGCGCGCGCTGGTGGCGGCGGCGTACGCGTTGCTGCCGGCGGCGACGGCGGCGGTGAGCCAAGGGCGGCTGGACGTCGTCGTGGTGCACGTGCTCGCGCCGGTGGTGTTCGCCGGTGTGGCGTCCGTGCTGCGGGGTGGTGCGGGCGCGTCGTGGCTGCCGGTGGCGTCGGGGACGGCGTTGGCGTTGGCGGCGTTGGGCGCGTTCTCGCCGTTCGTGCACGCGCTGGTGGCGTTGGCGGCGCTGGTGGGGTTCGTGGTGGTGCCCGGGCGGCACGGCGACGGTCGGCGGCGGGTGGCGTCGCTGTTCATGGTGGTGCTGCTGCCGATGGCGTTGCTGCTGCCGTGGCCGGCGGTGGTGCTGCAGAACCCGACCGTCGTGCTGCACGGGGTCGGCGCGTTCGTGGAGTCGCCCGCCGTGGGGCTGGTGGACCTGCTGTCGCTGCGGCCGGGCGGGACGGGCGCGGTGCCGTTCGCCGGGTTGCTGGTGGTCGGGTTCGCGCTGGTGGCGGCGGTGCTGCGGCCGTCGCGGTCGATGCTGGCGGGGTTCGCGGTGGTGGTGCTGGGTGGGTTCGCGGTGATCGTGCTGCGGACCGTGCCGGTGGCGCCGCTGCCCGGCGGTGACGCTTCGCACGGGTGGACCGGCGGGCCGTTGGTGCTGGTCGGGTGGGGGTTGCTGTGGGTGGTGCTGTCGGCGTTCCGGCGGGACGTCGGCACGGTGCCGGTGCGGCGGGTCGTGTCGGTGGTCGGCGTGCTGTCGTTGGTGGTGCTGGCGTGCGCGGGGTTCGCGGGGCTGAGGTCGGGTGCGTTGACGGCGGACGGCGCGCGGTTGCCGTCGACGTTGGCGCAGGAGCTGCCGCGGACCGGGCGGTCGGTGCTCGTGCTGGGGACGCCGACGCGGCTGGTGGCCGGGCGGCTGCCGGCGTTCGGCGACGACGATCTCGTGCCCGTGCCGGCGGCTGTGGCGCGGCTGGAGCGGTGGTCGCGTGACCTGACCGGTGGGTCGCCGGCGGCGGCGCGGGTGGCGTTGGCGCAGGCGGCGGCGGCGGGCGTGGCGTTCGTGGTCGCGCCGGACCTGGGCACGGCGCAGCGGGTGCGTGACGGCGTCGGCGATCTGGTGGCCGTGACGCCGGCGATGTCGGACGGGCGGCCGGTGCTGCGGGTGCAGCTGGCGGCGGGCAACGCCGTGCTGCTGTCCCCGGAGCTGGCGCGGCGGGCACGGACGGGCGGGAACCCGCCGGTGGAGCTGGGCGCGCCCGGTATCGCCCCGGTCGAGGCCGCGCCGCCTGACGTGGGCGTTCAGGTGTCCGAAGGGCCGGAGGGGCGGCTGCTCGTGCTGGCGGCGGAGGAGGAGCCGGGCTGGCGGGCGTGGGTGGACGGCCGTGAGGTGACGATCGTGCGGGCGTGGGGGCACCTGGTCGGCGTGACGGTGCCCACCACGGGCTCGGAGGTCCGCGTGGAGGCGTCCTCGACCCTGCGCGAGCTCCTGCTGATGCTCCAGGCCGCCGCCGCCCTCTTCACGGTCCTGACCGCCATCCCCTCCCGCCGCCGCCCCTGACCGTGGAACTCGGTGGTCCTGAACGTTCGACACGCGGTACCTGAACGTTCGACACGCGTGTGTCGAACGTTCAGGACCACCGTGTCGAACGTTCGGGTACCCCGAGTTCTGCGGTCGGGTCAGTCGCCGTCGATGACGTCCGGGTCCAGGCCCAGGTAGTTGGCCACCTGCTCCACCAGCACGTCGTGCACCAGGTCGGACAGGTCGGCGCCGTCCTTGGCGCGCGCCTCCAGCGGGCGCCGGTAGAGCACGATCCGGGCCCGGCGGTCGGCCCCGGCCGGCACGAGGCGGGCCAGCGGCACGTTGCCGTCCTCGACCACGTCGCCGTTGTCGTCCGACTGGATGTCCGGCACGTCGTCCACCGCGACGTCCAGCTGCGTGAGCTCCGTCCGCCACCGCGCCTCGATCGGCTCCAACGCCTCCAGCACCAGCGCGTCGAACCGCTCCGCCCGGCTGCGGGCCGCCGGCAACGTGGCCGGGTAGAGCGGACCGCGCAGCCCCCGACCGTGCCGGTCGCGGTTGCGTCGCCGCGGAGCGCCCTGCCGCCGTGAACCCCGAGCCATCACCACGAGGTAGAGGGTAGTTGTCCACCCGTGGACCCCGTACAGCCGGACCTCCGCGACCAGGCAACTTGACGCGGCACGGCACCACCGCCAACGCCGCGCCGGAGGTAATCCAACACACGCCGCGCGGGACGCGATATCGTCCCCGCCGTGCGGAGCGTGAGACGGTGCTCGCGAACCGGGTGCGCGAACCCGGCAGTCGCCACGCTCACGTACGCCTATGCGGACTCCACCGCGGTGGTAGGACCCCTGGCGACGTACTCCGAACCGCACTCCTACGACCTCTGCGAAGAACACGCCCTGCGCCTCACCGCGCCGCGTGGCTGGGAGGTCGTCCGGCACCAGGGCGAGTTCCGCGCCCCCGAACCCACCGTGGACGACCTGACCGCGTTGGCCGAGGCCGTCCGGGAAGCGGGCCGGGCCACACCGCAGGTCGAGCTGCCCGAACTGCCCGCCGGCACGATCCGGCGAGGTCACCTGCGCGTTCTGCCTGATCCAAACGAAGACTGAACGAAGACTCATCGACCGGACACGACGCTCAGGCGCGCGCCGGTAGGCTTCCCAAGGCAGTGTCAAGAGCCAACTTGGGAGTGTGGTCGTGCGCGATCTGTCCGGCATCGTCAAGGCTTACGACATCCGCGGTGTCGTCGGTGAGCAGCTCGACGCCGACGTCGTGCGCGACTTCGGCGCGGCGTTCGCCCGCCTGGTCGGTGGCCCGACCGTGGTGATCGGGCACGACATGCGCGACTCCTCGCCGGGCCTCGCCGCGGCGTTCGCCGAGGGCGTCACCGCGCAGGGCGTCGACGTGGTCAACATCGGTCTGGCCAGCACCGACATGCTGTACTTCGCCTCCGGCAAGCTCGACCTGCCCGGCGCCATGTTCACCGCCAGCCACAACCCGGCCAAGTACAACGGCATCAAGCTGTGCCGCGCGGGCGCCGCGCCGGTCGGCCAGGACAGCGGCCTCGGTCAGATCCGCCAGGACGCCGAGCAGGGCGTGCCGGACGCCGAGGGCGTCGCGAAGGGCGCCGTCACCGAGCAGGACATGCTCGCCGACTACGCCGCCTACCTGCGGGAACTGGTCGACCTGAGCGGCAGCCGGCCGTTGAAGGTCGTGGTGGACGCGGGCAACGGCATGGGCGGCCACACGGTGCCGAAGGTGTTCGAGGGCCTGCCGATCGAGATCGTGCCGATGTACTTCGAGCTGGACGGCGACTTCCCGAACCACGAGGCCAACCCGCTGGACCCGAAGAACATCGTGGACCTGCAGGAACGCGTCCGGGAAGAGGGTGCTGACGCGGGTGTGGCATTCGACGGCGACGCGGACCGGTGCTTCGTGGTCGACGAGCGCGGCGAGCCGGTGTCGCCGTCCGCCATCACCGCCCTGGTCGCGGTGCGCGAGCTGGCCAAGGACCCGGGCGGCACGATCATCCACAACCTGATCACCTCGCACGGTGTGCCGGAGATCGTCCGCGAGCACGGCGGCGTGCCGGTGCGCACCCGCGTGGGCCACTCGTTCATCAAGGAGGAGATGGCCAGGACCGGCGCCATCTTCGGCGGCGAGCACTCCGCCCACTACTACTTCCGCGACTTCTGGCGCGCCGACACGGGCATGCTGGCCGCGCTGCACGTGCTGGCCGCGCTGGGCGAGCAGGATGGCCCGCTGTCCGCCCTGACCAGCGACTACGCGCGTTACGCGGCGTCCGGCGAGATCAACTCCACGGTGGACGACCAGCAGGGCAGGCTGGCCGCGATCAAGGCCGAGTTCGGCGGGCGCGAGGGCGTCGGGCTCGACGAGCTGGACGGCCTCACGGTGACCCTGCCGGACGGCTCCTGGTTCAACCTCCGTGCGTCCAACACCGAGCCGCTGCTCCGGCTCAACGTCGAAGCCGCCGACGCGGCCTCCGTCGCGGCGTTGCGCGACGAGGTCCTGGCGATCGTGAGGGGATGAGCGCCGTGGCCGTCCAACTGGACCCGCAGTTGCTGGAGATCCTGGCCTGCCCGTGCCCCGAGCACGCGCCGCTGAAGGCCGGCACCGCGTCCGACCCGCTCGCGGACTACCTGACCTGCACCTCGTGCGGCCGGTCGTTCCCGGTCCGGGACGGCATCCCGGTGCTGCTGCTGGACGAGGCTGTCGAGCCGACGGCCGGGTGAGTTCGGGTGCTTGACGACAGCCTCCTCGACGACCAGTCCCGGCTCACCGACGCCGACCGGGAAGGTCTGCTGCGCGCCGCCGCACGGGCGGGCGCGCAGGTCCGCGCCACCGCCGAGGCGGCCGACGAGCTCGGCGTCGAGCGGACGTTCCAGGAGCGCCCGCGCGCGTTGGTGCTGGTCACGCGCCCAGGCGTCGGCCAGGCCATCGCCGGGGTGGTGGCCGCGCTGCTGGGCACGCGCTGCCCCGTGCCGGTCGTGGTCGCCGACGACGTGCCGACGTGGGTCGGCGCGCTGGACGTGGTCCTCGCGCACACCGAGGACCCCGGTGACGTGCGGATGGCCGAGTCGGTCGACCGGGCGGCCCGGCGCGGCGCGCGGGTGCTGCTGACCGCCGAGCCGGACGGCCCGGTGGCCGCGTCCGCCGCGCAGCACGCGCTGCTCGTCCCGCCGCGGGTGCCGGTGCCGCAGGGCTTCGGCTTCGCCCGGGGTTTCGCCGCGTGGGTGGTGGCGCTGAAGTCGTTGGGGCTGCTCGACGTGGACGTGCAGGCCATCGCGGACGAGCTGGACCGCGAGGCCGAGCGGTGCCACCCGATGCACGAGTCGTTCGTCAACCCGGCCAAGACGCTCGCGCTGCGGATCGCCGACCGCACACCCCTGCTGTGGGGCCTGGACGACCTGGCCACGGCGGTGGCGGCGCACGGCGCGGGCGTGCTCGCGACGTACGCGGGCGTCGTGAGCGACGTGGCCGGCTATCCTCAGGCCCTGACCCGGTCGGTGCTGCACCGCCGGGCCGTGCGCGGCACGTCGGGGGCGGACCTGTTCGCCGATCCGGACGACGAGCACGACGGCCTGGTCCGCGTGCTGCTGGTGGCCGTGCGCCGGGGCCCGCAGGCCGACTTCGCCCGGCGGGTCGCGATGGAGACCTTGTCCGGAGCCGACGTGCTCGAACCGGCCGAGGAGGTGAGCGGCGGCGAGGCCCTGTGCGCCGCGCTGCTCGCCCTGCGGTTCGAGCTGGCCGCGCTGTACCTGGGGCTGGCGGCGGGAACGCTGGGCGGACCCGGGCTGTACGCGCCGGCCGTGTGAGGGGATGACTGTGGATCTGCTGCACAACGCGGTGCGCGCGTACGCGTGGGGGTCACGCACCGCCATCGCCGAGATGCTCGGGAGGGAGGTGCCGACGCCGCACCCCGAGGCCGAGCTGTGGATGGGCGCCCATCCCGGGGACCCGTCGCGGGTGGTGGGACCGGACGGCGAGGCGCGGTCGCTGCTCGACCTGCTCGCCGACGACCCGGACGGGCAGCTCGGCACCCGCCACGCCGACCGCTGGGGCAGCAGGCTGCCGTTCCTGCTCAAGGTGCTGGCCGCGGACGAGCCGCTGAGCCTGCAAGCGCACCCGTCCGCCGAGCAGGCGGCGAACGGCTTCGCCGCCGAGGACGCGGCGGGCGTGCCGATGGACTCGCCGATCCGCAACTACAAGGACCCGTCGGCGAAGCCCGAGCTGATCTGCGCGTTGACCGAGTTCCACGCGCTGGCGGGGTTCCGCGAGCCCGCGCGCACGGTCGCGCTGCTGCGGTCGTTGGACGCGCCGGACTTCGCGCCGTACGCCGAGCTGCTGGCCGCCCAGCCGGACGCCGACGGCCTGCGCGCCATGTTCACCACCCTCATCACGCTGCCGCAGACCGCGCTGGACATGCTCCTGCCGCAGGTGCTGGACGCGTGCGTGCTGCACGTCAAGGAGCACGGCGAGTTCGACCTGGAGTGCCGCACGATCCTGGAGCTGGGCGAGGCGTACCCCGGTGACGCGGGTGTGCTGGCCGCGCTGCTGCTCAACCGGCTCGTGCTGCGGCCCGGTGAGGCGATCTACCTGCCCGCCGGCAACCTGCACGCGTACCTGCACGGCACCGGCGTGGAGATCCTGGCGAACTCCGACAACGTGCTGCGCTGCGGTTTGACGCCCAAGCACGTGGACGTGCCCGAGCTGATGCGCGTGCTGGACTTCGGGTGCGGCGACATGCCCGTGCAGACCGGGTGGGAGACGGCGCCGGGGCTGTGGTCGTACCGGACGCCGTGCCCGGAGTTCGAGCTGTCGCGGATCGAGGTCGGGCCGTCGGTCGAGGTCCGGGTGGACCACAGCGGGCCGCAGATCCTGCTCTGCACCCGTGGCCGGGCGCGGTTGACCTGCGGCGACGAGACCTTGGAGCTGGTGCGCGGCGAGTCCGTGTGGCTGCCCGCGCGTGACCCGGCGGTCGTGGTCACCGCGGGTGTGGACACCCAGCTTTTCCGGGCGACGCCCGGTGTTGAGTAGGGTCACACCGACAAATCGGACTTGGGCGCAAAGGGAGCAACCGTGTCAGCAGGGGGCGGGACCAAGGCGATCATCGCCGCACTGGTGGCCAATGCGGGGATCGCGGTGGCCAAGTTCGTCGGCTTCCTGATCACCGGGTCGTCATCGATGCTCGCCGAGTCGGTGCACTCGGTGGCGGACACGTCCAACCAGGGCCTGTTGCTGCTCGGGCAGAAGACCGCGCGGCGCAAGGCGACCCTGAACCACCCGTTCGGGTTCGGTCGGGACCGGTACTTCTACTCGTTCATCGTCGCGTTGATGCTGTTCAGCCTCGGCTCGGTGTTCGCCCTGTACGAGGGCATCCACAAGCTGGAGTCGCACGAGGAGCTGAGCAGCCCGATCGTCGCCGTGATCATCCTGGTCGTGGCGATCGGCCTGGAGACCTACAGCTTCCGCACGGCGATCGTGGAGTCGAAGGCGATCAAGGGGAACGCCACGTGGTGGCAGTTCATCCGGCAGTCGAAGGTGCCGGAGCTGCCGGTCGTGCTGCTGGAGGACGCGGGCGCGCTGTTCGGCCTGGTCCTGGCGCTGATGGGCGTCGGTATGTCGACCTTGACCGGTGACCCGGTGTGGGACGCCATCGGCACGATCTGCATCGGTGTGCTGCTGGGCGTGATCGCGGTCATCCTGATCGTGGAGATGAAGTCGCTGCTGATCGGCGAGGGCGCGGCGCCGGCGGAGCTGGACGTGATCACGGGCGAACTGGCGTCCGGTCAGGTGCAGCGCGTCATCCACATCAAGACCCAGTACATCGGGCCGGACGAGCTGCTCGTGGCGGCGAAGATCGCGCTGAACCCGGGCCTGTCGATCACCGAGGTGGCCGAGGCCATCGACGCCGCGGAGCAGCGGGTCCGGGCCAAGGTCCCGGCGGCCAGGCTGATCTACCTGGAGCCCGACCTGGACCGTTCGCTGACGAGCAAGTCATAACCCCTCGGCGAGCAACCGCTCGCCGTTCGGGAGCTGCCCGGTGTGGGCGAGGGCGACGAGCTGCTGCGCGCAGTGCTCGTCGCCCTTTCTCGTCTGGTCCAGCAGCTCGTCGTACCGGCCGCGGGCGGCGAGGACCGCCGCCAGCTCCCGTCCGGCGGTGTCGAGCCCGGCGTCGGCGAGTCTTCGCAGCGCCGCGATGTTCCCCGCGTGGGCCAGCCGCTTCGGAATCCACTCCTGCGCCCAGGGTTTCCCCTTCGCCAGGTCCAGCACTTCCTGCCAGTGGCCTTCCTCGGCCAGGAGGTCGGCCAACAGGACTTGTCGCCCGGACGCGCGGCGTTCGTCGGTATCGGGCAGGACGTAGCGCAGGAATCGGATGGCTTCCGCCCGTCGACCGCTCGACACCAGCGCTTTCACGGTCGTGTCCAGGGCCGGCAACAACCGACCTGCCTCTGCGGCGACCGCTTCGGCGTGGTCGCCGGCGAGGACCGCCAGGAGCTGGACGGCCGCCGTTTCGCCGGTCGCCGCGAGTCGGCGCAGCTGGCGGAGGTTGCCGGCGGCGGCCAGCCGGCCCGCCAACCAGGGGCCCGACCAGGTCGTTCGCTCGTCGCGCACGACCTCCAGCGCCTCCTCCCAGTGCCCGGTGTCGGCCAGGAGATCGGCCAGCCGTTCACGGACCCGCCAGCTGTCGGGCAGTCGGCGCAGCACCGCGAGCGCGTCCTCGGTCGCGCCGGTGTCCGCCAGGTGATCGGCCAGCAGGAGGCTCGCCCAGGTGCCCCGGCGTTCGAACAGCTCCAGGAACACACGG
Organism: Actinosynnema sp. NPDC023794; assembly: GCF_040639675.1. Classification (NCBI taxonomy): domain Bacteria; kingdom Bacillati; phylum Actinomycetota; class Actinomycetes; order Pseudonocardiales; family Pseudonocardiaceae; genus Actinosynnema; species Actinosynnema sp. NPDC023794. Next base: position 25,087 of record NZ_JBFAFR010000021.1, on the reverse strand, counting down.
CGCTGCGGGAGCCACGGTCGTTGGAGCACCTCGACCACTTCACGGGCGTGGATCCGGGCAGGGTCGCGGTCCAGGAGTTCGCTGACCTCGGTCACCCGGCCGTGTGCGATCAGGACGTCCATCAGGCGCAGCGCCGCGATGGTCGAGCCGGTGGCGGCGGCTCGCCGGTAGAGCGGGTCGGCGTGGCGGTAGCGCAGGCGGTGGTAGGCGCTGCGGGACAGGCGGAACTGGTCCTCCGGGTCTTCGGCGTGGGCCAGGAGGGCGTCCCAGAGGGTGTCGGGGGTCAGGGCGCGGCGGCGGGTCGACCTGCCGTGCTGGTCCAGGTAGTCGTGGAGGTGGTAGCCGTCCGGTGGGCCGACTCCCGGGCTTCGGCGCTTCGGGATGAGGGCGGCGACGCCCAGGTGGGTGTTCGTGGCGGTCTGGAGGCCGGTCTCGAACCACGTCTCCGGTGCGTCGACGCGGTCGTCCTCGGACAGGTAGCCCGGTGCGGCGGCGGCCAACAGCGCGGTGGGGAGCAGGGCGTGGTGGCCGAGCCTCCGCGCGTCGAGGGCGGCGGTGAGGATGGCGGTCGCGTAGCGGTCTTGCGGGGTGTCGGGGTGGTCGTAGCGCTCGACCACAGCCGGGCCGCCCGCGATGGCCTGGACGACCTCGCCGTCGTGCGCGGTGGCCAGGGCTTTGCGCAGGCGGGGATCGGGTGGGGCGGTGGCCATCTGCGCCGCGGTGAACCGCTTGGCGACCCGGATGCGGGTCACGCGGTGCTGGAGGAGGTTGCGCGCCTGGGGTTGGTCCGGACCCGTCAGGGCGGACCAGTACTGCGGCCACAGCGTGCCCAGCACGACGAACGGGCCGGGAAGTTCGAGGAGCGTGCGCAGCGCGGCGGCGGCCTGTTCGCCCTGGGTGCCGAGCAGGTGGTTCTGGGTCTCGTTGAGCCACAGCACCGTGCCGGGCTCGACGCCGGTCGCGAGCACGTGCAGCAGGTCGTCGGCGGTGCGCGGGTAGAGCAACGGCCACGTGGGCAGCTCGTCGACGACCGCCTCGTACAGCGCGCGGGTCTTGCCGGTGGACGACTCGCCCGTCAGCACCGCCAGCACGGTCTGCCGCGGGGACAGCAGGTCGGCCAACGCGCGGTCGTGCTCGCGGGACACGTACGCCGGGAGGTCCGGCAGGTGGGTCGTGCCGACGGTGACGGCCCGGTGCACGTCGAGGTCGAACGGGTGCCACTCGGTGATGGGGCGGGCGGGCGAAGGGGCGGCGTGCCGCGCGTGCACGTGCACGCCGCCCTCGATCGCACCGGCCTGGACGACCGTGGCCGCCTGGCCCGACATCTCGATGCGCACCGGTTCCGGCACGCCTGGTGACGTTACGGAATCTCGTCGTGCTTCACCACGGGCACGGCGGTGGCGCCCTTGCGGCCCAGCAGCGAGTGCCGCCGGCTGTACGCGAAGTACACGACGACGCCCAGCGCCATCCACACCAGGAACCGCACCCAGGTCAACGCGGTCAGGTTCAGCATCAGCCACAGGCACGCCAGGATCGCCAGCACCGGCACCACCGGCACCAGCGGCACGCGGAAGCCGCGCGGCAGGTCCGGCCGGGTCTTGCGCAGCACCAGCACACCCGCCGAGACCAGGATGAACGCGAACAGCGTGCCCACGTTCACCATCTCCTCCAGCTTGCCCGCCGGGAAGAAGCCCGCCGCGACGGCGACCAGCACACCGATGATCACGGTGATCCGGAACGGCGTGCCGTGCTTGCCCGTGCGCGCCAGGCCGCGCGGCAGCAGGCCGTCGCGCGACATCGCGAACAGCACCCGCGACTGCCCGAGCATCAGGACCATCACCACCGTGGTCAGACCGGCCAGCGCGCCCACCGAGATGACCGTGGCCGCCCAGTCGACGCCGTTGGCCGAGAACGCCGTCGCCAACGTCGCCCGCGTGCCGTCGGGCTGGGTCTTGAGCTGGTCGTACGGCAGCATGCCGGTGATCACCAGCGACACCGCCACGTACAGCACGGTCACGATCGCCAGCGACCCGAGGATGCCGCGCGGCACGGCGCGCTGCGGGTCGCGGGTCTCCTCGGCGGTGGTCGCGACCACGTCGAAGCCGATGAACGCGAAGAACACCAGCGAGGCGGCGGCCAACAGCCCCAGCACGCCGTACGTGCTGCCCTCGAAGCCCGTGAGCAGCGAGAACAGCGACTGCTCCAGCCCGGACGCGCCTGCGCCGCCGGTCTCGGCGGGCGGGATGTACGGGGTGTAGTTCGCCGCCTTGACGTACCCGAAGCCCAGCACGATCACCAGCAGCACGACGGCCACCTTCACCGCCGTGATCACCCAGCTGACCCGCGACGACAGCTTCGTGCCGGTCACCAGCAACGCCGTCAGCACGGCGATCAGCAGCAGCGAGCCCCAGTCGACGTCGACACCGCCGACCGACGCGGTGGTCTTCACCGTCACGCCGAGCTGCCCCAGCACCGTCTGCAGGTACACCGACCAGCCCTTGGCCACGGCCGCCGCGCCGACCGCGAACTCCAGCACCAGGTCCCAGCCGATGATCCACGCCATGAACTCGCCGAAGGTCGCGTACGAGAACGTGTACGCGCTGCCGGCCACCGGCACGGTCGAGGCGAACTCCGCGTAGCACAACGCGGCCAGCGCGCACGCCACCGCCGCCAGCACGAACGCCAACGACACCGACGGCCCCGCGAGGTTGCCCGCGGTGGACGCGGTGAGGGTGAAGATGCCCGCGCCGATCACGACCGCGACGCCGAAGACCGTCAGGTCCCACGCGGTGAGGTCCTTGCGGAGTCTGGTGTCCGGCTCGTCGGTGTCCGCGATCGACTGCTCGACCGACTTCGTCCGCCACAGCCCGTTGCCCGGCACGGTGGTCCCTCCTGTGCTTGGTCGCCTGCTCCGACGCGGTCCTCGCGCCCTGGTCGGTGTTGGTGCGTTCAGAGTAGAGGTGGGTACCGACAAATGGCGGCACCGGTAGTTTTCGCGCATGACAGTGCTCTGCCTGGACGTCGGCTCGACGTGGACCAAGGGCGCCCTCGTGTCGCACGCCGGCGAGTTGCTCGGCACCGCACAGCACACGACTACCCCGCCGGAGGTGCTTCAAGGCATCGACGCCGTCACACGTGCCCTGGGCCCGGCCGAGCACACCCTCGCCTGCTCCTCGGCGGGCGGCGGGCTGCGGCTCGCGGTCGTCGGGCAGGAACGGCTGGTCAGCGCCGAGGCCGGGTACCGGGTGGCGCTGTCGGCGGGCGCGAAGGTCGTGCACGTCTCGGCCGGTCCGCTCGACGGCGCGGGCGTGCGGGCGTTGCGCGCGGCCCGGCCCGACCTGGTCCTCCTGGTCGGCGGCACCGACGGCGGCGACGCGTCGGTGCTCCTGCACAACGCGGGCAAGCTGAGCCGGGTCGCGTGCCCGATCGTGCTCGCCGGCAACGTCGAGGCCCAGCCGGAGGCCGCCGGGCTGCTCGCCGCGCGGACCGTGGTGCGGACCGCGAACGTGCTGCCGGACGTGGGCGAGCTCGCGCCGGGACCGGCGCGTGCGGCGATCCGCGAGGTGTTCCTCCGGCACGTGATCGGCGGCAAGGGCCTGTCCCGGGGTCGGAGGTTCGGCGGGCTCGTGCGCGCCGTCACCCCGGACGCCGTGCTGCGGGGCGTGTCCCGGCTGGCCGTGCAGGACCGCGAAGGCGCGGTGCTCGTCGTGGACGTCGGCGGCGCCACCACGGACGTCTACTCCGCGGTGTCCACTGTGGAAGGTCCGGAGCGGACGGTGGCGCTGCCGCCCGACCGCCGCACCGTCGAGGGCGACCTGGGCATGCGCTGGTCCGCACCCGGCGTGGTGGCCGAGGCGCTCGCGGAGAAGCTGATCGACAAGGGCGAGGCCGTCGTGCTGCGACCGGAAGCCGCCGCACGGGCCGCCGACGTGAGCTGGTTGCCGGACGACCCGACCGCGGACCTCCGGCTGGCCGCGCTCGCCGCCGTGCTGGCCGTCCGCCGCCACCTCAGGCTCGTCGACGGTCGACTGGGACCGCGGGGGGCGGGCCTGCTGGTGCTGTCCGGCGGTGTCTTCCGGCACGCCGAGTCGACCGACGGCGTCGAACGCGTGCTGCGCGCCGACCCCGTCCTGCGCCCGATCCTGCGCACGGCCGCCGTCGCGGTCGACCGCGACTACGTGCTGGCCCCGGCGGGCCTGCTCGCCGGGACCGGCCGCACGGCGGCGGCCGACCGCCTGCTCACGTCGGTTCGGTCAACGGCGAGCTGATCGGCGCCCGCCGCGCGGTCGGCAGCACGGGGGGGCGACGGCGGGTCCGTCGTCTCCAGGCCCGCCGCGATGGCGATCGCCCGGTCCCACTCGGGGTCGGACGTGTAGTCGGCGTGCCGGTTCACGCCCGGCGCCCACCGGCGACCCGGGAACGGACCGCGCTGCGGGTCCGGCAGCCAGTGGTCGCCGCCGAGCACCAGCGCGCCCGTCGGACCGCGCTGCGCCGGCGGCAACGCGCCCGACGTGCCGTCCGGCCGGAACCCCGCGCCGAGCAGCATCCCGTCGAACACCTGCCGGTCCCACGTCATCACCGCGCCGCCCAACGCGTCCGTGCCGCGGCACAGCGCGCGCCACCGCCCGGCCAGCCCGCCGGCCAGCGTCTCCAGCGAGCTGTGCGGCACCACCGCCGGGAACGCCCGCGGGTACGCCCACTGCAGCTGCGACCCCGCCGTGACCAAGCCCACCCGTTCCGCCTCGGCCGGCGGCAGCTCCTCCAGCAGCCGTGCCGCCGCGACCGCCGCGAGCAGGCTGCCCTGGCTGTGCCCGGCGAGCACCACCCGCGTGCCGGGGTCGGCCAGGTGCTCCCGCACCCGCGCCACCAGCTCGGGCACCACCTTCAACGCGTAGCACGGCGGCACCACGGGGTGCGCCTCGCGCGGCCAGAACGCCGCCAGGTCCGCCAGCACGCCGACCTGCCGGGCCTTGTCCGGCCGCCGTGCCGCCAGGTACACCGCCCGGAGCAGCGACAACGCCAGCACGGCCAGCACGACCACGCCGAGCGCGACGACCGGCCGCGCCCACGTGGGCGGGTCGACCTCGCGCAGCCGCAGGAACGCCGCCGGCACCGCGCCGACCGCCAACACCGACGACATGATCAGCACCACGTGGTGGCTGTGCCGTCGTTGCCAGCGCGCCCACCACCACGCCCGCGCAGCGCGCTTCGCATCCCGTGCGCGCCCCGCGTGCAACAAGGACGCCTCGCGCGCCCACTCCTTGTCCCTCCGAAGGGAGCTCCACCGCATCATCCCGGTGGCCGCCGCCATCGCCACCCCGGCCAGGAACGCCAGCACCCCGGCCACGCCCCACAGCAGCGCGATGTAGTCGTACCCGCGTGGCAGGTGGCCGTACCCGAGCACTCGCCGCGCGGTGAGCGCCACACCCGCGCCGAACCCGCCGCCGAGCAGCGCGGCCACCGCCACCACCGGCGCGGCCATCCACCCGCCCGCCCACGGCCGCAGCTCGCGCGGCTGCGCCGACCACGTGCGCCGGGCCAGCAGCGCGGCGGGCACCAGCAGCAACGCGATCAGCACGCACACCAGCGCCACCATCGCCGCCACCATCTGCACGGCCAGGTCCGCGCCGGGCAGCCGCACCGGCAGCCGGTCCAGCAACGCCACCGCGACCGGCAACGACAGCCACGCCACGGTGTGCAGCACGCGCCGCGGCCCGCGCCCCAACGCCGCCCGCAGCCACCGGCCGCCCCGGTGCGGCGCGCCGCCGGTCGGGTCGTCCAGCAGCATCGCGCCCAGCGCCGCCACCCCGACCAGGGCCACCCCGAGCGCCCAGCACACCGCGATCGCGACGCCGTGCCGACCGGGCGCGAGCAGCGGACCGGCCGGACCGCCCAACGCGATCACCACGGCCGTGCCCAGGCCCGCGACCACGTGCAGCACCCGCAACGCGGGCGTGTCCGGATCGGTGGCCACGTGCGCGCCGGGCAGCCCGGACCGCACGCCCTCGGCCGCCGGCACCTCCTTGCGCTCGACCCGCCAGTCCACGCTCGACATCCGGTGCAGCACCAGCACGGCCAGCGCGATCGGCGCCAGGCCCACGACCGCGCGCACCCACGGCGTCGTGCTCAGCCACGAAGGGCCCCACAGGCACGTGGCGCCCGGCGCGAGGCACTGCGCGGCCACCAGGTCGAGGCTGATCACCCCCAGCTGCGCGATCAGCAGCACGGTCAGCAGCAGCGCGGCCAACCGGAGCAACGCGCGCAGCGCGACGCCCAGCAGGTGAGCGGGCACGGAGCCGGTCGGCGTCGGCGGCAGCATCCAGTGCGCCACGTTCGCCAGCGAGAACGGGAACAGCAGCGCCCAGGTCGCCTTGGCCCAGCCGCCGGAGGTCATCGCGCCCCAGACGTAGCCCTCGACCACCCGCGTGACCGGGCGTCCGGCGGCCTGCAACACCGGGCCGGGCGCCGGTCTGCGGAGCCGGTCGGCCGGGCGGACGACGCGGCCGAGCCCGTCGCCCGCCACGTCCACCGCCGCCACCGCGTCGACCAGCGACTGCGGGGTGGTGCCCTGGACACCGTGCACCCGCAGTTCGACCACCCGCGTGTCGGGGCCGGGAATCAGCACAGATCCTCCCGCGAACATCACCTGAGCCTCGCCATACTGGTCCATTGGCGCGCAGATGCCGCCGACCGCCGTGGCCCGGCGTGGCGGGCGGTAGGGTCGGCTCGTCCTACCCGAAGATGGAGGAACCCGCGATGACCGCCGAGAGGCTCCAGACCCGCAACGGCATCGACTTCGCCGTGGCGGACCTCTCCCTGGCCGAGTTCGGCCGCAAAGAGATCCGGCTGGCCGAGCACGAGATGCCCGGCCTGATGGCGTTGCGCCGCGAGTACTCGGAGGTCTACCCGCTCAAGGGCGCGCGGATCTCCGGCTCACTGCACATGACCGTGCAGACGGCCGTCCTGATCGAGACCCTGGTCGCCCTGGGCGCCGAGGTGCGCTGGGCGTCGTGCAACATCTTCTCCACGCAGGACCACGCCGCCGCCGCGGTCGTGGTCGGCCCCCACGGCACCGAGGAGGAGCCCAAGGGCATCCCGTGCTTCGCCTGGAAGGGCGAGACGCTGGAGGAGTACTGGTGGACCGCCGAGTCCATGCTGACCTGGCCGGACGGCGGCGGCCCGAACATGATCCTGGACGACGGCGGCGACGCCACGATGCTCGTCCACAAGGGCCTGCAGTACGAGAAGGCCGGCGTCGTGCCGCAGCCCGAGGCGGACGACCCGGAGGAGTGGAAGATCTTCCTGGGCACGCTGCGCGCCTCGTTGGCGGCGGACAGCGGCAAGTGGACCAAGATCGCCGAGGGCATCCGCGGCGTCACCGAGGAGACCACCACCGGCGTCATGCGGCTGTACCAGCTGGCCGCCGCCGGTGAGCTGCTGTTCCCGGCGATCAACGTCAACGACGCGGTGACCAAGTCGAAGTTCGACAACCGGTACGGCATCCGGCACTCGCTGATCGACGGCATCAACCGCGGCACCGACGTGCTCATGGGCGGCAAGGTGGCCGTGATCTGCGGTTACGGTGACGTCGGCAAGGGCGCGGCGGAGTCGCTGCGCGGCCAGGGCGCCCGGATCATCGTGACCGAGATCGACCCGATCTGCGCGCTGCAGGCGGCGATGGACGGCTACGAGGTCGCGACGCTGGAGGACGCGATCGGCCGCGCCGACATCGTCATCACCACGACCGGCAACAAGGACGTCGTGCGCATCGAGCACATGGCGGCCATGAAGCACCAGGCGATCGTGGGCAACATCGGCCACTTCGACAACGAGATCGACATGGCCGGCCTCGCCCGCTTCCCCGGCATCCGGCGGATCAACATCAAGCCGCAGGTCGACGAGTGGGTGTTCCCGGACGGCCACTCGATCCTGGTGCTGTCGGAGGGCCGCCTGCTCAACCTGGGCAACGCCACCGGCCACCCCAGCTTCGTGATGTCCAACTCGTTCTCCAACCAGGTGATCGCGCAGGTCGAGCTGTTCACCAAGCACCAGGAGTACGACAAGGAGGTGTACCGCCTGCCGAAGGTGCTGGACGAGAAGGTCGCCCGCATCCACCTCGAGGCGCTCGGTGGCAAGCTCACCAAGCTGACCAAGGACCAGGCGGAGTACATCGACGTCGACGTCGAGGGCCCCTACAAGCCCGAGCACTACCGGTACTGAGTCTGATTGCCGCTGCTCCGCAGACGGCGGCTCGGTCGCCGGGAAGTCGCGAACGACCGACGCGACCTCGCGGGGTGGTCAACCTGGGTCACCCAGCCGCCTCCGGCGGTTGGCGCGAACGGCCGGGGCCCTCGGGGCCCCGGCCGTTCTCACGTCCACTCGACGCTGATCCCCGCCACGCCGGGGCCGACGTCCTCGAAGTACGCGCTGGCGAAACCGCCGAGCCCGCACACCAGCTCCTCCAGGTCCACCGGCACGGCCTCGGCGTCGACCCGGAACTGCTTGGTGCACCGGGCGGGCAGGGCGCGGCGGTTGAACGCCAGTTGCAGCAGGTACCCGCGGCACGGTGCGCGGAACGCCCGCCGGTGGCCGGGTGTCGGCCCGCCCGTGTCGTCCACCACTGTGAAGCTGAACACGTGCTCCTCGCCCTCGGCGAGCCTGCGGTCGAACAGCAGCTCGAACGCCAGCCCGCGGGTGGCCAGCTGCCGGCGCAGCCGACCGAGCCGGCACCCCTCGCCGGGCCGCACGAGCGCGTTGTCGATCAAGCACCCCTCGTCGCCCTGGTGCACGGCCAGGTACCGGTCCGGTCCGGCCTTCGTCGCCCGCACCACCAGCCGGGTGCTGATCGACCGCTGCTCCCGTTCCGGCCCGACCAGCACGGTGTCGTGCACGGACAGCACCTCGATGTCGGTGTTCGCGCCGACGTCGCTGACGGCCTCGAACTCCGACAGCACCGGCACCGGCGACACCCAGCCGCTGGGGCGGGTCAGCCGGGGCTGCGGCCGGTTGCCGACGAGCGCCACCAAGGACTCCGGGGGCAGCTTCAGGACGGTCTCCAACGCGCGCACGGTGGCGATGGCGCGTGGCACCTCGGGGTGCCGCAGACCGCGCTGCCAGTAGCTGAGCGTCGACTGTCCGACCTGGACGCCCAGCTGCTCCAGGTGCGCCCGCAGGCGGGCCAGGGACAGGCCGCGGTGCGCGATGGCGTCGTGCAGCGCCCGGTGGAACGGGCCGTACCGCAGGGTTTCGGCGAGACCGCCGGGCAGGCTCTCGGGCGGGTGGGCGGCCTGCTGCTCAACCGGTCTGGCGTGCCCGGAATCCGCGGTCACCGCGGCACCACCCTTTCGCGCAACCGGAAATGGGGTTCACCGTAGTCACTCAATCTGGTGACGCAAAGGATCTCCGATCACCCGACTGGGCGATGTCATGCGGCCGATCGTGAACGGACGGTGCCCCTTAGGGTGTTCCCGTGGGCAAACTCGTCGTGATCGAGGGCTTGGACGGCGCGGGCAAGCGCACCCTGGCCAAGGCGTTGACCGACGCGCTGGGCGCGCGTGGCGCGAAGGTCGCCACGGGGGCGTTCCCGCGTTACGACGAGGACGTGCACGCCGACCTGGTGCGCGACGCGTTGCACGGCAGGCTGGGCGACCTGACGGATTCGGTGTACGGCATGTCGGTCCTCTACGCGCTGGACCGGCGCGGGGCGGCCGACCGGATCCGGGCCGACCTCGACCAGTACGACGTGGTGCTGCTCGACCGGTACGTCGCGTCCAACGCGGCCTACGGCGCGGCCCGGCTGCACCAGGGCGCGGACGGCGAGTTCGTCGAGTGGCTGCGGTCGCTGGAGGTGGACCGCTTCGGGTTGCCGATCCCGGATCTGCACCTGCTCTTGCGCGTGCCCGCGGGCGTGGCGGCGGACCGGGCCGCCCACCGCGAGGTGGAAGAGGCCAGGGGGCGCGACCTGTACGAATCGGACGGTGGGCTGCAAGCGCGCTGCGCCGCCGTGTACGACGGGCTGGCCGCGGCCTCGTGGCTGTCACCGTGGGAGGTGCTGGACGGCACCGCTGACCTGCGCGTCGAGGCGATCCTCGATCGATGGTTCACCCATTAGTGTACCGAAGTAACAAAACGTCACCACCCCGCCGATGAGTCGCAGAGGATTCGCGTTTCGGCGGGACGAGGTGGGCACGTGGATCGGCGGCAGAGACTGGCTACGGAGTGGACGCGCACGACGACCAGCAGCGATGACCGCTGGGCGGTGCGTGGACTCCCGGCCACTAGTGGGACGATGTTGAGTATGAAGGCACGCGTGCTCGTCGTGGACGACGACCCCGCTCTGGCGGAGATGCTGACCATCGTGCTGCGGGGCGAGGGCTTCGACACCGCTGTGGTGGCCGACGGCGCCCGCGCGCTGCCAGCGCTGCGCGAGTTGAAGCCCGACCTGGTCCTGCTGGACCTGATGCTGCCCGGCATGAACGGCATCGACGTCTGCAAGGCGATCAGGTCCGAGTCGGGCGTACCGATCGTGATGCTGACCGCGAAGAGTGACACGGTGGACGTGGTGCTCGGCCTCGAGTCGGGCGCGGACGACTACGTGGTCAAGCCGTTCAAGCCGAAGGAGCTGGTGGCGCGCATCCGCGCCCGCCTGCGCCGCACCGAGGCGGAGCCCGCCGAGGTGCTCCAGATCGGCGACCTGACCATCGACGTGCCCGGGCACGAGGTGCTGCGCGAGGGCAAGCCGATCCAGCTCACGCCGCTGGAGTTCGACCTGCTCGTGGCGCTGGCCCGCAAGCCGCGCCAGGTGTTCACCCGCGAGGTGCTGCTGGAGCAGGTGTGGGGCTACCGGCACGCCGCGGACACCCGGCTGGTGAACGTCCACGTGCAGCGGCTGCGCTCCAAGGTCGAGCGCGACCCGGAGCACCCCGAGGTGGTGCTGACCGTGCGCGGCGTCGGGTACAAGGCCGGACCTCCGTGATCGGAACGCACTGGAGATGACTCAGCGCTGGTTCGACCCCGCGGTGCGCGAAGTGCGCCGCGGGGTCGAACGCGCTCGCAGGCAGGCGATCACGTTCGGCGAGCTGTGGCGGCGCTCGTTGCAGCTGCGCGTCGTGGTGAGCACGCTCGCGCTGTCGTCGGCCGTGGTGTTCGTGCTGGGCATGGTGCTCCAGGTGCAGATCACCGGCCAGCTGCTGGAGACCAAGATCGAGGCGGCGGTCCGGCAGACCGAGGCGAGCGCGGCGGCGATCCAGCCCGACCTGGCGGGCCTCAACCCCGGCCCCGACAGCGTGAAGACCCGGTTCACCACCGCCCTGAACAAGATCAACACTTCGGGGGTCGACCTCGACCCCACCAGTTCCGGCGCGGGCGCGTTCGAGCCGGTGCTCCGCGACCCCGTCGGCACCGGCTCCGACGGCCTGCCGGTCGCCGTCGGCGAGTACGAGGACGTGCCGGACGGGCTGTTCAAGATGCTCGAACGCGGCAGCGCCGGCTACCAGATCACCACCGTGGAACGGGAGACCGGACCCACCACGCTGCTGGTCGTGGGCAAACCCGTGAACAGCTCCGCCCGCGCCATGCACCTGTACCTGCTGTTCCCGCTGACCAGCGAACAGGCCACCGCGGACGTCGTGCAGAGCACGCTCGTGGTCGGCGGCGTGGTGCTGCTCCTGCTGCTCGCGCTCATCGCGAACCTGGTCACCCGGCAGGTGGTCAGACCCGTGCGGCAGGCCGCCGAGATCGCCGAGCGGTTCGCCGACGGCAGCCTCGACCAGCGGATGCCCGTGGTCGGCGAGGACGACGTGGCGCGGCTGGCCGAGTCGTACAACGAGATGGCCGCCAGCATCCAGCGGCAGATCCACCAGCTGGAGGAGTTCGGCCAGCTGCAACGCCGGTTCACCTCCGACGTCTCGCACGAGCTGCGCACGCCGTTGACGACCGTGCGGATGGCCGCGGACGTGCTGCACGCCTCACGCGAGCAGTTCCCCGGCGGCCTGGCCCGGTCGACCGAGCTGCTGGTCGACGAGCTGGACCGGTTCGAGTCGCTGCTCGGCGACCTGCTGGAGATCAGCAGGCTCGACGCGGGCGTCGAGGAGCTGGCCGCCGAGCTGGTCGACATCCGCGTGCTGGCCAGGCGCGCCCACGACGCGGTGCGCGCCATCGCCAACAGCAGCGGCACCACGATCGTGATGGACCTGCCCGACCACGAGGTCACCGCCGAGCTGGACTCCCGCCGCGTCGAGCGGATCCTGCGCAACCTGCTGGCCAACGCCATCGACCACGGCGAGGGCCTGCCGGTCGAGCTGACGCTGCGCGGTGACGGCGAGGCGGTCGCGGTGACCGTCCGGGACCGCGGCGTGGGCCTGCGCCCCGGCGAGGCGGACCTGGTGTTCAACCGGTTCTGGCGCGCCGACCCGTCCCGCAACCGCCGCACCGGCGGCACCGGCCTCGGCCTGTCGATCAGCCTGGAGGACGCGCGGCTGCACGGCGGCCGGTTGGAGGCGTGGGGCGAACGCGGCCACGGCGCGGTGTTCCGGCTCACCATCCCGTGCCGGCTCGGCCAGGAGCTGACGTCCAGCCCGCTGCCGCTCGAACCGCCCGACCTGCCGCCCGTGGTCGAGCCGGAGCCGGGCGAGCCCGAGCCGGTGGAGGAGGTCGAGCTGACCGAGGAGGAGATCACGTGGCAGCCCGCGCAACCGGTCACCGGCGAACGCGAGGAGGTCCGGTGAGGCTCCTCGCGGTGCTCCTGGCCGTCCTCGTGGCCGCGGGCTGCGCCGCGATCCCCACCGAGACGTCCCCGATCGCGGTGAACCCGTCGGTGGGCAACGCCAGCGAGGCCGCCGCGCCCGAGCCGGTCGAGGACATCGACCCGTTGACGCTGGTCCGGGAGTTCGTCAACGCCTCGGCCAACCCCGAGGGCGACTACGCGGCGGCCAAGGCGTACCTGACCGAGGACGCGAAGAAGGCGTGGAACACCAAGGGCACGCCGACGATCATCGACACCACGTTCAACACCGTGCCGACGCCGGGCGTGACGGCGGACGACAAGCACCGCACCGTGCTGCTCCAGGGGCGCAACGTGGGGCGGTTGCAGCTGGAGGACAACTCGTTCATCCAGCTCATCGGCCCCCTCGACACGCCGATCGGCATCGAGCGCGACGCCGAGGACCAGTGGCGCATCTCCGCGCCGCCGGACGGCGTCTACGTGCCGCTGGGCGGGTTCCAGCAGAACTACCGGCGCGTCACGCTCTTCTTCTACAACGCCGACTTCAGCGTGCTCGTGCCCGACCCGCGGTGGGTGGTGATCGCGCCGTCGACGTCGATCCCGAGCCGGGTGACGAGCCTGCTGCTCAAGGGGCCCGCGGTGGGCATGCGGGGCGCGTTGACCACGGCCATCCCGAACGGCGCCGCGCAGCGCAAGAACACCTCCGAGGCCGACGACGGCGCCCTGGAGGTCGACCTGACCAAGGTCGGCGACATCACGCTCCAGACCGGCAAGCAGATCGTGGCGCAGGTGGTGAGGTCGCTCGCGGGCGTGTCCAGCAGCCGGATCCGGGTGCTGGTCGAGGGCCAGCCGATCAGCCCCGACCAGCTCGAGTGGCGGCCCGCCGACGTGCAGACCGGTGAGGAGCTGGCCACGCCGAACGCCGGCCTGAACGGGATGCTGGTCGGCAACGGCCGGGTCAAGCAGATCAACGGCGACGCGGTGCCCGGACCCGCCGGCGCGGGCGACTACCAGGTGCTGAGCGCGGCGCAGTCGCTGGACGGCAGCCGGCTGGCCGCGGTGAGCCGGGTGCCGGGCGACGCCGTGCGGTTGCGGGTCGGGCCGGTGCAGGAGCCGTTGGCGGAGGTCGACCTGCGCGCGTCGACCATGACCAGACCGACGTGGCTGCTCAGCGGGCGTCAGGGCGAGCCTGCCATCGAGGTGTGGACGGTCGCCGACGGCGCGAACGTGGTGCGCGTGATCAAGACCGACAGCGGGTGGACGGCGAACGCGGTCAACGCCTCCGAGCTGAACGAGCTGGGGCGCATCACCGAACTGCGGCTCTCCCGCGACGGCACGCGGGTGGCGGCCGTGGTGGACGGCAAGCTCGTGGTGGCGGCGGTGGTGCGCGGCCAGGAGTCGGCGGTGTCGCTGCGGTCGCCGCGCCACCTGCAACCGTCCCAGCTGGGCGCCAGCGCGTTGGGCCTGGACTGGCTGGCGCAGGACGTGCTGGTGGTGAGCACGTCGCTGGTCGCCTGGCCGATCGCGAAGGTCAACATCGACGGGGTGCGGGTCGAGCGGTACAACACGTCGAACCTGACCGTCCCGGTGGCCTCCGTCACCGCCGCGCCCGGTCGCAACGTGCTGGCGGTGGACCAGAGCGGGCTGTGGAGCGCGAACGACGTGGGCGACGTGTGGCGTGCGTCGACGACGAAGGTGGAGCCCGGCACCCAGGCCTTCTACCCGGGCTGAGCGGTGTCGGATCGCCGCTGCTCCGCAGACGGCGGCTCGGTCACCCGGCGCGACCTCGCGGACCATCGCGAGGTTCACCCGATCGAGAACGTCGCGCACCTCGGCGGAGGGGCCTGTTCTGTCGGTGGTCGCCGGCATCGTCGAGGCCGTGCTGATCAACCTGCTGTTCCCGCCCCGTTGCCCCGGCTGCGGTGTGTGGGGCGTGCGGCTCTGCGCCCGCTGCCTGGCCCTCTTCGGGGTGCCGAAGCGCGTGCCCGGCGCCGGTCCGCCGGTGTTCGCGCTGGCCGGGTACGCGGGCGCGGCGCGTGAGCTGGTGCTCGCGTTCAAGGAGCGCGGGCGCCGTGAGCTGGCGGCCGTGTTCGGCGCGTTGGTGGCCGCCGCCGTGCCCGGGCTGCCCGGCGTCGGGCCCGAGCCGTGGCTCGTGCCCGCCCCGTCGCGCGCGTCGGCCGCCCGTGCCCGCGGCGGTTCCCACGTGCTGAGAATGGCACGCGCGTCCGGCTTTTCCACGGCGCCCGCGCTCGCGTTCACGAGAGGCGTCCGCGATTCGGTGCGGCTCGACGCGGCGTCGCGGGAGGCGAATCTGGCGGGACGCGTCCGGCTCGTCCCGGATCGCCTGCCACCACCGGGCACATCGGTCGTCCTGCTGGATGACGTCGTGACGACCGGATCGACAGCACGCGCCTGCGTTTCGGTGTTGAAAGCGGCCGGATTGCGGGTACCCGCTGTCCTCACGCTGACCACCGCACGCAGAACCCACCCACACGGGTGAATCCAGCCGGGAACCTCCCGGGACGCTCGGCCGTTGGCCGGTTATGACGCCCGCGCAGAGGCCGTTCGACGTAACCACTCTGCGGGCGGGCGCCTGTGCCGGCCTCGGCCGTTCGGGTGAGCGGTCGTCGGTGTGGCGTTGGAGCGCGCCCGCGTGGCGTGCTGCCGACAGCGGTTTTTCGTCGCTCTGCGTCACGACAAGAAAATCTTGGAGTTCCCCCGCCCCAGGGGCTGTCGCAGCGGCGAATACCGGGCTAACGTGCACCGCTATCAGCGTTCCCGGCACGCGGGGAGGAGGCGAACAGCCCATGACCCTGGCGCCGGTGGGGTGCTGAGGGGCCACCCTCAGCGACATAGTCCGCGAACATGATCGCGAATCCGGCGCCCAACGATCCGAAGCCATTGCTCGCAGCAAAGCGAGGGAGGTCGTGTATGGACATCGTCGTTAAGGGCCGCAACGTCGAGGTGCCCGATCACTACAGGGTTCACGTCGCCGAAAAGCTGGCCAGGCTTGAGCGTTACGACCGCAAGGTCATCCGCTTCGACGTGGAGCTTTTCCACGAGCCGAACCGAAGGCAGTCGAAGAACTGCCAGCGCGTCGAGATCACCGGCAAGGGACGCGGTCCGGTGGTCCGTTCCGAAGCATGTGCGGGCGACTTCTACGCCGCCCTGGACTCCGCGGTGAGCAAGCTCGAGAACCGGTTGCGCCGCTCGCACGACCGCAGGCGCGTGCACCACGGGCGACGTGCCCCGGCATCGGTCGCCGAGGCGACCAGCGGACTCGGGGAGTCCCTGCCGCTGCGCACCGACAGCGACGGCGGCCAGGCGCAAGGCATGTGGCTTGGCCACACCGCCGTGTTGGAAGCGGCCGAACCGGAACCCACGCGCGAGGGCATGGCGGAAGTGCCCGCGCAGCGCTGGGAAGACGGCATCGAGGACAACCTGCCCGGCCAGATCGTGCGCGAGAAAGAGCACACGGCCAAGCCGATGACCGTCGACCAGGCCCTCTACGAGATGGAACTGGTCGGCCACGACTTCTACCTGTTCTCCGACGCCGACAGCGGCCGTCCGAGCGTCGTCTACCGCCGGAAGGGGTTCGACTACGGCGTGATCAGGTTGGCCTGAGCGCCACCTGACCACGGTCCCCTCACTCGACTTCGCGCGGTCCCCGGCGTCTGCTGTGCGCCGGGGACCGCCGTGCGCGCACCGCATTTCGGTGATCGAGAACCGTGATCGTCGGAAAATGTGTCACGAACGACAGGCGTGACCTCGCGAACCGATCACCGCCGAACACGTGCGCGCCCGCCGGCGTCCCGTGGGCCGGTGGCGTGGGAATTGTCTCTGAATCGAGTGAATGGCCTGATCCGGGCGTGTGAATCGGGGCGAGACCGGCCGCCTTGCGTCCGTCCGGGTGGTGGCTGAGTCGCCCTCGTCACGGAACGCGATGTCAGGCCCTCCGGAGTTCGTCGGCCGGCCGTCTCCGGAGCGTCTCGCGAGGCCTCCGAGACGGCTTCCTACCTGTGTCTGTGCACACACCTTCACGACTTGCCTACGATGGTCGGTGGTGAAGGCTCGCCATGGCCGTGGTGAGCCCCGGTGGAAGGCGCCCGTCCCCCCGGGCGCGTCGCGATGAGGTAATGAGGTCGACCCGGATGGTGCTGTCCCGACTGCTCCGCGCTGGCGAGGGCAAGATGCTCAAGCGCCTGCGCAACATCGCAGCGCACATCAACAACCTCGAAGACGACGTCGTCGACCTCTCCGATGCGGAGCTGCGCGCGAAAACCGAGGAGTTCCGCAAGCGCTACGCCGACGGCGAGTCCCTGGACGAGCTGCTGCCGGAGGCCTTCGCGGTCGTCCGCGAGGGCGCCAAGCGCACCCTGGGCCAACGCCACTTCGACGTCCAGCTGATGGGTGGCGCGGCGCTGCACCTCGGCCAGATCGCCGAGATGCGCACCGGTGAGGGCAAGACGCTGACCTCCGTGCTGCCCGCCTACCTGAACGCGATCGCGGGCGAGGGCGTGCACGTCGTCACGACCAACGACTACCTGGCCAAGCGTGACGCGGAGTGGATGGGCCGCATCCACCGGTTCCTCGGCCTGACCGTCGGCGCGATCCTGTCGGAGATGACGCCCGAGCAGCGCCGGGTCGCCTACAACGCCGACATCACCTACGGCACGAACAACGAGTTCGGCTTCGACTACCTGCGCGACAACATGGCCTGGAGCCGTGACGAGATGGTCCAGCGCGGCCACTTCTTCGCGCTGGTCGACGAGGTCGACTCGATCCTCATCGACGAGGCCCGCACGCCGCTGATCATCTCCGGCCCGGCCGACCAGTCCTCGCGCTGGTACGTCGAGTTCGCGCGGCTGGCCACGAAGATGCGCCGCGACACCCACTACGAGGTGGACGAGCGCAAGCGCACGATCGGCGTCACCGAGGCGGGCGTGCAGTACGTCGAGGACCAGCTGGGCATCGACAACCTGTACGACTCGACCAACACCCCGCTGGTCGGCTACTTCCAGAACGCGATCAAGGCCAAGGAGCTCTTCGCCAAGGACAAGGACTACATCGTCCGCAACGGCGAGGTCATGATCGTCGACGAGTTCACCGGCCGCGTGCTGTCCGGTCGCCGTTACAACGAGGGCATGCACCAGGCGATCGAGGCCAAGGAAGGCGTCGAGATCAAGGCGGAGAACCAGACGCTCGCCACGATCACCCTCCAGAACTACTTCCGCCTGTACGAGAAGCTGGGCGGCATGACCGGTACCGCCGAGACCGAGGCGGCCGAGTTCCACCAGACCTACAAGCTCGGCGTCGTGCCCATCCCGACGAACCGCCCGATGCAGCGCTCCGACCAGGCCGACCTCGTCTACAAGACCGAAGAGTCCAAGTTCGACGCCGTCGCCGACGACATCGCCGAGCGGCACGAGAAGGGCCAGCCGGTGCTGGTCGGCACGACGAGCGTCGAGCGCTCGGAGTACCTGTCGAAGCTGCTGGTCAAGCGGGGCATCCCGCACGAGGTGCTCAACGCGAAGCACCACGACCGCGAGGCGTTGATCATCGCGAAGGCCGGCCGCAAGGGCGCCGTCACCGTCGCCACGAACATGGCCGGTCGAGGCACGGACATCGTGCTGGGCGGCAACCCGGACATCATCGCCGACCACGAGCTGCGCGAACGCGGCCTCGACCCGGTGGAGAACCCGGAGGAGTACGAGGCCGCCTGGGCGAAGCTGATCGAGGAGGTCACCTCCGAGGTCAAGGCCGAGTCCGAGGAGGTCCGCGCGGCGGGCGGCCTGTACGTGCTCGGCACCGAGCGGCACGAGTCGCGGCGCATCGACAACCAGCTGCGCGGTCGTTCCGGCCGCCAGGGCGACCCCGGCGAGTCGCGGTTCTACCTGTCGTTGAAGGACGAGCTGATGCGCCGCTTCAACGCGGCGATGGTCGAGACGGTCATGACCCGGCTGAAGGTGCCGGACGACGTGCCGATCGAGCACAAGATGGTCACCCGGGCCATCCGCAGCGCGCAGACGCAGGTCGAGCAGCAGAACTTCGAGATCCGCAAGAACGTCCTCAAGTACGACGAGGTCATGAACGAGCAGCGCAAGGTGATCTACGCCGAGCGCCGCCGCGTGCTCGACGGCGAGGACCTGCGCGAGCAGGTCGAGCACATGATCACCAGCGTGGTCGGCGACTACGTCGACGGCGCGACGGCCGACGGCTACGCCGAGGACTGGGACCTCGACCAGCTCTGGACGGCGCTCAAGACGCTGTACCCGATCACCCTCGACGCGAAGAAGGTGATCGAGGACGACGAGGACGTCACCCGCGAGTCGCTGAAGGCGAAGCTGCAGGCCGACGCCCTGGCGGCGTACGAGGCGCGTGAGGCGGACATCGACGGCCGGGTCGGCCCGGGCGCCATGCGTGAGCTGGAGCGCCGCGTCCTGCTCTCCGTCCTGGACCGCAAGTGGCGCGAGCACCTGTACGAGATGGACTACCTGAAGGAGGGCATCGGCCTGCGGGCGATGGCCCAGCGCGACCCGCTGATCGAGTACCAGCGGGAAGGCTTCGACATGTTCAACGGCATGCTCGAGGCGCTGAAGGAGGAGACCGTCGGCTTCCTCTTCAACCTCCAGGTGGAAGCCGCCGAGCCGGAGCCGGCCGCCGAGCCGCCCGTCCAGGTCTCGATCGCCAACGGCGGTCCCCTGGCCGGCAGCCGGGCGAGGGCCCGCGCCGCCGCCGCTGCCGCCGCCCAGCAGCAGGCGGACGCCAACCAGGCCCCCGCGGGTCCGGCCCTGGCGCAACTCCAGAGCGGCAACGCCATCCCGCCCGCCCTGCGCGGCAAGGGCCTGGACGGCCGGGCCCAGCAGGGCCTGACCTACACGGGCCCGTCCGAGAGCGGCGACGCCGAAACCACCGGCAACACCTCCCGCCAGCCCGGCCAGCAATCGGGCGGCACCCGCAAAGAACGCCGCGCCGCCGCCCGCGCGCAAGCCAAGGGCCAGCGCAAGACCCCCCGCGAGTAACCAGCCCTGAACCGCCGAAAGCGGGCCCCGACCACCATCGGCGGCCCGCTTTCCGCATCCCGCCCCGCCCACCTCCTCGCCCCACCCGTCGGCCCTGCCGTGCCTCCGCCGGCAATCCACTCTGCGTCGCGAACCCGCCGCGCCGACCACGTCGCACCGGGCCGCTGCGCTGATCGGCTTGGTCGGCTTGGTCGGCTGGTGGTCGGCTTGGTCGGCCACGATCCGTCGGATCGGCCCGGCCAGTGCAACTTGCGGCGGGATTCCGGTGTGTGCGATTCCTGCCGGGGGCTGCTTCGGGGGATTGCGGCCGGGCTTTGGGGTGTGGCCTGTTCGCTGGGTGGGGGCATGGGCGGTGGGCATGGGCAGGTGGTGGGTGGTCGAGGCGTTCCGCTGGTTTTCAACCGAGGTGCGGTAACAGTGTTTCCGTACATTTTTGGGCGAAGGTCACTCGATCGTGTGAGGGATGAGCAGTCAGCGGGGCCCGGTGGGCGCGGCCCCGCTGAAGGCGGGCGGCTAGGGGAGAAGGTGGAATTCGGTGCAGTGCCAGCGTGATCCTTGCCGTTCCACTCGGGCGGCGAATGCTCGGACCTTTGTCGGCATGTGCAGGGTGCCCGCCAGTTCCGCCGCGTCCGGCGACACGTGGCACAACCGGTAGCGGCCGAGGCGGGTTCGGGTTGGGGTGGCGGCTTCGGTCACGGTGGTCAGGGCGCGAGGGGCGAAGGTGGCCGAGAGTTGCCGCGGTGGTCGCCTGCCGCTCAGCGCCTCTACCAAGGGGAACAGGAAGTGGCGGGCATCGAGGGGTGCGATGGCCGCAGTCGGTGGCGTAGGGGTGTCTGTGGGCCCGGCGGAGGTGTCCTGGGCGGCGGTGGGCTTCGTCGACGACAGGGTGCGGAGTTGAGGTGGCATGCTGAACCGAGGGCGGACGGCCGGGGTTTCGTACCAAGATCACCCGATGGAGGCACGGTGCGGGGACTGGTTCTCGACTTCGGCGGCGTCCTGACGGACCTCGGTGACGACCACACGGCCACCGAACCGCCCCTCCTCACCGTCACGCGCCAAGTCCGCCACCAGGGCATCCTCACCGCGATGCTCTCCAACGCCGACTTCCTGTGGCGCCCGCCGGCCGGCTGGGAAGACCTGTTCGACGTCGTCATCACCTCCGGCGACGTCGGCCTGGCCAAGCCCGACCGCCGCATCTACCTGCTCGCCGCCGAACGGCTCGGCCTGCCCGCCGCCGAGTGCGTCTTCGTCGACGACCTCGCGGTCAACGTCCGGGGCGCCGCGGCGGCCGGAATGGTCGGGGTGCACCACCAGTCCGTGCGATCCACGCTCGAGGAACTGGAAACGCTGCTCCAAGTCCCCCTGCGGGGTTAACCGGTCACGAACGGCCACGGAGGATCCACCTGGCCGGTGAATTGCCGCTCACTCGGCTTCCCTTCGTACGTTCGGAACGTTACGGCGAATGTCGCACCGTCAACAGCCGTGAATGGCCATGAACAGCGCGACGAGTGCTCCGGTCCCGCATCCGATGCCGTACGAGGGGCGTGGGTGCGGGACGCCGAGGGCTGGTCGGGACGGCCCGACGGGTACCGCGTCGGGTGGCTGCGGTGAGCCACCGATCAGCCGGGTTGGGCAGCGCGGGTGTCTGAGCGGCCCTCCGGCACCCGCGCTGCGCCTGGAACCGGAGAAGTCCCGGGACAGGGCCCGAAGGCAGCCCCGAGATCACCCGCGCCGGCGGACGACCTCGAAGCACAGCACGGCCGCCGCGCTGGCCACGTTCAACGACTCCACCCCCGCCGCCATCGGGATCGACAACCACCCGGTCACGTGCGGGCGCACGTCGTCCGAGATGCCCGCCGTCTCACTGCCCAGCACGAACGCCGCCCGCGCCGGCAGGTCAGCCGCGTACACCGACGACCGGGCCTGCGCGTCCAAGGCGAAGATCGGGTACCCGGCGCCCCTCAACGCCACCGCCGCCTCCGCCGCCGTCGCGCACCGCAGCACCGGCGCGCGGAACGCCACCCCCGCCGAAGCCTTGACCACCATCGGGTCGATCGACGCGACACCCCGCCGCGGCACGACGATGCCGTCCACCCCCGCCGCGGTCGCCGTGCGCAGGATCATGCCGACGTTCGCCGGCGTGGTGATCCCGTCGAGCACCAGCACGAACCTCGGCCCGTCGCGCAACCCGAGCTCCAGCGGACGCATCCGCGGCGCGACGACGTCCGCCAGCACGCCCTGGTCCTGCTTGCCGTTCCCGGCCAGCACCTTGACCCGCTGCGCGGAAGCCCGCTGCACCGAGACGCCCCGCCGCCCCGCCGCGTCCAGGATCTCCCGGGCGGCCGGACCGCGGGCCGTGTCGGCGAGCACGACCTTGTCGACCTCGAGCCGCGGGTCGTCCAGGGCCTCCAGCACGGGCTTGCGGCCGTACACGGTGACGAACTTGTCCTTGGGTGACACATCCACGGAGCAAGTGTCCACTACCCATTTGGGGCTTGCTTCTGCGCTGTCAATCATGATGATCGTCACATGACATCGCGCGACGAGGCGCACCGTCTGCTGGCCAGCGGCCGGGAGGCGGACGTCTACCTGCGTCCCGACGGCCTGCTGCTCAAGCGCAGCCGCTCGGGCCGCGACCTGGAGCCCGAAGCCGAGCTGATGCGCTACCTGCGCCGGCACGGCATACCGGTGCCGAGGGTGGCGGACGCCTCGGAGACGGACCTGGTCATGGAGTACGTCCCCGGTCCGCGCATGTCGCAGGAGCTGGACGCCAGCCCGTGGCGGGCGGGCGCGCTGGGCCGTGAGCTGGCCGAACTGCACCGCAAGCTGGACCAGGTGCCCGCGCCGACGTTCCTGCCGGGCGACGGCGACCTGCTGCACCTCGACCTGCACCCCGGCAACGTCGTGATGGGCCCCGAGGGTGCGGTCGTGGTCGACTGGGGCAGCGCGAGCAAGGGCGACCGCAAGGTCGACGTCGCGCTGAGCTGGCTGGCGATGGCGGTGGCGCCGTTGCGGCCGTTCAAGCGGCTCGTCCGGTCGCGGATGGTGCGCGGGTTCCTGGCCGGGGTCGACGGCTCGGTGCGGGTCGAGGCCAGGCGAGCCATGCCGGCCGCCGCGGCGATCAGGCTGGCCCGGCACGAGCGCGACGAAGCCGAGGTCAGCGCCGTTCGCAGGCTGGTGCGCGACTGCACCGACTAGCCTGGACCGCATGCCCGACCGCCTGTCCGCGCTGGACGCCTCGTTCCTGTACCTGGAGGACTCCACGACGCCGATGCACGTCGGTGGGGTGGCGGTGTTCCGGCGCCCGCGCACGGGCTTCGACTACGACCGGCTGGTCGACCTGATCGAGCAGCGGCTGTCGCTCGTGCCCCGGTACCGGCACAAGGTCGTGCACGTGCCCGGACGGCTCGCGCGGCCGGTGTGGGTGGACGACGCGGACTTCGACGTCACCTACCACGTGCGGCGGTCGGCGTTGCCGAAACCGGGCAGCGACCAGCAGTTGCACGACCTGGTGGCGCGGCTGATGTCCCGCCCGCTGGACCAGACCCGGCCGTTGTGGGAGGTCTACCTGGTCGAGGGCCTGGCCCGGAACCGGATCGCGGTGATCACCAAGACGCACCAGGCGATGGTGGACGGCATCGGTGCGCCGGAGATCGGGCAGGTGATGCTCGACCCCTCCGCCACGCCCCGGCCGCCGGTGGAGTCGCTGTGGATGCCGTCGCCGGAGCCGAGCGGGTTGCAGCTGGTGGCCGACGCGGTCGCCGAGGCCGTGCAGCGGCCCGGCGAGGTGGTGGAGAACGTCCGCTCGGCGGCGATGGACACGGTGGCGACGGTGCGCAAGGTCGCCGGCGTGTTCGGCGGCTTGGCCTCCGCGGTGCGGACCGCCGCGTCGCCCGCGCCCGGCAGCCCGTTGAACGTGCGGATCTCGCCGCAGCGGCGGTTCGCGGTGGCGCGCACCGGGCTGGACGTGTTCCGCGCCATCCGGCGGGCGCACGGCGGCACGGTGAACGACGGCGTGCTGGCGGTGCTGTCCGGTGCGCTGCGGAACTGGCTGCTGTCGCGCGGCGAGGTCGTGACGGCGGGGACCACCATCCGGGCCATGGCGCCGATGTCGGTGCGCGACGACGAGACGCAGGTGTCGGCGTACCTGGTCGACCTGCCGGTGGGCGAGCCGAACCCGGTCGTGCGGCTGCACCACGTGTCGCACGCGATGCGCGCGCACCAGGAGTCGGGGCAGTCGGTGGCGGCGCAGACGTTGGTGCGGTTCTCGGGCTTCGCGCCGCCCACGTTGCACGCGCTGGGCGCGCGGGCGGCGTCGTCGTTCTCGCGGCGGCTGTTCAACGTGGTGGTGACGAACGTGCCCGGTCCCCAGGTGCCGCTGTACGCGGCGGGGGCGAAGATGATCGAGATGTTCCCGGTCGTGCCGTTGGCGAAGAACCAGGCGTTGTCGATCGGTGTGACGTCTTATGACGGTGGCGTGTACTTCGGCCTGAACGCCGATCGCGACGCGATGTCCGATGTGGACGTGCTGGCGGCGATGGTCGAGGAGTCGGTGGAGGAACTGATGGGAACGGTGTCCACATGAGGGTGTACCTCCCGGCGACCGTCGCGATGTTGCGCGACCTGGTGGAGAACGGCGAGTTCGTGCCCGTGGGCGGGACGGGGTTCGCCCTGACGCCCGCGTTGCGCGAGTCGTACGCGACCGGTGACACGGAGGAGCTCGAGTACTCGGCGATGCTCGACGCCGCTCGCGGTTCGCTGCGGCTGATCGCGGGTGACGAGAAGGCCGTGCCGAGGCGCGCGGTGGTGTCGGCGGACGTGCCGGACGTGAAGCTGCGGCCGGACCTGGACTTCTCGGTGGTGAAGCTGTCGGGCCCGGTGCCGATGAAGCTGATCGCCGCGATCCACCTGGACACGCTGGAGGCGGAGGACGACGTGCGCGCGGCGGCCGACGTGATCGACGCGGCGGACCTCGGTGATCCGGACGCGGAGTTCGCGCTGGGCGGGGCGGAGGACCACGAGCTGGCCTGGTACGCGCCCCAGGAGCTGCCGTTCCTGCTGGAGCTGATGTAGCTGCGGTCGTCCACGCCGAACGGGAGCCGGACGCCCAGACCTCGATCTGGACGTCCGGCTCCCGTGTGGTTCGAACCCCGGGTCAGCGCTGCAGGGTCAGCAGGCCCGGCCGGTAGGGCAGGAGGCCGTAGTCCACGCCGTCGGAGCGGGGGTCACGGCCTTGGTAGAGCAGTTGCAGGTTGCAGGGGTCGATGGTCTTGGTCTGGTCGGCGCTGGTGCGGACCAGGTCGCCGTGGCTGATGTCGTTGGTCCAGGTGGCGCCGCTGTTGGC
>NZ_JBFAFR010000020.1:0-154869 GCF_040639675.1 Actinosynnema sp. NPDC023794 | reverse complement strand
AACACCCGGTCCCATTCCGAACCCGGTAGTTAAGCCTTCCAGCGCCGATGGTACTGCACTCGTGAGGGTGTGGGAGAGTAGGACGCCGCCGAACATACTTCACCCTCAGGGGCACTCGTTTACTCGAGTGCCCCTGAGGGTTTTTTGCGTTACCGTCCGATCGTGGCCGAGGTGACGAGACACGACGACCTGGCGGAGTTCTGGGCGTTGACGGGGGATTTCTTCAACGCCGATCCGGTGTTCCACACGATCCCGATCGCGGCGGTCGACCGCAGGCTCAACCACGCCGACCCGGCGGACGAACCACCGCTGCTGGTCAGCGTGTCCGAGGACGGCGTCCTGGTGGCCGCAGCACTGCGCACGCCGCCGTGGCCGCTGACCTTGAGCGGTGTCGCGCCGGAGTGGGCGGACGTCGTCGCGGACGCGTTGGCCGGTGACGTGGAACTGCCCGGCGTCAACGGGCCGCGCGAGTCGGTGGAGGCGTTCGTTGTCGCGTGGGCTGCCCGCACGGGCTGCAACGCGCGGGAGCACATGGCGCTGCGCCTGTACGAGCTGGGCGACCTGGTCATGCCGGACGTCCCCGGCACCCCGCGCTTGGCGACCGTGGACGACATCGACCTGCTCAGCCACTGGCGCACGGAGTTCGGGGTCGAAGCGACCGAGCAGGTCCGCGATGAGGACAGCGAGGACCGCTCCCGGTCGATGCTGCGCATCAGCCTGGCCGCCGGGCACGGTCACCTGGTCTGGCACGTCGGCGACACCCCGGTGGCGTGGGCGGCGGCGAACGCTCCGGCGTCCGGCATGTCCCGCATCGGCCCCGTCTACACCCCGCCCGAGCACCGCAGGCACGGCTACGGCGCGGCGGTCACCGCGGCCTGCGCGTCGTGGGCGCGGGACAACGGCGCCGAGCACGTGGTCCTCTACACCGACCTGTCGAACCCGACGTCGAACTCGATCTACCAGCGGATCGGGTTCCGGCCCGTGGTCGACTCGGCGGAGTTCGTGTTCACCCCGGCCGGTGACTGAGCAGGTCGCCCGGCTGGCAGTCCAACGCCTCGCACAGGGCGGTCAGCGTGCTGAACCGGATCGCCCTGGCCCGGCCGTTCTTGAGGATCGACAGGTTGACCACGGTCACGCCGACGCGGTCCGCCAGCTCGGTCAAGGTCATCCCGCGCTCGGCCAGCAGCCGGTCGAGGTGCACCTGGATGCTCACACGGTTCCCTCCAGGTCCGCGCGCATCTCCGCGCTCGTGCGCATGATCTTGCCAAGTGTCAGCAGTCCCACGCCGGTGACCACCGCCCACCACGGCACGTCCCACTCGGCGGTCAGCGACGTCAGGTCGACCTCGGGCTGGACCTGCGTCAGCAACCGGATCCGGGCGGCGGCCTCGGCCAGCGTCACGGCCGGCACGGCGACGAGCGTGAACCACCCGAGGCGACGCAGCCGGTCCGCGGTGGCTGCGGTGTGGACGCCTTCGCTGGCGCCCCGTTCGAGCAGCCGCATGAGCAGCAGGAACAGCACGGCGTAGGCCGCCATCGGCACCGCGGTGTCGACCAAGTAGAGCACCCGTTCCCAGGTGCTCGGCCGGCTCAGGCAGACGCGCAACGACCCCGCGCCGACGTGCCCGACGTCGCCGTGCGGCACGGTGCGGATCAGGTGCGCGCCCACGTGCGACGTGATGCACGCGGAAGTCCCGTACGAGGCCACCGCGACCAACGTGATCGCGGTCAAGGACACGACGGTGGTGACCGCCCACAGGAACCGGACGATCCCGGTCAACGGCTGCAACGGGCTGCGCGCCACTGTCACACCGTCCCTTCGAGGTCCGCACGCATCTCCGCGCCGTCCCGCACGATCTTCGCCAGCGACAGCAGCGCGATGCCCGTGATGACCGCGAACCACGGCGCCTCCCACTCACCGAAGAAGGACATGAACCCGGCGTCGAACGTGACGGCGGCGTGCACCAGCGTGGTCCGCGCGATCGACTCGACCATCGCCGCCGCCGGCAGCACCCACAGCAGGTAGTGGCCGAAGCGGCGCACGTCGGTCGCCGTGTCCGGGGTGTAGATGCCGTGGAGCGAGGCACGCCGCAGCAGCAACAGGAGCAGCAGGAGCGCGCCGACCCGGGTGACGGCGGTCGGTGCTTCGGACAGGAAGCCGAGCACGTGGTGCCACGGTGCGGGATCGTCCACGCACAGCGTGACCCGGTCGACGTCGTCCAGCCGGACACCGGCGGCCAGGTCACGGCCCGCGGTGTCGTGCGGCCAGTACTTGGCGGTGAAGCACACCGGGTCGAACAGGCCGATCGTCAGCCGGAGCACGGTGGCGAGGCCGAACGCCCCCAGGCTCAGCGTGAAGACCGCGGACACCACGCCGGTCAACGGCTCTAACGCGTTCCCCTTCGACATGGCACGCCCCCGCATATCGTTTATCGATGTTATCGAGAAACGATACCCTCTAGCAGGTCCCGCGTCACGGGCCGGTTGCGGGCGTGGGAGGAGAACACCAGGGACGTGGTCGTGTCGCCGTACCGCTGGGCCTGCTCCACGAACTCCTCGAGCTCGACCATCGACCGGCACACCACGCGCAGCAGCCAGCAGTCGTCCCCGGTCACGTGGTCGGCGTCGCGCACCTGCGCCAGCGTGACCACTCGTTCCCGGAACCGGGGCGTGTCGAGGCTGCGCACCCGCACCCGCACGATGGCCTCGATCGGCGGCCCGAGCCGCTGCGGGTCGACCACCGCGACGTACCCGGTGACGATCCCGGCCTGCTCCAGCCGGCGCACGCGCTCGGTCGTCGCGGGCGCGGACAGGGAGACCCGCTTGGCCAGCTCGGTGAACGTCATCCGGCCGTCCCGCTGGAGCAGGTCCAACAACTTCCAGTCCAGATCGTCCAGTTCCACCGTGGAATCGTAAGCGGAACCCGCGCAACGCCTGGAGTTCCGCATGGGGAAGAACACGCTGGTCAGCCACGATCTACCCATGACCAACACGCTCCGCTTCCCCGCCGCCGACCCCGCTTCCGCCGCCGCGTTCTTCGCCGCGGAACTGGCCTTCGAGGCCGACCCGGACGACGTGGTCCGAGACCTGCGGGCAGGCACGACCGAGGGCTTCCAGCTCGTCGAGACGCGCAGCCCCGAGGCGTTCGCGCGGGTCCGCATCCCCGGCGCGATCAACCTCCCGCACTGGGACGTGGACGAGACGACGACCGCCACCTGGGACCGCGACCTCGTCTACGTCTGCTACTGCGAGAGCTTCGAGTGCAACGCGGCCACCAAGGGCGCGCTCAAGCTGTCGCGGCTCGGGTTCAGGGTGAAGCGGCTGGCCGGCGGCATCACGACCTGGCAGGCGTCGGGCTACCCGGTGGAGGGTGACGCGGTGGGGAGCGACGCGGCGGGGGGTGAGGGCAGCACGAGGCTGCACGGAATCTCCTGCGACTGCTGATCTACCCTCGGACGGGTGACGCGCCTGCTCGTGCTGCAACCCGACCGCGACGACCCGCCCGCCCGCCTCGGCGAGTGGCTGACCACCGCCGGGGCGGTGCTGGACGTGGTGAAACCGTACGAGGAACCGGTGCCGGAGGCGCTCGACGGCTACCAGGGCGTGGTGTGCCTGGGCGGCGCGATGGGCGCGCTGGACGACGTCACGCACCCGTGGCTCGCGGACGTGCGCAGGCTGCTGTCGCACGCGGTGGCGAAGCGCGTGCCGCTGCTCGCGATATGCCTCGGCGCGCAGCTGCTGGCGGCGGCCACCGGCGGGCAGGTGCGGCGCAGCCCGCAGGGGCCCGACGTCGGTGTGCGGCTGGTGGCCAAGCGGGACGCGGCGAGCGGCGACCCGTTGTTCGACGAGCTGCCGTGGACGCCGGACGTGCTCCAGTTCCACGAGGACGAGGTCGGCTTCCTGCCGCCGACGGCGTTGCTGCTCGCGTCCTCGCCGAAGTGCGCGAACGAGGCGTTCCGGGTCGGTGACCGCGCTTACGGCGTGCAGTTCCACATCGAGACCACGCCGGACATGGTTCTGGACTGGGCCGAGGGGTACCCCGAGGTGGTGGCGAGCGTGCGACCGGGTGTGCTCGACCCGGACCGCCTCGCGGCCGGTCACGAGGACATTCGGGAGGTGTGGCAACCGTTTGCCGAACGATTCGTGCGCCTGGCCGCCGGTGAGCTGACGATCCACCGGAGCCTGCCGCTGGTGTGATGAACCTCCGCCGATGTGAGCGTTCATCGTTCGGACAGGTAGCGTTCACCTTGTCGTCGTGAGTGTTCATCGGCCAGACGGGTAGCGTTTACCTTCGACTGTGTCGATTCAGTTGGAGGAATCAGCGTGGATGCCTCGCTCCTCGTCATCATCGTGGTCATCACGGCTCTGGTCTTCGACTTCACCAACGGCTTCCACGACACCGCGAACTCGATGGCGACCTCCATCGCCACGGGCGCGCTGCGGCCGCGCACGGCCGTCGCCTTCTCCGCGGTGTTGAACCTGGTGGGGGCGCTGCTGTCGGTCGAGGTGGCCAAGACGATCTCCGGCGGGATCGTCGACGACGCGAGAATCACGCCCGCGATCGTGTTCGGTGGGCTGATCGGCGCGATCATGTGGAACCTGGTGACCTGGTACGTCGGCTTGCCGTCGAGCTCGTCGCACGCCCTGTTCGGCGGCCTGATCGGCGCGGCCTGGGTCGCCTCGGGCGCGGACGCGGTGCACTTCGCGAAGGTCGTGGACAAGGTCGTCGCGCCCGCGATCGCCGCGCCGCTGGTGGCGGGCATCGTGGCGATGCTGGCCACCTACCTGACCTACCGGTTGACCAAGCGGGCGCGGAAGGCCGTGACGGACAAGGGTTTCAAGGCGGGCCAGATCGCGTCGGCCGCGCTCATGTCGCTCGCGCACGGCACGAACGACGCGCAGAAGACGATGGGCATCATCACGCTCACGCTGATCACCGCCGGGACGCTCGCGCCGGGTTCGGAACCACCTCTGTGGGTGATCCTGAGCGCGGCGATCGCCATCGCGCTGGGCACCTACCTGGGCGGTTGGCGGATCACGAAGACCCTGGGCTCGGGCCTGACCACGATCGAGGCGCCGCAGGGCTTCGCCGCGCAGACGAGCGCGGCGACCGTGATCATGGCGTCCTCCCACCTGGGGTTCGCGCTGTCCACGACGCACGTCGCGTCCGGCGGCATCATGGGCTCCGGCCTGGGCCGGCAGCGCGACGGCGTGCGGTGGGGCGTGGCGGGTCGGATGGCGGCGGCCTGGGGGCTGACGCTGCCGGCGGCGGGCCTCGTCGGCGCGCTCGCGGGCAAGGTCGCGTCGCTCGGCACCGCGGGCGTGGTGGCCGTGGCGGTGGTCGGCGTGGGCGTGTCGCTGGTGATCTGGCTGCTGTCGCGCCGTGAGCCGGTGCGGCCCGAGCACGTGGTGGACGAGATCGCGGCGCAGGCCGAGACGCACAAGGTGGCGGTGTGAAGATCGACTGGGCGGCGTTGGGCGCCGTGTTCGGGGTGAGCCTCGCGGTGGTGCTGGGGCTGGTCCTGCTGTTCTCCGGCGGGCTGCGCGCGCTGTCGGCGCGGGAGGCGGCGCAGGAGCGGCAGGCGTCGACGGCGGGGCCGACGGTCGTGGCGGCCGCGTGCCTGCTCGCGTGCGTGACCGTAGTGTTGTTCGGCATCTACTTGATCGTGGCGGGCTGACGCTTTTTCCGGTGTCCCGGCGGGCTACGGTGTTCGGCGATGACCGATCCAGCCCGCCTGCCCACGTCCCCCGCGCGGTTCGGCCTGACCGAGGCGCGCGGCGGTGAGCTCCTGCGTGCCGCCGGGTGGTGGGAGGGTCGACGGCCGAGCGAGGGCAACGAGCCGATCGTGGTGGCGTTGTCCCGCAGCCCGGACCCGGACCTGGCGCTGCTCGGCGTCGACCGGCTGCGCGTCGCGCTCGGTGACCGGTGGCCCGAGCTGGACCAGGCGTTGCGGGACGTCGAGGCGTTGCGCGGTCGGCTGCTCGCGGTGCTGGGCTCGTCCACCGCGCTGTCGGACTTCCTGGTCGCCAACCCGGACCGGTGGCGCGACCTGGTCGACGCCGAGCCGGTGGACGCCGGGTCGTTCGTGCCCGCCCTCCTCGCCGCGGTCGAGGGGCTGACCGGCGCGGACGCGGTGCGGGCGCTGCGGATCGGGTACCGGGCGCTGCTGTGCCGGATCGCCGCCGACGACTTGGCGCACCTGGTCGAGCCCGACCAGCCGTACGTCAACTACGACGACGTCGCGAGCCTGCTGTCGGACCTGGCCGTGGCCGCGTTGCGGGCCGCGCTGGACGTCGCCGGGCGGCAGGTGCCGCGGTCCGACGAGTGCCGGCTCGCGGTGATCGCGATGGGCAAGTGCGGCGCGCGTGAGCTGAACTACGTCAGCGACGTCGACGTGGTGTTCGTCGGCGAGGGCGACCTGGCCGTGGCGACGCGGCTGGCCGGCGCCGTGATGCAGGTCGCGGGCCAGGCGTGCTTCGAGGTGGACGCGGCGCTGCGGCCCGAGGGCAAGGCGGGCGCGCTGGTGCGCACGCTGGACGGCCACGCCACCTACTACCAGCGGTGGGCGCGGACGTGGGAGTTCCAGGCGCTGCTCAAGGCCAGGCCGGTGGCCGGTGACGAGGAGCTGGGCCTGCGGTACATGGACGTGGTGCGGCCCTTGGTGTGGACGGCCGCCGAACGGGAGAACTTCGTGCCCGACGTGCAGGCCATGCGCCGCCGCGTCGAGGACCACGTGCCGGTGGACCTGACCGACCGGGAGCTGAAGCTGGGCCGCGGCGGGCTGCGCGACGTCGAGTTCGCCGTGCAGTTGCTGCAACTCGTGCACGGTCGCGGTGACGAGGAGCTGCGGATAACGACAACCACGCAGGCGTTGGCCGCGTTGGGGCGCGGCGGGTACGTGGGCCGCACGGACGCCGCCGACTTCGGCCGCGCCTACCGGTTCCTGCGCACGTTAGAACACCGGTTGCAGTTGCAGCGGATGCTGCGCACGCACCTGTTCCCGGCCGACGACGACGTGACCGCGCTGCGCTGGCTGGCGCGTGCGTCCGGGTTGCAGGCCGAGGGCGGGCTGTCGGAGAGCCAGGTGCTGCTCGCCGAGTTCCGCAAGCGCGCCAACCAGGTGCGTCGGCTGCACGAGAAGCTGTTCTACCGGCCGCTGCTGGAGGCCGTCGCGAAGGTGCCGACCGAAGGGCTGCGGTTGACCACGTCCCAGGCCGCGGCACGACTGGCCGCCCTGGGGTATGCCGCGCCGGATGGCGCGTTGAAGCACATCGAGGCGCTGACCAGGGGCGTTTCCCGGCGGGCGCGGATACAGACGGCGCTGTTGCCCGTGCTGCTGGACCTGTTCGCCACCACACCGGACCCGGACCGCGGGCTGCTGGCGTACCGGAAGGTGTCGGAGGCGTTGGCCGAGACGCCCTGGTACCTGCGGCTGCTGCGGGACGAGGGCACGGTGGTCGACCGGCTGGCCGCGCTGTTGGGCACGTCGAAGCTCGTGCCGGACCTGCTGGTGCGCGCGCCCGAGGTGCTGCCGCTGCTCGCCGACACCGACGCGCTCGTCGGCCGCGACCCGATGACCATCGGCAACCCGCTGCGCAGCGCCGTGTCCCGGTACAGCGACCTGGGACGCGCGGTCACCGCCGCCCGGTCGCTGCGCCGCCAGGAGCTGCTGCGGGTGGCGTCGGCGGACCTGCTGGGGCTGGTCCCGCTGCGGACGGTGTGCGTGTCGCTGTCCGAGGTGTGGGTGGCGGTGTTGCAGGGTGCGTTGGACGCGGTGGTGCGGTCGGCCGGTGAGCGGTTGGCGTCGATCGCGGTCATCGGCATGGGTCGGCTCGGCGGGCGCGAGCTGGGGTACGGCTCGGACGCCGACGTGCTGTTCGTGTGCGAGCCCGCGCCGGGCGTGACGGACGCGGACGCCGCCCGGTACGCGTCGTCGGTGGTGGAGCAGGTGCGGCGGCTGCTCAGCGCGCCCAGCCAGGACCCGCCGTTGCAGGTGGACACCGACCTGCGGCCGGAAGGCAGGCAGGGTCCCCTGGTGCGCACGCTCGACTCCTACCGGGCCTACTACGCGCAGTGGGCCGAGCTGTGGGAGGCACAGGCGCTGCTGCGGGCGCGGTTCATCGGCGGCGACGCCGACCTCGGCGCGCGGTTCATCGAGATGATCGACCCCGTGCGCTACCCGGACCACGGCCTGGACGCCGGCGCCGTGCGGGAGATCCGGCGCATCAAGGCCCGCGTCGAGGCCGAACGGCTGCCGCGCGGCGCCGACCCGTCCACGCACACCAAGCTGGGGCGGGGCGGGCTCGCCGACGTGGAGTGGACCGTGCAGCTGCTGCAGCTGCAGCACGCGTGCGAGGTGCCCGGCCTGCGCACGCCGTCGACCGTGCGCGGGCTGCGTGCGGCGACCGAGGCCGGGCTGGTGTCGGAGGACGACTCGTCGGCCCTGATGGACGCGTGGGTGATGGCGACCGAGGCGCGCAACGCCGTCGTGCTGGTGAAGGGCAAGGCCGGCGACCAGCTGCCGACGGCCGGGCGCGACCTGGCCGCGGTGGCGTCGGCGATGGGGCACCCGGTCGACCCCGGCGAGTTCCTGGACTCCTACCGGCGCACCACCCGTCGCGCGCGGGCCGTGATCGAGCGCATCTTCTACGGGTCCTGAAGACTGGGGTCCGTGAAAGCGATCGCGCAGACCGAATTCGGAGATGCCGAAGTCCTCGTGATGCGGGAGCTGCCCGACCCGCCGATCGCGCTGGACCAGGTGCTGGTCGAGGTGCGTGCCGCCGGGGTGAACCCGGTCGACCGGCTGGTGCGCATGGGGTACGTGGCGAGTTCGATGCCGTGCCACTTCCCCCTGGTGCCGGGCTGGGACGTGGCCGGGGTGGTGCGCGCCGTGGGGCCCGCCGTGGACGGGTTCGCCGTCGGCGACGAGGTGTTCGGCTACCAGCGCAAGGACCACGTGCAGAACGGGACGTACGCGGAGCTGATCGCCGCCACCGAGCGAGGGCTGGCGCACAAACCGGCGTCGCTGTCGTTCGTGGAGGCGGGCGCGCTCTCGCTCACCGGGCTGACGGCGTTGCAGTCGTTGCGCAAGGTCGGGGTGTCGTCCGGTGACACGGTGCTCGTGCACGCCGCCGCGGGCGGTGTGGGGCACCTGGCCGTGCAGGTGGCGCGGATCCTCGGCGCGGCGAGGGTGATCGGCACGGCGTCGCCGCGCAACCACGGGTTCCTGCGGTCGCTGGGCGCGGAGCCGGTGGCCTACGGAGACGCGCTCGTGGACAACGTGGCCGAGCTCGTCGGCGGCGACGGGCTGGTCGACGTGGCGTTCGACTGCGTCGGCGGCGCGGCGCTCAACGACTCGCCCGCGCTGGTGCGCGACCCGGCCCGGATCGTGTCCATTGTGGATACCAACGTGCTGGAGCTCGGCGGCCGGTACTCCTACGCCAAACCCGTGCGGGAGGACCTGGAGTGGCTGGCCGGGCAGGCGGGCTCGGGCGCGTTGAAGGTGGAGGTGCAGCAGACGTTCCCGCTGGCGCAGGCCGCCGAGGCGCACCGGCTGCTGGAAGGCAAGCACGTGCGCGGCAAGATCGTGCTGACCGTGTGACTTGTGGTGGAGGGCCCCCGTCGAGGGCGGGGGCCCTCCGGCTGACTACTCCTCGTCGACGGTCGGGACCGTGGTGAGCAGTTCGACGATCCACTCCTCGACGAGCGTGTCGTCGGACTCCTCGTCCTGGACGAGGCGGTTCGACACCCGGACACCGAGACCGAGCACGTCGGCGGCGCCGATCGCCTCGATCGCCTCGGCGGCGGAGTCGAAGATGTTGGTGGACAGCACCTGGGCGGGGGTTGCGACGTCATCAGACACGGCGCGACCTTAACCGCCCTCCCCGATCGGGGTGGGAGCAGCCCTGGTGTCGACGGCGTGTTGATCGGGGGCTACGCACCGTCGATCCAGGGCCGTCTCGCATTGACTATTGGTGTTCCTTATGTCGAGACTAGCGACACTCCTGGGGGAGATTCACGTTCGCACGCGTGCGCCCGGACGAAGGACGTCATGGACGACGAGACCCACCGCAAGAAGAGCAGCGCCGCTTTGAAGATCAGCTTGGTCATGCTCGGCGTGCTGGTCCTGCTCGGGGTGATCCAGGCGGTCACCGCGGGCACGGTCGGCGTCGGCGCGTTGAGCGTCACCCTGCGCGAAACTTCTCCGACCACCCCCACGACGACCTCCGCCTCCTCGGACGACACCGCCGGCAGCCTGGACGGCGCGGTGGGCACGACCTCGGAGGACGAAGCGCCCCCCAGCGTGGACGCCAAGGTGCTCACGGGGTCGTGGAAGCAGGCGCGCGGCCTGCTCACCGTGGAGATCACCAAGGTGGAGAACGTGGGTGGCCGCCTCAAGGTGTTCGTCACCGCGATCAACGCCAGCAACGCGAAGATGGACCTGCCCGTCCCGTCCATCTCGGCGGTCGACGACGCGCAGCGCGACTACGGCGCGTCCGTGTCCACCAGCCGGTGGCCGGTGTCGATCGCGAAGAACTCCAGCATCAACGGGTTCCTGGAACTGGACCGGGCCGCCGGCGCCGACAGCACCTCGTTCTCGCTGACGTTCGCGGGGATCATCGGCCAGCTCGCGCCGACCGGCGGCGCGGTGACCGTGACCGGTATCCCGATCCCCCAGTAGGTGGACGTCCTCGTCGGTGTCCTGCTCGGGCTGGTCGGCCTGTGGCTGGTGCTGGTGCTCGGCCTGTTCCTGGTCCGGCCGCGGGGTGTGGCGTTGTCCCAGGCCGTCCGCTTGCTGCCGGACGTCCTGCGGCTGGTCACCCGCCTGGCCCGCGACCCCCGCGTTCCCCGTTCCGCCCGGGTGCGCCTGTGGCTGCTGCTGGGGTACCTGGCGTTGCCGTTCGACCTGGTGCCCGACTTCATCCCGGTCCTGGGGTACGCGGACGACGCGATCGTGGTGTGCTGGGTGCTGCGTTCGGTGATCCGTGCCGCGGGCCCCGAGGTGGTGGCTTCGCATTGGCCAGGTACGCCTGAGGGTCTGGCCGTGGTGCGCAGGCTGACGAGGACCTAGTTTCGGGCACGGGGCGGTGCCCCACCACCCGGGCCGATCCCCCCGGGTCCGTGCGAGCCGCGTCGCTTCTCGACCCCTCGATCTGGGACTACGTCGCCGCTCACCGCCGCTGAGGAGAGGCTGTCATGTCACCGGCGAGGAACGGTATACGGCCACTTCGACAGGTGCGATGGAGCGTTCTACGCGTGACGCGCGATCATCACAGTGTGACGACCTCGCCTCCACCGCTGCCAGCACCACAGCCCTCATCGGAGCGCCCGGCGCTCAAGCCATTGTCCGGCACGACGATTACGCTAATTGCGGTCGGCATCGTACTGTTCACTACGGCAGTAGTAATTGTGCTGTGGTGGGCAGGCACTAGTGGCCTGACTGGACGTGACTTGGTTGCTGCACGGTTTGACGCGTTGCGCGTGGGTCTGAGCATCGGGGTAGGAAGTGGTGGAGTCTTCGCTCTGTACCTAGCGTGGCGTCGGCAGCAGGCCACCGAGGTGGGGCTACGTCAAAAGGAACGCGATCAAGCTGATGTCGCGCGAGCTTACGAACTGCAGGAACGGATCGCTGCGGAGACGAGAACACATCAGGATCGTGTGGCTGAGGATGCCCGGATCGATTCCGTGCAGCGTCGTATTACCGACTTGTACAGCAAGTCGGTGGAACAACTCGGTTCCGATAGGGCTCCGGTTCGACTGGGTGGGTTGTATGCGTTGGAGCGATTGGCTCAAGACAACTTTGAGCATCGTCAAACGGTAGTCGATGTTCTGTGTGCGTATCTTCGTATGCCATATGAGCCGGTTGTCGTCATCCCGACGAGTGAAGTCTACGTGCGTGAAGGAACGGTGGAGTCGAGCGAGCGTCGGGAATCTCTCCAGGAGCGTGAAGTTCGGCTAACTGCGCAGCGCATACTTCGACAGCATTTGGTGTTGCCCAGCAATGGTGGGTCGAGCGAAAAATATTGGCCGGACGTTGTGCTGGACCTGTCCGGGGCAGTCTTGATCGACTTCGACCTGTCGGCTTGCACGGTGGCCGAGGTCAAGCTGAATGGCACCGCTTTCATTGGCAAGGCCGGGTTCGACAGGTGTCGTTTCGAGGGTCGGGCGGATTTCAGGGCTGCCAGGTTCGATGACGGCTGCTCATTCGATGGGGCAGTGTTCAGCAAACGACCGGACTTCGGTGTATCCACTTTTGCGAAGCGTGCAATCTTCGGGACACCCTTCGATAGAGGTGCCGAGTTCAGGGAGGGGGCGGATTTCGAAGGGGCGAGCTTCACTGGTTGGGCCAGCTTCGTGTCGTGTCTTTTCACAGGGCCCGCTTCGTTTATGCCGGTCTTCCCTGATGGTCCTGCGGTCAATTTTGAGAAATCGGTCGACTTCAGTGATGCTACTTTTGAGTCGGCTGCCATGTTCGACCAAGCTTCGTTCGGTGATGTGGCGATTTTCTCCTCGGTGCACTTCGGGGGGAGTGCGAGCTTCGAAAATTGTAGATTCACGAAGGCTGGCCGCTTCGGTTCTGCGGTGTTCTCCGCCCGGTCACGACAGCGTGGGTACGAGCCTGGGGTGACATACACCAGCTTCATTGGAGCTGATTTTTCGGAGGAGGTTCCGCTGGAAGTGGAAGAGTTCACTCGCCGTCGTGAATGACGGTATCCGTGCAGTGTTGGTCCGCGTTCGGTTTCTTGCCTGTTGTCGACTTTTCCGGCGGTAGGACGGCGTAGCTTTCGTGGATCTGTAGAGCCGAAATCGGTAACGCTGCGAGCGGTGACCGCCAGAAGCGTGAGTGAGCATCAGAGCGCTCGCCTGGTATCCGGGGTACGCGGATCCGGCGTTCACCTTGCGGCGCTACGTCCACCTGATACCTGCCAGTCAATGCGGACGCGGGCGGCGGTCGATGCCGTGTTCGAGGAGCGCGGCGTGGAAGCAGAGAAGGCGGAAGGCCCGGTGACTGAATCAGTCACCGGGCCTTCCGCCTGTGGAGGATCTGGCGGCCTCTCCAGCTCACACGGCCTGGAGGCGGCCTGGGTGGGGCTTCAACCGGTTGAACTGCTGGTCAGAGCCCCGCGCCGATCACACGTCGTAGTAGAGCGCGAACTCGTAGGGGTTCGGGCGCAGGCGCAGCGGGTCGATCTCCTGCTCCCGCTTGAACGAGATCCAGGTG
The DNA here is from genome assembly GCF_040639675.1 of Actinosynnema sp. NPDC023794. Lineage (NCBI taxonomy): Bacteria > Bacillati > Actinomycetota > Actinomycetes > Pseudonocardiales > Pseudonocardiaceae > Actinosynnema > Actinosynnema sp. NPDC023794. The sequence continues at coordinate 141,647 of NZ_JBFAFR010000020.1, read as the reverse complement.
TCGATGACGTCCGGCGTGAAGACGCCGCCCTCCAGGAGGAACTCGTGGTCCGCCTCGAGGCTGTCCAGCACCGCGTCCAGGGACGCCGGCACCTGCTTGACGTCGCGGGCCTCCTCGGGCGGCAGCTCGTAGAGGTCCTTGTCGATCGGGGCCGGCGGCTCGATCTTGTTCTTCACGCCGTCCAGGCCGGCCATCACCATGGCCGAGAACGCCAGGTACGGGTTGCCCGACGAGTCGGGGCAGCGGAACTCGATGCGCTTGGCCTTGGGGTTGTTGCCGGTGATCGGGATGCGCACGCACGCCGACCGGTTGCGCTGGGAGTAGACCAGCGACACCGGGGCCTCGTAGCCCGGCACCAGGCGGTGGTAGGAGTTCACCGTCGGGTTGGTGAACGCCAGCAGCGACGGCGCGTGGTGCAGGATGCCGCCGATGTAGTGCCGCGCCGTGTCCGACAGGCCCGCGTAGCCGGACTCGTCGTGGAACAGCGGCTGGCCGTCCTTCCACAGCGACTGGTGGGTGTGCATGCCCGAGCCGTTGTCGCCGAACAGCGGCTTCGGCATGAACGTCACGGTCTTGCCGGCCTGCCACGCGGTGTTCTTGATGATGTACTTGAACAGCATCAGGTCGTCCGCGGCGTGCAGCAGCGTGTTGAACTTGTAGTTGATCTCGGACTGACCGGCGGTGCCCACCTCGTGGTGCGCGCGCTCGACCGAGAAGCCCTGGGCCTGCATGTTGAGGACCATCTTGTCGCGCAGGTCCGCGTAGTGGTCGGTCGGCGAGACGGGGAAGTAGCCGCCCTTGTACTTGACCTTGTAGCCGCGGTTGCCGCCCTCTTCCTCGCGGCCGGTGTTCCAGGCGCCGGAGATCGAGTCGATCTCGTGGAAGGACGCGTTCGCGGTGGTGTCGAAGCGGATCGAGTCGAAGATGTAGAACTCCGCCTCGGCGCCGAAGTACGCGGTGTCCGCGATGCCCGACTCGGTGATGTACTGCTCGGCCTTGCGCGCGATGTTGCGCGGGTCGCGGCTGTACGCCTCACGCGTGAACGGGTCGTGCACGAAGAAGTTGACGATCAGCGTCTTCTCGATCCGGAACGGGTCGAGGCGCGCGGTGTAGAGGTCGGGCAGCAGCAGCATGTCCGACTCGTGGATCGACTGGAAGCCGCGGACCGAAGAACCGTCGAACGCGAGGCCCTCGGCGATGGCGTCGGCGTCGAACGCGGCGGCGGGGAGCGTGAAGTGCTGCATCACGCCGGGCAGGTCGCTGAAGCGGACGTCGACGAACTTCACGCCCTCGTCGGAGATGTACTTCAGGACCTCGTCGGGATTCTTGAACACCCTCGTCGACTCCTCTGCTGCGGTGGGGGCGTGGTTGTACGCCGCTGCGTGGTGCGGCCTGCCATCGTGGCGAAACTAAGACCGTGGTGTTGCCCAGCCGTCACCCGCGTGTTTCGCCAGTGTTAACGGGGCTCCCAGGTCGGGCAACCCGACCAGCGCTCCTCACCCGCTGAGCACGGCCTTACTCTGGTGGGGTGAGCAAGTGGACCGGTTCGTGGCTGTCAGGACCCCGCTCGGCGCTGGAACCCGGCGCCGACTCCGGAGACGGTACCGGGCAGCGGTGGCGGGGTGAACGCCTCGGTCTGCCCCGGTCCGGTGCGGGCTCCGTCGCGTCCACGGGCCGCCGCGCGATCGCCATCCTGGTCGACTTCGCCCTCTCGGGGGGCGTGGCGGGCCTGTTCACCATGCCCGACCTGCCGCAGAACTGGAGCCTGCTGGCCTGGTTCGCCATCACCGTCGTCGGGGTCGGCTTCTTCGGCTTCACCCCTGGTCACGCGCTGTTCGGGCTGCGGGTCGTGCGGGTGGACGGCACGGAGACCGTCGGCCTGCCGCGGGCCGCGCTGCGGACCGTGTTGATCTTCCCGATCATCCCGGCGGTGGTGTGGGACGCCGACGGCAGGGGCCTGCACGACAAGGCCGCCGGCACCGTCGTCCTCAGGGCCCGCTGACGGGTCCGGCGGCGGGTCGGTGCCGCATCCGTTGCCGGCGCGTTGCCGGGTTCCGTTGTCGGGCGTGATCGGGCCGGTCATGCGGCAGGCCCGCCCCGGACGACTGCCGGAACGGGCCTGAGCTGCGGAAACGCACCTTGCCGAGGGTCTCAGCGGCGACGCATGGCGCGCTGCACGTTGCGCATCTTGGCGCCTTGGGGCATCGGGCCCTTCGGCAGCGCCGCGCCGCGGCTGGCCAGCGCGGCCAGCCGGTTGTCGATCGTGTCGACCTGGGCGGTCGAGATGTTGCGCGGCAGCTTCATCAGGTGGCTCTGCAGCTTGCGCAGCGGCACCTGGCCGTCCTCGGTGCCCACGACGACGTCGTAGATCGGCGTCTCGCCGATCACCCGCGCCACCCGCTTCTTCTCCTGGGCGAGCAGGTTCTTGACCCGGTGCGGCGCGCCCTCGGCGACCAGCACCACGCCCGGCCGGCCGAGCACCCGGTGCACCATGTCGCCGCTCGTCGTGCCCGCCACGGCCTGTGTGACGCGCCACTTGCCGCGCAGGTTGTCCAGAGCCCACGCCGCCGCGCCCGGCTGGCCGTCCGCCTTCGCGTACACGGTCTTCTGCACCCGGCGGCCGAACACGATGACCGCGAGCAGCGCGCCCACCGCGATGCCCATGGGCAGCAGCACCCACTGCATGTCCCAGATGAGGCCGATCAGGAACGCCGCGGCCGTCGCGCCGAGCAGGCACGCCAGCATCAACGGCACGAGCGCCTTGTCCTCGCGGCGCTGCATCTTGAACGCCTCGAAGATCTGGCTGCGCTTCGCCTTCGATGCCGCGCGCCGAGCCTTCGCCGCTTCCTTGGAGGCCGCCTTGGCAGCCGCCTTGTCCTGCTTACCAGCCATACCCACCAGGATACGGCGCGCCGTCGCGCCCCATGACGGGAGTACTTGCTGACCTCTGCGAGGATGCAGCGCATGGACGGGCTGCTGGACGGACTCGACCCGGAACAGCGCGCCGCGGTGGAAGCTCCGCGCGGTCCGGTCTGCGTGCTCGCGGGCGCAGGCACCGGCAAGACCCGCACCATCACGCACCGCATCGCCCACCTGGTCCAACGCGGCCACGTCTCCGCTGGCCAAGTCCTCGCCGTCACGTTCACCGCACGTGCCGCGGGCGAGATGCGGACCCGCTTGCGGGCGCTGGGCGTGCACGGCGCGCAGGCACGCACGTTCCACGCCGCCGCCCTGCGCCAGCTCCGCTACTTCTGGCCGCGCGTGGTCGGCGGCGAGCAGTGGCAGCTGATCGACCGCAACAAGCTGCGACTGGTCGCCCAGGCCGCCAACCGCGTCGGCCTGTCCACCGAGTCGGACTCGCTGCGCGACCTCGCGGGCGAGATCGAGTGGGCCAAGGCGTCGCTGGTCGCGCCGGACGGCTACCCGAACGCCGCCGGCCGCACGAGCCGTGACACGCCCGCGCCCGCCGAGCAGGTCGCGCAGGTCTACCGGACCTACGAAGAGCTCAAGAACCAGGCGCAGCTGCTCGACTTCGACGACCTCCTGCTGCACACCGCGGCGGCGCTGGAGGAGCACGGCGAGGTCGCCGAGGAGTTCCGCGACCGGTACCGGTGCTTCGTGGTGGACGAGTACCAGGACGTCACGCCGTTGCAGCAGCGCGTGCTCGACGCGTGGCTCGGTCAGCGCGACGACCTGACCGTGGTCGGTGACGCGAACCAGACCATCTACTCGTTCGCGGGCGCTTCGCCGCGTCCGCTGCTGGACTTCCCCCGCCGGTTCCCCGAGGCGGTCGTGGTGCGGCTGGAGCGCGACTACCGGTCGACGCCGCAGGTCGTTGGCCTCGCCAACGAAGTGATCAAGTGGGCGCGCGACCGCCCCTCCGGGTCGCGGCTGCGGCTGATCGGTCAGCGCCCGGACGGGCCGAAGCCGACGTTCACCGAGTTCGACGACGAGACGCTGGAGGCCGCGGCCGTCGCTCGGCGCGTGAAGGCGCTGCTGGACGAGGGTGTGGCGGCCAGCGAGATCGCCGTCCTCTACCGCGTCAACGCCCAGTCGGAGGTCTTCGAGCAGGCGTTGGCCGAGGTCGGCGTGCCCTACCAGGTGCGTGGCGGGGAGCGGTTCTTCCAGCGCGCCGAGGTGCGGCAGGCGATGGTGGCGTTGCGGTCGGCGGCGGCGCACGAGCCGACCGGTGAGCTGCCGAAGGTGGTGCGCGAGGTGCTGGCGGGCATCGGCCTGACCGACGAGCCGCCCGCCGGCGGGACGGCGCGGGAGAAGTGGGAGTCACTGCTCGCGCTGGTGGAGCTGGCCGAGGAGCTGGTCACCGCGGTGGACTCGGCGGACCTGCCCAAGTTCGTGGCCGAGTTGGAGCTGCGGGCCGAGGCGCAGCACCCGCCGACGGTGGAGGGCGTGACGCTGGCGTCCCTGCACGCGGCGAAGGGCCTGGAGTGGGACGCGGTGTTCCTGGTCGGGCTGGTCGAGGGCACGTTGCCGATCCAGCACGCCGACGGCGACGACGCGGCGATCGAGGAAGAGCGCCGGCTGCTGTACGTGGGCGTGACGCGGGCCCGTGAGCACCTGTGGATGTCGTGGGCGTTGGCGCGGGCCGCGGGCGGGCGCCGGTATCGGCGGCGCAGCAGGTTCCTCTACGGGCTCGTGCCGGAGGACCACCCGGCGTCGCGCACGGCCGCGAAGCGGGAGCCGCTGCAGAAGCGGCCCAAGCCGCAGTGCCGGGTGTGCGGGTCGGCGTTGGTGGACGCGCGGGCGATCAAGCTGAGCCGGTGCGCCTCGTGCCCGTCCGACCTGGACGAGGAGCTGCTGGCCAAGCTGCGGGCGTGGCGGGCGGACCGGGCGCGTGAGCTCAAGGTGCCCGCTTACGTGGTGTTCACCGACGCGACGCTGGTCGCGATCGCCGAGCAGCGGCCGGAGGACGTCGCCGGGCTGGTGTCGATCTCGGGCATCGGCGCGGCCAAGCTCGACCGGTTCGGGGACGACGTGCTGGCCCTCGTGCGCGGCCGTTGACCTTCGCGTCGACCTCGCCTTCCCGCGTCGACCTCCCCGCTGTCCTCGCGTCGTGGCTGGGTCGAGGCCGTGTTGACCCTCGTTGACCTGTCGTTGATCGTGCGTTGATGGGGCGTTGATCTCGCGGTGATCCGCCGCCGGTGGCCGCGTCCGGCTCGCCCGCGGGCGGTCTGGTCCGTACGGGTGGTCGTCCGCTGGCGCTCTGTGCAGGGCAAACGCGGAATCTTCACTCAATCGACAGGTATTTGGAAAAACCTGTTGCACCCGTCCTGCGTGGAGTCATAACCTGCTCAGGCCGGGCGCGAAGCGCCCGCTGGGGATTCAAGAGCTAGCAGTCGAGTACGAGCCACCCGAGGAGGTGACCGGTCGTGAACACTCCCACGTGCTTCGAGACGCCCGGTTACCTGATGACCGGGGTGGTCTTGGCTTCCGGCGCTGCTCGTGTCGCGGGGGAGAAGTCTGCCCGCGATCGCCACGCCCTCAAGTGGGGCGCTGAGCGAGTTCAGCTGATCCAGGTGCCGACGCCGCACGCGTCGACCGTTGTCCCGACTCAGAACGTTGCGCCGTCCGCGCACGAGCGAAGTACCTGACCACCTTGTAGTCAGGCCACGAAGCTCACGAAGGCCGCGGACCCGTAACCGGATCCGCGGCCTTCGTGCTGTCCCGACCCGTTTTGCGGTTCGAACGACAAACAAACCCCATGCAAGACCCTTGACAGGAGTCCACCTGATGTTGACCGCGACCGTCCCCATAAACGGGACGTTGTCCACCGAGCCGGAGCTCTCCGGGGCGGGTGTCGCCACTCTGATCGACACCGCGCCGGACGCCGGCTTGGAGCTTCCTTGCCGTACCAACAACCCCGACCTGTGGTTCGCCGACGCGCCGGCGGAGCTGGAGGAGGCGAAGAGGTTCTGCGCCACCTGCCCCGTCATCGCTGAGTGCCTGGCCGGTGCGCTTGCTCGTCACGAGCCCTGGGGGGTCTGGGGCGGCGAGATCTTCGAGCGCGGAACCGTGATCGCGCGGAAGCGTCCCCGTGGACGCCCCCGCAAGGACGCAGCACCCGTTGTGCCCGCGGCACCCGCCGCGACCGTTGTCCGGGGGGCTAACGACCAGGAGGCCGCCGCGTGACCACGTACCGATCCACCGCAGACGAATCCATGCTGATCGAGGTCAATCCCAAGGGGAACCCCATGCTGCTCGAAGAAAATCTCGCCAGATCCCGAATGCATGACGCGGAGATATTCGCGCGACAGCATCGGCTGGCCCACCGTCTCGTCGTCGCCCGCAGGTGGGGTCGACTGGCCGGATGGGCCCAGCGCAGGGCTGCCGTGAAGGCCCGCGCGATCTGATGCACGGAGCGGCCCGCCCTCCCCGTCCCACGACGGGGAGGGCGGGCCTCGCCGTGTCCGCGCCCGGAAGGGGAGTACGTCCGGAGCGATAGACCACCACCTCCTCATCGACCGCGCGCCGGTGACCACGTACCCAGGCCCGGCGACCACGTGTCCGGCGACCACGGCCCGCGTCCGGCAACTACGAGCCGCACCTGGCGACCACGGCGTGCGTCCGGCAACCACGAGCCCGGCCCATCGTTGCCGGAGACGGCGCGGCGAGGGGTATGTCGATGGGAGGGTTCGGCTCGGCGTGGGTACCGTTCGACGTGTGGCAGCTCACTCTCACAACCATGCCCATGCCCACACCCACGACGGGATCGACTGGTCGTCCCGGCTGAACTTCCTGCGGCAGGCCGACGAGCTGGACGCCGAGTCGCGGCGCGTGGTCGCGCGCAGACTCGTTCGCGCCCTGCCCGACAAGCCGACAGTGCTGGACGTCGGGTGCGGTGCCGGTGGGATGAGCGTGGCGCTGGTCGAGGCCCTGTCCGCGCGCGGCGGCGGCACGATCGTGCTGGTCGACGCCGTGCCCGAGCTGTTGGACGCGGCCACCACCGCCGCCCGGTCGGCGGCCACCTACGAGACCGACACGACGACGGCGACCGTGCGCGTCCGGCCGGTGCTCGCCGACCTGGCCACTGAACGGCCGGTGGAGATCGCCGGACCCGCGCAGTTGGTGTGGGCTTCGAACGTCGTGCATCACCTCCCTGATCAGCGTGCGGCTGTGGTGGGGTTGATCGAGGCGGTCGCGCCCGGTGGGTGGTTGGCGCTCGCCGAGGGCGGGTTGAGTGGCAAGTTCCTCCCGTTCGACCTGGGTGTCGGTGAGCCGGGCTTGCAAGAGCGACTGACCGCCGCGCGCGACCAGTGGTTCGTGCGGATGCGGGAGAACACGACGGGCGCCGTTCGCATGCACGGTGGCTGGAACCTCGTGCTCTCCGACGCCGGTCTGGTGGACGTGACCGCGTTCAGCTACCTGATCGACCACCCCGCACCGCCCAAGCAGGCGGTGCGCGACTGGGCGGTGAACCAGCTGGCGTGGTTCACCGAGGTCGCCGGCGACGCGCTCCACCCCGCCGACCGCCGCACGGTGAAGCAACTGCTCGACCCTCAGGACCCCGCGTTCCTCGGGCTGCGCGACGACGTGTTCCTGCTGATCGCCAACACCGTGCACCTGGGTCGCAAGCCGTGACCGACACGTGCGCCCGCTGTGGACGGACGCGTTCGTCCGTCACGGACCCGGCCCAGCTCCTGGCCTGGGTGCGGGAGCGGGAGCGCGGCGTCGACCAGTGGTTGTGCCACGTCTGCGCGCGGGCGCACGTCCGGGACATCGAAGGCAAGCTGCCGTCCGACTACTGGGGTCCCGGGTAGGGCGACGGTGGTCGCTAGAGGCCCACGGTGGCCGGCTGCCGGCTGCCCTCGCTGGGTCCGGCGGCCTGCTGGGTGCGACGGCGTGTTTGGTCCGGCGGCGTGCTCGGAGTGGTGCGGACGGGTGCGGATATCGGTGCGTCGTGTGGTGTGAGCGGAGTGGGTTGGCGTGTGGGTCCGGCTTGTGGCGGCCCCACGTGCGGGTTGAAGAGGGTGGGTTGGCGTGGGCAGGTTGGCGGTCCGTGGTGCTTAGCGGAGGAGGGCGGAGAGGAGTCTCAGGGTTGCTCTGGGGGTGGCGGTGCCGCGTTTGCTGCCCGCGTCCAGTTCTCTGGTCAGGCCGGTGACCGTGCACATCCCGGAGCGGACGGCGGTGGCCAGCAGGTGGTGCTGGCGCAAGGGGTCCGGTTCGTGGCGGACGGCGTCCAGGACTGCTCTCGTCGGTTCGGCGACGGGGAGGCCGCCTTCCACCACCACCTTCGGTGGGCGGGTGGTGCGTTCCAGCAGCACGTGGTCGGCGCACGAGCGGCGGGCCGTGGCCGGTTGCAGCAGGTGCACGCGGGGTGGGGGAGGCAGGGCCCGCAGGCCCTGCGCGTGCAGGGCGTCGACGCCGGTGACGACTGCCTTCGGGCCGGCGTAGGCCAGCGCCGCCTGCAGGCGTTGGGCGCGGGTCGGAGGGCTCGCGCCGAGCAGCACCACGCCCGGCAGGATGCGCTGCCACGGCCCGCCGGGGCGGCACTTGAGGTCGATGACGTAGCCCGGCACGCCGGCTGCCCGCAGGTCCGCTGCCTTGATCACTTGGTCCATGGGGTCGATCTTCCGGTGGTTCCGGAAGCCGTGCCATGGGGTGTTCGTGATCTGTGGATAAGTCGGAGACCTGTGGACAACTCAGTCGTCGAAGCCGGGCTGCCACTGGGCGACGATGGCTCTGGCCTGCACGTTCGCGTCAAGCTGGCAGAGGATGCCGGTCGCGCCCAGCGTCACCCTGTGGATAAGCAGGTACTGCGGCGGGAGGTTCAGAGACCTTCCCGTGTGCGAATCGGGGCTGCGGAGGTCGCCGACGCGCTCCGCCTGCTTCTGCAGCCACCGCCGGGTGAAGTGGAACGTCTCGGTCCGCAGCGGCTCGACGAACGGCCCCAGGTAGTTCAGCACGTCCTCGGCGCGCAGCTCGGTCCCGGGACGGATGAACCGCTCCGACCGCAGCAGCTCCACCAGGTCCGCCGACCGGCCGTCCAGCGCCAGCCTGGTCATCAGGCCCAACGTCTTGGGCAACCCGTCGGGCAGCCGGGCCACCGCGCCGAAGTCCAGCACGCGCAACCGGCCGTCCGCGCCCAGCATGAAGTTGCCGGGGTGCGGGTCGGCGTGCAGCAGCCCGGACCGGCTCGGCGCGGAGAAGTGGAACTCCGACAGCAGCTGCCCGGCCAGGTCGCGCTCGTCCCGCTCACCCTCACGGATGATCTTCGACAGCGGCGTGCCCTCGGTCCACTCGGTGACCATCACCTTCGGCGAGCTGGCCACCACCCGCGGCACGAGCACGCGGTCGTCGCCGTCGAACGCCTTCGCGAAGACCCGTTGGTTGTCCGCCTCGGTCCGGTAGTCCAACTCCTCCAGGTACCGGTCCCGCAGCTCCTCCAACAGCGGCTTGACCTCGGCGCCGGGCATCACCGCCTGCAACACCCGGCTGAACCGCAGCAACGTGCTGAGGTCGCTCTGCAACGCCTCGTCCGCGCCCGGGTACTGCACCTTCACCGCCACGTCGCGGCCGTCGTGCCACACCGCCCGGTGCACCTGCCCGATGCTCGCCGACGCGGCGGGCGAGTCGTCGAACGACGTGAACCGCTTCGCCCACCCCGCGCCGAGCTGCTCGGCCAGCACGCGGTGCACCGTGCGCGCGGGCATCGGCGGCGCGGCCGTCTGCAGCTTGGTCAACGCCTCGCGGTACGGCTCGGCCAGCTCGTCCGGCACCGCCGCCTCGAACACGCTCAGCGCCTGGCCGAACTTCATCGCGCCGCCCTTGAGCTGCCCGAGCACCGCGAACACCTGCTCCGCGGTCTTCGCCGACACCTCGGCGCTGACGTCCTCTGAGCTGCGGCCTGCCAGGCGCTTGCCCCAGCCGCCCACCACCCGGCCCGCCACCCCGAGCGGGAGGCTGGCCAGCTTGGCGGTGCGCTGCACGGCCTTGCGCGGGATCTCGCTCACCCGGTGATCCTCCTCCCGCCCGTTCACGGGGTCGCAGTCGTGCACGCCCCTGCCACAAAACCTACACAGCCCTACCTGAGGGTGGATCACGTCGCGGAACGGCACTCGCAGCGCGGGTGCACCGGCGCGATCCGGTGCTCGACCACCCCGGCGAACGCGTCCACCTCCAGGGTCGCGTCCCAAGTGGGCGGCCTGGTCGCGGCCGGCTCGGACCGGTCGAGCGCCAGCAGCGCCTGCCCGACCGCCACCCCGGCGGTGGCCGTGACGGTGGCCAGGTCGGCGTGCTGGGCGCGGTCGACCAGCTGCGCGGCGATCATCGGCCACGCCGGGTCCTCGTCGGCCGCGTGCATGTCCGCGCACCTCAGGCAGCTGCTGCGACCCGGCACGACCAGCGGTCCGACCACGCCGAGCCCTTCCCGGACCCGCACGGCCAGGTGCGGCGTGCCGTCCGCGACGAGCCGGTGCAGCACCTCCGGGGCGGGCACCAACGCGTCGGCCAGCACCACCAGGTCCACGGCACGCCCGACCGGCCGCACGGTCCCGGACGCCCGCCGCACGGCGTCCTGGGCGGCCTCGGCACGCGGTCGGCCGACGTCCGCTTCGACGTACCCCGATCCGGTGTCCTCCGGCCCGACCCGACCTCGCGCGACCACCCGAACGTGTGCCACTCCGGAGGCGCCCAGGAGCGCGGCCACGGTGACCGCGAGCCGTCCCTCGCCGTGCACCACGACGGATCTGGCGGCCCGGTCGGCGGGCAGTCCAACGGCGCAACGACGGGTCCGCAGCGCCCACCCGGTCACCTCGGCGGCCAGCCGCGGGTGCGGCACGGGCACGGTGTCCTCGACCAGCCCGGCCCGAGCCAGGCCGTGCAGCACACCGGCGAACTCGGCTGCCTGGCGACCGTGACCGGCGAGGCGTTCCCGCAGGTCGGTGAGGGTGTGTCGACCGTTGAGGCCGAGCAGGACGGACGCCATCGGCTCCGGCACGTCCTCGACCAGCATCGCGTGCCGCGGGTCCGTGCCGATCTGCACCACGTCGGCCCGGCGGCGCAGCAGCGGCAGGCCGGGCAGGACCCTGGGGCGGTTGGGGAGATCCACACCGGCAGCGTGCCCGTGCCGGCAGGTACGGCAAAATGCCTGTCCACAGGCTTGCCGGTTGTCCACAGAGGCCGTGAGTGGCCTTGACGAGCGGCCGGACGCCCGCGAGGGGCCCGGCCGCCCGTCCTCGATCAGACCTTCGCCTTGCCGAGGATTCGGGTCACCGTGGTTCCGCAGACCGGGCACTTGCCCTTGGCCATCCTGCGGTTGTTGCTCTCGTGCACCTCGCCCGTGAAGTCGCGCTTCTCACGGCACTTGACGCAGTAGCCGTTGTAGGTCTCGGCCACGGCTTCCTCCTCGCTTCGAGAGTGCGGAGCGATCTGCGCCACACTCGGGGGTTGCGCTGAACGCTACCTCCGGGGACGCGCCTCCGCTGCACGCCGCGTCGAGCGTGTCCAGCCGCCTTTCGGTGGAACCTGCTGGTCCGTCCCTCCACAGACCGCCGCTTGGCCGCCGCGGATTGTCGGTCCCTGGCCTTACCGTGAACGCCATGCCCGAACCGCAGGTGGAGGTGCGGCGCAGCGCCCGGCGCCGTCGCATGGTGAGCGCGTACCGCGAAGGGGACACGGTCGTGGTCCTGCTGCCGGCTCGCATGAGCAAGAGCGAGGAGAAGCACTGGGTGGCGGAGATGCTCAGCCGCCTGCAGCGCAGCGAGACCCGCAGGCGCTCGCCAACGCGCACGTCGGACGCCGCCCTGCTCACCCGGTGCGAGGAGCTGGCGGATCGATACCTGGACGGCGTGCAGCCGAGCAGCGTGCGGTGGGTGCCGCCGATGCGCACGAGGTGGGCGTCGTGCACGCCGAGCGAGGGCACGATCAGGATCAGCGAACGGCTGCGCGACGTGCCCGCGTGGGTGCTCGACTACGTGCTCGTGCACGAGCTGGCGCACCTGGAGGTGCCCGGGCACGGGAAGGACTTCTGGCTGCTGGTGCACAGGTACCCGAAGGCCGAGCGGGCCATCGGGTACCTGGAAGGCCTCTCGGCAGCGGCGGGCCTCGGCATCACGGAGGAGGACTAGCCACGGCCGATCCCGCGAGGTCGTGAACGGGCGCGACCTCGCGGGGGGTGGGTGGCGCTACTCCCCGTCCTTCTTCGGCTCGTCGCCCTCGCCCTTGTCCTCGTCGCGCAGGGTGCGCTCCAGCTCCGCCATCGGGTCCTCCAGCGCCTTGCGCGTCTGGCCGAACCGCTCGGCGAACTCCATCGGGTCGTCCAGGTCCTCGGCCGTCGGCACCAGGTCGGGGTGCTCCCAGACGCTGTCGCGCTGCTCGACGCCGTGCTGGTCGGTGAGCAGCTTCCACAGCGCCGCCGCCGAGCGGTGCCGGCGTGGCCGCAGCTCCAGGCCGACCAGCGTGGCGAACGTCTGCTCCGCCGGCCCGCCGGACGCGCGCCGCCTGCGCAGCGTCTCCCGCAGCGCCTCGGCGCCGGGCAGCCGCTCGCCGACCGCCTCGTTCACCACCACGTCCACCCAGCCCTCGACCAGGGCCAGCAACGTCTCCAGGCGGGTCAGCGCGGCCTTCTGCTCGGGCGTGGTCTGGGGTTCGAGCATCCCCGACTTCATCGCCTCTTCGATGCTCGCCGGGTTCGCCGGGTCGATCTGGCCGGCCAGCTGCTCCAGCGCCGAGGTGTCGACGGTGATGCCGCGGGCGAACTCCTCCACGGTGTCCAGCAGCCGCTGCCGCAGCCACGGCACGTGGCTGAACAGCCGCTGGTGCGCCGCCTCGCGCGCGGCCAGGAACACCAGCACCTCGCTGGTCGGCCGCTCCAGGCCCTCGGTGAACTTCTCGATGTTGTCCGGCAGCAACGCCGCCGTGCCCTCCGGCCCGAGCGGCAGCCCCACGTCGGTCGACGTCAGCACCTCCGCGCCGAGCTGCGCCAGCGCGCCGCCGAGCTGCGAGCCGAACGCCATGCCGCCCATCTGGCCGAGCATCGACAGCAGCGGTCCGGCGGCTTCCTTCGCCTCGGCCGGCATCGCGTCGACCCATGCGCCGGACACGCGCCGTGCCACCGGGTCGCACAGCCGCTGCCACGTCGGCAACGTGCGCTCCACCCAGTCGCGCGCGCTCCAGCTCTGGGACGTGCGCGCGCCCGCGGGCAGCGACGTCACCGGGTCGAGCCACATCTCCGCCAGGTGCACGGCGTCGGCCACCGCGCCGCTCTGGTCCGGGCCGAAGCCGGTGCCGCCCTTGCCGGCGAGCTGCTGGAGCGCGATCTGCTTCGCGAGGTCGTAGTTGACCGGCCCGGACGACGTGCCCGCGTTGCTGAACATCGCACCGAGCTGGCTCAGCATCGCGCCGAGCTGGTTGAAGTCGAAGGGGTTCTCCCCTTGGTCCCCGGGTTTGCGGTTGCGGTCGTCGGGGTCCTGCGGGCTGAACCCGAAGGGCAGGTCACTCATGGGTCCACGGTACGCGGCACGGCAGCCCCGCGTGGGACCGGTTCGCCAGGGGCGTGACGCCGTGGTCGTACCCTGTCTGGCGTGACCGAAGGCACCGACACCGTCGTGGACCAGGCACCACCCCCACCGCACGCGCCGCGGCGCGGCCTGACCCGGCGGACGTGGACCCTCGTGGTCAGCCTCACGGTCGTGCTGGCGCTCGGCCTGCTCGGCGGGTTCGCCCGCGTGCCGTACGTCGCCCTCGGCCCCGGACCGACCTACGACACGTTGGGCCAGGTCAACGGCGGCGACGTGGTGTCGGTCGAAGGTCAGGAGACCTTCCCGACCGGCGGCAACCTCACCATGACCACGGTGTCGCTCACCGACGACGTGTCGCTGTTCGGCGCGCTCGGCCTGTGGATCAGCGGCCGGTACGCGCTGGCGCCGCGCGAGGAGTTCTTCCGGCCCGGCGAGTCCGAGCAGCAGGTCCGCGACCAGAACGTGAAGGCGTTCCAGGACTCGCAGAGCAGCGCCGAGGTGGCCGCGTTGAGCTACCTGGACTACCCGATGAAGGTCGTCGCCGCCGAGATCACCAACGACACCGCGGCCGCCACCGTGCTCGAGCCGAACGACCGGCTGCTGGAGGTCAACGGCAAGCAGGTCTCCACCGCCGACGACGTGCGCGCGGCGCTGGAGAGCACCAAGCCGGGTGACCGGATCGCGCTGACCTTCGAACGCGGGTCCGAGCGCAAGACCGCCACCGTCACCCTCGGCCGCGCGGACGGTCGCGAGACCGGTTTCCTCGGCGTGCTGCCGCTGGACCGCGCGGACGTGCCGTTCGAGATCAAGATCAGCCTGTCCGACGTCGGCGGGCCGTCCGCGGGCCTGCTGTTCGCGCTGTCGATCGTCGACAAGCTCACCCCGGGCGAGCTGAACGGCGGGCAGTCCGTCGCGGGCACCGGCGAGATCAACGACAAGGGCGAGGTCGGCCGCATCGGCGGCATCGGGTTCAAGATGGTCGCCGCCCGCGAAGGCGGCGCCACCGTGTTCCTCGTGCCCGCGGGCAACTGCGACGAGGCGAAGCAGCACGCCCCCGAGGGTCTGCGCCTGGTCAAGGTCGAGAAGCTGGACGACGCCGTGCAGTCGCTCGAATCGCTGAGCAAGGGCGGCGACGCGCCAGGTTGTTAGGCGGTGTTCGATTGCCGCTGCTCCGCATCCTGCTACCGAGCCGCCGTCTGCGGAGCAGCGGCCGTGTCACTGTCACTGCCGGAGGGTTTCCAACAGGGCGCGGGTCAGGTTCGGAGCCAGTTCGGGGTGCGCCACGACCTCCTCGGGCACCTCCACGTTGCCCCGCAGCCGCAGCACGCACGCCGCCGAGCCGTCCCGCAGCACGGCCGCCACCAGCCGCGCCTCCCGGCGCTGGGGGTGTTCGGCGGCGAACTTGCGCGCCTGCTCGTCGTCCAGCTCCTGCTCGGTCAGCTGGGCCTCGGCGTCCGGCGGCAGCACGACGATCTCCTGCGCCAACGCGCACCCGTGCACGACGTCGGGCCAGACGATGCCCGCCAGCGCCCGGTCCAGCTCGTCGTCCGGCAGCGAGTCCTGCGCGATCGGCGTCAACGGCGAGGCGGCGGGGTCGAGCTGGCCCGCCAGCTCCGGTTGCCGCTCCAGCAGCTCGACGGTCGGTACCAGCGCGAACAGCTGGGTCGGCTGGTTCCACCCGGCGGTGGACACGAACTCCTCGACCTCGCGGGCGACCTCGGGCAGCACCACGGGTGGCGTTTCACTGGCTGACACGTGCGCCATGGTCGCATCTGGGTAAAGACAAGACCGAACGGGGAACCCCGGGCGGCCTCCGTAGAGTTGGACAGAACGTACGAACGCCACTACCGCGATCCAGGAGCGTGCCCCGTGGCCACACGGCCCCCGGTCGGACTGCCCAGGCTGTCCCGTCGCAGCCGGATTCTGCTCATCGTCGGTGCGGTGGTCCTGGTCGGTCTGATCACCGGCTCAAGGCTGCTCGGCACCTACGTCAACTGGCTCTGGTTCGGCGAGGTCGGCTTCCGCAGCGTCTACGGCACGGTGCTGGCGACCCGGTTCGGGTTGTTCTTCGCCGTGGGCCTGCTGGTCGGCGGTCTCGTCGCGATCAACCTCATCCTCGCCTACCGCTCCCGGCCGGTCTTCGTGCCGGTGTCCGGGCCCGACGACCCGGTGGCCCGCTACCGCGCCGTCGTCAGCAGGCGGATGAAGCTGTTCGCCATCGGCCTGCCGGTGCTGGTCGGCGTCATCGCCGGCACCTCGGCCCAGGGCAACTGGCAAGAGCTCCAGCTGTTCCTCAACGCCACCTCGTTCGGCGTGAACGATCCCGAGTTCGGCCACGACATCGGCTTCTACGCGTTCCAGCTGCCGTTCTACACCTGGGTGCTGTCGTGGCTGTTCATCGCCACGGCGGTCGCGTTCGTGGCCGCGGTGGTGGCGCACTACCTGTTCGGCGGCATCCGGCTGGCGGGCCGCGGCGGTCAGCTCTCCGGACCCGCGCGGACCCACCTGGCCATCGTGGCGGGCGTGTTCATCCTGCTCAAGGCGGTCGCGTACTTCTTCGACCGGTACACGCTGCTGTTCTCCGACCGCAACGACAAGTTCGACGGCGCGAGCTACACCGACCTCAACGCGGTGCTGCCCGCCAAGCTGATCCTGCTGTTCATCGCGGTCTTCTGCGCCATCGCGTTCTTCGCGGGCGCGGTGTTGCGCAACCTCCAGCTGCCGGCGATCGCGACCGTGCTGCTGGTGCTGTCGTCGATCCTGGTCGGCGCCGCGTGGCCCGCCGTGCTCGAGCAGTTCTCGGTGCGGCCGAACGCCATCGAGAAGGAAGCCGAACCCATCGGCCGCAACATCGAAGCCACTCGGCAAGCCTTCGGGTTGACCCCGGACAAGGTGGAGAGCAAGCCGTACGCGGGCAAGCAGAACGTCTCGCTGGACGAGCTGAAGAACGACCAGGCGACGGTGGGCAACGTCCGGCTGCTCGACCCGGCCGTCATCTCCAAGACGTTCACCCAGTTCCAGCAGCTGCGGCCGTTCTACGCGTTCCCGGAGAAGCTGGACGTGGACCGGTACACAAAGGACCAGCAGCTCCAGGACTACATCGTCGCGGTCCGCGAGCTGAACACCGCGGGCATCCCGCAGGGCCAGCGCGACTGGATCAACCAGCACCTCATCTACACCCACGGCAACGGCATGGTGTTCGCCGAGGCCAGCAAGGTGAACTCGACCGCGGACGACGACGGTGACGGCGGCTACCCGGTGTTCGAGGTGGCGCAGGTCGACCAGGACGGCAAGGTCCAGCCCGGCCCGTTCGGCGTGGAGCAGCCGCGCACCTACTTCGGTGAACTGGGCAGCCCGGCCGACTACGCCATCGTCGGCGGCCGGGGCGAGGGCGCTCCCGGCGAGTACGACACCGACGGCTCGTCCTACACCTACACCGGCAAGGGCGGCGTCCGCATCGGCGGCCTGTTCAACAAGATGGTCTTCGCCGCCGCCTACGGCGAGCGGAACATCCTGTTCAACTCGGCCATCGGCGACGACTCCCGGATCATCTTCAACCGCCACCCGCGCGACCGCGTGGAGGCCGTGGCGCCGTGGCTGACCGTGGACGGCGACCCGTACCCGGCGGTGGTCGACGGCCGCATCACGTGGATCGTCGACGGCTACACCACGCTCGACAACTACCCGTACGCGCGCCGCACGGCGCTGGGCGACGCCACGAACGACTCGCTGCCGGGCGTCGCGCAGCAGCCGAACCGGGAGATCAGCTACATCCGCAACTCGGTCAAGGCCACTGTGGACGCCTACGACGGCACGGTGACGCTGTACGAGATGGACACGCAGGACCCGGTGCTGAAGGCGTGGATGGGTGTCTTCCCGGGCACGGTGAAGGCCAACAGCGAGATGTCGCAGTCGCTGAAGGAGCACCTGCGCTACCCCGAGGACCTGTTCAAGGTCCAGCGGGAGATGCTGTCGGAGTACCACGTGGACAACCCGCGCGACTTCTACTCCGGCGTCTCGTTCTGGGACGTGCCGTCCGACCCGACCATCGACAACGCCACCACCGTCGAGGCGCAGCAGCAGGGCGTGCAGCAGCAGCGGGACCGGCAGCCGCCGTTCTACGTGCTGGCGGGCGACCCGACCGGCGACGCGAACAAGGTGAGCTTCCAGCTGACCAGCGCGTTGGTGCGGTTGAACCGGGAGTTCATGGCGTCCTACGTGACGGTCAGGTCCGACCCGGACAACTACGGCAAGATGAGCGTCCTGACGCTGAACAACGAGGTCAAGGGCCCCCAGCAGATCCAGACCACCTTCCTCACCAACGGCGAGGTCAGCGGTGAGCTGAACCTGCTCGCGCAACGGCAGACGAAGGTCGTCTACGGCAACCTGCTGACCCTGCCGGTGGGCGGCGGTCTGCTCTACGTGGAGCCCATCTACATCGAACGGGCCAGTCAGAACACCCAGTTCCCGCAGTTGTTCAAGGTGCTGGTGAGCTTCGGCGACAAGGTGGGCTACGCGCCGACGTTGGCCGAGGCGATGGAGGAGGTCCTGTCCGGCTCGTCGGCCCAGGTGCCGCCCACGGACCCCAACGGCCAGCCGCCGACCTCCACCCCGACCACGACGCCCACGGCGCCGAACGACGGTCAGGGCGGCACGGAGCTGCAGCAGGCCGTGCGGGACATCCAGGCGGCGCTGGCGCGCGTGAAGGCGGCGCAGTCCAGCGGTGACTTCGCCGAGCTCGGCAACGCCTACAAGGCGCTCGACGAGGCGACGAAGAGGTTCAACACGGCGGCGGGGGCGACGACGACGCAGCCGTCGACGACGACGCCGACGACGACACCGACCGGCTGACCTGCACTGATATCGCCATCGGGTGGCCTGGGACACGTTCCGGGCCACCCGATTTGCATTCCGGTTAACCCCAGGCGTACAGTTCTAAATGCAGCGCGGGGTGGAGCAGCTCGGTAGCTCGCTGGGCTCATAACCCAGAGGTCGCAGGTTCAAATCCTGTCCCCGCTACAAAGTGGGAAAGCCGTGTTCACGGAAATCGTGAACACGGCTTTTTCGCATTTGCACCGGAGGTCCGGCCCCAGGCAGGAGGGTTACGCACCCTGCACCCCCAACCGGGGGCGTTGCCCCTGCACCCCTCCCTGTGCCGGTTGGTCGGGAGGTGCGGCCAGGGGCGGGAGTGGTGTTGCGAAGTGCGGTGTTGGTAGGTGGGTGAGCTGGGGATATGCGGTTAAGGGACCCCGGTGAGAAGTGGTTCCGGGGGCGTGTATAGTTGTCCTTACAGCGCGGGGTGGAGCAGCTCGGTAGCTCGCTGGGCTCATAACCCAGAGGTCGCAGGTTCAAATCCTGTCCCCGCTACCACGTGAAAGGCCCCCGGAGTTCGACTCCGGGGGCCTTTCGCTTTGCGCGTGCTCAGGTCATGTTCTCGGCCCAGTACTGGGCGCACGTGAGGGAGCACACCCGGCCTTCGCCGCTGACCGTGCGATGCCTGCGGATCTGCTTGCCGCACACCATGCACTCGTCCTTGCCCGCCTGCTCCGGGATCGTGCCGGACGCCCAGGCGCGGGCGTTGCGGACTACCTTCGTCCCCGTCGTCCATTTGATGCCCACAGCTGACCTCCCAGTCGTACGAACACCCGTGGTAATGGTCCCACCACCCGACGTGTTTGCCACGTCGAGAACCGGACATCACCGGGTTGTGCTATCGCCCGATGGAGCCGCCGGGGCGGCGCGGCAGCGGCGCGTGACGCAGCGCTGCCGTTCGAGTGAACGCAAAAGTGCGGTTTCCCTTGCGGCTCAATGGATTTTCCACTTCGCGTGGACAGACGGGGTCAAGAGGCCGAACGCGTGGCGTTGATCAGCGGGCGGTTACGCAGCGATGTTTGCGTTGCTCCGCTTGGCCCAACTCGACTAGCCCGTGATCAGCCACAGTGGACAGAACGGCTGACCATTGTGGACAGCGACGGGTGAGCGTGGCACCGTTGGTGGTGTGTCGGACCTGAATGCGACGGCGGCGGCCCTGCTCGGACTGCTGCACGACGGACCCAAGACCGGTGGCCAGCTCGTGGCTGAGGCCGGAGAGCGCTTCGGCGCGTTCTTCAGCGTCACCCGCAGCCAGGTCTACCGCGAGCTGCCCGCGTTGGCGGACGCAGGCCTGCTGCGCCTCGGCAAGCAGGGCGCGCGCTCCAGCCAGCAGTACGTGCTGACCGCGGCGGGCAAGAAGGCGTTCAAGAACTGGCTGCTCTCCGAGCCGGGGCCGGACCACCTGCGCAGCCCGTTGATCCTGCGGCTGGTGCACGCGGGCTCCCTGACCGCCAAGCAGCGGCAGGGGCTCGTGGACTCCGCCCGCGCGAGCTACGGCGCCGAGCAGGAGGCCGCCAAGACGGCGGTGAAGACCGCGGAGGACGCCTACGCCAAGGCGGTCGCCGAGTTCGGCCTGGCGCACGCCAAGGCCGTGCTCAAGCTGCTCGACGCCATCCCGACGGCCTGAATCGCGCCCACCGGTCGCACTCCGCGACCGGTGCCGGCGTAATCTTGGGACGTGAATCCCGACGTCGAAGCAGACATCAAGGACCTCTCCGCCACGCTCACGAGCATCGAGGCGGTGATGGACCTCGATGCGCTGCGCGCCCAGGTCGCGGAGCTGGAGCAGGCTGCGGCCCGGCCGGACCTCTGGGACGACCAGGAGCAGGCGCAGAAGGTCACCAGCCAGCTGTCCCACAAGCAGGGCGAGCTGCGGCGCATCACCACCCTGCGCGAGCGCCTCGACGACCTGTCGATCATGTACGAGCTGGCCGAGGACGAGGGTGACGCGGGCAGCCTCGCCGAGGCCGACACCGAGCGCGCGAAGCTCCGCGAGGAGATCTCCTCCCTCGAGGTCCGCACGCTGCTCTCGGGCGAGTACGACGAGCGCAACGCGCTGGTCACCATCCGGGCCGAGGCGGGCGGCATCGACGCGGCCGACTTCGCCGAGATGCTGCTGCGGATGTACTCCCGCTGGGCCGAGCGGCACGGCTACGGCGTCGACGTGTTCGACACGTCCTACGCCGAGGAGGCGGGCATCAAGTCCGCCACGTTCCGCGTCACGGCCCCGTACGCCTACGGCACGCTCAGCGTCGAACAGGGCACGCACCGTCTCGTGCGCATCTCGCCGTTCGACAACCAGGGCCGCCGGCAGACGTCGTTCGCGGGCGTCGAGGTGGTGCCCGTGGTCGAGCAGACCGACCACGTCGACATCGACGAGAAGGACCTGAGGGTCGACGTCTACCGCTCGTCCGGCCCGGGTGGCCAGGGCGTCAACACGACCGACTCGGCGGTGCGCCTGACGCACATCCCGACCGGCATCGTGGTCTCCTGCCAGAACGAGCGCTCCCAGCTGCAGAACAAGGCCACCGCGATGGCCGTGCTGCAGGCCAAGCTGCTGGAACGGCAGCGGCAGGAGGAGCAGGCGAAGATGGACGCCCTCAAGGACACCGGGTCGAGCTGGGGCAACCAGATGCGCTCCTACGTGCTGCACCCGTACCAGATGGTCAAGGACCTGCGCACGGAGCACGAGGTCGGCAACCCGTCCGCGGTGCTCGACGGCGAGATCGACGACTTCCTGGAAGCGGGCATCCGCTGGCGCAAGCAGCACCAGTCCTGATCGGTCAAGCCGCCGTGCGGCGGGCGAGACGAGGGCTTTACCCAGGCCACGAGTACACTCGCGCCTCGTGATTCGCCTCGAACACGTGTCCAAGGTCTACAAGAGCTCCGCGCGTCCCGCGCTCGACAACGTATCGGTCGAGATGGACAAGGGTGAGTTCGTGTTCCTCATCGGGCCTTCCGGTTCCGGGAAGTCCACGTTCCTGCGGCTCCTGCTGCGGGAGGAAGTGCCCAGCAAGGGCCGCGTGTACGTGTCGAACTTCGACGTGGCCAAGATGTCCCGGCGCAGGGTCCCCCGCCTGCGCCAGTCCATCGGCTGCGTGTTCCAGGACTTCCGGCTGCTGACCAACAAGACCGTGGCGGAGAACGTCGCGTTCGCGTTGGAGGTGATCGGCAAGCCGCGCAACACCATCGTCAAGGTGGTGCCCGAGGTGCTCCAGCTGGTCGGCCTCGACGGCAAGGCGGACCGGATGCCGCACGAGCTGTCCGGCGGCGAGCAGCAGCGGGTGGCTATCGCCCGCGCGTTCGTCAACCGGCCGCTGGTGCTGCTGGCCGACGAGCCGACCGGGAACCTGGACCCCGACACCAGCCAGGACATCATGTTGCTGCTGGAGCGGATCAACCGCACCGGCACGACGGTGCTGATGGCCACCCACGACCACTCCATCGTCGACTCCATGCGCCGCCGGGTGGTCGAGCTGGACAACGGCCGCATCATCCGCGACGACGCACGGGGTGTTTACGGCGTGGGCCGCTGAGCCCGAGGACGCCGGACCCCCTCATCCCCCGACTCTGAGGAACGTTCCCCCCGATGCGTACCAGCTTCGTGTTCAGCGAGGTCGTCACCGGCCTGCGCCGGAACGTCACGATGACCATCGCGATGATCCTCACGACCGCGATCTCGCTCTTGCTGCTCGGTGTCGGCCTGCTGGTCGTCAACATGGTGGGCAAGATGCAGGACGACTACCTCGGCCAGCTCGAGGTGGCGGTCATGCTCACCAACGACATCAGCGTGAACGACAAGGACTGCACGCAGCAGCCCTGCTCGGGCCTGCGCAGCCAGCTGGAGACCACGTCCGGGGTCGAGACGGTCGTCTACGAGAACCGCGACAAGGGCTTCGAGCGCTTCAAGAAGGTCTTCGAGTCGCAGCCGGAGCTGGCGAAGCTGGCCCGTCCCGAGGCGATCCCGGCGATGTTCCGGGTCAAGCTGGAGGACGCGCAGCGGTCCGACGTGATCGTGCAGGCGTTCACCGGCAAGGCGGGCGTCAAGAAGGTCGACGACCAGCGCGAGGACCTCGACCGGCTGTTCGGCTTCCTGAACGGCCTGCGCGACGGTGCGCTGGTGCTGGCGGCGCTCCAGGCGTTCGCCGCGCTGATGTTGATCTCCAACACGATCCAGGTGTCGGCGTTCACCCGGCGCACGGAGGTCGGCATCATGCGCCTGGTCGGCGCCACCCGCTGGTACACCCAGCTGCCGTTCCTCATCGAGGCGGTGGTCGCCGGCGTCATCGGCTCCGTCGTCTCGATCGGGTTGCTCGTGGTGGCGAAGCTCTTCCTGCTCGACCGGGTGCTCGGCGAGCTGTTCGCGGCCAACATCATCCCCGAGGTGAGCATGGTGGAGATCCTCTTCCTCTCACCGATCCTGGTCGGTGTGGCGATCGCGATCTCGGCGCTGACCGGCTACGTCACGCTGCGTCTCTACGTGCGCCTATAACCGCTGGCGCGCTCACGTAAGGTTTCCGTCATGGTCAAGGAACGCGGTCAGAAGGTGATCGCGTCGAACCGCAAGGCTCGGCACGACTACACCATCCTCGACACCTTCGAAGCCGGTGTCGTGCTCGTCGGCACGGAGGTGAAGAGCCTCCGCATGGGCCGGGCGTCCCTGGTGGACGCCTTCGGCCAGGTGGACGACGGCGAGATCTGGCTGCACGCGCTGCACATCCCGGAGTACGTGGCGGGCACCTGGACCAACCACGAGGTGCGGCGCAAGCGCAAGCTCCTGCTGCACAAGGGCGAGATCGAGCGGCTGATCGGCAAGACCAAGGAGAGCGGTCTGTCGCTGATCCCGCTGTCGATGTACTTCAAGGACGGGTACGTCAAGGTCGAGCTGGCGCTGGCGCGCGGCAAGAAGTCGTACGACAAGCGGCAGGACCTGGCCAAGCGGGACGCCGAGCGGGAGATCCAGAAGGCGCACGGGCGCGCGTTGAAGGGCCGCTACTGAACGCCGCCGTCCCCGGCCTGGTCGACGTGCACGTGCACTTCATGCCGCAGCGCGTGCTGGACAAGGTGTGGGCGTTCTTCGACGAGGCGTCGCGGCACTACGGCGTCGACTGGTCGATCCGGTACCGGTTGCCGGAGGCCGAGCGGCTGGCAGTGCTGCGGTCGTTCGGCGTGGTCGGGTTCGCGCCCCTGGTCTACCCGCACAAGCCCGGCATGGGCGAGTGGCTGACGGACTGGGCGCTGGACTTCGGCTCGCGCGTGGACGGCGCCGTGCCGACCGCGACGCTGTACCCGGAGCCGGGCGTCGAGGCGTACGTGTCGCGGGCGTTGACGGCCGGTGCGCGGTGCTTCAAGGCGCACGTGCAGGTGGGCGGTTACGACCCGCGCTCGCTCGACGGCGCGTGGGGCTTGCTGGCCGAGGCGCGGGTGCCCGTGGTGGTGCACTGCGGGCACGGGCCGGTGCCCGGCGCGCACACCGGGCTGGACGTGTTCGAGGACGTGCTGCGCAGGCACCCGTCGCTGGTCGCGGTGCTGGCGCATGCCGGGATGCCCGACTACCTGGGCGCGTTGGACCTGCTCGGCCGGTACGACGGGGTGCACCTGGACACCACGATGGTCGGCGTGCCGTTCACCGAGGCGATGGCGGCGCTGCCGCGCGACTGGGCGGCCAGGCTGGTCGACGTGGCGGACCGGGTCGTGCTCGGCTCGGACTTCCCGAACATCCCGTACGACTACTCGGCGCAGCTGGACGCGATCGAGGGCTGGGCCGCCGCCGACGAGCGGCTCGGCGAGCCGTTCCTGCGGGCCGTGCTGCACGACAACGGCGCCAGGCTGCTCGGCCTCAGCCCAGGTTGAGGTAGGCGAGCACGGCGCGCACACGTCGGTGCTCGCTCGTGCTGGGCTCCAGGCCGAGCTTGGCGAAGATGTTGCCGACGTGCTTCTCCACCGCGCCGTCGGAGACGACCAGCGAGGCCGCGATGGCGGCGTTCGACAGCCCCTGCGCCATCAGCGCGAGCACCTCGCGTTCACGCTGGGTGAGCGAGTCGACCGGGTTGCGCTTGGACCGGACCATCAGCTGGGTGATGACCTCGTGGTCGATGCTCGTGCCGCCGTCGGCGACCCGGCGGAGGGCGGCCACGAACTCCGAGACGTCCGCCACGCGCTCCTTGAGCAGGTAGCCGATGCCGTTCGCGCCGCCGGCCAGCAGCTCCACCGCGTACCGCTCCTCCACGTACTGCGAGAGGACCAGCACCGGCAGGTTGGGGATGCGCTTGCGCGCCTCGATCGCCGCCCGCAGTCCCTCGTCGGTGAACGTCGGCGGCATCCGCACGTCCACCAGGGCCAGGTCGGGGCGGTGCTGCTCGATCGCGGCGAGCAGCGCGCCGCCGTCGTCCACCGCCGCGACCGTCTCGATCCCCTCGTCGGCCAGCAGGCGTTCCACACCGACCCTCAGGAGGACCGAGTCCTCCGCGATCACCACGCGCACGGCAGCTCCGTCCGGATCACGGTCGGCCCGCCGATCGGGCTCACCACGACGACCACGCCGTCAATCGTCGCAGCACGGTCCGCGAGCCCGGCGAGCCCACCACCCGGGCGCACCTCCGCGCCGCCGTGGCCGTTGTCGGTGACCTCCACCACCACGGAGTTCTCGGTGCGGGACACCTTCACGTGCGCCCGGGTCGCGCCGGAGTGCTTGGCGACGTTGGTCAGCGTCTCGGCCACGGTGAAGTACGCGGCGCTCTCCACGGCCGTCGGCGGGCGCGGCTCGACGTCCACCTCCACCTCGACCGGGATCGGGGAGCGCGCGGCCAGCGACGACAGCGCCGCGTCCAGCCCGCGGTCGCCCAGCACCGACGGGTAGATGCCGCGGGCCAGGTCGCGCAGCTCGGAGATGGCGAGCTTGGCGTCGGCGTGGGCCTCGGCGATGAGCTCGCGCGCGCCGTCCGGGTCGGACTCCATCTTGCTGCGCGCCCGGCCGAGGCCCATGGCCACGGCGACCAGGCGTTGCTGCGCGCCGTCGTGCAGGTCGCGCTCGATGCGCCGGCGTTCCGCCTCGGCGGCTTCCACGCCGCGGGCCCGGCTGGCGGACAGCTGCTCCGCCTTGGCCGACAGCACGCCGTAGCGCGAGGGGCCGAGCAGGGACTGGGCGAGCAGCGCGTGACCACGGCCGAGGGCCTTGAGCAGCCGGTACGCGAGGTAGCCGAGCACCAGGCCCAGGACGCTCACCGGGAGCGCCTTGGCGAACGAGTCGACCAGCCACACGTTGCCCTCGCTGAACGTGACTTCCCACGTCACCGGGAGCCAGTGCTGGTAGAACGGCAGGAACACGGTGCCCGCGACGGCCGACCACAGCGCCACCGTGAGGGCGAACTCGACCACGCCCAGCGGCAGCATGAGCAGCCAGTAGGACAGGTCGCGCCACGTCGCCGGGTCCCTCGCGATGGCCTTCGCCCGGGCGGTGGCGCCGCTGGGCAGCTCCCGGTACGGCCGGGGGATGTCCACGCCGAGGGTCGCCCGCAGCCAGGCCCGTTCGGCCGACGCCGCGCCGCGCGCCAGGGCCAGCGTCAGCACGCCCAGCGGTACGCCGACCCAGATCACCGCGGTGCCGATGCTCACCGCGCCCAGCGTCACCAGCAGGACGAACCAGAAGAGCCCTGTGACCAGGTTCAGCAGGAAGTACCCGCTGACCCGGCCGATGTTCGGGTTGACCCGCGTCGTCATGTTTCCCACCTTCACGCCGGATGTTGCCCGACCAGCATCGCTCGATCGGGTGGCTGGGACCATCAGGTCCGCCGGCCGGCGTGGGGTGGGGACAGCCCTACCAACGTAATGGGAGTGAACCGGGGTCGGCGGGGCGTTATGCTGTGCGGAGCAGGACCCACGACACGGGGGTGAACGGTTTCGACTTTGTGCGTTGATTCAAGGGAAGCGTGCCGGTGCAGGCGAGAGACCACCGTAAGCGTCATCGCAAACCAATAAGCGCCGAGTCTAACGACCAGCGCGCGTTCGCCCTCGCCGCCTGAGGCTAGGAGCGACGCTGTCGGCCCGGGGGCGCCTCCGCTCCGGTCGCCGGCATCAGCTAGGAGGCTCACCGCCGTTCCCGGCCACGGGGAACGGTCGGGACACCCACAGTGGCTGGGCTCATCACGGTGACTTGTCCGCGTGATCACCGGGGCCGAGTAGAGATGTAGCGGACTGCGCACGGAGAAGCCTTGATGATGCGGCAGAGGACCCGGGTTCGATTCCCGGCACCTCCACTCGCTCGGGCGAGGTGGTCGACGGAGAGCGTCGACCACCTCGCCCGTCGTGTTCCTGCGGTGCAACTCCTCAGGCCGCGCCCGGCGGGCGTTGCCCCCCCGGACCCATCCGTGGGTGGTCGAGCCGGGTGGGTCAGCGGGTGGCCAGGTAGTGGGTGATCAGGGTGGCGACCAGGGTCGGGTCTTCCCGGGGTGCGGCGTGGGTGGCGTCCAGGTGGACCACCTCGATGTTCGGCGGCAGGGTCGCGACGTCGCGGGCCAAACCTTCCCGGTACTCCTCGAACAGGGGGTGGCCGGGCATCGGCTCGGTGGCCAGTGCCAGCAGCATGGGGCAGCGGAGGTCGCGGAAGACGTCGAAGCAGTCGAGGTCTTCGAGGGCCTGTTGCAGCTCGGGTTGGCCGTAGGCGCGGAACTGCTCGCGGAGCGCCGCGATCCTCGGTGCGACGGCGGTGGGGTTCAGGTAGCGCTGCGCTTGGGTCGGCACGCCGTGGCCGTCGATGTTGATCAGGGCCGGGCACTCGGGGTGCCGCCGGCCCCAGAGCGCGGCGATCATGCCGCCCATGGACATCCCCAGCACGGCGGGGTTGTCGGTGGCGTGCGGTTCGATCCGGTCCAGGACCGAGTCCCAGTCCCACGGGCCGGTCACCGACAGCGGCACGATGTCGTGCACGCCGTGCAGCGCCGTCACGATCGGGTCCCAGTCCGCGGGTGAACCGCCCGCGCCGTGCAGTGCCAGCACCTTCATGCGCCCAACCTCTTCCGCACCGAGGCGACGGTCACGCCGCCGCCGTCCGTGTTCCGCTCCAACTTCCCGCGTCGCACCAGGTCGTGGACGCCCTGCTTGGTGACGCCGAGCATCGCGCCGGCCACGGAGTACGAGACCGCTTGCGCGGCCGGGTGGCCCATCCGACGTGCCACGACCTGGCCGAGCGGTGTGCGCCACCAGTCGGCGGGCGGGTCGAACGGCGCGTCGCCGGGGTACAGGGCGCCGATGAGCCGTGCGATGGCGTGCACGGCCGCCGAGTCGTCGTCACCCCGCATGGTCGCGGCCATCCGCCGTGCCACCTCGTCGGCGCGCGACGGCAGGTCGCCGACGTCGTCGAAGAGGATCTCCAACGGGTCGAGCAACCGCGTGCGGATGATCGTGGCGATCTGTTCTGCGAGCACTCGCGCCACCTCCTTGACGGCTATCGTCAAGTACTTGACGCATTCCGTCAAGTGGCTAGCGGCGAGCCGGGCGGGCGGTCATCGGGTCCTCGGGCCAGCGGTGCTTCGGGTAGCGGCCCCGCAGCTCCGACCTGACCTGCGGGTACCCGGTCCGCCAGAACGACGCCAGGTCGCCCGTCACGGCGGTCGGGCGACCGGCCGGGGAGAGCAGGTGCAGGACGATCGGCACGCGGCCGTCGGCCAAGCGGGGCGTCTCGGTCCAGCCGAACACCTCCTGCACCTTCACCGGCAGCACCGGCCCGGACGCGGAGTAGTCCACCCGGATGCGTGAACCCGAAGGCACTTCGAGCCGGTCCGGGGCGAGTTCGTCGAACCGCGCGGCGGCGGGCCAGGGCAGGAGCCGGCGCACGACCTGCTCGCCGCTGATGCGGGCCAGGTCGGCCTTGCGGCGCGCGTCGCCCACGTCGACCACGGCGAGCAGCGCCTCGTCGTCCACCGAGGGCCACGGGTCGCCGATCACGCGGTGCAGGAAGGCCATCCGCTCACGCGTGCGCAGACCGTCCGCGTCCCACCGCAGGAGGCCGGCGCCCTCCGTCCGCAGGCCTTCCAGGAGGGCGGCGCGGATCGCCTCGCGGTCGTGCAGCGGCTTGCTGGACAACGTGATCGCGCCCAGCTTGCGCAGCCGGTTCGAGACCACGTCGCCGTCCCACCGGACGTCGTCCTCGGTGGTCAGCAGGGACGACGCTGCGGCCACGGCGAGTTCCTCGTCCGCCCGCGCGGCCGACCGGATGCGGCCGTGCGCGCGGCCCGCCTCGCGGTCGGCGACGGCCACGGCGAGCCACTCGGCGTCGGCCAGCCCGCTGCCCGGCGGCAGCTCCACCGCCGTGCCGCCGGCCATCAGGTACACCGGCGAGCCGGGGGAACGCCTGCGCGCCAGCCGTTCCGGGTAGGCGAGGGCGACCACCAGGGCAGGGTCGCTCGCACCGGAGCCCGTGCCGTCGACCATCGCGGCCAGGCGGCGGACCTCTCGCGGGTCGGCGTCACGGGTCGACAGCTCGACACCGGAGTTCGCCCGGTCGTCGTCCAGCAGCGCCACCACCTCGGCGGCCTTGCGCGCGCCCACGGCCGCCGCGCCGTCCAGCAACGCCCGCGCCAGCCGGGGGTGCAGGCCCAGGTCGGCCATCCGGCGGCCCCGATCGGTCGCGCCGCCGTTCGCGTCGAGAGCGCCCAGCGCGCGCAGCACCGAGCGGCCCGCGTCCAGCGCGCCCGGCGGTGGCGCGTCCCACCAACCGAGCCCTTCGCCGTCCGGCACGCCCCAGCAGGCCAGTTCGAGGGCCAGCCGGGTCAGGTCGGCGGTGCGGATCTCCGGCTCCGGGTAGCGCGGCAACGTGCTGTGCTCGTGCGCGGGCCAGCACCGGTAGACCTTGCCGGGCGCCTCACGTCCCGCCCGGCCCGCGCGCTGGTCGGCCACCGCCGCGCTGACCCGGACCGTGGCCAGGCCCGACAGCCCGCGCCGGTGGTCGACCCGCGGCACCCTCGACAGGCCGGAGTCCACGACCGCCCGCACACCCGGCACGGTCAGGCTCGACTCGGCGATCGCGGTGGCCAGCACGACCCGCCGCCTGGCTCCCGGTCGCAACGCGTCGTCCTGCGCGGTGGTGGCGAGGCGACCGTGCAGCGGCAGCACGTCCACGTCGCCGCCGACCAGCGCGGCGCACCGCCGGATCTCCGCCACGCCAGGCAGGAACGCCAGCACGTCACCATCCACTTCGGACAACGCCTGGCGGATCGCGCGGGCCGTCGTGGCCTCGACCCGTTCCCGGCGCGCCGGCGGGGTGTGCACGACGTCCACGGGGAACGTCCGCGCCTCGACCCGGATCACCGGCGCGTCGCCGAGCAGCTGGGCCAGCCGGTCGGCCGCCACGGTCGCGGACGTGGCCAGCAGCTTCAGGTCCGGCCGCAGCCCGGCGCGGGCGTCGAGCAGCAGCGCCAGCAGCAGGTCCGCGTCCAGGTGCCGCTCGTGGCACTCGTCCAGCAGCACCGTGCCGACGCCCGCCAGCTCCGGGTCGTGCTGCAACCGCCGCACCAGCAGACCGGAGGTGACCACCTCGATCCGGGTGTCCTTCGAGGTCCTGCGGTCGCCGCGCACCGAGTAGCCCACGGTCCGGCCGACCGGTTCGCCGAGCAGGCTCGCCATTCGCGCGGCGGCGGCACGGGCGGCCAGCCGGCGTGGTTCGGCCACGATCACCCGACCGTCCAGAGCCAGTGGCACCAACGTCGTCTTGCCGGTGCCGGGCGGCGCGACCAGGACCGCCGAGCCGTGCGCGGTCAGCGTCGCCGCGATCTCGCCGAGCAGCGGTCGGATCGGCAGGTTCGGCAGTTCCACGGCCCCAGTGTTGTGCCACTGTGGACCCATGGGGAAATGGGGTGTCCTCGGCGCGACGGTGGCCCTGGCCCGCGCGGCCGTGACGATCAAGGTGTGGCAGGAGGTCGAGCGGCTGCCCGCGGCGCAGGTCGACGACGGTCCCGTGACCGTCGTCGTGCCCGCGCGCGACGAGGAGCGTTCGATCGACCGGTGCCTCACCGGCCTGCGCAAACAGGACCACGCGAACCTGCGGATCGTCGTCGTGGACGACGCGTCGACCGACCGCACCGCCGAGATCGTGCGGCGGCACGCCGCGGAGGACCCGCGCGTGCGGCTGGTCAGCAGTTCCGGGCCGCCGTCCGGCTGGGCGGGCAAGGTGCACGCGCTGCACGTGGGCACCGCCGACGCCGACACCGACTGGCTGCTGTTCATGGACGCCGACACCGAGGCCGCGCCCGACCTGGTCGGCAGGCTGCTCGCGGGCGCCCGGCGCGACGACCTCGACCTGGTGTCCACGTCCGGGCGCGCGGGCGAGCCGAACCCCGGCTGGTGGCTGCTGCTGCCGCCGGTGAACCAGCTGCTGTTCGAGACGACGTCCGTGGACGGGCGGCGCGGCATGGCGCTGGCCGTCGGGCACTGCATCCTGGTCCGCCGCACGGCGTACGAACGGGCGGGCGGCTGGGCCGCCATCGCCGGGTCGCGCGCGGACGACGTCGGCTTCGCCACGCTGGTCCGCGACCACGGCGGTCGGACGCGGTACGTGGACGGCGCGGACTCGCTGACCACGACGGGACTGGACACGTTCGGCGACACGTGGGCGTCGATGCGCAAGAGCATGGTCGCCGGCACGTCCCTGTACGCCAAGGGGCCGGCCGGCGCGTTCCTGTCGCTCGGGTCGACCGGTCTCGCGCACATCGCGTACGGGGTCGTGCCGGTGGTGACGGCGTTGCGCGGGTCGAAGCCCGGGATGCTGGCCTGGCTCGGCCAGTCGCTCGCCGAGTGGATCTTCCTGCGGCGCAGCAGGCAGCCGCAGTCGGCGGCCGTGCTCGCGCCGCTGGCCTACGTCACGTTCGGCGCGATGTCGTTGGACGCGGCGTGGCGGGCGTTGCGCGGGACCACGAAGTGGAAGGGCCGGGACGTGCGAGGCTGACGTCGTGGTTGACCCGCTGCGCGATCCCGACGACCCCGAGCTGCTCGACCCGTACCGGGCCCGTGACCTGGCCGGGCTGGTGGAGACCACCCGGCTGGCCGCCGGCGCCGTCCGGTACGGCAAGGTCGGCCGCGTCGGCGTGGCCCAGGTCGTGGTGAACCGCGACAACCCGCTGCCCGGCGGCAACCACGCGTGCGGCGTGTACGGGTCGTCGGCGGAGGTCGCGGGCACGTTGATGCGGCTGGAGCAGACGTTCGCCGACGTGGGGCGGGCCGAGGCGGTGCTGTACGCCTCGCCGACCACGGTGGCCGAGATCGAGGGCATCGCCGACGACACCGGGTGGCACGCGGTGGAGGAGTCGTTGGCCGTCGTGCACCGGGGTGAGGTGCGGCGGTCGCCACTCGTGCGGCCGGCGCGGGACGGGGACCTCGAAGGGATCGCCGAACTGCTGGCCGACGACCTGGGCGTGGACGGGCCGAGGCTGCTGCGGCACCTGGGGCAGCGGCTGGACGACCCGCGGTGCGTGTTCGTGGTGGTCGACGACGGCGAGCGGATCGGCGGGTTCGCGTCCGGGTTCGGCGAGCGCCGGGTCGGGTTGGTCGAGCACGCGGTCGTGCGGCCGGCACGTCGTCGTCGCGGGTTGGGCAAGGCGCTGGTCGACGGCGTGGTGGCCGAGCTGCGCGAGGCGGGCGCGCTGCTGGTGGCCTCGCACGTGGCCGAGGGCGGCGCGGGGGAGCGGTTCGTGGAAGCTTGCGGCTTCGACGTTTGTTACCCCGTGACGGCGTATGCGCGCAGAGTCGACGAGCTGCTCGATTGAGTATTTAGTTGCCGTACCGCATATCCTTAGCACAGCTAACGGAGATCGGAAGGGGCGCACAGTGCTGGGGACCGGGTCCGACGTGAAGGTCAAGCCCCGGCTACCCGGCGAGGTGTGGGTGCTCGTCGTGGCGAGCTTCATCATCGCCCTCGGGTTCGGGATCGTGGCGCCCGTCCTGCCCGCGTACGCCAAGAGCTTCGACGTCGGCACGTTCGCCGTGTCCGCCGTGGTCAGCTCGTTCGCCCTGGTCAGGCTCCTGTTCGCACCGATGAGCGGTCGGCTGGTCAACCGGTTCGGCGAGACGTGGGTCTACGTCGTCGGCATCCTCATCGTCGCGGTCGGCACCGGCGCGTGCGGCTTCGCCACCGCGTACTGGCAGCTCATCGTGTTCCGGTCGTTCGCGGGCATCGGGTCGACCATGTTCACCGTGGCCGCCGTGGGCCTGCTGATCCGGATCACGCCCGCGCCGATGCGCGGCCGGGCGTCCGGGCTGTGGGCGACCGGGTTCCTGCTCGGCAACATCGGCGGCCCGATCGTCGGCGCGGCGCTCGTGGAGATCTCGATCCAGGTGCCGTTCGTCACCTACGCGGCGGCGCTCGTGGTGGCCGCGGTCTTCGTGTGGTGGTTCCTGCGCCGGTCCACGCTCGCCGCGACGTTGGACAAGTCGGTCGAGCAGGAGTCGATGCCCGTGCGCGCGGCCGTGCGGCTGTCGGCGTACCGGGCGGCGTTGGCGTCGGGGTTCGCCAACGGCTGGGCCGTGTTCGGCGTGCGGATCTCGTTGGTGCCGCTGTTCGTGGTGGAGGCGCTGCACAGCACGCCCGCCATCGCCGGCATCTCGTTGTCGGTGTTCGCGGCCGGCAACGCCGCCGTGCTGATGATCTCCGGGAAGCTGTCGGACTCGATCGGTCGCAAGCCCGTCGCCATCGCGGGGCTCGCGGTGTCCGCGGTGGGCACGGTGTGGCTCGGGTTCAGTGTCGGCGTGCCGATGTTCATGGTCGCGTCCTTGGTGGCGGGCGTCGGCGCCGGTCTGCTCAACCCGCCGCAGAACGCCGTCGTGGCCGACGTGATCGGGTCGAAGGCCAAGGGCGGGCCGGTGCTGGCGGCGTTCCAGATGGTCGCCGACTGCGGCGCGATCGTCGGGCCGCTGCTCGCCGGCGTGCTGGTGGACCAGTTCTCGTACCAGGCGGCGTTCACCCTGACGGGTGCGATGGCCGCGGTGGCGCTGGTGTTCTGGCTGTTCTCGCCCGAGACGCTGCCTCGGGAGGAGGATACGCACGTCGCGTCGGACGTGGCCGGGGAGGCGGGGTGCCTGGACGAGGGGCCCGAGGTGCCGGTGGGCGAGCGCGTCGCGGGTCGTCCGCGTCAGCCGGACGCGTGAGCGCTCAGGTTCTGCTCAGCATCTCTCGGTAGCCTGCGGGCCGGGTTGTGACCGGGAGGGCAGTGCGGTGGGTGGCGCGGAGCGCAACGCTCGGAAGAAGAAGCAGCAGCAGCGGGCGACCAAAGCGGTGGTCGCGGCGCGTGGTACGTCCGGCGACCGGACCAAGGTCATCATCGGGGTCGTGGTCGTCGTGGTGCTGGCCGTGGCCGTGATCGGCGGGGTCATCTGGTCGTCGTCCGACTCGGGTTCGGACGACTCGCTGGCCAACCCGCCCGCGGTCACCGGAGTGTCCGCGCCGATCGTCCGCGAGGCCGGCGCGGTGGTGGTCGGCAAGGACGACGCGAAGGTCACCCTCGACCTGTACGAGGACTTCCTCTGCCCCGCGTGCGGCGCCTTCAAGAAGGCGTACGGCGAGCAGATCAAGCAGGAGATCGAGGCGGGCAAGCTCAGGGTCCGCTACCACGCCCTGCCGTTCCTGAACCGGCTCTCGGACCCCGAGGGCTACTCGCGTGATTCGGCGAACGCGGCGTTGTGCGCGGCCGATGAGGGCAAGTTCTGGGAGTACCACGAGACGTTGTTCCTCCGTCAGCCCGAGGAAGGTGGTCCGGGGCACACCAAGGAGGAGCTGGTGAAGCTCGGCACGGACCTCGGGATCACCGGTGACGCGTTCAAGCAGTGTGTCGAGAGCGGTGCCCACGAGCAGGCCGCGCAGGCCGAGCTGGACGCCGTGCGGGCGACGGGCAAGTTCGAAGGCACCCCCACCGTGATGAGGGATGGTCAGGTCGTCAAGTGGGACGACGGCGACTGGCTGACCAACCTGCTCAAGTAGGCCTGTCACACCCCCGCCCAGCAGCCCGGACGTCGTGTGGCACCCCCCGATTTCGTCCCTGCGGGTGCTGTGTTGTACGGTATTGCCACACGAGAACGGCGGCCCCAACCGCCGGGAAACGTGCGGGCAAGGGGCTGTGGCGCAGCTGGTAGCGCATCACACTGGCAGTGTGAGGGTCAGGGGTTCGAGTCCCCTCAGCTCCACAACTTAATGTAGGACCGGATTCGCCCGCTGACCTGCGGTAATGCAGGTAGCGGGCGATCTTGCTTTTGCGTCCACTGTGGACTGCGGTGGTCGGGCTGGAGCAAATCTGGAGCAAGCGGTCGCTCCGCACGAAATGTTGTCAGGCGTGTGCTCCAAGTCTCACCAATCTAGCTGGGTGGATCTGCCCGGGACTTTTCGGTCGCCGTGGCTGCAGTCAATGTTCGATACCGGAGTCTCCTGCGCTGACATGACACGACCACTCCTGAACGACCGCGGCCTCGCGGTGGCGTGCGCACTGGTTCTCGCGACCGTCCTCGGGATCGCGGCGCTCGGCTTCGCCCAGATCGCGTCGACCCACCAGTGGTGCGAGAGCGATGCAGCGGGACAACTGGCGTCGACCCGGGCGGTGGCCGAGTTGCGTCTCGACGCAACACCGGCCGTCGTCTGTCGAAGCGGTGAGGTGACCGTGGAGCTGCCGATCGCACCGGCTGTCGCCATCGTGGTGTTCGCTGTGATCGGCATGGCGATCAGCCTCGTCACGGTCGTCATCACCGCGCGGCGTGTTCGTGCTGCCCAACGACGTTGACAGCAAGAACAGCCGCTTCGGGGGCCACTCAGTGATCCCATTGGGGTGGATCTGCTCAGTGACTTTTCGGCTGCCGTAGCAGCCGTCAACGCCCAGTTCCGGTGAAGCCCTCCGCAACCGATCCGGACGACCGTCAGCGGGCATGTGGTGCCATTTTTGCCCTAGAAGATGTCGGTTCACTCCTGCACCAGGTGCTGTCGCCGAGGTCGGCGACAGCACCGTCTCAGCTCTCGGTCTTCCGGCTGGCTTCCGCCAACTTCAGCTTCAGCCATTCCGGGGTGTTCTCCTCGGACCTGGGAAGTGCTCGTAGTCCAACGCGTAGGTGTCTGGCGTCAACGGCGGGGTGAACACCGGCTCACCGTCGTAGTCGTACTCGGACCTGGTAGCGACCGGGCGATTGGATCGTCATGCGTGCTGTGAACCACGCGCCCTTGCCGTCGATGTACATGCCTTCGCGCAATTTGCCGAACAGGCGCAGTGCGCGGGTAGGCGGCGCCAGTCGGGCCTGTTCCCCGCCTTCCGTGGTGCAGAGGAAAGTGGAGGTGTCGACGGCTACGGTGGAGCGGAACGACAACTCCAGTTCCCGCCAGCCCTGCGGCGCCGCCGACAGCAGGACGCCACCGGCGTCGCGGAGCAGTCCTTCCTGCTCGACCGGGTTCAACTGGTTGGGCATGCGCTTCCTTCGTCTACTCGATCAGCGCACGCGCGGTGGCACGTTCTTGTAGACCAGGGGGTCCGTGGGAACGCCGTCGACCCAGCATTGCGCCGCGATGTAGTCAGGTACCTTCCCGCCGGTCGTGAGGTAGTCCATCTCGACCTGAACGGTGAGCTTCGGTGGCGGGGTGCGGCTGAGGATGTCTCCCCAGTGCAAGGCGCACGATCACGATGGGGGGTGGATCGACGAATCCGCATGTCGAACCGGATGGAGTTCAACCATTTGAGGCGGAGTTCTTCTCCTGGTCGAGCATGGTTCGCAACCAGTCCGGGGTGTGTTCGGGCGATCGGGGGAAGTAGTCGAAATCGACCCAGTACGCACTGGGTTGCAAAGGCGGATCGAAGGGGGGCTCATTGTCGTAGTCGAAGTCGATTACGTACTTGCCGGGTCGCAGGACCTTCATCCTCGCGGTGAACCACGACCCCTTGTCTGCTTCCCGCATGGCTGCGCGGAGATCGTGCAGGTCATCGACAGCCTTTCCCGGCACAGAGGGGTACGCTACCTCTCCGGACGTCCTGGTGACCTGGAGGGTCGCCCCGTCGACCGCGACCGTGGACGTGAATTCCAGGCTTATCTCCTGCCAGTCCGAAGGAGCGGCGTCCACTAGTGAGAGGGCCACCTCGCGCAACACCTGGTCACGCTCGTCCGGGCCGATCGGAACGGTCTCGCTCACCGCAACTCCCCGCGTGTTCGGCACTGGTCCGGCTGATTCCGCAGGATACATCGTCACCTCAACCTGGGCGGGACGTTGCGGTAAATCAGGGTCTTGGGTTGCATGCCGTCGACCCGGTACTCGACGGTGATCTTGTTCGGTGCCTTGCCGCCCGGTGGATAGTCCACCGCCACGGACACGGACAGCTTCGGCGGCGGGTCGCTGCTGCGGAGGATGGAGACGAACTTGTCCTCCAGCGCGCGGTAGTTGCTGACGAAATGGCTACCACCCTGGTGACGGTTGAGGCTTTCGAGCATCGGCACCATGTTGATGTACTCGCCCGGCCCGTCGAACTGGGTGCCGAACAGATGCCCGCCGTCCCAGCCGACGTCCTCGTACAAGACGGCCTCGTGGTGCTCGGGTGGGCGGCCGTGCTCGTCCTGGAAGCGCTCGATGGTCTCCCTGTTGTGTTCGCGGTACTCGTCACGCCCTTCGTGCCCAACGGGCGCCTGGTCGGGACTGCGGCGGTGGTCATCGGAGCCGCTGAGCACCAGATCGCCTTCGGCGCGGCTCGTCTGCCCGTTGGCATCGGTGGTGAAGTGGTACTCACTACCGTGGTGGCCGGTGATGTGGTAGGTGACGTTGGGAAGAGGTTGCCGGGCATCCGGCCGCCAGTCACCTTTCTGGCCCGCGGTGGTGTGCACTTCTTTGATCCGGCCGTTTTCGTCCGTGATGAACGTGCCGCGGTCGCGACCGGCCCGGTCGGTGACCTCGTAGGCCGTGTTGGGCTCCAACCGGCTGAGGCTGCCGTCGGCTTCGCGCCCGAAGGGGCGGGTTTTCGGCGGTGCGTCGGGGTCGTCGCGGCCGATCCTGACTGGTTCGGAGGGCTCCGGCGCGGTCCGCGAGGTGTCTGCCGGCGTCCCGTCGCCACGCCCGGTGCCGTTCGGGTCGAGCGATCCGGTGACCCTGTCGCCCCCGGTGTTCGCGTCGTTTGGGGTGCGGGTGTCGGTCGGCGTGGTGTCGGGGTCGCGGGTGAACGATCCCTCGATGCTGTCGGGCACTCGGGGGCGGTCGTGGACGTTCGGGGAGTCGACAGGCGGCAGGTCGACGGTCCCGGTGCCCCGGCCGGGTCCGGGCATCTCGACGTCGAAGCGGTGTCCGCCGACCGGCGCGTCACCGGCGATGGCGAGGACCGGCCCGATGGTCGGGATCTGGATGTTGAACCGCTGTGCCGCGCGGGTGGCCAGCTCGCCCACGGTGGGGAGGTTGTCCAGGAACTGGCCCGCGCGGATGAGGCCCGCGCTGACCCTGGTCGCCACAGCGCCGCCCCGGACGGCCTGCACCGCGGTCCCGGTGCCTCGCAGCGCGGCGCCCGCGCCCTTCGTGCCGACGACCGCGGACACGATGTTGAACGTGGCGGTACCGGCCGCCCTGGCGTTGTCCTGGCCCCACTGGTCGTACGCGATGAGGCTCTTGCCCGCGTTCAGCAGCAGGTTGCCCATGGCGCCGCGGTCGAAGCCCGGGATGCCGAAGGTCTGGTCGAGCATCGCACCGCCTGGTGCGATGTAGACGCCGACGGCCAAGGCGAACGTGCCGACGCCCTTCCAGGCGTTGCCCGCGGTGCCCCAGCTCCACTCGCCGGTCGTCGGGTCGCGACCGATGAGGGCCCCGAGGTCGCCGAGCATGGTCATGAAGCTTTCGCCGACACCGGAGAAGAAAGCTCCCACATCGCCGAGGAAACCGCGGTCGTGCTCTTCCGCGGTGCCCCACGGCAATTCCTTCGCGGCCTTCAACTGGTCGGCGGTGTAGCCGTACTCACCGGCGTCCGCTCGTCCGTCGCCGTTCTCGGCCCGGTACTGCGTCCCCCCGTAGAGCGCGTTGATGGTGTTGGCGCACCTGCGCTGCGCTTCGAAGAACGCCGCGACCTGGACGCTGATGTCGTCGCGCAACTTGTTGTGCCGGTCGACCTTGCCCTCGTCCTCGCGCCAATCCTCGTCGCCCTGTACCGAGTCCACGAACGCGATCGCCTGCGCGCGCAGGGTGGCGAGTTGGGCCTTGATCTGCCGGACCTCGGCGGCGTAGGTGTTCAGCGCGGCGCCGACGGCGCGGACGTCCTCACCGACGGAGGCCGCGATCGCCTGCACGGGGGCGGTGGCCGCGAGCAGCTGCCCGGACTCCGGCGCCCGGTAGACGCCGGCCAGTCCTTGCCAGGTGCTGTTGACCTGCTGCCCAGTGTTCGCGAAGTCGGTGCCCGCACGGGTGATCGCCGTGGCGTGCCCGACCAAGGCGTCCATGTCGCCGGGGATCTGCGGGATCTCAGCTGGGTTGATCATCGCGGTCCGCTCCCGCCGCGCGGCATGGTGGTCCGTGGGTCGGGTGCGGCGGTCGCGGACGCCTGGGCGTTCGCCGCCATCTCCAGGTCTCCCTGGAGGTAGGCGTTGGTCGCCTGCGCGGCTCCGTTGAGGCACGCGCCGGTCCGGGTGAAGACGAACCGGATGTCGCGCATCTTCGCCTCGGCGAAGCCCGCGATGGCCCCGGCGACGATCTCCGAGCTGGACTGGGCGCTCGCGCCCTGCAGCGCCGAGTTGAGGCTCGTCATCTCCCGCTCGAAGTCAGCGGCCACGGACTGGGTCCTGGCCAGCACACCCCGTACCCCGTCGGGAGAGATGTCCCACTTGCTCACGGTTGCAGTCCCCCTGCGACTCGATCCAACAGGCGCTCTGGGTCAGCCGATGCCCTGCACCGCCGACCGGGCGCGGGTCAGCGCTGTCCCC
The DNA here is from genome assembly GCF_040639675.1 of Actinosynnema sp. NPDC023794. Classification (NCBI taxonomy): domain Bacteria; kingdom Bacillati; phylum Actinomycetota; class Actinomycetes; order Pseudonocardiales; family Pseudonocardiaceae; genus Actinosynnema; species Actinosynnema sp. NPDC023794. The sequence continues at coordinate 102,408 of NZ_JBFAFR010000020.1, read as the reverse complement.
GCCGTCTCGTCGTTGCGGGTCATGGTGGTCTTGACCAGCTCGATGATCTGGCGGACCTCCCCCGCGGCGCGGTTCCACCGGTCCTCGACCACGCGGTACTCGTCGGACACGCCGTCGGCCTGGAAGTCGGCCATAGCGGCCGTGACGTCGGCGCTGCGGCGGCCGATCGTGGCCTCGAGGCGTGCGATGATGCCGGCGAGGTCGCCCTGAACCTGCTGCGACACCCCGGTGTCGAAGCTCCTGCGGTCCATCGTCATCTGTTGTCCCCTCCCGTCAGCGGTTGCCGGAGAACCGGGCGGCGTCGAAGTTGGCGGACGACTGCGCCGAGGCGGCGTTGTCGGCCATCTCGGTGTCACCCTGGCCGAACGCGGTGTCCATGCCGCCCTGCCCGCCGAGGATGGCGTTGAGCGCGCCGTTGAGCTCGGCGGTGATCGTGTCGGCGTTGGCCTTGAACGCGTCGAACCTCTGGCGACCAGCGCCGTTGAAGACGCCTTGGAGTGGCTCCGCGGCGGCGATGAGCTGTCGGATCAGCGACCCCAGGTCTTCCGACGCCCCTTGCGTCTGGCGCGTCAGGTTCGTGAGCGCCTGCGCGCCCATGTCGAACTTCATCACTCACTCCTCTCGGACCCGACCAGCGGAGAACTCGCGCGGTGGTCCGCGATCGGTTCGATCCACCCGCGCTCGGCGGGGGTCGTCGAAGTGCCTGTGGTGCACAGGCTACTTGTCGATCGGTTCTGCATCAGGCGAACCGGAGAATCGTCATGCGATACACCCGTTCGGCGGAGCGTGAACAACTGTAAGCAAATAGAGGGATCCTCTTGAAGATTTCCTCGAGCAAGTCCGGCTATAGCGGATGGGGGTTATAGCCGCAATCATGCGGATTCGGTGAAGGTGTCTATATCATCCCCGGTCGACGGGCTCGGGAAGGCCGAAGTGGTGGAGCACGGCGGTGAGCACTTCGTACGGGGCCTGCCGGCCACCGCTCAGCAGGCACCAGCACGCGGGTCGCTCCGGTGACCCGGTCAGCCGCACCGCGACCGCCGGAGCGTCGCGGGCGTGTTCCGCCCCCCGCTCACCGACCGCTTCGTGACCCACGAGGATGCCGTACGGGAGCGCCGGCGGGCTCGGTGCCGCCGGGCGCAAGCCGTTCACCCGGCGGGGGTGGACGGCGACCAGCGCGGTGCGTGCGGTCGGGGCCAACCGGTCGACGAGGTCGTCGATGCCGTCCCGGCTCACGGTTCCGCTCGCCGGGCCACTGACCTGGAGCCGCTCCAGGACCCCCGAGTCCACGCGTTCCACCCTCAGCACCCCCAGCGCCCCGTCCCCCACGACGACCAGGCTGGTCGGCGAGGGAGCGCGGTCGCGGCAGTGCGCGGTGATCTCCCGGGGCGACCAGGGTTGGGTGGCAGGCTCCGCCACCCCCCAGCCCCGCGGGCCGTTCCCTGTCAACGACCGCATCACGGCGTCCGCCGCACCCCCCAGCTCCAACGCGCCGTCCGCCGGGTACCGGGTCACGACGTGCACCTCGATACCGCCGTGCCCGGCCGATACCGGCTCGACTGCCGGCACGGGCGAATCGGGGACCTGGGCGAACCTGGCACCGGTCCACGCCATGGGGGCGCCCGTGAACCCGTCGCGGAAGCCGTTGCCGTCGCGCACGACCCAGTGGCTGCCTCCCTGGCCGAACATCAGTTCCAGCGGGTACGTGACGTGGCTCCGGGACGGCGTCAGCACCTGGAGGAACCGGCCGCCGGTCACGGTCTCGACGGCCGCGTCGGCGAGCCACCCCGACAGACCGACCACTCGCCGGTCCTGCTCCACGACGAGCGCCTCGGCGGTCGAGCGGTCGGCCGCCGGGTGCCAGTTCACCGGCTCGACCACGACACACCTCCGGTCGACGCCAGCAGGGCCCGGGTGAACCGGCGAGCCGCCTCCTCGGCCACGGGGTCGTTGCCCGGGGCGCGGCTCTCCACCCACCAGGCCGGGTGGGGCACGTCGTCGCCGTGCACGCCGAGCAACCGGTGGACCTCACCGGGAACCTGCACCAGTCGGGCGGTTTCGATGGTGAGCAGCAGGCGTCCCCCAGGGTGGTACAGCTGGACCAGCCGGGCATGGCTCACGGTGTCCACGCGCAGGTCGGGCCCCGCCGCCAGCATGGCGGCGATCACGGTGCCAGGGCTCGGGTTGTCCCGGCACAGGGCCACGATGTCGAACGTCACGGCATTTCCTCCTGTAGCCCCAGGTAGGCGGTCTGCACCGAACGCGCCTGGTCGCCCGACCGGATGAGTTGCGCCCGACCGGCGGGTAGCACCGAGGGGCGCACGCCGTAGAGCAACCGCCCCTCACTCGGATCACCGGACATCAACAGCCCCAGGCACCCGGACTCGTGCACGCCGAGGGTGAACGGCTCGTACAGGCCGCGGGACGCCCCGGTCACCCGTCGGCTCATGACGACGTGCAACCCGATGTCGCGGCCCGCTGCCAGGTACCGGGTGAATGCGCCGAGCGGCTGGGCGCCCGACGCGGAGAGGACGTCGTAGTCGTCGACGAGCAGCACGACCCGCACCGCCGGTCCGGCCGGGCCCGAGTCGCGCTTGGCGAGTTCCTGGCACACGGCCGCGGTCAGCTCGAGCGCCCTTGAGGCGTTGGTCGCCCGTCCTCCGACGTACTGCTCCGGCACGACGCCGTCGAGGGCGCCGCGGGGGTCGAAGACCGCGAACACCAGTTCCGCGCTGCTGTGCTGCCTGATCAGGGTGTCGGCGACGAGGCGGACGAGGTTGGTCTTGCCGGCACCGGCGTCACCCAGCACGAGCAGGTGCTGGTCACGGCCGAACAGGTCCAGCACGACCGGGCTGTGGTCGTGTTCGAACAGACCGAGCGCGACCGTCCCCGGTTTCGTGGCGGCTCCGGCGAGATCGGCTGCTGGCAGCACCGCAGGCAGCACGCGCACCGGTGGTGGCAGGAAGCCCGTCCACGCGCCGCGCACCAGGGTGGACGCCTCCGCCAAGCCCGAACTCGTGGGGTCCGCCACCGAGTCGAGCCGCGGCAGGGCGATCTGGACCTGCCGCTTGTCCCCGGTCAGCGCCCGACCGGGCTGCGTGGTGGGAAGGCGGCGAGCGGCCTTGCCGTCGATGCTCGACTCGGCGGGGTCGGGCAGCCGCAGTTCGACCCGGTTGGCGAACGCGTTCTGCTGCGCGTTGCGGACCTCGTTCCAGCGCCGCGCCGTGGCCACGACGTGGATGCCGTAGCGGCCACCGCGCGCGAGCAGGTCGTGCACCCTGCCTTCGAGTTCCTCGAACTCAGCGAAGAGCTGGCCGTAGCCGTCCAGCAGGAACACCACCTCGGTGCAGGTGGGCCCGTCATCGGCGCCCCGCAGGCGGGCGGTCCGCAGGTCCTCCACCGTGTCGAACTGGTGGCGGGCGAACAACCGCTCGCGTTCGGCGAGCATGACGTGCACCTCGTCGACGGTGCGGCGGATGCGCTCCCGGTCGTCGCGGCCTGCGACGCCGCCGACATGTGGCAGGTTCGCCAGGGGCCGCAGACCGTTGCCGAGCAGGTCCACGCCGTAGATCCCGACGTCGGTAGGGCGGTGTGCGGTGGCCAGGCCCAGCGCGACGGTGCGCAACGCGGTCGACTTCCCCATGCCCGGTCCACCGAGGACGAGCAGGTTCCCGCCGTTGGCCGACAGGTCCACCTGCCAGGGGCCCTGCCACTGCCTGGTCGGGTCGTCCAGCAGTCCGAGCGGCACCCGCAGACGGGGCTCCGCGGATCCGGCCACCCGCAGGCGCACACCTTGCGGCGTCACGTCGACACCGCCACCGACCTGGTCGAGGGTGACGGCGCCGGGCAGCGGCGGTAGCCAGATGGCCGGTACTCGTGAGCCGGCCCCGGCCAGTTGGTCGACCACGGTGGACAGCAGGGTCGGACCACTTCCGCGTCGGGTTGCCCGTGATGTCGAGGGTCGCTTCGCGTCGCCCCGCCGTTGCGCTCCGCCGAACCGCGGCATCGGTTTGACCAGCGGCCCGATGAGGGGTGCCAGTTCGGGTTCGGAGCCGTCGGACAACGGCCCCGAGACATACGCGGCCTTGAACTTCTCGTAGACGGTCACATCGACCTTGAGGTAGCCGATGCCCGGCAACGAGGGCAGGTAGAAGGCGTCCGGGGTGTCCAGGACGGTGCGCGACTCCAGTTCGCTCAGCGTCCGGAGACCGATCCGGTAGGCCAGGTAGGACTCCAGGCCGCGCAGCTTGCCCTGCTCCACCCGCTGGCTAGACAGCAGCAGGTGCACGCCGATCGACCGGCCGATGCGCCCGATGCGCAGGAACAGGTCGACGAACTCCGGCTTGGCCGTCAGCAACTCGCCGAACTCGTCGATGAGCACCAGCAGGTGCGGCAACGGCGGCATGTCGTCCGTAGCGCCCAGCTCCTCGCGTCGCAGGCGGTACTCGGTGATGTCGTTGAGCTTCCCAGCGTCGGCGAGCACCTGCTGGCGGCGCTGCACCTCCCCGTCGAGGCTTTCGTAAGCCCGTTCGACCAGGGTCTCGTCACTCACCAGGTTGGTGATCAACCCGGCCACGTGCGGCAACCCGGTGAACGGGGCGAAGGTGGCACCGCCCTTGTAGTCCACCAGCACCAGGGACAACTGCTCGGGGGAGTGCGTGACCGCCAGCGCCAGCACGAGCGTGCGCAGCAGCTCGCTCTTGCCCGACCCGGTCGCACCCACGCACAGGCCGTGCGGTCCCATGCCGAGTTGCGCGGATTCCTTCAGGTCCAGCAGCACAGGCCTCCCCGCCGTGTCGACGCCGAGCGGGACCCGCAGGAAGTCGCGTTCGCCCCGTGGCCGCCACAGCGACCCGATGTCCAGTCGCGTCGGATCCGGTACGCCGAGCAGCTCGGTGAAATCGGCGGGCGGGGTTCCGGTGCCGTCGTCGTAGGAGTCGGCGGACAGGCGCAGCGGGGCAAGTTCGCGCGTCAGGCCTTCGACGAGCGCCGGCGGCGCGTCGTCCGCCGTTCCCCGCACGGTGACCGGCGGCTCCGCCAGCAGGTCTTCGACCACCAACGAGCGACCGTCGGCGGTGACCCGGCTGGACACCTCTCCCGGCTCGTGGAGCCGGTCGGCGACCAGGTGGACGACGGTGACGCCGAGCGCCGCCAGACCCGTCGCCTGGTCCGGCACCGGAAGCGTCCTCGACACGTGCCCGAACGCGTCATCGATGACCAGCAGCCGCGACCTTGTGCGGGCGTTCTCCGTCCCTCCACCGTGGCGGTACGCCTGGGCAGCCCGGTCGGACCGCTCGGCGAGGTCGTCGGCGAGCAGGGCGGTCAACGTCTCAGGCACGGTCACCAACAGCGGCGTCGGACCCGCCGGTCCGATGTCGGTGCGGTCCAGCAGGTGCGGGAGCCAGCGTGCCCATGCCCAGTCGGCCTCGTGCTCGGCCGAGGTGATGATCGCGACCGTCAGGTCGTCGGGCGCGTGGAAGGCCGCGGCTTGGACGAGCAGCGCGCGAGCCACGGCGAGCGTGTCCTCCCGGCGCTCGCCCACCACGCTGACGTCGCCTGCCCGGTCGAGCCCGACGCGCAGCGGAAGACCGGGAGTCGTGCCGAAACGGCGGATCAGCGCCTGCGCTTGGCGGCGCATGAACGGGTCCGGGCGGTTGGCCGACGAGCCTTGCTCCCTCATCTGCACCGAACGCACCGGCAACGCGCCGGTACCCAGCCGAACCCGCAGGAAGTCGACATCGGCGCGCCTGCGCTCCCACAGCCGCGCCGGGTCGCGGACCACACCGAGCAGGTGAGCGGCGGGCGGGTCGAGGAGGACGGCGCGGTCACGCAGCAGTTGTTCGTGCTCTCGCAGTTGCTCGCGGAGTTCTTCCAAGTAGTCGAGGTAGTGCTCGCGCTGCGTCCGGCGCTTGCGGGTGGCCTGTCCCCGCTGGGTGAAGTAGAAGACACCCGCGGCGCCGAGGGCCACGACCATCACCACCGCTCCCAGTGCGGCGAATCCCGAGCCGCGCAGGAACATCATCATGGTCATCGCCGCCCCGGCCCCGACCATCGGGATCAGGCTCTGGACGCCCGATGCGGTCTTGCCGTCCGGCAGCGCCGGAGGCTCGTCCACCACCTGCGGGTCCTCTGCGGTCAGGGGCCGGACCGCCCTGGTGGGCCGGTGCACCACGCGCGTGGTCATGTCACCTCCTACAGTTGCCGTGCGCGGGCCAGCGCGCTGCCCGCCAAGCGGGTCGCCTCGACCATGGTCCGTTCCCCGACCCAGGACGCCGTCACCACGGCGCCCGCGGCCAGGTGGCGGTCGTGGGGCAACGTCACCACCGGTACGCCCATGCCGGCGAACGCGGCGGTCACCGCGTCCACCCGCAGCGCGGCCAAGCCGTCCGGAGTGATCGTGTTCAAGGCCACCACGGTGCGCGCCAGCACGGACGGGCCGCGCGTTGCGGCGAGCCGCGCCAGGCCCGAGCGGGTGTCCCGCACCGCGCTCGGGTTCGCGGCACTGGTCACCACGACGGCGTGGGCCTCGTCGAGCACCGCCGCTGTGGCCGGTGACGCAACGCCGCCCGCGCAATCCGTGACGCACACGGCGAACAGCCGGGACAACGACCTGGTGACATCCCGGCACAACTGCGGCTGCACTGGCGCACCGCCGGGCAACAGCCACGGACCGGCCGGGATGCGGGGTAACAGCCGATCCATCGTGCGCAGGTCGCCACCCCGGGCGTTGAGGAGTCGCGGGGCGAGCGCGGTGAGCGTCGGCAGGTTGGCGAAGCCGAACCGCCACGGCAGTGGGCCGCCGTCGGGGTCGGCGTCGGCGAGCAGCACCGGCTCCTGACGGCGGGCGGCGAGCACCAGCGCAAGCAGGGCCGCCACCGTCGACCTACCCGCGCCGCCGTGCATGGACACCACCGCTAACCGACGACCCGTGGTCAGCGGTATGCGCGCCGCGTCGGCCAACTCGGCTAGTTCCCTGGTGGCGCGGGTACCCCGTCCCGTCGAGCCGGCGGTTCGCCACACCCGGCGAAGGGGCGAATCACCACGTCGGACGCGGCGAACCAACTGCGTCGCAGGTGGTGATTGTGGAGGCGGTGCCTGTGGGGGCTGCGGAGGCACCGGGGGTGTGAAGACCGGCGGGGAAACCGGTGGCACGGGGACCGGCGGAGGCACCGGGGGGTGGAAACCGCGGTTCGGCTGTGCTGGTGTGGACATCGCGTCACCCGTTCAGAACGTACTGAGGAGCCGCGCGTACATGTCGAACTCGCCGACGGCGACCGGCACGACCGCGATCACCACGAGGGCTTCCAACCGGTCAGCGAACTGACGTGCCCGCGCACGTGCGTGGGGCGATGGGGCGTAGCCGACCACAACCAGGCACAGCAGGAGCACCACCGTCATCGATGCCGTACCGCCCCACCACCAGTCCGGTCGCTCGTTCACCCAACGCGTCACCAAGAAGCCGAGCACCACCAGCGCCCCGATGACCAAGGCGACCACTTCGGCGGTCAACGGGAAGGCGCGCAGGCGCAGCAGGATGACGATGACCAGCAGGCCAGCGAGGACGACCGCCCACGTGCCACCGGTCCACGCGAGCAGCGCACCGGCGACGGCCGAGGACACGGCCACCGCCACGCAGGCGAGGGCCAAGCCGCGGTGCGCCGCGTCCACCGCGGCCTCTGCGGAGGAGCGGGAGACGGTCTCCTCGGCGGCGAGCCGGTCGTCCAACTTCGTTAACCCGGACGACATCACGGCGATTCGGGGGAGCAACCCCAACCCACCGACAGCGACGACGGTCATCATCACCGCGACCCGATCGGCAGGGAGGCCGGCGGCGAACAGCGCGGACCACAGCGTGAGCAGGGCGATGGCGGTGCCGCTCCCGAACAGCCCTGCCCGTCGGCGCCCGGCAGCCAGGCCCAGCAGCGCCACCACAGCGCTGATCACCAGCGTCCAGAGCCCGCTCCGCAGCAGCCAGTTCGCGGTCAACCCCGGGACGACCGCCACCACCGAGGCCGCACCGCCCAGCACCAGCGCGACACCGACCGCTCGACCGGTGGGCAGCGCGAGCACGAAACCGCCGCTGACGACCGTGAGCCCGGCGAGCGCCAAGAGCCACGGAGGCACCTGCGCACCGGCCAGCACCACCGCGGCCACGGCCGCTGTCATGCCGACACAGGTCGCGGTCCACCTCCGCGCCCGATCACCCCACCGCCCCGGCCGTCGGGCGAGGTCGTCGGCGACCGCGTCGGGGACGTCGTACACGATCGCGGCGGGCGGTGCCTCGGTCAACGGGTCCACGCGCAGCAACGTGCCGTCGGCGATGCCGGCTGCCCGCAGGCTGGTGACCGGGTCGAGCGCGGAACCGTCCACGGTGCTCACCTGGAAGCCGTGCGGCCGACCGCTCGGGCCGTAGCCAAGCATGGCGGCGACCTCCGGTAACAGCACCCCGAGTGGTTCGTCCGACGGCAGCACCACGTCGACGCGACGTGCGGATCCGACGAGGGTCACCCTGGTGAGCCGGCCCGTGGGCGCTGACGCCGTCATCGCGACACGGTGACGTTCGTGGCGGTTCCACCGCGCTCCTGAAGGGCGTCCTTCACGAAGGACCACCCGACGCAGCCGGCGCAGGCCACCGTGGCCAGGACGAAGCTGATCGCCATGAACTTCAGGTTGTCCGAAGTCGCGCGGACGCGCTTGTCCCATCCCCAGAGGAGGGACTCGCGCAGCCGAACGCGACGTACGGCAACCGATTCCAGCAACTGCGCGTCGTACTCCCGTGCCACCACGTCATGTTATCGACCGGACGCCTCGGTCAGGGTCGGATCAGGTGATGTTCTGCGTCAAAAGGCGGTAGTGCTACCCGGAGTCGGATAACGTGCGATTCTACGGTCACTGTTCGTCCGTTCGGGTGGTCGATACGTATAGAAGAGGTTGTGTGAATTACGCACTGCTATCGACGGTCGGTCGTTGGCTGGGCCGTCGTCCACGACCGCCGGCCCCGCGTGCCGACGTCGCTGACCGCGTCGTTCGCCACGCTCGCTCTCGTGAGCCGGATCGATTGTCGAACGTGGACCACTCGATCAGGCTGTGCAGTGCGGCGACGGGAGCAAGTAGCCGTTCCAGAGTTGCTGCGCCGTTGCGCGGTGCACGCCCGACTGCTCGGTGATGCGGGCCGGCGACCGTTCGGCCGCGCGGCGGGTCATGATCAGCCTCCGAGCGTGCGAGGTGCTGCGGGCGTTACCGCGCACCTGCACGGGCGACCCGACACGCCGTCAACAACCTGTTCAGTCGCTGAACGGTAGTCTCGTCCGAACGTCTTCGACCGTGTTCGTGCAGGTCACACCACGAGCTTGAGCTTACGGAGGTCGTCATCAGTTCTGAGCGTGATCGACCGCGGCGGGCTTTGACCAACTACAAGACCTTGTTGGTGTCGCTGCTCGCGGCACTGGTGGGGCTTGCCCTCCTCTGGATCGCTAACGGCGTGGACGCGATCAGGGGCAACCCCGCTTTGCAGGGCATCCTCAACAACCTCGGGGGTGCCATCATCACCGGCGTGGCGCTGATGATCTTGTGGGAGCTGGTGAGCAAGCGCTCCTTCGCCCGTGAGGTGCTGGAGAACACCAAGTTCGCCAACGACATCGAGCGGTCCGGGGTGACCCGGATCGGCACGAACTACCTCAGGGACGCGGACTGGGATGTTCTCTTCCGGCAGGCCACCAAGCTGGACATCTTCCTGGCGTACGGGCAGACCTGGCGCAACAACAACCACGACAACCTGCGCAGCCTCGCCGCTCGCAAGAAGTCGAGGATTCGGGTGTACTTACCGGACCCGGACGACGTGGGCACGGTGCGCAATCTCGCTGAACGGTTCAGCTTGACCGAATTTCAAATGATCGACCGGATCACCCAGGCCCGCAAGGACTTCGAAGCCTTGTCGAAGCCGGGCGGCGCCGATGTTTTCGTCTACTACCGAATCGGCGATTCGCTGTTCAGTGCGTACCGGTTCGACAGGACGGCGATCGTGACCCTTTATGCTCACCGCAGGGAGCGCGGTGGTGTGCCGACGATCGTGTGCAGCGAGCCCGGCTCGCTCTACGACTTCGTGCGTGAGGACATCGACGCGATCCAGAAGCAGAGCAGGCTTGTTTTCCCGTCTACCGGTGAAGAGGAGTCGCGCAGTGCGACGTCGGGTTCAGACAGGTGACATCACCGGTGCGCAGCTGGCGGAGTTGCGCACCGGTGGTGCACCTGTCGCCTGGGACATCGAAACCTCCGGCCTTGACTGGAAGAACGATCAGATCGCGACGTGTCAGGTGCACAACGGCTCGGTCGGCACCTTGATCGTGCAGGTCGACGGCACGCGTCCGGAGAATCTCAGCGCCCTGTTGGAAGACCCTGGTGTTGTGAAGGTCTTCCACCACGCACCGTTCGACCTCCGCTTCATGACCCACCACTGGGATGTGTCACCGGCCCGGGTGGGCTGCACCAAGGTGGCTTCCCGCTTGCTCAACCCGGCGAAAGCGGGTTCGGCGTACAGCCTGCAGTCACTCCTGTTGGAATATCTCGATGTCGTTATCAGTAAGGAGCAGCGCACCAGCGACTGGCGGGCATCGGAACTTTCAGTGGCGCAGATCGAGTACGCCGCGCGGGACGTGGAGTACCTGCTTCCACTGCACGCGACCTTGATGCGGCTGCTGGGCGAGATGGATCGCCTTGAGTACTATCGCAAGTGTTGTGATTTCCTTCCCACGCACGTGCTTCTTCAGACGCTGGGGTGGGAGGACGTGTTCGCCTACTAATCGCCCATTTCTGAGCTGGAGCGGTTGGAAACGCTTCGGTGCGAATAGTGAACCCCTGGTAGTGGGATCTTGTCGAAGCGCTGCTCTGGCAGTGTGAGGGTCAGGGGTTCGAGTCCCCTCAGCTCCACAATCGAATACAGCATACGAATCGCCCGCTGACCTGCGGTAATGCAGGTGGCGGGCGATCTTGCTTTTCCGTCCACTGTGGACTGCGGTGGCCGAGCTGGAGCAAATCTGGAGCAGGCGGTCGCCCCACACGAAATGTTGTCAGCGTTGTGCTCCAGGTCTCTGTGACCCGGCCGGGTGGTTCTGCCCGGCGACTTTTCGGCGCCCGTAGCGGCCGCCGATGCCAGGCTCCGTTGTACCGACCCTGCAATGGTCCCGAACGGCCGTCAACGGGCGCGGCGTTGGCCGAGCGGTTCGCGCAACGACCGGTGTCGCCGTGTGTGCCGAACATGTGTGACCCGCAGTGCGGGCCGAGTTGTGGCCCGGCGTGCAACCCTGCGGGCAACTGCACGTCCAAGGGGAAATGCGTCCCGACCGAGTACTGATCAAGGACAGCCCATGCTTGCCCGCCGCGCGTACATCCCCGACGACCTACTGCCCTCCGGTCTTCCGGATTCACGACCGTGGCCGCTCACCGTGCCGTGCGTGGCGCAGATGGCCGAGGAAGGCATGGTCTTCGAGCGGCCGATCACCTTCCTGGTCGGGGAGAACGGTTCGGGGAAGTCGACCCTGGTCGAGGCGTTCGCCGAGGCATGGGGACTGGACGCGCGCGGCGGGCGAGCGGGTCGCAAGTACGTCAACGACCGGCCGAAAACGGCGCTGGGTGACCTGCTCCAATGGGAGACCACGGCGGCGGGCTCCCGGCACAAGAGCGGGCCGCGGACCAAGCGCCGGGGGTACTTCCTGCGGGCCGAGACGGCGTTCGGGTTCATGGACGCCGTCAGCGGCATGCGCGGCTACTGGGAAGAGGACACCAGGGAGATGAGCCACGGCGAGGGCTTCCTCACCGTGCTGGCGAACATGTTCCGTGAACCCGGCTTCTACCTCATGGACGAACCCGAGGCGGCGCTGTCGTTCACGTCCTGCCTACGGCTGGTCAACCTCCTGTACGACCTCGGTGAATCGGGGGCGCAGGTGATCTGCGCGACGCACTCGCCGGTCCTGGCCGCCACGCCGGGCGCCGACATCATCGAAGTGGGCGACCACGGGTTCCGGCGGACGAAGTGGGAAGACCTCGCACTGGTCGACCACTGGCGCCGGTACATGAACAACCCGGCCGCCTATCTGCGATACGTCACCGAACAGTGAAAGGGGGCGAGGTGCCGGTCGACACCAGCGAAGCCGACGCGCGGTTCCGGCAGTGGATGCGCGGCAACCTCGACCGCGCTGCCGAACACTTCGGCGTGGTCGTAACCGGGGACCCGCTTTTCGGCTGGCACGACCGGTCGATCAGCACCCCCGTCCGTAAGGGCGACACTGAGTACTGGCTACGCGTCGTGTCAGAGGACAAGCAGTGGATCGACGGCGACTTCTGGACGGGCAACCTCGACGCGAACGTCCTCGCAGACCTCGCCAAACCCCGCGTTCTGGACGTGGTCGAGTGGGAGGAATGGCGACAGCAACGCGCCGAACTCATGACCCGCATGCCTGGTCAACCTTGCTCACCCACCGACGCACTGCGCACCGAGGTCGACCTGTCCGACGAGTGGTGGGCCGAGCTGCGCCGCACCACCAACACCGTCGCGGCGACACCGACCGCGCGCGTCAACAGCAGCCAGGACAAGATCACCGACCGGATCGTGCAACGCTTCGGCGACGCCGTCGACCCCACCGTGCCCGAATGGGAGACCGTCCACGGCGATGTCCACTGGGCAAACCTGCTGCGTCCACGGTTCGGCCTGCTCGACTGGGAATGGTGGGGACGCGGACCCGCGGGCACCGACGCGGCGACCCTGCTGTGCTACAGCCTCCTGACGCCCAAGATCGCGCAGCGAGTACACGACGTTTACGCCGACATCCTCGACACGGACACGGACACGGACACGGACACGGGTCGGTTCGCGCAGCTCTACACCATCGCCCGGCTGTCGCGTCGAATCGGCGGCGGCGAGTTCCCCGACCTCGCCGAACCGCTCGAAAGACACGCGCGAACGTTGCTCGGTCACTGAGAATCGCCTTTCACGATAGGTGGTCTTCTCGCGAAGGCGGTCGGCGGAGAAGGCCTTCCCGTCGAGGACCACGTGGCCCAGTCCCTCGTCCTCGGCGCGTCGCAGGGCGTCGTGCGGGTCAGGGGCTTGGCCGGCGAGCACGGTGACGGCCTCGTCGTGGTAGCGGTGTGCGCGGTGGCCCTGCTGATGCCGAATTTGGCGCTTGCCGTAGTAAAGAGGCAAGGGGCGTCCACTGCCGCTTGGTCGAGGGCGTCGGCGTTGATGCGGCCGGTGGCGATCATGTCGGAGTGTTCGTTCGTCGCGCATGTCGCTTCCGCCTGCGCCATATGAATTGAAGGGCGGGCAGCTCAGCCGGGCCGACCGTTGGTGGGTTTGGGCGTACATCACGGTTCGGCGCGGCTGCGGGTGGCCAGGATGTCGGTCAGGACCTCGCCGAGGGTGGCTTCGGAGTGCATGGTGACCGGCTCGTCGGCGTGGTCGTCGCCGTTGAAGTGATAGATGAGGAGACCATGCATGGGCTATGCCATCCTGCGCCATGTGCTGTCGCCGACATCGATGACGGCCTTGTCCCAGCGGTCTTGGAGGCACTGGAGCAGGCGGCTGGTGACTTCGGGGGCGACGTGGGAGTAGGTGCGTTGGACGGGGTCTTTGAGGATGTGGCCGAGTCGGAGTGATTGGGCGATCTCGGGGATGGTGTCGGCGATCATCCAGGTCTTGTGGCTGTGGCGCAGGCCGTGGAAGGTCAGGCCGGGCTTGACCGGCTGGAGGCGCAGGACGGCGCGGGGCTGGTTGAGGTTGCCGTCGGCGGCGGGGCGCAGGGCGCGTTTGCTGAAGTTGCTGCGGCGCTGGAGCGCACCTTCGGGAGTGGTGAAGACGTGCGGGTGGACGTGGTGGTCCAGGTGCGCCCGCAGGAGTCGGACGAGTGAGGGGTTGAGGGTGATGGTGCGAGCGGAGGCGTGGGTCTTGGGCGGCCCGAGCCAGAGCTTGCCGCCGGCGGATTCGTGCAGGGCACCGTTCTGGGGGTCGATGACGAGGAAGCCGGTGTCGTCGTCGAAGAGGTGGAGGTTGTGGCGTTGCAGGCCGGTGAGTTCGCCCCAGCGTGCGCCGGTCCAGCCTGCGGTGATGAGGAGCACTGCTCCGACGGGTCCGTAGAAGGCGGCGACTTGGTCGGCGATGCGCAGCACCTCGGCGGGCTCGGCCCAGACTTTCTCGGGGATGCGGGCGGCATGGTTGCGGCGTCCGCGGCGTCGGGGCCGGATGGGGTTGGCGATGATGAGCTTGTCCTCGGCAGCGTCGGTGAGGATCTGGGAGAGCAGCTTGACGAACCCGGTGACGGTCACCGGTGACAGGTGTCCGGCGCGCAGCTGCTTGGCCCAGGCCTGGACCTTGAGGTTGGTGATGTCAGCCAGGGCGGTGTCGCCCCAGCGGGGCAGGATGTGGTTGCGCACGATGCTGCGGTAGTTGTCCTCGGTGCGGGTGTCGACGTCGAGGGCGTCCCACCAGTCGGTGAGCCACTCCTCCAGGGTCGTGCGGCCGCCGGTGGGGTCGAGCCAGGTGCCGCGACGTTGGTCGGATTCGAGGTCGTTGGCGTGGTCCTGGGCGGCTTTCTCGCTCCTGAAACCGGGGATGGACCCGATGGTGCCGTCGTCGCGGCGGAACCGGACGCGCCAGTGGTTGCTTCCCGACTGCTCCACCCAAGCCATGTGTGCTGTCCTTTCCCGGCGGTGGTGTGATGGTCACGGCGTGACAGGAGGATGAACGCTCCAGTGGCCGAGCAATGCAAGCGTTGCGGCACAGGAACTTTCGTCAGTCTCGAAAGGACTTGTGGTGTCTGGCTGGCGGTCGCGTGGAGCGTGCCGGGCGGGCACCGGCGTGGGCGATCGAGGTCAGGTCGGCGGGGGAGAAGCGCAGGTGCTTGCCGAGGAAGGTGCACGGGATCTCCCGGCGTCCGGCTTTGCGGCGAAGCCACGACTCGCGGACGGCCAGCAGCGCTGCCGCTTCAGCGGGAGTGTGCAGCAGGCGGGAGGTATCGAGATCTGGACGGGACACGGAGCCCTCCGGAGGCGAACGAGTGCGGTGGACACTCCAGAACTCCGAAATAGGGGTCGCCAGGGGACGCGTGCCGACCAAGGTCCTTCGCGGGTTCCACCGGACGGGTGACACAGGAAGGCTGCCTGGGCAGGCACGAGCCTCTTGTCAACCTGGTACTACGCCATAACTTGAGGTCAAGGGGTCGCAGGTTCAAATCCTGTAGTCCCGACGGTCTGAAGAAGCCCGCTCGATCTGGATAAGGGCCCAGGTCAGCGGGTTCTTCGTGCGATGGTGTCGGTCTTGAATTGGTCACGAAACGGTAATGTTGCGATCTTGATGAATGGTGTTCAGGAGCGAAATCAGGAGCGGGTCGCTCCAGATCTTTGACCGACGCCAAATGGGGTCGTCCCAACGGGTGAATCTGCCGAATCGACGTCAAGCAACACCTGTTGGTGTGAACCGCTTTCAAGGTGCGTCGAGAGTCCTCGGCGGGTCCTGACCTGCTGATACGGCCGCCTGGCGACCTGAACCGACGCGGTTGGACACAGACTGCGGATCACAGGCCCACGATCGCTGCGGTGGCAATGGCACGGCGCTGAAGCAGCGCACATCGGCCCGTTCGACTGTCACGTCGAAGGCACTGCGGTGACTGCCCCGTAGGTGACGTCCACGCCGCCACCGAATGGCCGGGGTTCAGCATGTCGAAGGGCTGCGCAGGTTCAAATCCCCAGGAGGCCACCAACCTGCGCGAGATCGTTCTGCGGAGGGCGGGACCTCGGGCGGGAGTACCAAAGGATGGGAACAGCGCTGACCAGCGGTTTCACGCAGGCAGCCTGGTGGTGGAGTCAAGTTTCGGGCTGTCCGCGCCCGAGTAGCACCCGTTGGGGGCAGGGCTCCGACCCGTCCCCAACGGGGCGTTGGGGCATGAGTCCCAGCGCTGCCCCGGTAGACGTCCGGGGCGCCCAGTCGCAGGACAGGTCTAGGACGTTGCCGAACTCGAAGTTTGAGGTGTGCGCGACGACCGTGTCGATGATCAACGTGATGGCGCGAACGACTCGGTCGTCGGCAACCAGCCCTACGTCAACAACCTCCCGCCGTCCATCCCGAACCTGTCCACCACCAGGAACGCCTTGCCCAGCTCGTTGAGCGTCAGTTCCAGCCGCCAGAAGTCCACCTCACCAGCGCCATTGGCGTAGGGCCGCAGGCCCTGTGCCAACCTGCCGCTGCGCCACTCGTCGAAGTCCTCGGTGACGAAGCGGTCACCCTCGTTGTCGTAGATGACGCACTCAGCCTCGTACTGGTCGTACTCCGCGTCCTCGTAGGTTTCCTCGTGCACGTGCACGTCCGCCCACGCGAACAGCCGCGGCACCACCTCGGCGTAGCTCGCCAAGCCGAGAAACACGCCCCAACTGGCCAGCTCCTCAGGCTTCTCGCCGTCCTCGTTGTCCACGCCCAGCGAGATGGAGCCGCGTCCGGACGTCTTGTTGATCCACTCCTCAATATCCACCACCAGCCGCTTGCCATTGGCCGCCAGCTTCATCCACGGCTTTGCCAGCTGCAGATGGCGGATACGCAGAACGTATGGGTCGCCCTCGGCGGCCTCGCGCAGCCTGTCCGCCGCGCTTGCATCCAGTACCTGGGCTTCCGGCACCAGCAGCTTCCAACCGCCCGTTGACGTTGCCTGGAGCGTCTGGCGGTTCACCAGCTGCCAGTGGCAGCGCTTGGTCTCCGGGTGGTACAGCACCACGGCCACCGGCAGGGAGTGGTTGAGCCAGTAGGCCACATGCTCAGCATCCGGCCGGAACCACCAGCCCCTTGGCCCAGTCTCCCGGAACCAGCTCATCCCTCCCTTGATCTGCAGGGCCAGTAGGCGCCCGCGCACGTTCTCGCCGTCGACAACCTCGGCATGCGCGTCAATCCCGTAGTCCTCGGTCGGCTGCTCGCGGAACAACCAACCCAGCTCGTCCTGGATGGCCAGCTGGGTATGGGTCACTCCCTCGCTGGCGACCCTGGCGGAAGGCTTGCGTCGCATCCCGACATCCTCCCAGCTCGCCATCACGGCAAGCCATCTCAGATGTCACCAATCCGTGCAGCAGACCCGAACGCTCGCCGCGAGAACAAGGTGTCGCCCGCCAACAACCACTGCTGATTGGTACTGTTGTCGGCGCTCAGTCCGATCTAATCGCTGGGATTCACATACCGGGTCACCAAAGTATACAAACTTAAGGCGTCACTGGTCTCCAGTCCAGTCAGTACAGGTGACCAGTGATGCCTCAGGGCACCATTTCACTCAGAGATGACACACCGAACAACCAGCCTCATCGTCGTCGGTATCGAGTGCGTCGGACAGCACTTCGAGGAGTGGCCGATTGGGCTTGATCCGCTTGGATGCACGCTCCAAGGCCGCCGTGTGCTTCGCCTCGATCTCGTTCTTGCGGTCGATGAGTTCGTGCAGGGATTCTCCCTGAGACCAGGTGTAGTTGCGTCCCTCCATAGCGGTGTGGCGGTATCGGACCTTCTCCTCGTAGGCGACCGCCTTTTCGAACAGTTCGGGGTGTCGTTCCTTGAGTCCTACCCATTCGTGCTTGCGCTGGAAGAAGCAGAAGTAGCAGCCGGAGCGAGTCCGCCACTCGTAGTAGCCAGGGAGGCCGATGCCGGCTTCGTCGAGGATGCGCATTACGCCGTCCTTGTCGATGCCGTCCTCGCGGAAAGGGAAGACCGCTTCGATGTTGGGCTTGGTGCTGACGTAGCCGAGCCGGTTCTCGTCGGCGCGGATCGCTACGTAGGAGATGACCTCGTCGTCGCCAACCCACTCTTCCAATGGCTTGATCTTGAGGTTCTTTGTGCACCAGCGCATCTGCGGACTGGGCAGCGTTCCCTGGTAGACCTCCATCCAATGGTCGAAGTCGCGGGATGCGTTGAGGCGAGCGATCGACTTTCCGAGTGCTGCCTCGAGGCGATTGAGGTACTCGTAGGTTTCTGGGAGCTCGGCACCGGTGTCGCAGAAGAAGTACTCCATCTCCGGCACCCTGTCTCGCATGTAGATGGCCAGAGCTGAGGAGTCCTTCCCTCCCGAGATACCTAGTACGTGCCGCACCTTCGAGCTGTTCGCGCCTGTCATGACTGCTCCTTCGTCTCTGGTGCGACGGTCGTCGCCTCGGCCACTCGCTGCGCGAGTGCGGCGAGCAAGATCCGCGCGCCGTCGGGCCCGAGTGCCTTCTCGGCCCTCTTCAAGGCGTCTGCGGCGAGGTTCTCTGCCTTTGCGCGGCTGCGCGTGGGCATGTAGATCAGTGTGCGGTGCTCGACACCTGCCTTATCCGTCAAGGTCAACAGCTGCGCCTCCAGGTTTTCTTCCTGAGCGCTTGCATCGGTCGTGCGGTGCAGGTGACCGACTCGGTCCAGTGCTGCTGCCATCTCGCGTGCCCGGCGGGGGAACATCGCGGCTTCACGATCATCCCAGTCACCAAGAGCATTATTGGTCAGGCGGACAACGATCGGGTCAAGCCAGTCTTCGTCGGACAAACTGTCACTGAGTGCGAAGTCGACGAAGCCTTTCAGCTCCGCACTCAGCGCGACGTCGGCGAAGCCGCGGAGGCGTGCGGCGAGAGTGGAGCGCAGTTCGTGCAATTCGCTGGGAAGACGGAACTCGTGTGCCAGAGTCTCAACAACCTTGGCGCGGAGCTTGCTGTCGATGGCAGCAATTTCGTCGACAGCCGCAGTCAGCCTGGTGACGTACTCATCAACGGCCGCAGCGTCCGCTCGGGCAGCCGGACCGATTGGCCCAAGACCGAGTGCCTTGGGCAGGGCATTGAAGAGCAAGTCGTCCGGATCTTGGGAGCCAACCAACGCCTTACGCACGGCGAGTGCGTCGGACGAGACCTGCTTGGTCTGTCGTGCGTACTTATTGAGAACCATAACGCGTTCCAGCAGCGCACGGGTGACCGACAGCATGTCGGGGTTGCGCAACGCCTGCGATCGGGCGGGCTCAACCTTGAGTGATACCAGGAGCTTCTTGACAACACTGGCGCGCTGCCCGGAGCTGACCGGCGTGTACTTGACCTGGAAGCGGCTCGGTACCTTCTCCAGACGTTCGACAATGTCTTGGGTCAGGCGGGGAAGATACGTCCCTTCCTCGAACAGCGCTACATCGTGCCTCCTGATCAACAGCGCGGTAACGACGAGCAGGGGCCAGACACCGGCCTTCACACCGAACGGCGGGCTCATCACGACGCGAACAACGTGATCGAGCGAGGTACGTTCGGTTGCCTCGGTGAGGGCCCGCTGCAGCGCCTCCCACGCCGGCTTGGCGTACCTCTCAGAATCCTTGTCGCCTGGTGCCGAGAAGCCGTACGGAAAAAGGCTGTCGCTGGTCTGTTCCGCCTGAACTGCGCCGTTCTGCCGGTGCAGACCGAGATAGGCCAGCACGCCGCGATACATGGCACGCTCAGGACCATACTTGTCGGTGGGGAAGCCAAGGTCCTGCTTGCCCGAGGAAGTCAACATCGCGTCGAGAAGATCGCTGCGTGCTCGGGCGGCCTGGCTGGTAAGCGCATGCCGGCCAAGCATCTCGTTGCGGATATGTGGCGTCTGCGAGTAGACCTCGTCGCATACCCGTGACACGAGGCCGCTCAGGCTGCGCGCCGTCAACTGCGCGGTGTCGGGATCCCGGTCGGCAGACAGGCCTGCATGCCACGTACTCCAGGTGGCTTCAGTCGCCGGTGGGTAGAACGCTGCTTGGAAGATCTCTCGGAATGTGGCTTCGGCCTGGATGGCACGATCCGTGACTTCCCTGAGTGCTACGTGATCGAGCGCCTGCTCCTGGAGCTCTTTGAGCGCGACGAGATGCGTGGCCGCGCTGAGCACGATGTCAGGGTTGAGGGTTGTACCGAATACGACGGGCAATGTCGAGTCCAAGACGGGTCGCTTCGTCGGCGTGCCGAGATGAAAGACCACGAGACCGTCGGCCGGTCCGGTCATCTCGTCGGGCGCGTCGATGTGGTTCGTCTCCGGTCCGCTGACGGCGGTAACGAACACGCGCAGCATCCCGGTCACCTGGCTGTGGCGACCTGCGACGACTGAAGAGGGGACATAGGCGCTCAATCGCTGAATCACCGACGCTTCGTCGAGATGACTGGTGATCTCCTTGAGCCGCCCGTCGATGTCGACGTCGGTGCCCTGCCACAAGCGGTACTCGCCGCTGAATTCGCGGTAGACGAGGAAGCCGCGACGAACGAGATCGGAAACCTGTTCTTCCAGCGCGACGTAGGCGGCTGCGTCGACAAGATCATGTGGATCACGCAAAGCAAAATGGATCATTTCGCTGGTGGCACTGAGGGCGCCATCGGCGTCGATCAGGTTCAGCACGCCAATGGTTTTCAGCAAGTCCTGGTCAGGGTCGGGAAGGCCATTGGCATCCCTGATGCGCGCGTCGATCTCGATCCAGCGGCTCGCGTTCGGGGATGCGAGCAGGGAGGTGCGGCCGGCGTTGAGGAAGTAGTCGTACAGCTGTGGAAGTCGTACGGTGCTGGCGCGTTCGGCGTCGGTCCGGGAGTGGGCGGTCAGGGCGTCGCGGACAGTGTTGGGCTCTCCGCTGCTGAGGAAGCCTGACAGGCTGCGGTCGTGCTGGCCGATCTGAGCGGCGAGGATGGGTGCGGCGATCGCGGTCAGTGGGTGCAGTGGATAGAGGTCGGCGAAGTCCTTGCTGTCGAGCTCGGCGAGGATATTGAGGCCGTGTTCTTTCCATTCACGGGCTGCAGCATCCGCACACATTTGGATCAGCGCTTCGCCAGCCGGATTGACGGCAGAGTGGTCGAGCCGTCGGCGTAGCAGTTGCAGGGAGTCGCCGTGGTGCGGAACGAAAGTGATGTCTTCGAATCGTCCCTGGATCTTGGCCCACTCGCGGGTCTCTAGGTCGCTTGTCCGGGACGCATAGTCCAAAAAGGACAAGTGCTGCAGGGTTAGCAAGTATACGGGTAGTCCGTTAGGGCCGGCGCAGTGCTCGGCGAGTTCCTGAAGGAGGAACAGGTCGTGCTCGGGACTGGCGAACTCGCTGTGCCCGGCGAGGTGTTCGAGCGTTTTGCCGAACTCATCGATGATCAGCAGCAGTGGTTGCTCGGCAGTCATGGCCGTGATCGCGGCCATGATTTGCTTTGCTCCGGTGACCGCGGAATCGGTGCAGTTAGCGAGAGCCGTCGCAATGGGCTTGGGGACGCGTTTGCCCCATCGCCTGGCGGCCGCGGTCTCCAACGCCCGTGCCAGGGTGGAGACAAGCGGTTCGCGTCGCGCCGTAGCCACGGCTCCGAGGAAGCCCGTGCTGGTCCGCTCAGCACGGGCTGCGGCGAGACGTTGCGCCAGGGCGGGACTTGTGCCAGCGAGAATGCACTCCGCTTCGTCGCGGCGCGAGTCATCGTGGCCGAGCAAGGCATCGATCAAGTTGGACAGGGTTGACTTGCCGGAGCCGTAAGGACCGGTGAACGACCAGGCGCGGGTGCGTCGCAGGTCGGCGATTGCGCTGGTAATCCGCTCCAGCACGTCCACGGCCCGTGCACCAATGTAGGGCGACTGCAGGGCATCGCGGACGTCGCGCTCAAGGTTGGTGGAGCGCATCTGGGAGCCGACCAGCGCGATGCCGGCGGGAAACTCCGGGACGGCCGTACGGATGTCCCTGGAGGGCGGCGACGGGGCGGCGACGGTCACGCGATCTCCTCGATGAGAGCAAGCGGCTGGTGCTTCTGCTGCTGCGACTCGGCCATCGCGACCTTCGCGAGCATCGGGTATTTCTGGTCCCATTCCCGACGGGTCGGGAAGCCTGGACGGCGGGTGACGTAGCCGTACTGCTCGTCGAGCACATCCCAGGCCAGAACGAACGGGTTGCCAGTGAAGGACATGCTGCGCTGGCCGACCGCGTCGACTCGGCTGATGTCCGCGCGCTCTGCGGCGACCCTGTCCAGTGCCGCGGCAATTTCAGGTTCCCTGACGCGGAATGCCCTACCTGGTCCGCCCGGCTCGTTAGCGAGCCGGGCCAGAGAGATAGATCCGGAGCTGCTGGTATCGCGAGCCGCGTAATCCAAACAGGCGTAGACGAGCACGCTCGCGGGAAGCGAGTTACGGGTGCCGGTGGTGAACTGCCACTGCTGGTTTCCGCGGCTACCCACGGGCGTGAGAAGGTCGAGTTCGCGGAACGGGCAGGCCAGCAGATCTTCGAAGTTGGACTTGGCCCCGGTCTTCGTATCGGTGGTCCGCGCTGCGAGCTGCTCGGCCGGGGTGCGGGCGTACATCTTGGTGAGGCAATCCACGTCCTTGGTGACGGACGCCTCGACAGGACCTTCGGGGAACGAGAAGTTCACGTGGCGCATGACGACCTGGGTCATCTCGGCGACCGAGAACCGTGAGAATGGTGCGAGGTGGAACGCGGTGTACCAGGTCGGTGCCCAGCACTTGGCGCCTGGCCGGGACGATACCAGCCACCAGTGCAGCAACCAGAGGCTTCCCGGATCCTCGAGGTAGGGATCGGCGCCGTCTTCGTCGAGCAGCCAGCGCGCTTCCCAGGTCGGGGAGGCGATGTGGGCCTTGGTCTTGCCGTCCTCGCTCAGGTGTTCGCGGGTGAGCTTGAACGCTTTGGACCAGTAGCGCATGGCATTGACCATGTTCTTGCCCACGCCGAGCTCAACCGGCGCGTCCTCGGCGATAAAGGTGCCAGGGTTGTCTTTCACCCGCATGTACGCCTTGTGCAACCAGCCGAAGCGCGGTGCGAAGGTTTCGTGGCGCGCGAAGCTGGAGTGTGCTGCTGCCGCGAGCCTGGTGTCTGCCATGCGGGGGACCTCTCGGTGTCCATGCGGAATGGTTGTATGTCGTGGTGTTCGTTCAAGCTCAGCCTGGAGTTGGCGTGCAGGCATCCATCGAGGCCCGGACCAGCTTGACGGCGTGCGCGGTCGCCTCCGCGGCCTGCATGACGTGGTCCTCGGTCGTGGCGTAGCCCAACGAGAAGCGCAGTGTGCAGTCGGCGTCGTGTCGGTTGATCCCCATGGCGAGCAGGACATGGCTAGGGCTCGGTGCTCCTGATGCGCAGGCACTCCCGTCGGACACCGCCACGTGTGGCATCGCAGCCATCACGGCATCTGCGGGAGCACCGGGGAAGGTAATGCTGCTGACTCCCGGCAGTCGAGCAACTCGGTACCCGTTCACCTTGCACCCGTCGATGGATGCCATGACGGCATGCTCGAGTAAGTCACGCAACCGGCCGATGCGGACTGCTTCCTCGGCGAGGCTGCGGTGCACGGCGGCGGCAGCGGCTCCTACCCCCGCGATGCCAGGCACATTCAGTGTGCCAGCGCGCCAACCTCGTTCCTGTCCACCACCGGTGAGTTGAGGCCGGAACGGAATCGACGCGGTCCGGCGCACGAACAATGCTCCGACCCCTTGAGGACCGCCGAATTTATGCGCCGACAAGGACAGCAGGTCGACATCGAGGTCGTCGAGATCGATCCTCAGGCGACCGACCATCTGTGTCGCATCGGTGTGGACAAGAGCTCCCACAGCATGAGCTGCGGTGACCACGGGCGCGAGGTCGGTGAGAACACCGGTTTCGTTGTTCGCCGCCATGAGCGACACCAGCCCAACATCGCCGTGGCCCAGCGTGTTCTCCAGAGCGGCTAGATCCACCAGCCCGTCAGCGTCAACTTCAAGCAGGATCAGCGAGCCAGGTTGATCTGCAGTCAGGTCGCGGGCCGTTTCGAGCACTGCCGGATGCTCGACGTTGGTCGTGACCAGCCGGCGTCCGCTAGAGTGCGCCGCGCGAAGCGCCAGGTTGTTGGCTTCCGTCGCGCCGGATGTAAAGATGATCTCGCCGGGTGAGCAGTTCAGCAGTTCGGCCACCTGCCGACGGGCGCTGTCGACGCGTTGCGCAGCGCTTTGGCCAGGCAGGTGCATGCTTGAGGCATTGCCCACATAGTGCATTGCGTCGACCACGGCAGCGAGCGCTTCGGGACGGGTGGGTGCCGTCGCGTTGTAGTCGAGGTAGATCACCGGCGACTGCTCCAATGCACCTCACGCTCCCCATCTCGTACTGATCGTTAAGCCCTGCCCAATGTACTCCTGGTGGAAGCGATGAGCCGCCACGGGGGTTCCACCAGGAGCAGCGTGTCGCCCCTACATCGGCGTGATCGATTTGCCCAAGCTTCGTGGCATGACGAGTGACGGGACACCCCCCGTACGACTTCGGCTCGTGAGCCGGGTGCACGCCCGGCGCTCGGCGCACGTCGGAGGGACACCCCGGGGCCGCTCCACTGTCAGTCGAACACGTGTTCGCCAGCGTGGGCAGGGACTGAGGTGCTCAACTCTCGGCTCTTCTACGGCCTGTAGCACGATCGACGGTCCCCAGTAGCACTCTGACCAGCGCGTACAGGCGAACTGACCGAAATCGTCAGTGCCTGAGGCTAGTGTGGTCGCGCACTGTAACGGTGATGGCACCCGTCAGCGATGAGTCATTCATCGGTGCGACTCTCCACCGGCTGTTCGAGAAGGTAGGGATCTGCCAGCTTGATGAACAACCACGTATCCCCTGACCGGTGCCCGGTTCTCGCGCGCCCCATGGCGGTGGTCACGTGACCGCAGGCTGGTCGCCCGGCATCTCCTTCGGTGCTGTTCTTGAGCGTGCTCCGATGTCCTATGTCCGCGAACAGCTCGGCAAGGACCTGTGTGCCCTGCTAGACCTCGTCGAGGGAGGCACCGCATCGGACGAACGGCTGCGCGCGGTCGCCCTGGTGGCCATCGACGCGGAAAAGCTCGTAGCCAACGAGTCCGAACGCAAGGAGCTGCTCGCTCTGCTGCCGGCCGACAAGCAGCTCGAGTTGGCGAAGCGGCTCGCCGCGGACACGTCCGGCCCGAATGTTCTGGACGCAGTCAATCATCTGACATGGACGATCGAACAGCGACGCGAGCTGCTGGAGTTTCTGGGCTTCACGATCGACCGGGCGCCTACGCGGACACCGCTGTTCCGGCAGGACACTGAGCCGCTCTACGGCCTGTTCCCGCATCAGCGCCGCGCCGCCGCACGGGTCAAGGAGCTGATCTACGACGGGCCGCGCCGCGCCGTGCTACACCTGCCGACCGGGGTCGGCAAAACGCGTACCGGCATGAACCTGATCTGTGATCACCTCCGCGACCGCGAGCCCACCCTCGTTGTGTGGCTCGCTCATGGACAGGAACTGTTGGAGCAGGCCGCGGCGGAGTTCGAACGCGCCTGGTCGCAGCTTGGCAACCGCCCGGTGTCCGTGGTGCGCATGTGGGGCAACGCGCCGACGACGCTCGACGATGTCGCGGACGGGGTTGTGATCCTTGGGCTGGAGAAGGCCGTGTCGGCGGCGAAGAGCAGTCCCGAGTTCCTGCACACTCTCGCTTCGCGCAGCAGTCTCACGGTGTTCGACGAAGCGCATCAGATCATTGCGCCCACGTTCCAGCGTGTCGTAGATGCCCTTATCATCCGCCCGGACGCCAGTCTGCTGGGGTTGACCGCTACGCCGGGACGGACTTGGGCCGACATCGCGCAGGACGAGCGGTTGTCAGACTTTTTCTGGCGGCAGAAGGTGATGCTGGAGATCGAGGGCTACAGCAACCCCGTCACCGCGCTTATCGATCAGGGATACCTGGCCAAGCCCACGATGACAACGGTGGCCGCAGGCGCGGGTCTGCACCTATCAGCGAGCGACCGCGCACTGCTGGCGCGCTCATTTGACATTCCGGCGAGCATCGTGGACGCGCTAGCCCATGATGAGCAGTGGAACCTCAAGGTTGTCCAGACGATCATGGATCTGCTGGAACGGGAGCACCGCCGCATCCTAGTGTTCGCCGCCTCAGTGGATCACTGTCGTTTGACCGCCGCGGTGCTGTCCGCTGTCGGTCTGGACGCCGAATTCGTCACCGGAGAGTCCTCCCCGCGGCACCGCAACCAGGTCATCGCCCGCTTCAAGGGCGGCGGGCGCCGTCCGATGATCCTATGCAACTTCGGTGTGCTCACGACCGGGTTCGACGCCCCGGCCGCCAGTGCCGCCGTCATCGCCCGGCCGACGAAGTCACTGGTGCTCTACAGCCAGATGGTCGGGAGGGTGATCCGCGGGCCCAAGGCCGGCGGAACGTCCACGTGCGAGATCGTCACCGTCGTGGACCCCGAACTGCCGGGGTTCGGCGACGTGGCGGAGGCATTCACCAACTGGGAAGACGTATGGGAGCCCGCGTGACCGGCAATGACAACAACTACCGGATCGTCAGCCCCGCGCTGACGGTCAAAGCGATGCGCGACAGCGGCTACAAGAACACCGCGTACGCGCTCGCCGAGCTGATCGACAACAGCATCGACGCCGAGGCAACGCTGGTGGAAGTCTTCGCCTGGGAGAACCCCGTGCTGGTGTCGTCCCGCACGAGCCACCGGGTTGAGAAGATCGGAGTGCTCGACAATGGCAAGGGGATGGACGCCGAGACGCTGCGCCGTGCCCTGAAGTACGGCGATGGCCGCGGCGACGACCGGCAGCGGATCGGCCGATTCGGTATGGGTTTGCCGAACTCCAGTATGTCGCAGTGCACGAAGGTCGAAGTCTGGTCCTGGACCAATGGGCCGGGCAACGCCCTGTATACCTATCTTGATCTGGCCGAGATCGACAAGGGGCGCGATGACGTCCCCGTCCCCGAGCACATTGCGGGAGGCGTTCCCGACGAGTGGCGCAACCTCAGCGAGGGTCTCACCGACACTGGCACCCTCGTCGTGTGGTCGAACCTCGATCGGGTGAACTGGTACGGCGCCGCCGCCACGTTGAAGAACACCTCGGATCTGATCGGCCGCGTCTACCGGCACTTCCTCAACGACAGCAAGGTAGATATCCGGATGGCCCCGGTGCGGGACGGCCAGGTCCTCGCCAACGACGAGTACTACGCCAAGCCGAACGATCCCCTGTACCTGATGAAGTCGACCACCACCCCAGCACCGTTCGACGACGCTCCGATGTTCAAACCCTTCAACCTCGGCGACGCGCAGACACCGGGCGTCATGGATTTCCCGATCGTCGTCGACGGCGTTGAGCACAAGGTCACCGTGCGAGCCTCCATCGCGCGGCCGGAGGCGCGACGTTCCAATGTCCAGGATCATCCGTGGCCCGCTGACGCAAATCCGAACAAGGACGCGGGTAACCATCCGTGGGGCAAACACGCCAAGCGCAACGTTGGGATCTCCCTGGTGCGGCAGGGCCGCGAACTCGACCTCGACTCGGCCTGGGCGATCGGCTACGACCCAGTTGAACGGTGGTGGGGCATCGAGGTCGACTTCCCGCCCGCCCTTGACGAGGTCTTCGGCGTCACGAACAACAAGCAGACCGCCACCATCTTCTCGTCCCTCGCGCACTTCGACTGGCAAGCTGAAGCGGAGGCCGATGAGACATTCAAGGCGTTCAAGGACCGGCTAGCCGACCTCGGCGATCCGCGGCTGCGACTGTTCGAACTCGCCCTGCACCTGGAAACCAAGCTGCTGCCGGCGATTCGGCGCGAACTCAAGCAGCAGACGATCGGTACCCGCAAGACCAAGAAGCGACACGAAGACGACGTCACGTCGAAGGCCACGGACGCGGTTAACCGCCGGCGGGACGAAGGACACACCGGCAAGACAGACCTGCTCGACGAGGCTGCCACCGAGCAGGACAAGCGCCAGGAGCAGATGGCCGCGCTCACCCAGCGGCACCACCTTGATCAGGACACCGCCCAGTCCCTGGTCGACGAGGCCCTGGAGAAGAAGTGGCGGGCACGGTGGATCTCCAGCTTCCAGGACACCTACGCCTTCT
Organism: Actinosynnema sp. NPDC023794; assembly: GCF_040639675.1. Taxonomy (NCBI): domain Bacteria; kingdom Bacillati; phylum Actinomycetota; class Actinomycetes; order Pseudonocardiales; family Pseudonocardiaceae; genus Actinosynnema; species Actinosynnema sp. NPDC023794. The sequence goes on along the minus strand of NZ_JBFAFR010000020.1, from coordinate 74,583 downwards.
TCAGCATCGACCTCATGGCGGGCATGCTGCAGGTGATCTTCAACAACAGCCATCCCTTGCACGACCAGTTGCTTGCGGTCCTTGAGGAAATCCCCGAGGACGCGACTGAGAACGAGCTGCGGCACCGCCTGCGCCGCGCGACCGAAACCTTCAAGCTGCTGCTGTTCTCCTGGGCCCGCATGGAGGATGAGGTCCCCAACGACAAACAGCGGGAGAGGATCGCCGACGCCCGCCGGGACTGGGGCCGTTACGCCCGCACCTTCATCGACGGCGAGGGTGCCGAGTGACCGAACCAGACCACGTCTGGCGTCAGATCGAGACACTGCTAGGCAGGGCCGAGACGGCAGCGCTGCTTGTAGCACCGTTCATCAAGAAGGCCGTTTTCGAGGCCGTGCTGGCCGCGATCCCTCCGTCGGTGCAACGAGTCGACTGCGTGACTCGTTGGACTCCCGCCGAGGTGGCCGCCGGGGTCTCCGATCCGGAGATCCTGGACTTGGCGAGCGAGGACGGACGTGTGCATGTCGCGCTCTGCCCTTCGCTACATGCCAAGGTCTACCGCGCCGACGACCGCTGCCTGATCGGCTCGGCCAATCTGACCGGCAAGGCGACAGGGCGTGCGTCGGACGCGAACATCGAGTTGCTAATCGAAGCACCTGCCTCCCACCCTGAGGTGCAACGGGTTGTGCGTGAGCTCGAGGCGGCCTCGATTCCGGCCACCGCTCACATGGCCGCTCTTGTTCGCCAGCAAGCCGAGTTGCTCACTGCGGACGGTGCGACCGAGCCGCGTCCGGTCATGGCCTGGTATCCGGTGACTCGGCGGCCGGAAGCTTTGTTCATGTTCTACAGTGGACGATCGCGCTTCGCGGAAGCTGTTGAGGCAGGTCTAGTCCAGGACCTCGCGCTAATGAACATTCCCGCTGGCCTATCCGAGGCTCAGTTCAACACCGCAGTGCACGATCGGTTGCACGCGATCCCCGAGCTACGAAAACTTCGGAACGGACAGCCCCTCAGTAACACCGAGCTGCGGCAAGCCATCGAAGAACGAGCCGACGTCACGGGAAGCCAAGCACACCGGATCACAGAGATCATCGCCGCGTGGCTCAAGCACTTCGGCTCCTACTACACCGAGGTCGGATCGTGGGAACTTCGCCACGGCCGCGAACTGGGCTGAGCGTCATGCGCATTCTGTTCGCCATACCGTAAAAAGTTGGCGACACGTCCTCGACCATGCTGCTCCACATCCACGGGCAGCATGGTCGACGGACCATACGTGTGGCTGCTGGTCGGTCAGGATGGTCGCTCCAGGGCACCGCCTTGACCTGCGCACAGGTAGCGGGGCCGTGCAGGCGTTGCTCCGCCTTCGACGACGGGCCGCTGTGGCACTTCCCAGCAAATGCTGGTATCAACCCAAACCGTGACAACGTTCAAGCCGTCCGCCTGCCGCGCCGACGTCGAGACAACGCGCCATGAACGGTGCGGAGTCACGGGTAGGACGGTGTAGCGGCGCATGACCATCGTTGATCGCGGCCGGACAGCGATGATGCGCACCGGTCTCAGCAAGCCGATGGCGGCCGCACTCTCCGACGGGCTCTTGCACGCGGGCCTATCAGTCTTCGACTACGGCTGCGGCCGCGGCGGTGATGTGCTGCGGCTCTCGGCACTGGGCTACGACGTCACAGGATGGGATCCGGATCATGCGGCATCCTCGCCACGCCGCGAGGCCGACATTGTCAATCTCGGCTACGTGGTGAACGTTATCGAGGACCCATTCGAACGAGTCGACGTGCTGCGATCGGCCTGGTCCCTAGCCCGCCAGCTTCTCGTCGTCGCCGCCCGGCCTGACTGGGAGGCCCGCCATGTGAAAGGGCGCCGCCACGGCGACGGAGTGCTCACGACCAAGGGCACGTTTCAAAAGTTCTTCAAGCAGGACGAGCTTCGATCATGGATCGACACGAACCTCGGCGCACGGTCCATCGCGGCTGCTCCGGGTATCTTCTACGTCTTCCGCGACGACAGTCGAGGCCATCAGTTTCTGGCATCCAGGGTTCGCCATGGACGGTCTACCGGCCAGACAGTCAAGCTCAGTGAAACCCTGCGCGACGCAGACCGCTCGCTTCTTGATTCCATTATTCGGTTTACGATGGAGCGCGGGCGGCTTCCCGACCCGTGGGAAGTTAGCAATGACGCTGAAATCTATGAAGCGTTTGGCAGCACGAAACGTGCCCTCGCGATCGTGCGTGGACTGATCGACGAGGCTGACTGGAAGAACGCCCGTGAAACGGCACAGGACGATCTCGGTGTGTATCTGGCGCTCGCAGCATTTAGTGGTCGAGTCAGGTACAGCGACCTCTCCGATGACATGCAGCTTGATGTCAGAGCGCTGTACGGAACATACAAAGCTGCCTGCGATGCCGCTGACAAACTCCTCTTCTCAGTAGCTGATCAGAGTGTCCTGAACTCGGCATGTATGTCCGCATCCTTCGGCAAAGTCACACCGGAAGCCCTTTACGTCCACGTCTCGGCACTAAGCAGGCTCAGTCCGGTGTTGCGAGTGTACGAAGGATGCGGACGAACTCTCACAGGTGCGGTAGACAGCGCAACGCTGGTGAAGCTGAACCGCCTGGGACCAAAGGTATCATATTTGGCGTACCCGACTTTCGATGAAGATCCGCACCCGGCCTTGCTGGCTTCGATTCGCGCAGATCTCCGCCGACTGCACGTGAAATATACTGACTTTTCAGAATCATCAAACCCTCCGATCTTACATCGAAAGGAAACCTTTGTGCCAGTCGACTACCCGGGCCGTAGCAAATTTGCACGGCTGACGCTCCAGGAGGAGCGGGCGGGTCTGCTGGCTGACACCGCGACGATCGGAACACGTGCAGGATGGCAGGCACGGCTTGATCAGATAGGAGTTCAACTAGGTGGACACAGGCTGATGCGCGAAAAGCAGCAGTAACGTGCGCGACCCACCTTAAACGACAATAGATGTTGATCGAATCAAGGTTCTAACACCTTAACGGGCGGTACCGCATGAAAGAGAACTTGGGCAACTCGAATACTAAACGCTCCGGAGACAAGCTGGTGCGCGACCGAATACCCGAGTTGATTGACACGGATGGACGAACGGCGAACTTCCGTATAGCAAGTGCTGCGGAGTATCGCAAGCTTCTTCGGGCAAAACTTCGTGAGGAAGTGCAAGAGTTCCTCGCATCGAGCGACCCTGAAGAGTTGGCTGACATCCTAGAGGTGGTATATGCGCTGGGCGCCGAGGCTGGGTTGAGCGAGGATGACCTAGGCGCTTTACGATCCGCGAAATTGTCAAGCCGAGGTGCCTTCAAGGATCGTGTAGTCCTCTGCCGATAGCTCACATCACGCGGGCGCGAAGGTTGTTCGTATTGCGTACAACGTAGGAGTTCCTGGCTGTGCACCCCAGTTCAAAGACACGCTTGCACGGCGATAGATGTAGTAGGTCAGGTCGCACACCAGCCGGAATCGCATTCGCCGCCATCGGGATCATCGCTTGCACCCGCCACATCCACGATTGGTATAGCTTCGGGAAGTGGACGACCGAAACGGGATAGGTAAGCAGGATCTCGCCCAAGTGCGGCTCTGCGTTCGTTGAGCGTCTGTTCAAGCTGTACCGACTTGGCGAACAGATCTGGCTCATTCTGTCGCTGCCGTTTCCAGGAGTCGAGGGTCTGAAACGGACAGAAGAAGCATGAGCTTCTCGGCGGTACCGGGAGTCCCGCACTCGCGATGACTCGTTCGCAGTCCTCCCTGGCCAGCTTTAGGTCGAGCAAGGGATACTCGATCCGCTCGTACGGATCACATCGTCGTCGATTGGCGCGGTGGATTTCGTCGAGTGATATTCCAATTGCCACGGTGGCTGGACTCTCGACAGATGCGCCATGCTGGCGCAGCCATCGCCCGATGACCTTTATTTTGAAATCAGCAGTGCAGGAACGGCGTCCCGGAGCACCGTTCGTCATACGGATGGGGATTGGTATTGAACGACTGCTTGGGTTATTAAGACGTTGCATCAGCGTCTCCGTTGTCCCATCACGACGTTGGCGCTCAAGCTGGTGTAGCAGTAGGCCGGAATTTTCAGCGAATGGTGCTGCCACAGTCTGGACGTAATTCAGGGTGGCGGGATTCTCGCTATCGCTTCCTACATTGGCGAACAGGAACACCTCATAGTTTATGTGATGTTGAGCTGCTAGAACGAGAAGCGCTGTGGACTGGACACCGCCTCCATACGAAACGACTCTCATCTGCAACCTCCGGCTTCGGTAACCCTTATGGCGCCTCGGTGGAGGCACTCGATTGCGATTGGTTCAGTTCGCATCTTTCTCCGCAGTAGTCAAGGTTGACCATACGATAGAACAGTGTCGACAAGAACTTTAACATTGGGACGTTGGAGGATTCTGGCACCTCAAAGGTGGTTGGCGGCAGATGCTTGACTTTTGTTTATATAGCGCCAAGGGCTGATGACAGTGTCTGCTAGTGCACCTTGGCTATCCGCGCCTGACGGGGATCGCAAGGACGGTGACGGAGTCGGCTTGAGAGCGGGATCGAGTACCCGGGCACACCGCACGCGTGGTCGGCTGCGACGTGAGCCTGACGCACAGGCGAGGTGGGCCAGCGTGCGCGCGACACCGGGTCTGTACCCATGTAGCAGGTAAGTCTCCAGCGTCTCGTCGGCGCAGCCGATGACCTTGTGCATCCTGCCTTGGGCGCGGCAGGTCTCGGCCAGGTCGTGCAGCGACGCGGCGGTGGCGTCCGGGTCGTCGTCGCGCTGCCGGTGGATAGCGAGTTCCCGCATGCCGTGGATGGCGGCGAGGCGGAGGTGCCCGTGTGCACGCATGGTTCGGGCGGCGCGGCGGAACGTCGTCGCCAGCAGTTGGGACGTGGGCAGCACGGTCAGCAGGTGGGTTCCGACGTCGCTCGTCCGGCGGATCCAGTCCTGCTCGACATCGGGTGGGACGGCGGGCCAGACCTCGGCCAGTAGGGCGACTGCGGTCTCCGGTTCGTCCAGCACGGCGTGCAGGGTTGTGAGGATGCGGTCAGGGGTGAAGGTGGAGCCGTCGTGGTGTTGTGCCAGTTCACGACGCAACTGTGAGGCGGCATGCCTGGGGACACTCACTCGGGGGTCCTGTCCGCGTTGGGGACCACCTCGAACAGGTCCTCGAAGGCCATCGGTTTCAGCGCGATCAGCGCGCCGGCGATGAACGTGGCCCCGGGCTGGAGTTCACCCGACAGGACTCGGCTGAGGGTGGAGCGGTTGACTCCCATCGCCGCTGCGGTGCGGTAGTCGGAGCCGAACCCGGCCAGCAGTGCGGCTTTGCCGAAGGTGTCGGTCCGAAGCTTCACGGTGTAGGTCGTGTTCATCGTTGCTCCGACGGCTGTGCGGTGGTCAGCGCGTGTCACGGTCGTAGCGGTTGGCCCAGCCGGCCAGGACGTCGTGGGACTTGCCGGGGCTCAGCGCGAGTGCGGCGAGACGCCGCATCTTGGCCTGGTAGTGGGTGACGGCTTGTGGCTCGTCCTGGAACACGACCGCGGTGTCGGTCTCGATGTAGGCCAGCGGCGTGATCGGGTGGTCGAAGGTCAGCAGCGTGGCCGGGTTGCGGAGGGCGGCGTGGGACCGCGTCGACATGGGGATCACTCGGGGGCTGCAGTGGGCCCATCCGCACATCAGGGTCAGGTGCAGCAACTGGTCCCGCATGACCTGCGGGTCGCCGACGATCGTGCGCAGCGCGGCCTCGTGCACGAGGACGACCATCTCTGGACCGACACTTCGCCGGCGTAGGGCGTCCTGCCTGGCGGTCCGGGCCGTGGCCAGCGCGCGGTCACCGGTCAGGGCGTGGGCGCAGTCCTCGGTCTGTGCGAGGTTGGGAACCGTGAGGGGCTCGTAAGTGATGATGGTCTGTGCGAGTTGCTCGTGCAGGGTCAGGGCGGTCAGGGTGTCGGGGACGTCGTTGTAGGGGCGGAGGAAGTTGCCGTTGTCGGGCTCGTCGGCGATGGCCAGGATGCGGTCACGCGCGGGTTTGTCGGCGCCGAGACGTCCGATGAGAGTGGCGATCTCCCACGCGCGGGTACCACGGCTGCCGGTCTCCAGTTTGCTGAGCTTGCCCAGTGACCAGCCCATCGCCTCGGCGGTGCCCGCGGACGACCTGCGGGCGCGATGACGGATCCGGCGCAGTTCCTCGCCGAGCTCGCGGCTGCGCGCGTTGCTCAGCCGGGGAGCGGCCTTCTTCTCGTCGGCCTCCGTCGACTGTCCTTGTGACTCGGGCTTGGTGCGCGTGCGCATGTGTCCTCCCGGGAGCTTTCACGGCTTCAGCTCCGCTGAAGTCGCCGCCAGGTCAAAGAAAGTGTTGGGCGGGCCGTGGACGACGAGCTGCGATCCCGGCTCACGGCGTCCTTCTGATCCGTTAGGCGGGACCAGCGGCTCCGGTGAACCCGGCGAGTTCGTCGAAGAGCGTGTACGCCGCCAGCAGGTGCTGTTCTTCCTCGGTGAACTGGGCCGCGTGCAGGTAGACATAGAGAACGACGGCCGGGCCGTCGGGCAGGGTGAAGCGGGTAAGCGGGTGGTGATCGACGCCCGGGTACAGGCGCCCTCCGTGCCGGATCACGCGCACGGTCACGTCGCGACGGTCGACGGCGAACTCCTCCAGCACGTAGGCGGTGCACCGGTCGACATCGAGCGGTCCGAGAGCGGGGTGGATGCCCAGAGGCGCGAAGATATCGATCCGCTCTGCGTTGCGACACAGAGCGTTGATCATGCTCATGGTGAGGGTGCCCCACGGACACCAGACCGTCGACTCGGACGCGGGGACGTCCGGACCGATACCGCTTTCGAGTCGCCGGATCGTGTCGGGTTCGAGGTCGGTGAGTGCGGCCAATTCGCCCACGGTCAGGCTTGCCGCTTCGCGAACGCGGCGCAGTTCGGTACCGAGCAGGCGGGCACGCAGCGTGGCCCTGCCGTCCAAGGGGTCAACGTGGCTCGTATGCGGGGGTTGGTTACCGGTTCCGGTCATCAGGATTCTCCAGCTGCGAGTTGGGCGAGGGGGTGGTTGGCGGAGTTGGGTGGGGCGGCAGGGGTCGGGGTTCCTGCCGCCCCGGTGACCGGCTTGTGTTCGGCGCTCTGCGCTCTGCGCACTTCGCTCACGCGGGGCGACGTGATGGGGTGTGCGTGAGCTGCGTGCGAACCGAGCCGGGTGGATCAGCGCGCGAGCCGCTTCACCGTCCTCGGAGTCGGTGGTCGATCGAGTCGTCTCGGGTGAGTCGGAACTTGACCAGCGCATGGCATAGAGCCGGGATCCTGCGCCACCAGCGTCTGGTTCGACACTGTCGGTAGTAGCCGTTCGCATCGGGTGTGTGCTGTGCGACCGGGGCGCGCAGGCCCGCGATCAGGCCGGGCAGCTGTGTCCGTGCGGCCAGGGCGGCGGCGTGGTCGTCGCCCTCGAGCACGACGTCGCATGTCGCTTCGAGGTCGGACCAGAGTTGGTCACGGATCGCGGCGAATACCACGTGGTTGTTCTGCGCCACCATCACGGCCCACTCCCACGAGCGCCTTGTCGTGCTGCGGTGGTCGTTGCGTTGTCCACTGCCTCGCGGGGCCAGGGGAATAGGGGGATGCCTTCGTGTTGGCGCCACGCCTGGTCGCAGTCACGACATGTGGGCCAGCAGCCGTCGGGGGAGCGTGGTGGTGGGTCGTGTGGCACGGTGACGGCAACCCCGCACAGTGTCTGGCCGTCGTCGTTGGCTGCCATCGAGTCTGGGATGGCGTGACGACGTCCCTGGTGCGGCAACCACCGAAACGGTCGGGTCCCCATCAGAACCGACCTGGGGCGCGATTCGAGCAAGAGCTCGCCGTCGCTCCTGATCGGCTGCGGCCCAGACGGTAGGTGACAGCGAGTGGATCATTGGCAGCCCAGGTGATCGTCACCGTAAGCCTCCTCGTTACGCTTGCCCTTTTCTGGTTATTCGGTGAAGCGACGGTCTTCGGGAAGATGAAGCTCGTTGCGAAGGTGAAACGCTGCGCTATGTGGATAGTCAATCGCGTCCGCGCAACACCCGCCATAGAACCCGGCTGCAATCCAGCTGCAATCCAGGCCGAATCGGGGAGTGAGCGCTCTGAACCTTCCAAAGAGTCGCTACTCGGGAGGCTGTGCATAAAGAGGTGCTCGGCCCGGTTGGTCCCGGTCAGGAGTCAGATGATGTTCCACCGCAGGGTGACGTCTTCGTCAATGCTGTGAACACGTCGGACAACCTCGGCGGCTTGAGGACTGCCGGTTTGGGACTTCCGAGCATTGGTGGTAATCATCCGCAGCTCCCGCAGGGCGCGTAGCTTCGGGTAACCTGGCCACTCTCGGATATCACGTCCGTATGCTGCGGCGAAGGTCTCGTAGTCGGCGTGGCCGAACCTGCGGCAGTGGACCTCGACGGTGACCAGATCCCATTCGACCGGGCCGAGTGTCACGCCGTCCAGGTCGCACAGAACGGCTGACGTCGGAAAACCGCGCACGGCTGCCCGTTCGTCGCTGGTGGCAGGTCGCCACAGGGTGTTGCGGTGCTGTGGATCAGTATGAATCAGGCATGGTGACGTCGTCTGGATCAGATGCGCCCAGAAAGTCCGCAGGCCATCCAACTTCTCCTTGATCACCGCTCTGTGCTCATCGCTGAGGATGCGACTGGCATCCGCCGAGCGGGTGATCGCGGTGATCGGGTCGAGAGCAGGGAGGTTGATCGACGGTTGCAGCGCCTGATGCAGCGCCAGCAGTGGCTTGGCGATGGCCTCGGTCGATACCGGTCGGTCCTGTGGCAGGTGGTGCCAGAAGGTGGCGACGTGATCGTCGATGACAACGGGCTGTTCCGCGCCGCGCAGCAGGGGACTGATGGGTACCCGGTGACGGGTCAGCCAGGCGACGAGGGAGACAAGTCCTCGTGCGTTGCTCAGGTCCTGTCGAGGGTTGGAGCCTGGGCGGCTGATCTTGACGACTACGGCGTTCGGCACATCGCCGACGAGGTAGACGGCGTTGGTGTGGTGGCGCAACACCTGTGCATCCCGTGCATCCAAGCCGATCGCTTCGCATGCCCGCTGGAGAAGCGGGCGAGTGCGGTCGACGGTGAAGTCGTTCTCGGTCGCGAACGGCCGTGAGGTCACCAGCCAAGTCTGCGGCCAAACGGTCGTCGTGCACCGACCGGGGTGACGGTCTTGTCCTCCGTGTTCAACGGTGAGCGGCGGATGCTGTGAGCGTTCGCAGTTCCTGCACGGTTTCCGGTACTTGGCCACGAGGTCGGGGCAGTGCCTCCGTCGCGGCGACCACATCGCGGTCGCGGGTCAGCACCACTCCGGTGCGGTGTGCGGGCGGCAACTCCGTGAGCACGGTCAGGGCAAGTGTGGTCGCGCCGACCATGTCGCCGCAGCGTGCCTCGGTCAGTGCCTGGTCCAAGCGGATGAGGGCGGGATCGACCACCAGGCGTTCGTCGTCGGCATAGGCCCTCAAGGCGGCCTCCTGGGCGGTGTGAGCCTGAGAGGTATCGCCCAGATTCGCCCATGCGCCGGAGGCGTACAAGTACAGACGACCTGGGTTGAAGCGGAAGGCGGCGTACGGGTCGTCTTGTCCGGTCAGTTGGTCGGACAGCTTCTCGGTCAGGCGTCGGGCGTCGTCCAGCGCCTCCCTCACACCGCGGGTTTCGCCGAGCTTGCCCAAGGCGCGCGCCTCGGCCGCTGCGGCGAGCGCTGCGGCGTCGCATACCAAGTCGGAGGTCAAAGCACGTGCGCGTCGTGCCAACGCGACCGCGTTCCGCGCGTTCTCGTAGTAGTACGCCAGCATGGTCTGCTGAGCCAACACCAACGCGACCAACACCGGATCATCGGCGTCCCGCGCGGTCAGCAAAGCGGTGCCGTACCACCGGCGTGCGCTGGCGATGTGCTGCAACTTCATGAACGCATCGGCGATCAGCAGCGTCAACGTGGTCGTGGCCGTGGACAGCTGCCGGTGCACGGCCACCGGATGGCGCCGTGCGACCAATGCCTGCATGTCCGCCAAGGCCGGTATCAACGACTCCAACGCCTGACCTGGACCGGTTCGGGTGTACTCACCGATGTGGTGCGCTACTTGCTGGTCAATTAGTTCCATACGAGCTGGTGAGGCCGACTCGCTCAGGGACGACTCCAGTCGCGTTCGAACCCGTTCGGCGTCATCGTCTACAAGCGGCTCTTGACTGGGTCGATCGCGTGATGAACTTGACTGGCCGTTGCTCAGGGACAACGTATTAGGGGCAGTCGGGGACTGCCCTGGGCCGAGTAGGTTGGCAAGTTCGCTCAAGCTGATGTGAAGTAGTTGCGCAAGAGGGCGTCGGTGGTGTGGCAACGGGGACGTCCTGCCGTTTTCCCAGTTGCCGACCGTGGTGGGGTGCACCCCTAGGGCATCAGCAAGGCTCTCCTGGCTGAACCCAGCTTGATCTCGTGCTTGCGCCAGAGCTTCTCGCGGCACCTTGATCTGCGACCCCATTGTTGCCCTCCGTATGCTGGAATGCACCACGATAGCGGAATAAAGCAATGGCCAGTGGTCCACACTGCGACGGCTGCACCATCCTTCAGGGAGAATGCCGGGAGACTTGCAAGAAGGTTATGGACACGTGCTGTGGTGCGTGGGGGTATGGCAGCGCTGGGCGCGACTGTTGATCAGCTGAGTGCTTCGAGCAGTCTGGACAAGAAGGTGTCGGCGTCGGCGGTGAGGGCGACGTCAACGGGATGGCGGTCCGTGGTGATGGAGCTTTCGATATGGGTGGTGTTGACGATGGGGCGCAGGTCGGCGATGAGCCGGCCGCGGGTGTGGGTGCCGGTGAGCTCGACGGCCACAGCCAGTCGACGGTAGGTGGCCAGTTCGGGATCCAGCGTGATGGCGGCGGCGAGCGGGTCGTGCAGGGTGCATTCGCGACGGCCGAACATAGCGGCGTAGAAGTTGGCGTAGTGGCCGATGATGCTCGTGGCGAAGCGGGCGCGGGGGTTGTCGATCGTGGCAAGTGTGTCCAGCCACGTCTGGTCGACGCGGGCTGCTTCGGTGACCTCCAGGCCGATGAGGGTTAGGGGGAATCCGGCTCCCAGGACGAGGTCGGTCGCTTCGGGGTCGTGCCAGGAGTTGGCGTCGGCCGAAGGGGTGATGTTGCCGGGGGCGGTCAGGGCGCCGCCCATGACGATGACCGAGCGCAACAGCCTGGGCAGTTCGGGTTCCAGCAGCAGTGCCAGGGCGATGTTGGTCAGCGGGCCGAGGGCGAGGAGGGTGAGTTCGCCGGGGTGTTGGCGGGCCAGGCGGACGAGCTGCTCGGCTGCGGACTCCTGGATCGGACGGCCTTCGGTGGGAGGACCGGCATGACCGCCGAGGCCGTCGTGGCCGTGGACGAACTCGGCGGTGTGTAGTGGCTGCGCCAATGGGCGACGTGCGCCGATTGCCACAGGCACGGTGTCCAGGCCCGCGAGTTTGAGCACCCGAAGCGCGTTGTCGGCGGCTTGGGGAGCCGGGACGTTGCCGTGGACGCTGCCCACGGCCACGATCTCGGCTTGCTCTTGAGCGGCGAGGTAGAGGATGGCCAGTGCGTCGTCGATGCCGGGGTCGGTGTCCAGAACGATGCGCACGTGGTCACCCAATCAGGTTCGTCAGGGGCGTCGCTATCACTCGTTCGAGCGGTGTGCCTTTAGGTTCGGTGTCATGCGGGTGTGTGTTTACTGCGGTTCCTCCAGTGCCGGGGCGACCTACCTCTCGGCGGCCAGGCAGGTCGGCGCGACATTGGCCCGGAGGGGGATCGAGGTGGTGTACGGCGGTGCCCGCGTGGGCACGATGGGAGCCGTTGCCGACGGGGCGCTGCAGGCCGGTGGTCGGGTGATCGGGGTGATCCCGGAGCCGCTGGTGGGGTGGGAGATCGCCCACCAAGGGCTGACCGAGCTGCGTGTGGTGGCGGGCTTGCACGAGCGCAAGGCGATGATGACCGGATTGTCGGACGCGGTGCTGGCGTTGCCGGGCGGAGCGGGCACGCTGGACGAGTTGTTCGAGGCGTGGACGTGGGCGCAGCTGAAGGTGCACGCCAAGCCGGTCGGTGTGCTCAACGTGGCCGGGTTCTTCGACCCGTTGCTGACGATGATCGACCACATGGTGGTCGAGGGGTTCCTCAAGCCGCCGTACCGCGAGATGCTGCTGGTCGACGACGACGTGGACCGCTTACTGGACCTCTTCATCGCTTACCGACCGCCCGACTACACCTGGTCGGACGATCCGGTGGACACCGCCGGACCGTCGGGTTCATGACTGCGAGGCGTTGGCATGTCATCGCTCGCGGAGCTCAGGTAATCCCGGACCTCGTTCGCGCGCGGGTCGTCGAGCTCGTCGAGGATGGCCAGCGCCTTGAGCCATGAGGCCTGCGCTTCTTGCCGGTCGCCGAGAGCATTCAGGGTGTGGCCGCGGCTGACCAGGGTCTCGGCCTCGCCCCACCTGTCACCGACCTGTCGACGAGTCTTCAGCGCGAGGTCGAACTGGCCGAGAGCTTCCTGATACCGGCCCAGGTCGTGCAGTGTGGTGCCGAGCTTGGTCAGGGTGAAGCCTTCGCCGTAGCGATCGGCGGTGCTACGCATGATCTCCAGAGCGCTGCCCAGGTGGTGCAAGGCTTCCGCGTCGCGGCCGGAACGTCGCATCGCCTCACCGAGACTGGCCGATGCGATGGCTTCACCGTGGCGATCGCCGACACCGCGGAACAACTCCACCGCCTCGCTGAACAGCTCCACCGCCTCGTCTCGCCGGCCCCGTTCGGCGGCCAGGTAGCCGCTGCCGGTCAGTGTCCATGCCTGCCCCGTCTCGTCCCCGATCTGGCGACGTAGGGTCAACGCCTCGTCCAGCTCGCGACCGGCCAGGTCGTATTCCTGACGCTCGCGGTGGGCGTGAGCGAGGTTGTTGAGCACCCATGCCCGACCGAAAACGTCTCCGCTGGCCTCTGCGGCGGCCAAGGCGATGGTGTGGGAGGTGATCCAGGCCGTCCACGGTTTGCGCAGGAGCAGGTAGTTCCAGAGTCCGACTGGTAGCTGCCACGCCTGCCTGTGCAGGCCGCTGTGATGTGCCAACCGGGTGGCCGCGACGAGGTTCGGCAGCTCCGCTTCGCACCACGTGAGCGCCTGCTCATAGGTGAAGCTGGCCGGTGACGACGGCACCCCGTCGGCAGGAGGAACCAGTTCGGGATCGCGCCGTTGCGGGGCCAGGGCGTGGTTGGCTCGATAGGCGGTGTGCAGGTACCAGTCGACGAGCCTGGTCACGGCCCCGACGCGTTGATCCTCGGATTCTTCGATGCGGACCAGTTCGACGCTGTAGGCCTTGAGCAGGTCATGCTGACGAAAGCGGTCTTGACCGACTTCGTCAACCAGCCGCACGGCCGACAGCTGCCTGAGCAGCGGCATCGCGCTGCGGGACTCGATGCCGCACAACGCTGCGGCGGCGTCCGGACCGAAACGGTTACCGGAGTGTAGGCCGAGCAGGCGAAACAGCCTGGCCGCGTCGTCGCTCAGGGCGCGGTAGGACCAGGAGAACACCGCGCGCACCGCTTCGTCCTCCTGCGAGAGGACGTCCAACCGCTTGTCGATCGCGGACAGCTCCCTCGCCAGTTCGCCCAATGTCACGTGCGGGTGGGCGCTGATCCGCTCTGCGGCCACCCTGACCGCCAACGGCAAGTGCGCACACAATCTGGCTATCTCGTGTGCGGCGGTCGGCTCGCTGTTTACGCGCTCGGTGCCGATCGCTTCGCGCAACAGGTTCACTGCCTCGTCGGAGGTGAACGACGGGACAGTGACGCATCGGGCGCCCTCCCGGACTGCCAGGCTGGACAGTCGTTGACGGCTCGTGACGATCACCAGGCAGCCTGACCCTCCAGGGAGTAGGGGGCGTACCTGCTGTGCGCTGGATGCGTTGTCCAAGAGCAGCAAGGCGCGCATCCGGTCGAGCCTGGTGCGCAGGAGGGTGGCTCGGCGGTCGGCGGTCGCCGGGATGTCTGCGGGCGGCACCCCGAGATCGAGCAGGAAGGTTTCCAGTACTTCGGTCGGGTCTGCTGGGGCGGAATTCGCTGAGTAGCCGCGGAGATCGTAAAACAACACTCCATCGGGGAAGTTTTGGCGTATCCGGTGGCTCCATGTGACAGCGAGTGTGGTTTTGCCGCTACCGGCCGCCCCGTCCAGTGCAATGATGCCCGACGATCGGGTGTTCGTCACCGCGTCAAGTGTCTTGTCGAGTTCGTCGACGAGTGCGGAACGGCCCACCAGTCGTGGCACCGGGGGCAACTGCGAGGGACTGTTCCACGGGCGTGAGTTGGCGCGGTCGCCTCGTGCGGACAGCAGTGCCACCAGGGCGCCGCCAGTGTCGAGTGCCTGGTCGCAGGCGCGGAGGAAGTCTTTGCTCGCAGGCTTGGTTCCGTGCTCGACGTTGCTGATGTGCCCTGGGCTGTAGTGGCATCGGTCCGCCAACTGCTGCAGCGAGAGCCCTGCCGCGGCACGCCTCCGGCGCAGCTCGGTTCCTATGTCGGCCTGCCTATTCTTTATTCCGTCCAAGTGAATACACCGCCCCTCTTTTCACCTCCCAGGCGACCTTGCCACCGTTGGTGCTGGCCGGACCTGATGGCGACCGGCAGGAGTCGAGGATATGGGGATCAGATGCAGACCGATGGTCCAACCGATCCGACGAAACCCCGATCGAGTGAACGGTGCGGTTGTCGGATACGTGAAGTCATCTTCGCTTCACCTCGTGAAGGGTTGTGACATGTGGGTTGAAGTCGCATTGATCGGCACGGCATGCGGCCCGGTGACGCTCGGCGTCGTGGCCCGAGCTTCAGCTGACACGGACGGGCCTCAGGTGATCGGTGGGCGGCTACAGGCTCCGTGTCCAGGGACTGGGCTGTGGTCCTGGCCTTCGTTGAACGCGCTCGGGACGCGCGACGGGTTCATGGTGGGCTCGGTCGTCGGAGTTGGACTCGGTGTGCTTCACCAGCGGTTCGACGGTGTGCCCCATCAGTTCGCCGTCCTGTGGCTGGCAGCGATCGGCGTTCCGCTGATGATGATCGACTGGGCATGCCACCGCCTGCCCTCCCCGCTCGTCCGAGCCCTGTTCGTGGGCGGAGTGGCGATCTTGGGATATGTCGCGGCTTCCCATGATGACCTGAACGCCCTGACGCGAGCGCTCCTCGCCGCCGGGATCACGTCCGCTGCGGCGTTGACAGTGGCGATGATCATTCCTGCTGCTCTCGGGGCGGGCGACGTCAAGCTCCTGGGAGCGGTCGCCCTTTACCTTGGGTGGGTCGGCTGGCTCGACCTGTTGCGCGGCGTTGTGCTCGCGCTGCTTCTGGGCGCCATGGCAGGCACAACACTGCTGATCGCCCGACGAATCTCGCGGACGGACCGCCTCGCCTTCGGTCCGGCCATCGTCGGCGGGGCCCTGCTCGCTCTCGTCGCAACGTGATCATCTGGAAGGTTGCCGATGTGCCTTCTCCCGTCACCACGATCGAGACCTGAGGGCTGATATGAAAATCTTCCACGGCACAGCCACCGCTCTGGCCGTCTTCCTCTTCCTGGCCGCGTGCAGTTCCTCAACCTCCATGTCGCCAGGCCAGTCGGGCATGCCAGCCGACGTGGACGGCCCCCTCCCTGGAACATCAACAGCGGTAACCAATCCGGTCGACGAGGCACGGGAACAAGGAGTGCAAACCTATCGGCAGATGTGGACTGCTTACGCCACAGCCGGTACCACCGCCGACTGGCAGTCGCCGGAACTGACCCGCTACGCCACCGGCAACGCCTTGTCGACCTTGACCCGAGGTCTTTTCGGCTACCGTGAGTTGGGGATCGTGACGCGAGGGCAACCCGTTCTGAATCCGACGGTGTCCTCAGTGGAGCCTCCTGACTTGCCCATCAAGGTGATCGTCTCCGACTGCGGTGACTCGACGACATGGACCAAGCACTACGCCGACAGCGGTGCCCTCGCTGACGGCGAACCTGGGGGCAAGCGGCACATCAACGCGGTGGTGGAGAAGCAGGTCGACGGATCCTGGAAGGTCAGCGACTTCGGCGTACACGAGGTGGGAACATGCTGAGTCCTGTGATCATCGGAGTGCTCATCCTCTCGATGACAGCTGCGCCTGCCAGGGCCCAGGACCCTTGGGGCGATGTGAACTGCACCCAAGATCCCTCGCCGATCTGCGACCTCGGTGCTGGAATCGGTAACCGGCCCGGGCCGGTGATCGGACGCCCCGGAGGCAAAGAACCACCCTCCGAACATGACGACGGCGACGATCCCTATGCGGGCTGCAGCTACAAGCCGGTCGACTACCACGCGCCGGAGGGTCAGCCGGAGGAGCCGGGCGGTTGGTTCATGGTGCTGTGTTCGCCGGACGGCAAGGATCCGCTGTCCCACGGCCCGGTGTGGGTGCCTACCGGCGGTGCTGCGCAACCGGCGCTGTCGCCGGTGAAGGTGGCCGCCATCGCGCGCAACCGCTTGCGGCTGCCTTCGGTCATGATCGCGGCCAGCCCCGCTGAGGTGCAGTTGGTGAACCTGCCGACGTGGTTGTGGTTGAGCGGTGGTTGGCAGGAGGTGTCGGCGAGCGCGTCGGTTCCGGGTGTGTCGGTGACGGCGGTCGCGGCTCCGGCCTCGGTGACCTGGTCGATGGGTGACGGCTCGACGGTGACCTGCGCCGGTGCGGGAACGCCGTACGCGGCGGGCACCGATCCAAAGGCGACCTCGCCCGACTGCGGCCACGTCTACCGCCGCTCCTCGGCGAGCCAGCCGGGACAGGCGTACCCGGTGACGGCGACCGTGCACTGGACGGTGTCCTGGTCCGGTGCTGGTCAGGGCGGGACGTTCCCGAACATGACCACGCCGGGCAACGCGACCTTCCGCGTGGCGGAGTCGCAGGCGCTCAACAACGGCGGCGGCTGACCAGCGCCACTGCCTCCTGGCGTGGCATCTCCGCATAGCCCACAAAGCGATGACCACCTGTTCCGCTCGCTGACCATCCTCTGGCGACGCGGCGCACTACCCCCATGCCTTTTGGAGGTACCGGCGTGAGCACCGACACGACGATCCGGCCCGACACCGACCGAGACACGAGCACGGCCAACGGCCCCTGGATCAACGACGGCAAGAAGCCTCCCGCCTCGCGGTTGCGCACCACAGGGCGCCGCCGCAGCGTGCCGTACCTGCTGGTCGGCACGCTGCTCGTACTGGCGTGCGTGGGCGGCTTCGTGCTGATTTCGCTGAATTCCGGAGATCGGCAAGCCGTGCTCGCGCTGGCCCGCGGTGTACCGGTAGGGCACGTGCTGACCACGCAGGACCTGCGGCAGGTCAACGTCGCGGTCGACCCCGGCGTCGCCGTCGTTGGCGCGGACCAGGCCGCCGCCGTGGTCGGCAGGCCGATGGCCACCAGCTTGTCGGCCGGGGCGCTGCTCACCCCGGATGCCGTCGGCGGCGCCGCGCTCCCGACGAGCGGACAGGCCATCGCCGCCCTCGCGCTCAAACCAGGCCAGTTCCCCCCAGAAGTCGGACCGGGAGCGCGGGTGTCCGTGGTGTTCGTCCCCGGCCAGGCCGGAACCGCGACCAGTCCGCCCGCCGATGGCGGCACGGTCTGGCCTGCGGTGGTGACCAGGGTGACCACCCCGGTGAACGACCAGAACACCGTGGTCTCGGTGCAGCTGTCCGAGGCCGCCGCCCGTCAGGTCGCCGCGGTGCCAGCCGGTCAGTTGTCGATCGTGATGCTCTCAGCTGGAGGTCGCTGATGTTGGTCTCGGTTCTGTCTCTGAAGGGCTCACCGGGCGCCACCACGCTGGCAGTGGCCTTGGCCGCTCGCTGGCCCGCTCCGGCACGCGCACTGGTGGTCGAGGCCGATCCTTCCGGTGGCGATCTCGGCCTGCGGTTCTCCCTGTCCTCGACACCGGGCCTGGTGAGTCTCGCCGCCGCCGCGCGCCGTGGCGGCGACACCGACCTGGTGTGGCGGCACACCCAGCAGCTTCCCGGCGGCCTGCCGGTGATCTCCGCCCCGCCCGATTCCGACCAGGCCCGCGCGGCGCTGTCGGCCTTGGCTCCGGACCCGACCAGCGGGCTCGGGGTGCTGCGGGCGGCGGCCAACCAGCCGGGCACGGTGATCATCGTCGACTGCGGGCGTGTGGACCCCGGCTCGCCCGCTCTGCCGATCGTGCGCGCCTCCGACACGGTTGTGCTGCTGTCGCGGGCGCACGCCGACGACCTCGCGCACCTGCCGCGCCGGCTGCCCACGGTCGGCCGCTGGAGCCCGAACCCGGTACTGCTGCTGGTGGGCGAGGGCTACTCCACCGCCGAGGTCGCCCGCGAACTCGGCGTGCCGCCGCTGGGCCGCGTGCCCGACGATCCGAACGGCGCGGCCGTGCTGTGCGGACGGCCGAACACCCTGCGCTGGGGTCGCAGCGGCCCCGCGCACTCGGCGCTCGGCCGATTCGCTCACCGCGTCGCCACCGAACTCGCCACCCGCGAGCGCACACCGGCCAGCCAGAGTCAGCCCCGGCCCGCTGAGCCGGTGACGCAGGTCCCAGTCCTGCGCTCGGTTCTGGGTGCGCCACCCGGCGCGGTCTCGTCCAACGGTGTCCGCGTCGCACCGAACCCCGCAACCGACCACCGTGACCAGCAGGGAGGGCAGGCGTCGTGACGTACCCGACCAACCAGTACCCGGCGCTGCTGCCTCTGCGTCCACAACAACAGCCGCCCGGACCGGCCCCGTTCGGCAGCTCCGCACCTGGCCCAGACGCCGGTGTGCAGCCGCCGGGGTGGGGCAGCGACGAGGACACGGCTGACCTGTCGGCCGCCACGACGCGGCTGCGGCAGCACCTGCGGGAGCGGTTGAACGCCGAGCTTCCGCAGCGGGTTGCCGATCAGCAGGACCGCACCGGGACCACTGCCACCCGCGAGGCCCGGCGCGAGCTGGCGTGCGGCATCCTCGACGAGGCGCTGCGCGTGCACACCGAGAACGAGCTGGCCGCGGGCCGGCAGCTGCTGCCGCGCGAGGTCGAGCAGCGGATCGTGGGCGAGGTCGTCAACGAACTGTTCGGCATGGCCGGGCTGCAGCCGCTGCTGGACGACCCGACCGTGGAGACGATCAACGCCAACCGCTACGACCGCGTGTTCGTCCAGTACAACGACGGCCGCCGCGCACCGGTCGCCCCCATCGCGGGCTCGAACGAGGAGCTGACCGACCTGGTCCGGCTGCTCGCCGCCCGCGCCAGCAGCCAGGAACGCCGCTTCGACCAGGGCTCCCCGGCGGTCAACCTCCAGCTCCCCGGCGGTGAACGGCTGTTCGCCGTCATGGGCCTAACCGCAGGCGGGGTGACCGCGCTGTCGATCCGCCGCCACGGCTACCTCACCGTCACCCTGCCCGAACTCCGACGCCGAGGAACCCTGGACCCCGGCTTGGAGGCGTTCCTGCGAGCCCTGGTCAAGGCCCGCAAGAACGTCCTGATCACCGGCGGCACCGGCGCGGGCAAGACCACCCTGCTGCGCGCGCTGGCCAGCGAGATGGATCCGCTGGAGCGCATCGTCACCATTGAGGACGCCTTCGAACTCGGCTTGGACCACGACCCGGACATCCACGCCGACGTGACCGCCTTCCAGGCCCGTGAAGCCAACGTCGAAGGCGAGGGCGCGATCAGCCAAGCCGAACTCGTGCGGTGGGGCCTGCGGATGAGCCCGGACCGGGTGATCGTCGGTGAGATCCGCGGGCCCGAGGTCATCCCGATGTGCAACGCGATGTCGCAGGGCAACGACGGCTCGATGGCCACTCTGCACGCCTCCAGTTCCCGGATCGCGTTCACCCGCCTCGCCTCCTACGCCGCCCAGGGTGTCGAGCGGCTACCACTGGAGGCCACCAACCTGCTGGTCGCCTCGGCTGTGCACTTCGTGGTGCACCTGGCCCGCGCCGAAGACCGACGCACCCGTGTCGTGTCCTCGATCCGCGAAGTCGTCGACGCCGACGGCCCGCAGGTCATTTCCAACGAGGTCTACCGCCCCGGCCCTGACCGCCGCGCCCGCCCCGTGGCGGGAGCGCTGCGCAGCGACACCCTCGACGACCTGGCCGATGTCGGCTTTGACCCCGGCGTGATGGAAAACCCCGAGGGCTGGTGGACACCGTGATCCTCGCGGCGAACATCACCCTCAGCCCCACCACCGCAGCAGCCGCGCTGCTCGGCGTCGGCACCGGGCTCGGCCTGCTGCTGGTGGTCCTCGGCTGGCGCGGCACCGACCCGCGGCGTCACCGCCGCACCCGGACCCGCGCGGCCGAAACCGTTGATCAGTACCGCGGCCTACGGATCGCGCTCGCCGTCATCGCCGGGGTGGTAACCGGTCTGCTCACCGGCTGGGTCGTCGGCGCCGTCCTGGCCGGCCTCGCCGCCTGGGCGCTCCCGCGGGTGCTGGGCCGCGACCCCGAGCACGCCCGCCGAGTCGCACGGATCGAGGCCATCGCCACCTGGACCGAGATGCTCCGCGACACCCTGTCGGCCGCCGCCGGGCTGGAGCAGGCCATCCTCGCCACCGCGCCGCTGGCGCCGGCGGCCATCCGCGGCGAGGTCGGCGAGCTCGCCGCCGGGATCGAGAACGGCGACCGGCTCGCGCCCGCGCTGCGCCGTCTCGGCGAACGCCTGGACGACCCGGTCGGCGACCTGGTCATCGCCGCCCTGCTGCTGGCCGCCGAACAACAGACCCGCCAGCTCGCCGAACTGCTGGGCTCGCTGGCCGACGCCGCCCGCGGACAAGCCTCGATGCGCATGCGCGTCGAGGCCGGACGCGCCCGCACCCGCACCTCGGTGCGCGTCATCGTCGGCACCACCCTGGCCTTCGCCGTCGCCGTGGTGCTGCTCAACCGCAGCTACATGGGCGCCTACGACAGCGCAGCCGGGCAAATCGTGCTCCTGGGCGTCGGAGCGCTGTTCGCCGCCGGGTTCGCGTGGCTGAACCGCATCGCCCGCGTCGCCCAGCCCGACCGCTTCCTCTCCACCGCCGACCAGCACCCGGCGACCAGCCCGGCGCAGGTCCTCGTCACCGCGAGGCAGGAGTGAACACCATGATCACCTACATCACGCTGGGCATCGGATCCGGGATCGGCCTGTGGGCCTTGGCGGTCTACCTGTTCCCGCCACGACCGGCCCTCGGTGCGGTCCTGGCCCATGCCACCGCTCCACCTGCTCCGGCACCCATTCTCGCCACCGACGACACCGGCTGGGCCGCCCGGCTCGGCCGGCCCGGCGTCGCCCCACTGCGCGCGCTCGGGCTCCCCGGTCCGCGCCTGGCCAAGGACCTGGCGGTCATCGGCCGCTCGACCTCGACCCACCTGGCGGAGAAGGCCACGCTCACCGTCGCGGGGCTGCTGTTGCCCGTCCTGCTGACCGTGGTCCTCACCGTGGCCGGGCTCGGACCCGGCTTCGAGTTCCCGATCATCGCCGGACTCGTCCTGGCGGCCGTCGGGTTCGTCCTGCCGGACCTGCAGGCCCGCTCAGACGCCGCGAAGCTGCGCACCGGGTTCCGCCACGCGCTCTCGGCCTACCTGGACCTGGTGTGGATCACTCTGGCCGGGGGAGCCGGGATCGACAGCGCGCTGGGCGACTCGGTCAACATCGGACGAGGGTGGGCCTTCGAGCAGATCCGCCGCGCCCTGGACACCGCCCGCCTCACCCGCACGACCCCGTGGGCGACACTGCGCCAGCTCGGCGAAGAACTGGACGTCACCGAGCTCGCCGAGCTGGCCGCCTCCGTCAGCCTAGCCGGCACCGAGGGCGCCAAGGTCCGCACTTCCCTGGCCGCCAAAGCGCACGCCCTGCGCACCCACCAGATCACCGAAGCCGAAGGCGACGCTCAAGCAGCCACCGAACGCATGAGCCTGCCGGTGATGGCTCTGTTCCTCGGATTCCTGGCCTTCATCGCCTACCCCGCGCTCACGCAGGTACTCAATGGACTCTGACATCCCGCGCGGACAACGACCGAACGTGAACGATAAGGGAGGACAACATGATGCGCACACAAGTGGAGGCATTGTGGACAGTGGTGCAAGCACGCTGGGAGGAGTTGCGCCGCCAGCCGGAAGCCGGGTACTCGACCGAAACCGTCCTGGTGACCGCGCTGCTCGTCGTGGCCGCGCTCGCGGTGATCGCGATCGTCATCGCGAAGGTCACCGAGAAGGCCAACGGCATCACCATGTGATCCCCATGAGCCACAGGCACAGCAGCCGGTCAGCAGCGACCCGCACCGGATGGTGTCGAGTCCGTCGAGCGCTGCGCGGTGATCGTGGCTCGGTCAGCGCTGAACTGGTCATCGCGACACCACTGCTGTTGCTGATGCTGCTGGCCATCGTGCAATTCGCGCTCTGGTCACACGCCACCCACATCGCCCAAGCCGCCGCCTCGCAGGGGCTCGCGGTCGCACGGTCCCAGAACGGGACCGCCGCGGCCGGCACATCCAGCGCGCGGCAACTGCTCGACCAGCTCGCGAGCGGCCCGCTCACCGGCTCCGCCGTCACCTCGGATCGCAGCGCGGCCTCGGCCTCGGTACGGGTCAGCGGGACCGCGACCTCGGTCGTGCCGTTCCTGAGCCTGTCCGTGCACGCCGAGGCCGTCGGGCCCGTCGAACGCTTCGTCCCCGACCTGGCGGGCGGGTGACCCGCGATGCCATCGCAGACGATCCCATCGCGGACAACGCCGCCCCGTGCACCCGTCACGCCCCGAGGACGGCGTCACGGCCGCGTGCGCCCCGGTCGGTGGAGGTGGGCGGCCTGGTGGCGTGCTGATGACGGCTCGATGGCCGCCGAAGTCACCATCGCCGCGCCATTTCTGATCATGCTGCTGGTGTTCGTCGGCGTGGTCATCCACCGAGGGGTGGACGCGCGGATCCGCATCGACGACGCCGCCCACCAAGCGGCCCGCGCCGCGAGCATCGAACGCACCCCGACGGCCGCGACCGCCGCGGCCCAGTCGACCGCCGCGAGCGCGCTGTCCTCGGCGGGGGTGACGTGCGCGTCGTTGTCGGTGAGCACGTCGACCGGCGGTCTGCGGCCCGGTGGCACGGTCAGCGTGACCGTGTCCTGCGCCGTCGACTTCGGCGACGCGCTCATCCTCGGCGTGCCCGGCGGCAAGACTCTGTCGGCCACCTCGGTCGAACCCGTGGACCTCTGGCGTTCGACCCTGAACACCGGGGGCGAGACATGACCCGGCGAGGCCGTCATTTCCGGTGCAGTCGGTGGTCGACCTGGTGGCGCACGCGCCTGCGGTGGTGGCGCGCCGACGAGGGCCGGGCGACCGCGTTCGTCCTGGCGCTGACCGTCGGCATCCTGGCCTTGGCCGGCCTGACCCTCGACGGTGGCCTCGCGCTGGCCGCAAAAGTACGAGCCAACGGCCAGGCCGAGGCCGCCGCCCGCACCGGCGCCCAGGCCATCGACCTCACCGCCTACCGCGGCAACGGCACCCTGCAACTCATGCCCGCCCAGGCGGTCGCCAACGCCCAGGCGCACCTGGCCGCCGAGGGCGCCTCCGGCACGGTGACCGTCTCCGGCGACACCGTCACGGTCACCGTGACCGCCTCCCAGACCACCCAGCTGCTCGGGCTGGTCGGCATCGGGTCACTCCACGTGCATGGGCAGGGCAGCGCACACCCCCAGCGCGGGGTGACCGCGATCGACCCCTGACCACACCCGCACCCGTCGTGAACACGGCATCGCAGAGAAGGGACAGCAGCATGGCAACACCCGAGGAGATCCGCCGGCGCGTCGAAGAGGCCGACACCGCCCGCAGCGCCCGCCGAGCCGCCGCCGCGCGGCAGGTCGGCGAACTCGCGGGGCGCCGAGCCGCGATCGTCGAGCAGCTCGCAGAGGTGGAGCGTGAGCTCGGCGAGGTGGTGGCCGACGCCCAGGACGTCATCGACGTCGACGAGCTGGCGGCGTTCACCGACCTCAAGCCATCCGACCTCACCGGGTGGATCGAGGGGCGCAAGCCCGGCCGCAGCAAGCGCAAGAGGACGGCGACCGGCGCGCCGGGTGATACGCGCTCCCTCTCCGGACCGAGGACAGCGGCACCCGCGCAGAGGACCAACTCGCGCGAGGGCTCGACCGCTGCCGGGCTGGACAAGCCCGAGCCGATCATCGCCCACGCGAGCTGACCGTGCCCGCGCTCGCACCGCCCGCGGGGTTCTCCCACAGCTCCGACTCATCACGGCCGTGTGACCGGGCGGGGAGCGAACACGTCCAGTTCTGCTGAGGAAACGAGCACGTCATGGCCGCATCACCGCATCCCTCCCGCCGCACGCTGCGAACGCGAGGCAGGTTGTGGCAGGACGCCGGGCGGGTGCTCGGAGTGCTCGGGCGGCTGGTGCGCGGGCTGCTGGCGACGGCAGTCCTGGTCGCGCTGCTGGTCGGGTTGCCGTGGGCGTTGACGCACTTCGTCGGCTGGCCGCTGCCGGACCACCTGCCCTCCTGGGCGGAAGTCCAGGGTGCCCTGCTCGGCCCGATGACCACCACGTTCCTGTTGGACTTCCTCACCTGCCTGACCTGGCTCGTGTGGGCGTTCTTCGCCCTCGACGTCGCCCGCTGCGCGGTCGAGATCGTCCGCGACGCCCGGATACCCAATCTGTCGGCGGCCGGACCGGTGCACCGGATCGCGGCCGTGCTCGTCGGCGCGGTCCTGATCTCCCTTCTCGGTCAACGCGCCGGCCCGCCCGCCACGGGCCCATCCGCTGCGGGCGGTGCCGCGGCTGAGGTGGTGGCGACGGCTCCCGCGTGGAACACGCCCGCCGAGCACGCCGAGTTCACCGTGGTGCGACCGGCCGTCCACAGCGCGCCGTATCACCACGAGACGGCCGGGATGGTCGAGCAGCCCGGCCACGCGAAATCCGCGGTGGTGCTTGCGTACAACCCCGACACCGGCGTGTACGACTCGCTGTGGCGGATGTCCGAACGCACCCTCGGCGACGGCAACCGCTGGCCGGAGATCTACGCACTCAACCAGGGCAAACCCCAACCGAATGGCGGCACCTTCACTCGCCCCGGCTTGATCTTCCCCGGTGAGAAGATGGCTCTGCCTGATGACGCCACCGTCGGCTCCCCGCCACCCACGGCCCCGGTGCCACCACCAGTAACCCCGCCCCCTCCGCCCGACCCCCCGCCCAGCAGCACGGCGACACCGGCCCCCTCCACAACGCAGCCACCCGCCACCACCGAAGCCCCACCGACCACTCAGGCTCCTCCGGCGACTCAGGCGCCGCCGAGCACAGGCGCGGTTGGTGAGCCGGGGATCAGCTGGGGTGAGGAGCTGTTCGTCGGCCTCAGTCTGGCCGCAGCGGTGAGCGCCGCCCTGGTCGTGGCCCGGCGGCGGAACCGACGCCGGTATCAGCCCGATAGCGGCGACCGCAGCGACCTGCCCGTCGCCCCGGTCGTCTACCAGCTGCGGCTGGCACATCTGCGCGCCGACCACGACGACCCCGCCGGCGCCGACGAGGAGGTGAACCTCGACTGGCCGGGCGAACGCCCACCACGCGCACCGGCACCGCCGCTCGTAGTCGGCACCCATGCCGATGCCGGCGCGGACGACGTCCCCGAGGCCCAAGCGCCGGTCCTACCGGTCGGTGTGCGGGACGGCCGCGAGATCGCCGTGGACCTGGCCGCCGCGCACGGCCTGGGCCTGCTCGGCGCGGGCGCCCCCGCCACGATCCGTGCGCTACTCGTGGCCATCCTCAGCACGGCCTTCACCACCACGCACAGGCCGGCCACGGTCATCGTTCCGGCCGACGACCTCGCGGCGCTGTTCGGCAGGCGCGTGGCGCAGGCACCGCTTCCGCCGGGTGTGCGGGTGGCGGCCGACCTGGACGCCGCGCTGGACATGCTGGAATCCGAGACCCTGGTGCGCGTCGGTCAGCTCCCGCCCACCGGCCAACCCTGGGGGCCCGTGGTGCTGGCGGCCCGCGCACCCGGCCGCCAGGCCCGCAGGCTGCAGGCAGTGTTGGACAACGGTTCGACCGTCGGCCTGACCGGGCTGCTGCTGGGCCAGTGGAGCGCCGGGGTGACCGCCTACGTCCGCGACGACGGCACCATCTCCACCACCAGCCCCGGCCTCGGCGAACCGCTGCGCGGCGCGCGCGTGTTCCGGCTGGGCGACGACCACCTCGCCGACCTGCTAGACCTGCTGCGTCACGCCGACCCCGGCGACGGGCCCGAGTTCACTGATACCGCCGGCGACGAACCGCATCCGGTTGTCGTGCCGCGTCCTCACGTCGTCGTGGACGATTCCGTTCCCGTCACCGTCGAGCCCGTGGACACCGTGGTGAGCCGCGGCGCGCGCACCGACGATCGCGGACCCGCGGTCGGCGAGGACATGCCCGCCGAGGGCACGACCCAGGTGCCGGTCGCCGACACGGACCTGGAGCTGTTGGCACCCCCGAGCGATGACGACCGGCGAGGCGACGGTCAGCTGGAGATCCTGCGGCCGGAGCCCGCGCCCGCGACGCCACCCGGTCTTCGGCTGCGTCCCGTCCAGCCTGTCCGCCCCGACGCCGACCACACAACTCAGAACACGGGTGAAGGGCACCGGCACGGCCGGCCAGCGGGGAGCCAGCCACAGGGCCCCGTCGAGTCGCGCGAGGCGTCGTTGGCGCCGTTGCGCGTCAGCGTGCTCGGGCCGCCGCGGGTGTGGTGGCGTCCCGCGCCGGCAACACCCGATGGCGAGGCCGCCGAACGCGAAGTCACCTCGGCGTTCCAGCCACGCCTGCGCGAACTGCTGGTCTTCCTGGCGCTGCACCCCGACGGCGCCAGCCGCGAGGCGCTCATCGCCGCCCTGTGGGCCACGAGCTCACCGGAGCGGACCACCAACGCGATGAACACCTCGCTCTCGCGTCTGCGCCGCGCCCTGGCCGCCGCAACCGGCAACGTGTTGTCCGACCTCGTGGTGGTCGGTGGGGGCCGCTACCGGCTGGACCCCGACCTGGTGGAGGTCGACTACCACCACTTCGCCGCCGCCGCGGCCGCCCGCCGCGCCGCCGTCACCGACGCCGATCGCGTCGAGGCGTACCGGCGGATCGTCGACAGCTACACCGGCCCTCTGGCCGACGGGTTGAGCACCGACTGGATCGAGACCGCCCGCGAGGCCATCCGCCGCGACGCCATCGACGCCGTCGCCGCCCTGGCCCGCGCCCTGGTCGAGCACGACCCACAGCAGACGCTGGACCTGCTCGAGATCGCGCGCGCGTTCGACCCGCACAACGAGCTGATCTACCGCGACATCATGCGCCTGCAGGAACGCCTCGGACAGCTCGACGCCATCCCGCGCACCCTGACCCTGCTCACCACACGGCTCGCCGAGGTCGACGACCGGCCCACGCACCAGGCCGTCGACCTGGCCGACCGGCTACGTCGCCGCCACGACGCCCCCGGCGAGCCGGGGCGAGCCGACCGCGGGCACAGCCGAGCCGGATGAACCCCGCCGGTGCCCTCGTGCACGGCGTCGGGTCACCCGACGGCGCCACCGGCACCAGGGCGACGTCCGGAGGAGTGGAACCGGCCGTCACCGGTCTGGGAGTCGAGATCCACGACATCATCGAGAATGGCCGTCTTCGCACCACTGTGACGGCTGTGCGCTTGCGCCTGAGAGAGCAAATTCGAACGGGCACGAGTCCACTCGATCAGAGGCTCTGCCAGCGTCAACACCTCGGTGACCGCCGGGGTGAACGAGTACATGACTTTCGGCGGAAAAGACTTATCGCAACTCTCGCGGACGATGATCATCTATTCGCGCGTCTTTTTCAATGTGTCCGCCAGAATGCTATCGTGCAGGACGGCGTGTTTGTCCGTCCAATTCTCGTCGATGGAATACGAGTTGACCGTGGAAAGATTCTCTACCCCGACGCGGCGGCCGTCTCGGAGGCCCTCACCGCGCGCCCGCTCGTCATGTTCTGCGGCAGGCTCTTCCCCGAACCCGCCGTCGAGGCGATCGTGCCTGTTCAGCGCGACCGTTCCGTCGCCCTCCGCTTCCCCTGGCGAAAGGTGCCGAGCCTCCCTCGCTGCGCCAAACGGCCGGAGTCGCCCACCGTATTCCTACTCGGCCCAACTCTGATGAGATGCCACTCTGCGTAGCTGGCCTGGAGATCGACAGCGCGTACGGTCACTTCCGTTGGGGGTTCACACGGGGGATCACATTGGGGATCAGGTTGGGGATCCTGTTAGATTGCCACCCCCCTCCGGCCAGTAAAGACGCCGGTCAAAGGGGCTGTAGGGGGATCCGCTGGTATCCCAGACTCGCTTGGCCACAAGCCGGTGAACACATCGGGGCGGACTGATGGCCGGCTGTCTGCCCTATTGGCTCCGCTGCTGTCCCGCCTTCCGGCCGCCTTCTTTCTGTCTCGATTTCCCCTCTTTGATGTCCCTCACTGTCCTTTCTTTTTATTTTCCATGCGTCGCCGGCTTTCGGCTGTCCGCTCGACCCTGGCGGCTCGCTACTCTCTGGCCTGCGGAAATGGGATGGCATTTCGGTCGGAAACGTGCGGAAGTGCGTCCTTTGGGGCCTCCGAAATGGCGGCGATTGGGGGTGATAGAAAAGAGTCTTGAAAATGAGCTGCCAAACCTATTGCATGGCGCGCGGCGCAGAGTCACAATTGAATTGTCGCCGGAGGAGCCGGAAACCACACCGAATGTCACGTCCGGCGTGAGCCATGTCGAAAACGGGGAGTCGATTATGTGTTACGCCGAAACCGTGACGAATGACGACGGAACCGCCACCGCGTTGTGCTGCTGCGGATGGTCGGCGGATCACGCCACCCTCGAAGCGGCGGACGCCGACGCCGAACGGCACCAGACCGCCGCCGCCGAGTCCCCGCTCGCCGCCTGACCCGCCGCCCGTACACCCGAAAGGACCGCCCGCGATGACCACGCCCACCCCGCCCGCCGCACCATCCGCCCCGGCACCTGCCACCACGCCGACCGCCCCGGCGGGCACGCCGAAACGACTCGGCAACGGCGAGCTGCGCGCGATGGTCGCCAAAGTCCTCGCCGACAACACGGGCACCGCCCTGACGCCGCGCACCATCGCGCACGCACTGAACCGGTCATCCGGGGCGGTGGGCAACGCGTGCAAGGTGCTCGCCGACCGGGGGGAGGCCGAGGTCGCCTCGACCGCCCCGCTGACCTACCGGGCGACCACGACCACGGCGTCCGCCGCCGCGCCCACGATCACCCCCGCGCCACCGCGCACGCTCCGCCCGAAGACCCCGAAACCGGCCACCACCGGCCCACCGACCGCCGCGCCCACGCCCATGCCCGCCCCGTCCGGCGCGGGCGGGTCGGCGGGCGTGGTCACCGGTCCGGTGAAACGCCCCAACGGGATGGACTACCACCCCCGGTTGCTGTCCGGGATGCCGGACGTGACCGCGTTGCGGCGGTTGCGGGACGCCGGGGTCTCCGCCCTGTTGTACGGACCGCCCGGCACCGGGAAGACGTCGGTGGTGGAGGCGGCGTTCCCGGACTGCGTCACGGTGCAGGGCGACGGGGACACCGTGGTCGCCGACTTCGTGGGCGACTACACCAAAACCCCGGACGGCGAGTTCGTGTTCGTGCACGGTCCGCTGGTGCGAGCGATGCGCGAGGGCGTGCCGTTGTTCATCGACGACGCCACCCTGATCCCGCCGACCGTGCTGGCCGTGGTCTACCCCGCGATGGACGGACGCCGCCAGATCGTCGTGAAGGCCAACGGGGGAGAGGTGGTGGACGCCGCGCCGGGGTTCTACGTGGTGGCTGGTCACAACCCCGGCGTGCACGGGGCGGTGCTCACCGACGCCCTGTCGTCCCGGTTCTCCGTGCAGGTCCAGGTGTCGTCCGACTACGACCTCGCCGACCAGTTGGGCGTGGATAAGAAGGCGGTGCGGGTGGCGCGCAACCTCGCCACCCGGCAGGAACGGGGCGAGGTTGGGTGGGCACCCCAACTGCGCGAGTTGTTGGCGTTCAAGAAGATCGCCGCCGTGTTGGGCATCGACGCCGCCGCCGGGAACCTCGTGGGCATCGCGCCGGAAGAGGACCGCACCACCGTCGCCGCCGTGGTGCGCGACGCGTTCGGCCGCACCGTCACCCCGCTCGCCCTCGGTGCCCGCATCACCACCACCAAGCCCTGACCTGACCCGCCGCGCGCGAACCACGACCGTCGCGAAAGGACCCGTAACCGTGAGCACCCACTTCACCACCGACCCGACCGCCACCGGTGCCGCCGTGTTCCCCGCCCGCCCCGAATGGCTGACCCTGTCCGCCGCCTTCGCCGACGAGGTCCCGATCATCGCCGACCGCGACGACCTCCTGGTCACCGTCGCACCCGGCGCGGGCGGGGGTGCCCCGGCGTGTTTCTACCCAGCCCGCGCGCTGATCGAGGTCGACGGCGACCACCTCGGGGTGGACCCCGCCACCGTGGACCCCGCGAACCTGTCCGACCGGTCCCGCTACGCCCCGGCATGGGGTGCGCTGACCCACGAATGCGGGCACGCCAAACACACCGCCTGGGAACCCCCGGACGACGCCCCGCCCGGCGTGGTCGCCGCCGCCATGCTGCTGGAAGAGCCGCGCATGGAAGCCGCACAGGTCCGCCGCCGCCCCGACGACCGCCACTGGTTGCGGGCGTGCGTGCGCGGCATCGTCGCCGCCGACCTGCACCTGTACGCCGACCCCGCCACCGCCACCGCCCCGCAAATGACACCCGCGCACGCCGCGCACACCGCCGCGCTGTTGCTGGGACGCGCGGACGGCGGTGTGCTCACCCGCACCGAGGTCGCCCCGGTCGCCCGTGTCATCGAGGACGTGCTCGGGGCCGAGGTGCTGG
Source organism: Actinosynnema sp. NPDC023794 (assembly GCF_040639675.1). Taxonomy (NCBI): domain Bacteria; kingdom Bacillati; phylum Actinomycetota; class Actinomycetes; order Pseudonocardiales; family Pseudonocardiaceae; genus Actinosynnema; species Actinosynnema sp. NPDC023794. The sequence continues at coordinate 43,712 of NZ_JBFAFR010000020.1, read as the reverse complement.
ACAAGTTGCGGGCGGTGTGGCGCACAGCGTTGCGCACCGCCGACGACGACGGCGAGACCATGCTCGCCCTCGGGCGGCAATGGTGTGAGATCCTCGGCACCGACCCGGACACCGACCCCAACACCCCCGCCGAACCGGACCCCGGCACGGCACCCGACCCGTCCGCCACCCCCGACCCGTCCGGCGGCACCCCCGGCACCGGTACCCCCAACGCCCCCGCCGACCCGTCACCGTTGGCGGACGCGATCGCCGCCGTGCTCAACGGGGTGGCGGCGAAGGTGGCGCGGGAGAAGGCACCCGAAGACCCCGCCGCCGTCGCCGCCGCCGAAAAGGCGAAAGCCGACGCCGCCGACAAGCAGGCGCAGAAGGCGGCACGGCGGGTGTTCACCGCCGGTGGTCCCCGCACCGGGACCACCCGGCTGGCGGGCACCCGCCCGCCCACCCCGCAGGAGCGCACCGCCGCGCGGGTGTTGGCGCGCGCGTTGGACACCGCCGGGGTCCGGGAACGGGTCGCGGTGAAGTCCACCTCGCAGGTCCCGCCGGGGCGGTTGCGGATGCGCGGGGTGCGTGCCGCCGAAGCCCAACGTGCCGCCGGAGCGGTGGTGACAGCCGAACCGTTCACCCGCACCACCCGGACCCCGGTCACCGTCCCGCCGTTGCGGGTCGGGCTGGCGTGCGACGTGTCCGGCTCGATGGGATGGGCGTGCGCGCACGTGGCCTCGGCGGCGTGGATCCTGGCCAACGCCGCCCGCCACACCAGGGTGCCCACGGAGACCGCGAGCGTGATCTTCGGCCACCACGTGCGCCCGCTGACCCACCCCGGCAAGCTGCCCGCCGAGGTCACCGAGTTCGAGTCCAACGACAACTGGGAGAACATCCCGGTCGCGCTGGACGCCCTCGACGGTGCCCTCGGGTTGTCCCGCCTCGGCGCGGCGCGGCTGCTGGTCATCGTGTCCGACGGTGACTACCGCTACCAGCCCCGCATCGACGGGCAGCGCAGACTCGACCGGTTGCGCGCGTCCGGGTGCGCCGTGCTGTGGCTGACCACCGGCACCTACGACACCCCGCTCGACGGAGCCACCGTCCACGTGCTGACCGACCCCACCACCACCGCCCGCGCCATCGGGCACGCCGCCACCGCCGCCCTCCGCGCGACCGCCCGCTAGCCCCAACCGGTCCGGGGCGGGGCACCCCGCCCCGGACCGCCCATCCCCGCACCAACCCACGACCACGAGGTGACCCGGGATGACCGACAACCGACTCGCCACCGTGAGCGACGTGATCGCCGCTCTGTCCGCCTACGACCCGACCACGCCCCTGAGGATCGCTGTCCAGCCTGGCTACCCGATGCAACACCTCCTCGCGGGGGTGGTGTGCACCCCCGACGACGCCGAGGGCGACGGCACCCCGCCCACCGAGCCACCCGTGGTGTGGCTCGGCGTCGGCGAGCAGGTCGGTCACCTGCCCGAGTCCGCCACCGACGCCCTCGGGTGGTCACGATGACCACTACGACGCCCGGACTCGCCGACCCCTACGGATTCCACCGCCGCCACGACAACCCCGAGGCGTGGAACCGGTAGGCGCGTCGCGCCCGTGTCGCCCGCACCGTCGCCACCGCCCTGCAGGTGCCCGTCGACGCCGTGCTCGTCGCCGACGACCCCCACCGCACCTACTCCACCCGCACCGGAGAGGTCCCCGGTGACCTGATCACCGTCACCGACCTGGCAACTGGGAGTGCGTGGCGGTTCGTCCCCGACCACACCACCCCCGGCCAGGCGTGGTTGCTGCTCGACCGCTGCCCCGGTTGTTCCGTCGAGATCCCCGTTGCCCGTGTCGCCACCTTGGCCGACCTCGGCGATCACCTCGACCCCGACCGAGGCACTCGAGTCACCCGGCAACCCCGCGAGGCGGTTGATCACCAGTCCTACTGCACCGCAGACGTTGAGGTGATCACTGACTCTGCCTTCCCTGCCGGGCAACCGGAGCTCGGTCGGGGATGAACGTCGCCATGATTCGCCCCGGCGTGACCGCACTCGCGGGACACCGCGGCCGTGCCGGGGAAGAGATCACCAGCCCAATGCGTGCTTGACGTCGTCCACTACACCGCCTGCGCCATCCTTGATCGCATCCCAGTTCTGGTCGACTGCGTAGCCCACGCCTGTCGATGCGACTGTGGAGACGATGAGGACAGCCCAGCCCGGGGGGCTGGCAGCAAGAAGCGCAGCGCCGGCGGTGACGGCTGCGCCGGCGAGCAAGCTGGCGGCTCCGGTGCCGACGGCTCGATCCACAGGGGTGCCGTTGCTGATCGACACAACGACTCCCGCGCCCGCGATCAGTCCGCCGGAGTACGGGATCGTCGCCTTGCCCTTGACCTCCAGCACTCCTGACTGCAGGAACTTTTTCGTGCCTATGAGCGCCTGCCCCGTGGCCACCTTTGACTGGAACAGCTGAGCCTGCTCACCGTGGATCTGCAGAGCATTCCACCGCAGCCCCGCAGGCAACGTGTGGTCCCCGGCCACGACCAGAGCGGCATCTGCCAGACGCTTGTTGGCCGCTGCCGAGCGACCGAGCCGCCCCGCCCCGACGAAATCGTTGTACAGCGTCCGCGCTACGGAGGCGGGGCGCGTCGCGTTGCCTGCCTGGAAGAAGTCGGCCAGAGTGGACAGCTCCGCGAGCACCGTCCACAGCTGCTCGTGCGCGCGCTGTTCACGATGCCGCGCGGACTTCACGGCGTTGGACGCCGCAGCGAACGCGGGGGTCGCGGTCATCGGCGTTTCCACCTCCGTGCAGAAGGGCAGGTGGATCGCGGTGGCGGTGAGGACGAGGCCCGCCGCCTTCGCGTCTGCTCTCGCCGTGTCGATCGCGGCCCTCACCGCGTCGATTTCGTCGGTGAAGATCGTCACGGCGGTGCCGAGCCGGCCGAGGTGCTCGCCGAGGTCGTCACCACTGTCTCCCGCCGCAGCCAACGTGTACCTGAAGAGGTCGCCACTGCCGCCGGGCCAAGTGGTTTCCGACTCTCCGCGCACAGTGTGTTTGGTACTTGCCGCGTCTTCCACCGTAGCGGCACACATAACGAGCCACCGCGCCACCTCGCGGCATCGTGCGGTGTCAGTGTGGACCTGGGTGGGAATGCTCGCGCTCACCGGTCGTTCCCTCCGATAGGTCCGAAGCCACGACGTTGCGCTTCGTCGGTGTCGGCGTAGCAGACCATCGACTCGGTCACCTTGTCGGCGATGTCTCCCGTGCGTGCGGCCAGGTCACCCACTCTGACGATCAACGCCTCGAACACGTGAGCAAGTTTTTTGTTCGTCTCGCCTTTTCCTGTGTCGGGAGGCTGGGGAGCTGCGGCAATGGTGTCGTCCAGACCATTGGCGGCTTCGTGCAATCTGGTAGAGAACGAGTTCAGATACGAGGAGTCGACGCCGAACCCGTTCACCGACCACCGTCCGTGTGCCGGAGTTCTCGGGGGAGGTCCACGTCCCAAAGCACTACGTCGACCTGCGCCTCGATCGCCAAGCGGTCGACCGCCTCCGCAGGGACTGCAATCCACGGCTGCTCGGAGCCGCAACCTGTGACCAGAGCGGACAGTGAGCCATAAGCCAGCAGCGCGGTTGTTCCGTCATCCAGGCCGCGGATCTCCAGGGTCACCTCGCCGACCTCGGGACCGGACGAACGCCCCAACAGTAGTGCCAATCCGGCGAAGTCTCCCATCGCCGGTTGGCCTGGGTCGACGCCCAGCACCGGCGGTGCCGCTGAAGGCCGGTCGAATTCCATGCTCGCCACGAGACTCCTTCGTCAACCGAGTCGAATGCGTGGAGGAGATAGTGCACAACATCGACGAGCGTGTGAAGCGCGCTTGGGCAACTCTTGATGTACGGCGCCGACGTAAACCGTACGTACGTCTTGAAATTGATTTATGAGGTCGTCCGGACGGGCTAACGGCTTGCAACGACATGTAAGGATTGATCTTGAATTTCGATAACTTGAGTGAGTTTCTCCTCGTAGAGCACGTTCCTGAGCGTGAGAGCGCGACCGCATCCCCATGTCGTAGTACATCTCACTTCGAATTCTCAACAAGGTGACCTCGGCGAATCTTGATCTTTATCGAGATGAGTGTCACCCGGCGGAAGGTCGACATGGCTCTGCACGGACGGGAGAGGCCGACGTGCTGCCGGAGCCGATCTGCCTGTCACTGCTGGTGAGTGTGGCCACATGGACCTCCGTGGGGCATCACACAACGGCTACTGGTGACTGTCCTGAAAGGCCGGCCCGTCGTCGCCAAGCCCAGCCAACCGCCAGGCCGGGCTGCCCGCCTACCGTGATCCACAGCTCGACGGACGAGGCGCTCCGACATACCTGTCAGCTGTGTCCCTGTTGCGGAGGGGGTCTGGGTGTCCTCCGCGACGGCTGGACCTCCGTCCGGCAAGTCATCCGCCGCAACCAGCAACGTGCATCGATGCCCTGTGGACCGCTTCCCCCGGTCGGATTGGCGGCGTCAGCTCCTGGCAGCACTTCCGAAACCGGGGTGACCGCAGCAGGCGATTGCTCGCTGATGGTCCCGATCAGGGTCGCCGGACGTTGGCCTGCGTTTCACCAAGAGGGGCGACGCTGGTGCTAGCGGGCTCTCGCGTACTCGATCCGACCTGTAGGGGGCAGGCGTGGCTGCAGCGCGGTGCACACTAAAAATACAACTACCCTGGTCATCGAAGCGCTGCCCGGGAGGTCTTCGCTTCCGCCCCGGTACCCATAAGGGCGCAACGCCGTCCTGGCGACCATTGCCTTACCCTGACCGTGGCTCAACCACCCTGCTCCCTGTGCGAGTCGATTCTGGCGGGCCTCGCCTACCGGGGGCACCGGTCGGACGCCGACAGCGATGTGGTCCATCGTGGTCGGCGAATGTGGCGGCTGTGCAGGACGCACGCCACGGCGGTGCTCGGCGGTCCGGAAGTGCTGACCACCGTGCTCGCCGAGCGGTCCGTCACGGTCCACCGCATCGGTTGCGGCACAGGTTCACGGGCCTTCTGATCGGGCTGTCCGGATCGCGTTGTGACGGTGAAGAGCCGTCGGCGGCTCCACTCGGGCCGCCGACGGATGGTCGGAATCAGGTCGGCGAGAGTGGCACCCGGTGTCCGGGTGCCGGGGTTACAGCTGTGCGATCAGCTTCTGACTCTGCCGTGCCAGCTCGGACAGGGCTTGCGGGTCGATACCGTTGCGCAGTGCGGTGCCGAGCAGTTCAGTGAGACGGTGCCCGGGGAAGCTCCTCTCGGCGTGTCCGACCGCGGCGGCGGCGAGGTCGAGGTCTCCTCGCAGGCAGGCGTAGGCGGCCAGGAGCGCGGCCGGCTCGGCTCGTTCGGGCGCGGGACTGTTCCGGACCAGTTCGGTCCACAGGGCCTCGGCGTGGTCGGCGTGCTCGCCGGTGGCGAAGGATAGGCAGGCGTCGCGGACCAGCGGGTTGCTCAGCGCGAACGCCAGGTCGGCGATCTCGCGGTCGGTCAACGGCTGCGTGCGGTCGCCGGTGCGGAGTACGTGTTCGTGCAGCAGGTCGAAGCGGCCTCGGCGGGGGCTGGGTTGTCCCGGAGCGGCGGAGTGGTCCTCGGCGGTAGGGTCGGTGCGCCGGTCCAGGCCGTCGAGCAGTTCGACCCGTCGTGCGAGAACGTCCTCCGGGTCGGGAATCAGGGCTGTCGGGGTGATCGTGCCGACCGTGGCGCGGTCGGTGACGACCCAGACCCGGTGTCCGTCGAAGGTGTAGACCCAGTCGGCGTGGCGGAGGTCCGACCACGGCCACGGCCACCCGTCCGACGGTGGATAGCGCAGGCCGTCGTCCCGGTCTGTCCACACGTCGACCAGGTCGGCCACGGCGGCGGTGAAGGTGTCCGGGTCGGTCGCCTCCAACAGCTTGCGCCCGATGTCGATCGTGCGCAGTGATCCCGGGTCGGCGTGGCCTTGGAGGGCTCCGAGCCATCGGGGTTCGGTGCTGTGCTCGTCGTAGAAGTCGGCGATGGCAGAGCAGGGCGGTGTGGGCGTGATGACTTCGTGGTCGGTTGTCGTGGCGTCGGCCGGGCTGGTGGTGCGCATGGTCGTGCTCCCGTATGTCGTCGGGTGTGGGTGCCGGGGCGGGCGGTGATACCCGCCCAGGCCCTTCAGCTGTTCGCGGTGGAGTCGTCGGAGATGGGGGCGAGCGCGTACCTCTTGGGCTTGTCGCTGGTGCGCACGACGTAGCCGCTGGCGACCAGCTTCTCCAGCGCGTTGTGCACCGCACCGGCCGACCGGGTCAGTGCCTTGCCGATCACGATCGGGGTGAAGTCCTGTCCGGAGTGCTCCCGCAGGTAGTCCTCGACCATCCCGCGCAACGCCCCTGGTGCCAGTCGCTCACCTTTCGGCTGGATCTCCACCTGCATGTCACCCGCCGCAGTGGGCTGGTCATTGGTGAGCATGTCGTTTTCCGGAGCGGGCTGAGCGGAGGCGGGCTGGTCACCGGCCGATCCGTCGTCCACGGACCGTTCTTCGTCGGTGTGTCGGTCATCGGTCGTGATCGACCAGCGGTCGGCGGGACGCGACCCGCCTTCGGTGATCCCGATGGTGCGGGCGACCAGGCCTTCCTTCTCCCAGCGGGTGAGAATCTTCGGCGCGGTGGACTTGCCGATCCCGGCGGCGGTCGACAGCGCGACAGCGGTGCTGCCGGGGTTGTCGACTAGGGCCTGCCACAGCTTTTCCTCGGCTTCGGTGCGCGGCTTCCTGAGGTTGGGGACAGCGTGCAGCGTCGGGTTGGCGTTGGTGGACATGACTGCCTCGCAGGAAGTGGTGTGAGTGGTCATGCCCCGGCCGGAGCGGGTGCGGCCCCGCGGTGCGCATCCGGTGGTATCGGGCCGCACGTCTATGGACGCTTCCTTGCCCCATGAAGTCAAGTGGAATGTCCAAACCGAATTATCTGTCTCTTGTAGACGGTGTTGATCCCGTTCTCGTCACGATTCCGGCCCCGGTGGGGATATCGTCCACTGTTGAGCGAGTGGACTCGCAGGCCTGCAGGCTGCGTCGAGCGCCCCGTACGGCACGGCCGGACAAGCACGGCGCAGCTCTTCACCGATCACCGTATTCTCGTCCAAGACCGGTCGACTCGCGAGCAGATCCAGGAGGCGACGGAATGAGCTATACCGAGCCACCGGCAGCGGACGACATGGGTGAGGCTGGCTCGTACTGAGGCAGGTCGCGGAGGGTGTGCTAATCCACACGAGCGAGTTCATGCAGAGCAACGCCGTTGTGGTGCGGGGCCGCGCTGGCGTGCTGCTCATCGATCCCGGGGTGCAGGACCGCGAGATGGTCTGCCTTGCGGACGACCTGGCCGATGCGGGGTAGACGTCGTGGCGGGCTTCTCGACGCATCCGGACTGGAATCACCTGCTCTGGCACGCCCGGCTCGGTGCGGCCCCTCGCTACGGCACGGCACGCTGCGCGGCCACCGTCCAAGATCAGCTGTCCGATCTCGGCGCGAAGGCTGAGATCACCGCCCACCTGGAACCGACGGGCATCGCCGAACGGGTACCGCTGGACCTCATCGCTGCCCTGCCCGCCGGGACGGCGAGGACCCCGTGGGACGGCCCTGAAGTCCGGATCATCGAACATCGAACACACGCACCGGGCCATGCGGCGCTGTTCATCGAAGAACACGGGGTGCTCGTCGCCGGCGACATGCTCTCCGATGTCCTGATCCCGCTGCTCGACTGGAACGACACCGCCGACCCGATCGAGGACTACCTCACAGCGCTGCGGCTGTTCGACGACATGACAGACAACGTCGACGTCCTCGTCCCCGGCCACGGATCAGTGGGCGGAGTCGATCAGCTACACGCCCGGGTCCACCAGGATCGGGCGTACGTGCTCGCCTTGCGCGGACGGGCACGATCCCAGCGACCCGCGGATCGGTCCATCGGCCAAGCCCGGCTGGGAGTGGGTGGGCGATGTGCGCGAGGGGCAAGTTCAGCGGCTTGCCGCGAGAACCGAACACGGCTGTCAACGGCGGCACTGGCGGCTGACGACCGGATCTTCCGCAGTACCTGAGCAGACGCTCACGACATGCTCAAGCACAGCCGGAGGCGTTCAAGTCCGAGTGGTAGCTGCAACAGCTGTAGGTTCCGCGTGAGCCTGAGTGGAACCAAGGACGATGACCGCAGTGTTTCCGTATGACTAGTTCGCTGGCTAACGAGCGGTGTCCGCCCTGCTTGATCACGCGCACGGGCCTGACGTAGTCGATCACCAGCCCAGGTGGTCGACTGGTCGCTACACGGTGCAACTCTATGCAAGTTGCGACCCTAGTTGGACCTATGTACAGTTAAGTCATGGCTAGGGCTTCCCGGGTCACCCCGACGATGGTGGCCGTCTTGCACGTCTTCTTCGACGATCCGGCGGTGGCCCGATACGGCGTCGATCTATATCGCACGCCCGGTGTGCGGATGGGTGCTCTGTATCCGGTACTCGCGCGATTGGAGGCGGAAGGGTGGGTGATCAGTGAATGGGACGGCGAAGTCGATACGAACCGGCAAGCGGCGCCTCGCCGGCGACGTTACAGAATCAGTCCATCGGGGATGCGGGTAGCAGCTCGTCACGTAGCGACGCGACGCGCAACGCAACCCAGCTCCAGCCTCGGGTGGGCATGATGAGTCAGCCAGAGCGTGTCACGGAGCCACTTCTCGACATCCTCCAAGCTTTTTGGGAGGCTGAAGAAGGATTGTACGCCTACCAGTTGGCCAAGAGGACCAAGCGTGGTCGTCCGACTATCTACAATAATCTGGATCGACTCAGTACGCTAGGATGGATCGCTAACGGCTGGGAAGACCCCACGCACGTTCAGGGGCGCCCCATTCGTAGGGTCTACCACTTCACGTCAGCAGGACGAACTCACGCTGCAGAATTGCTGCTAAAGGCTGGACGTATCGCAGGCGGGCAGCTCGACGTTGCCTCTGACGCTTCAGGCGGCCCGGAATGAACGATACCGTTATTATAGCCATTCTTGTAAGCCTGGGAGTTAATGAATTTCTTGGTCTTACGGATTGGTTTGCGGACCGCATTGTCCGCTGGGCTGCACGTCGATGGAAGAAAGAGAGCGGAGTTGACCATCTCGACGAATTGCGTGAGGACCTCAAGCACTCGCCGGGTCGACTTCTCAAGATATTCACAGCGTCATGGTTCTTGCTGTCTACATTCGTCGGACCTGAGCGTATGACGCTAAATCTACCGTCTCTCTGGCGCCTGTCCCGTCCTCTGCGTGTGGCTGCCCACAGCTCGCTTGCCATAATTCAGGGCTGGGGGCAAGTGCTGGGGCAGCGAATGGCGCAGCGTTCGTCTTCAGTGTCGCTAGACCTAGTGCACCGGTGGTTGATTAGGACTGCAGCCTTCCTGCTGCCAAAAGAAGAGCGGCCTCGGTTTATCGAGGAGTGGACGTCGGGACTGTACGATCTCTCGGGGCGGCAACGCACCGTTTGGACGTTGCAGATTGCGTTGGGTTCACCTCTTCTTGCCGTTGCGCTACGTCGCCACGGTGCCGGGTCAAGCTGAACTGCCCCAAAGCGTCAAACCTGAGTTCCTTTCGAGCACGCCGCTTCGCAGCCATCGGCTGTGGCAGGCCTCGCGAGTGCCACTTGTCTCGCCGTCCCACAGCTTGCCGGTCAGGCCAGCCGCGCATATCGAGTGCGGGAGGTGGTTGTGCTCCTCGTCCGAGCGCATTCGTGCGGCCGTTGTCGACAGATGAGGCCGGAAGCTTCAGCGGATCACCAGGACGTCGAAAGGACCGGTGCGGTTATTAGGACGGGCGACCGTGGTGCTGATGTACACGGGGCAGTCACTCATGTCCGGCAAACGGGTAACCGTGCCGACGGTCGTCATGACGGCACGAGCGGATCGTCCGCTCTATTTGAGCAAACGCCCATGCGGTGCTCGAGTGCAGACGGATGTGTTCATCGTCGCGCGGAAGGTACAACAGCGATGGAAGCCGCCGGGCGGGTCGCTCCGGCGTAGTCGTCGCCGTTGTACCGGTAGTCGTCGATCTGGACCGGTTGCCCGAAGGTCGGGGCGTTGATCATGAGTCCGTTGCCGATGTAGAGGCCGACGTGGTGGATGTCGCCGGTGGTGCCGTAGAAGACGAGGTCGCCCGGCAGCAGTGGTTGCCCGCCGGGGACGTGTGGGCCTGCGTCGAATTGGGTTTGTGCGGTGCGGGGCAGGGTGATTCCGGCGGCGGTGTAGGCGGCTTTTGTCAGGCCGGAGCAGTCGAAGCCTTCGTGTCCGCCGTCGGGTCCGTTGCCGCCCCATACGTAGGGCAGGCCGCGCATGCCGCAGGCGTAGTTGATCGCGTTCAGGATGGCGGTGTTGGGTGCTTGGATGGCGTTGCAGTCGCCGTTGCCGACACTGGCTGCGGCGGCTTGGGTGTACGTGGCGGCTTGGTCGAGGACCATGTCGACGTACCAGTCGGCGTGGTTGTAGGCGAAGATCGCCGCGCGCAGGTCGCCTCGTCGGACGCCTTCGTCGCACAGCAGGAATGTGGCGGCGTGGACGGCGTCGTGGGGGTTGTACCGAGAGGGCGGGGTGGCGCCGCCCGGCGGGATCTGGTGTGCGGCGATGACGCCGTCGAAGGTGGGTGCGAGGAACTGCATCGGCCCGCTGGCTCCGGCGTGGTTCTCGCCCTCGTGTACACCGGGTGCTTGTAGTCGGCCGTGGTCGGTTTCGATCTTGCCGATGGCGGCGAGGATCGTCCAGTCCAGGTTGGGGCAGTGCGGGGCGGCGGTGAGGTAGAGCTGGCAGTAGTCGGGTGGGATGTCGGCGATCGGCTTGGTGCAGTCCACGGTGGTGTTCGACGAGCTGCCGAACAGCGCGTCGAACACGGCACTCATGGCGTGGCCGAGCAGAACGGGGATGAGCAGCAGTGCTGCGGCGGCCCCGACCATGAGCTTGGTGGGCACGGCTCATCACCTTCCTGATCGGTCCGCTTCGCGCGAGGCCGCCGTGGGCGGCATAGGCGAGGGTGGTGCGGCTGTCGGATGCGGTGAATCCGGCCCGACCGTGCCTTTGCCGATGGTGGTGACCGGTGGCGGAATGTGCGGCCAGACGTCGGGCAGCCCGGACAGTGCTCGCCGTCGTGTCCTGCCGGTCGGGGCGTCGAGCGGGAGCCAGATCTCGTCGGCGGGGCTGGGGTGGGCGGTGTCGGGGTTGAGCAGTTCGGCCGCCGCGGTGGCGACCGGTACCGAGTGCGGGTTCTCCAGGTCATGCCAGGCCCGTGCCAGTAGTCGGCGGGCGGTGGCTTCGCGGCGTGAGGTGGGCAGCCACACCAGCAGTGGCGTGGTGATGCCGGTGGCTTGGGCGAGGGCGGCGTAGCCGGTGAGCTTGGCGGCGAGCTTGGTCAGGGGCTCGGTGCCGAAGTCGTATTCGAGGAACCACTCGACCTGCTGGTCGCCGTCGTGCCAGCGGCCGTAGCCGTCGGGTTTGACCAGGTCGCCGAAGTGGCGTGCGCAGCGGGTCTCCGGCCACCACGCTGCCAGGGTCACCTGTTCGCCGGGGTGGGAGTGGCGGGCGCGGTCGACCAGGGCGGTGAACCACTCGTTGACCCCGACGGTGTGGGCCAGGCGCAGGCTGTGGGCGATGCCGAAGACCCGGTCGTGCCGGTAGCCCATCTCCTTGACGTCCAGGCCGTCCTCGGCGGCGAGTACGGCCGCGCCGGCGGGCGCCAGCACGTAGTGCATGGGGGCGGTGCCGACGGTGACGAAGGGCTGGAAGCGGTCGACGACGCCCCAGGTGTAGAGCTCGCGCAAACGTTGGCGCCCGGACCGCAGAGACGGAAAGGCCAAGGCGATGATCTGGTGGGCGGTGAGCACCCGGTGCTCCCACAGCATCCGGGCGATCCACTTGTCACGCGGTGTCAGTCGCCACGCGAGCACGGCCTGGTGTTCGGCGGTGTTGGCCGCGCGCGGGGTAGGTCGGGAGGGCTTGTGACCGCGCAGGGCACGTTGCCTGGTCGGGTTGGTGATCATGGTGTGTACCTCCTGGTGAGCAGGGCGAAGCGGCCCCGGTTCGGCCGTTCGCCGGGGTGTAGTGGCGGTGGGGGGTTGGAAGCGGGTTGGGGTCAGCCATTGCGGCGGGGGTCGGCGCTCTGTGGGCTCGTGACGGGCTCGGCCCGGTTCCCAGGTCGCGACGCGTCCGAGGGTCCGCATAGTGGCGGGGCACTCGTGCCGGTGGCGGCCTCGGTTGTGCGAGTCCGCGCTGTCCGGCGCGCTGCGGCACGGATCTCACGGGCCCTGCCGGGGACGGCGGGCGGGAGTGGCTGGGTGAGCATGGTGAACGGCTGGGCTTGCTCGCCGCTCAGGACGAGGCGGACGGCGGCGTGGTAGGCGCCGAGGTGGGCGAGGTCGTGGTCGGAGAGCCGTGGTGTGGTGTGGCGGGACAGTTCGCGGGCGTCCTCGGGTGATGCGTTGAAGAAGATCTTGCTGCGGGCGTTGGTGGACAGGCCTTCCCTGAGTTCGCGGGGGAGTTGGCCGAGGTGCTGGTGGGCCAGGGTCATGGCGACGCGGAAGCCGCGGGCTTCGGCGAGCATGTCTTCGATGGGGTAGGGGAGGTTGAGGAAGTTGTGGCACTCGTCGATCACCAGCGAGGCGTCACGGCGCTCGCGTTGCGGGGTGCGTGCGCGGCCGGTGGTGGCCTGCCAGGTTCGGGCGACCACCAGTGACCCGATCAGCCGGGTGGGTTCCTCCCCGAGCGAGCCTTTGGGGATGCGCACCAGGCAGATCCCGCCGTCCAGTACCTCGGCCATGTCCACTGTGGAGTGGCCGCCGGCGATGGCGTCGCGGACGAACGGGCGTAGCAGGAACGCGCGGAGTTTGTTCATCAGCGGGCTGATGACCTGGCTGCGGCTGGAGTCGGTGAGGTCTTCGTACCAGGACCAGAACCCGCGCAGGACGGGGTCGGTGATGCCGGTGGTGACGCGGCTGCGGAAGGCGGTGTCCGCGAGCAGCTTGGGCAGGTCGGCCAGGGTGGCGACGCCTTGCTGGGTGCGCAGGGTGAGGCAGGCGGCGCGCATGACGTCGTCGGTGCGCGGTCCCCAGAACGCGCTGTAGACCCGGCGGAACACCGAGACGAGGTTGTCCACGGTCAGGTCGGTCTCGCCGCCGTCGAGCGGGTTGAGGCACGGCGGTCGGGACTTGCTGTCCGCGTCGAAGATGACCACCCGGTCGGCGGCCGAGCGCGGCAAGCGCGAGAGGACGTCGGTGACCAGGTCGCCTTTGGGGTCGATCAGCACGATCCCTCGGCCGGCCTCGGCGTCGGCCAGGATCATGTTCCCGAGCAGGGTGGACTTGCCCGAGCCGGTCGCGCCGATGACGTGCAGGTGGTGGCGTGCGTCCGGTACGCGTAGCGCGACGGGGCGTTGGTGGCCGGTGTCGGTGACCCCGATCGGTTTGGCTTCCGGTCCGGGTGTGGCGATGCCGGGTGGGGGTGCGACGGCGCGGGCACCGGCGCGTTGGATGCCGGGGATGGCCTCGTCGGTGGGCAGGTGCGCGATCGCCGCCAGCTCGGACACCGACAACAGGTCCCCGTGCCCCAGGCGGCGGGAGTCGACGACCCGCCTGGGGTGGCGCAGGTGACGACGCCGGTAGTGGTTGTGCTCGGTGTAGGAGGCGAACGAGGCGGCCAGCGCGTGGGCCCGGCCGCGGGCCACGTCCCGGGCCTGACGGACCTCGTTTTCGCCGGTGTCGTCGGGTAGCAGGGTGGCTACGGCGTAGCGGACGACGGTGTCGAACTGGCTGCCTCGTTGCTTGGTGACGATGGCGCGGTTCTGCGCCGCGTACTCCAGCGACGTCTGCGGGTCGGTGTGCAAGGCGCCGGTCTTCGTCCGTGCCGCTGTTGAACGTGGTGATCGGCTGCCCGTGCCGGGAGTGAGGAGGTCCAGCAGGCGGCCGACCAGGTGGGTCGAGCCGCCGGTGTGCACTCGTCGGGCGTTGCGGCGGGCCTTCTGGACCCGGCGGCCGGTGACCGGGCGGGCCAGGACCTGCACGCAGGCGTGTTCGTCGCGGCCGAGTCCGACCGGTGCCCCGATCAACGCGCGGATCGGGTCGGCGGCGAAGTCGCTGCGGATCGGCAGGGCCTCGGGGCGTGCCAGCCGCAGCTCGCCGCCGACCACCAGTCGCCGCTGCCCCTCGGTCGGTGCGGGCAGGGGTGGCTCGGCGGGACCGACGCGGGTGTGCGCGCCGGGCCAGGCCGCCTCGACGGCGCGTTCGACCAGGCCGGGTGGGATGACGCCGGGCACCCACAGCCGGATGGCGACTCCGGCCTCGGAGAACACGTATTCGCACGCCACGTGGGGTTGGCCGGTGAACGCCCGCCGCCAGCCCGGCCGCAGCAGCCCGACCAGGTTCGACCACAACGCGGCGCCGCCTGCGGGGTCCACGGTGGGTGGGGCGAGGACGGTGATCTGACGGGCGTCGGCGAGCAGTAGCTCGTGGCAATGCTGTGCCCACTGCCGCTTGCCGAGGACGGCCATCGTGGTGAGTACGGCGAGGACCGGGGCCGCGATCGGGCCCCACTCCAGCAGGAGGCCGCGCATCCGGCCCAGCACCGCGAGCAGGGCGCCGCCGGGGTCACGCAGGTAGTCCTCCAACCACCCGGCCACCAAGGCCGTTGACGGCGAGGGGTTCGCGATTGACTCCGGTGGTTGCATCAGGGCAGCCGGTATCCACACGAGCATGGCGGTCCTCCACAAACGAGGAATGAGGGTGGTCATGCGGCGTCGAGGTGGACCTGGTCGACGCCGATGTCGACGTCGGAACCGAACTCGTCGCCCACGACGGCTTGGTGGTCCTCACCGTCGAGGCCCAGGTCGAGGAACGCGGTGTCGGCTTCCTCGTCCGTCCCGGTGTCGGCGTAGGCGGTGAGTTCGGCCGGGTCGCTGGTGACCAGGTAGTGCTCGGTCGGGGAGGCGATGGCCTGGAACGCCACCCGCTGGGTCTCGGCCGAGAGCAGGCCCTGTCCGCGGTCGGCGGAGAGCAGGAAGGCCCGTTCCCCGGCGGAGAGGTCGAAGGTCCGGGTGATCTCGTCGATGGCCTGCGACGCCTGTCGCAGCAGGATCTGGGTGGCGGCGTTGGCCACGACGGCCTTGCCCAGGTCGCTGCCGAGCACGTCGGCGGTGTCCTGTGTCGCCACTGTGAGGCCCGCCCAGTGCTTGCGGGAGGCCTTGGCCATGCGGAAGAGGAACTCGGCGCCGGAGGGTTGCTTCATCAGCAGCCATGCCTCGTCCACCACGACCAGCCGCGGGCGCCGGATGGCTGGGTTGGACACCCGCCGCCACACTGCGTCCAGGGTGAGCAGCGTGCCGATGCCCTTGAGCTCGTCGGGCAGGTCACGCAGGCTGAACACCACCAGGTGGCCTTCGGGGTTGACGCTGGAGGGCCCGTCGAACAGCTGCTTGAACGCGCCCTCCACGTAGGGGTGCAATCGTGCCGCCAGCTCGCCGGCGGCCCGGTCGCCGGCCTGTCCGGCGTCTGCGAGTTGGTCGCGCAAGTCCCGCAGGGCGGGGGAGGGGCGGGTCCAGGTGCGGGCGTCGGCGGTGATCCCGACGCTCTGGTAGGTCGCGGCGATCGCCCGGTCCAGCGCCGCCCGTTCGGCCGCCGTCGGCTCGCCGCCGATGAGCACGGCGATGACGGTGTGCA
The DNA here is from genome assembly GCF_040639675.1 of Actinosynnema sp. NPDC023794. Lineage (NCBI taxonomy): Bacteria > Bacillati > Actinomycetota > Actinomycetes > Pseudonocardiales > Pseudonocardiaceae > Actinosynnema > Actinosynnema sp. NPDC023794. The sequence goes on along the minus strand of NZ_JBFAFR010000020.1, from coordinate 28,036 downwards.
GGAACAGCGACCGGCGCACGAGCGCGTCCTTCGGTGCGGTGCGGCGGCCATCCGGTCGGGTGTGGATGGGCAGGTCGAACGGGTTCAGTCGGACGCCTCGCGCGCCGAGGTGGATGTAGGTGCCGCCGACCGCGGCGGCCAGGCGGGCGTACTCGTCCTCGGGGTCGACGACGGCGATCTCGATGCCCCGGTACAGGTTGCGCAGCAGTTCCAGCTTGACCAGGTAGGACTTGCCCGCGCCGGAGCGGCCCAGGATGACGCTGTTGTGGTTGTGCATCCCGTCGCCGAACCGGTCCCAGTGCACCAGACCCTGGGAGCCGATGTTGTAGCCGTAGAGCACCCCGGACGGTGCGGCCACGGATGTCGGGTCGGGAGCGGGGAGGTCGGGGCTGGTGAACGGGAACGCGGCGGCCAGCGCGCTGGTGTCGAAGGTCCGTCTCATGCCGATCAGGTCCAAGCCCATCGGCAGGGTCGACACCCAGCCCTGCAGGCTGCGATAGGTGGTGTGCTTGGCGTCCAGCAACAGCGAGGCGCACAGCGACCGCAGCGCGGACACCTCGTCGGCCAGCGCCTTTTCCGAGGTGGCATGGATGGTCAGGTACAGCCCGACCCGGAACAGCTTGCCCTCCCCGCGGGCGACCCTGGAGCTGAGGTCGTAGGCGTCCTCGGTGGCGGCCTCGACCTGCGGGTCGAACAGGCGGCCGTGCTCGGCGGTGTGCCGGCGCCCGGCCTCCAACTTCGCCAACTGCCTGCGCAGCCGTGAGGCGGCGATGGCCGGGTCGATCGGCTCCACGTGCAGCGACACGTCCAGCCGTCCGGGATAGATCAGCAACGGCGCGAGCCAGCCCGGGTGCACCTCACGCGGGAAGCCGACTACCGCGAAGCTGGAAACCCATTCGCCGCCGACCTCCACGTGCCGCGCGGCGACCGACAGGGCGTCGGGGGTGAACGCGGCGGCTGCGGAGGACGCCGCCGGGGCGACCGAGTTGTGGTCGCGTCGTGTGCGGGAGGCCATCAGGACCGTCCCCTCTCGTCCTCGTAATCCCAGCCGTCGACGTCGTCGATCGGGTCCGAGCCGGACGTGGTGATGACCTCTTCTGAGCCGGCCAGGCCAGCGGATGGGGGCAGCAGACTGTCGGGGTTGCACGCCGAGGCCAGCACCGCCGTGGCCTGCCCGGCATCCAGCGGGGTGACCACGATTCCGGCCGGGGCGAGCAGGTCGATCGCCTCTCCGAGGCGGCGCACCAGGCGTGACTCCGCCGCCCGCCGCGCCCCGGCAGCGGCCTCGCCGCCCGTTCGCTTGCGGCGCTTGCCCGCCATCGCGCCGAGTACCGTCAGCGGCCCGGGCCCGCTCAGACTGTCGGTCGGGACGGTGCCGTCGAGCGGTTCGCGCAGCACGAGCAGCACTTGGCGGCGCAGCAGGTCTGACTGCCGGTCGAGCTGGACCAGGTAGTCGGCGTGCTCGACGGCGGCGGCCTCCAGCGCGAGGTGGGGAAGCCCGCCCGCGCGGTCACGCAGCTCGGCGATCTGGGCGGTCAGGTCGAGTCGTTCGGTGCGCACCAGCACCTGTACGGGGGCGGTGAGCGAGTGCAGGTAGCGGCCGAACGAGGCGACCAACGCCTCCTGCTCGTGCGGGGTCCGCAGCGCGAAGTTCACCGTCGAGGCGACCGCGACCACCGCCAGCCCGTCGCCGCCCAGGTCCACCACCCCGGTCTCGGTCACCGCCTCGGCCGGCAGCCGCAGCGCCGAGGGCGACACCTGCTCGGGTCGCTCGATGCGGCCATTGTCGCCCGTGGTCCGGTCCGCGGTCGGGGTGAGCCACGCGGGTGCCGGTCGCCCGCCTTCGGGGGCGGCGACGTGGTGGCGCGGGGCCAGGCGCTGCCGGATGGCGGCGAGCAGCAGCGTGTCCAGCGGCATCCCGTCGCGCTTGCCCAGCGCGAGCATCGCCGCCGCCGCGCCGACCGGGGCGGCGAAGGCCGCGAACACCGGGATCGGAAGGAACGCGCGGGTGGCGAGCCAGATCAGGTAGAGCACCGTCCCGGTCGCGGCGAGGACAGCCAGTTGGCGCGCGGTCAGCGGGCCGAGCACGCGGTCGTGCATGTCGACATCGGCCGGGATACGGACGGGGTGACTCACCGCTGCTCACCTCCCGGACGCGCCGGCCGCACGGGCCGTGCGGGAGGGACCGGAGGAACACCACTTCGCGCTGGCGGACCACCGGGTGGTGTCGGTGGCGTGGCGGACGGACCCGGTGCCCGGAACAGCACGGGTGCGGGTGTGTGGGTCCTGGTGCGCCGGCCGTGCGCACCGGGCGGTGGCGGTGAGGCCGGGCGGAACACCGGTGCCTCGGCACGTCCGGCCGCACGGACCGGTCCGACGGGAGCCTCGTCGGTTGGAGGACGGAACCGTAGCTCGGGCGGGACGGGCGCCGCACGCGTCGGGGGTGGCGCGGACCGAGGACGGGCATCCTGTCCCGCCGCACGGAACACGGGTGCCGCCGTGGTGCCGATCGGTGGCTGAATGGGCTCCGACGAGTCGTCGGTGGCGGGGGATGCGGCCCTGAAGTCCGGTGTGGTGGTGCTGCCTGCGGGACTCCAGCCAGCCAGGTCGTGCGTTGGTGTCTGGGGTGAGGGCTGGAGGAACCGCAGGTGCTGTTGACCGGACACAGTGCGCCGCCGCGCGACTTCCCCGGCGTGGTGGATATGCAGGCGGCGTCCGACTGCTTCGGGGCTGAACACGCCGCCGATGCCGCCCCACTCTCGCACCGGCGCAGGCCACATCGGGTCACGTCCGTGCGGCGCGTGGGAACCGCGTCCCGCACTGCCCACCGTGGACGCGGCGCGGGTGCCTGTTGCTCGGCCGTCGAGCAGGCCCATCGCCTTGCCGAAGACGAACGCGCGTGCCATCCCGGCGACGAACGACCGGCGTCCCCCGCCGATCTGGACCTGCCGCAGCACCCAGCCGGGGATCTTGACCAGGATCCACACCAGGGCGATCAGGACGACGAGGTTGACCAGTCCGTCGGCGGTGGGTGCGCCGAAGAAGTGGAAGCCGCCGGGTTGCAGGAACACCTTCAGCGCGCAGATCAGCGTGAGGCTTTGGCCGACCTGGATGCCCAGCACTCCGGCTCCGGCGCGCCAGAACCAGTACGCCAGTCCTTCGGTCTGGGGCAGGCCGTGACACATCAGCGGCAGCGGTGCCCCGGCCAGCAGGATCACCGTGAGCGCGACCCGGACGATGTAGCCGACCAGCAGTGCGACCAGCAGGATGGTGAGCACCACCGACAGCGCCCCGGCGAACAGCCCACCGGTGACCAGCGAGTTGGCCACCAGGCTGACGAACAGCTCGGTGACCGCCTTGCCCGAGGTCTGCGGATCGAGCCCGTCACCGAGCACGGCCATAGTCGCGGCGTTGGCCAGCCGGATGGCGTGATCGCCCACGATCAGGCTGAGGTTGGCGGCCAGGAACCCGACCACGACGCGCGGCGCGATCTCCCGTGCCGAGTAGCGGGCCTGCACGGACTCGTGCCCCATCAGCACGATCCCGGCCAGCATCACCAGCAGCGAGTAGACCGTCACCACGAACAGCCGCGACTGCTCCCAGATCTCCCCGACCCTGGGCAGGTCGGCCAGCGTCGGCGTGGACAGCAGGTTGCTGCCCACCCAGCTCAACAGGACGTTGAGCGACTCGCCGACCAGCAGGTGCAGGAACCCCGCGATGCCCTCCCCGATGCAGGCACCCGGATTGAGAATCCCGCATTCGGACTCCGCCGGACGCGCCGGTGCAGTGCCTGTCGGCGTGCCGGTGGGTTGCGATGAGGTCGTCGGTGCAGGCAGGCACTGCGGTGGTGGAGGCTGACCCGGTTGAGGGGTGAGGCACGGGTTCGGTGGCGCTGTCGTGGACGGCACCGCAGTTGGGGAGGATGCCGTCGGTGAGCTCGTCGTGGTCGGCGGACACGGCACCGGGTACGGTCCCGGGCCCGCACACGGATCGGCGGGTTGCGCGGATGCCGACAGCACCAGGGTGCAGGCCAGCGTCGTGACCACACCGGCGAGCAACACCCGCACAGTGCGATGTCGCCATCGGCTCGCCCGCCCAGTGGTGACACCGCCGATCGGCGGCGATGCAGACCCGAGGTCGGTCGAGGACACGATTCGCTGGTGTGGGTGCGCGGTGGATGCGATGGCCATGGTCAGGCCCCCACGATTCCTTTGAGCACGGTGACGACCAGTGGGGCGAGCGCGGCCAGGCCGTAGCCGATCCCGGCCGACCTGAACGCCTGCTTGGCCTTCTCCTGCTCACCGGGGTCACCGGCGCCGAACACCCGCCGCACACCACCGACGGTGAGGAACACCGTGGCAAGCCCCGCGAGAATGCCCATCAACCAGTTGCGGATGTTGTTGAGGACCTCGTCGACGCTGCCTGCGATCGCCAACACCACGGTGTCCGCCTGGGCAACCGCCCCTGGGGCGAGCAGCACCAGCAGGACCACCTTGGCGAGCACGAGCACGCGACGGAACGCGCGCCCCCGCACCGCGTGAGAGGTCGGAGGGATTGCGGTCCGCCAGCTGCGCGGACCGGGGCTGAGGTAGGTGGCCGATCGGATGTGCGAGCTGGGGTCGTGGTGGCCCGGTGCGGGACTGTCGACGGGTCGGTTGTGGACGTGTCGACGGTGGTGGTGAGGACGGACGGTGGTACGAGTCAGGCGCATCGCGACGCTCCCGGAGTCGGGCCCGACAGCCGCTGCGGCGGCTCGGGCGAGGAGGTGGTGAGTGCGGGGGAGGCCGAACTCCTTCCGCATCCGTGAACTCCGGAAAATCCGTCCTGCGGGGACATGCGATCCCGCGAATTCCGCGGCGCACGCTTTTGCAAGGTCGTCACTTTGCGCGACGAATCGGCGGTGCCGGTCGCGTGCCGGGCGGCGGTGGTGATGACCACCGAGTCGACCGCCCGGGTCGCCGGATCGCCCTCGCCCGCACCGACGCTCGCGGTGTCCGCGGTGTCGTCGAGCAGGTAGGCGACCAGGCGGTGCTCGGCACGCCGGCGCGCTTTCTTCACCGCCTGGTAGGACAGGTCACGCGTCGCCGCGGCGTCGACCAGCGACACGCCCTCAAGCCGGGTGGAACCGATGAGTTCGGCCTCGGTCGCGGTGATGGCGCCCTCGGCCACGGCGCGAGCCAGGACGAAATCGGGGTGGCCCCACGGAGGTGGCGGCACGATCGAGCGGAACCCCGGACTGAACGGAACCGGCCGGTCGAGCGCCTCGCGCACGGCCGCGTGGCCGGCGCGGTAGGCCGCCCACCGCAACCGCAGCATGATGCGCGGCCGACGCAGGTCCACCTCGCCGAGTTCGGCGACGAACCCGGCGAGCACGGCGGCGTGGATGTCGCGGGGATCGCCGGCGAACTTGGCCGAGAGCGTGGCGACGATGGAGATCAGCGCGGGCAGTGCGACACCGACCGCGCCGACGGTCCAGGTGCCGCCCTCGGTGCGGGCGAGCAGGACCAAATGCGCCCACACCGCGTCCCGCAGCGCCTGCGGGCAACGGCGGTTCAGCAGCCGGTCGCGCAGCTCGTCCAGCGGCACCCGCCGCGCCGGCAGGCCGGGGAACAACCGGCCGTCGACACCCACCGGATGCGGGCCGACGACCAGCCACTCGAACGCCGACCGGACGGCGTCCAACGGCATGTCACCGCGCTCGAAACCCGAGCGCGGAACGACGTCATACGAAGTCATGGAATAGCTCCCGAAGCGAGTCGGAACAACGACTCGCCCAGGACGCCACAGCGGGTAGTACCAACCACTCACCGAACTGGTACCGGACTAGTACCGCAAAGGTACAGACGACCTTCCGCGCGCCTCTACATGATCATCCGCAGATCGACTTCCACGGTAAGCATGATCATCGGCTCTGCGTCCTCAAGATCATCGACGTCGCGGCGGCAATACGCCTCTAGCTGCGCTTAGTCGGGTCCGGTACTAGTTCGGTACCAGTTTGGTCATAGCGGTGTCCCGCAGGCAGCGGCGCGGAAGCGACGAGCCGGGCCGGCGACGACTTCGCGTCGAAAAACCGCCGCCACCTTCCCACGTGAAAGCCTCCACTCTGGCATGCGCGAAGGCAGGTGTAAGCCTTCGCCAGTTTCAATAGGGCTGTGGAGTCATTCGGAAAAGTGGCTCCTCACGTGTCCCCGGAGGGCCTTTATTTCGGAGTTCTCGGGTGTCGTCAGCGTCCCGCACCGACGGGGCGCACCAGCCTCAGCGAGGGGATCCCGTGACCCGATCCGAGCACTCCGACAGCCGCCCATCCCGACGGCGCACCGACGCCAGTTCGCCCCGCCCCGGCGGGCGGCGGGGCGAGGACCGTCGTCCCTGGCCGACCGCCCCGACCACCACCCGCGTCAGCCCCGCCAAGCCCACCAGCGACACCACCCGTTCCCGGTCGCGCGGCTCGTCCTCCACGCCCACCCCTGCCACGGTCTGGTCCGCCGCCGCGCACCCGATCGACCTCGACGACACATGGCCCGCAGCGCTGCTGGAGCGGATCGTCACCGCGTTCAGCTACCCCGCCGCACAGGTCATCCTGCTCACCTGGCCCACCACCGACGAACAACGACCGAGGACCGTTCCGGCGGGGATCGACGGCGTCATCGACCACGCGCCGGACACCGACCCGAACCCCGAGCTCGCCGACGCCGTGCACACGATCGAACACCTCGACCGGGCCGTGCGCGTTGAGCACATCCCGACCGCCCCGACCGCGACCGACCCGGCCTCCCGCCCCTTCTGGGCCGACTTCATTTACGGCACAGGTCCGACTTCCGCGAGCGTCCCGACGACACCGGCGGTTGCCATCGAAGCCACTGCGCAGCACGGCCGGTCGACGACCGCCGGCAGCGCGGACCTGGTCATCACCAGCCTGACCCCGCGCCGCTCCGGTATCCGCGCGGCAGACCTCGTCGCACCGCACGCGGTCCGCCTGTTGCGAGCCGGAGGCATCCTCGCCGTGCTCACGCACTGTGACTGGACGAGTGGTGAGCTGACCGACCCGACCGGTGCCGTGGTGACCGCCGGGCAGAACGCCGACCTGCTCTATCTCCAGCACATCGTCGCCGTCCACGCACCCGTCCGTGACGGCCGCCTCCACCTCACCGACACGCCACCCGACCACCACTGCGACGGCACGTCGGACCACGCCGACACCGACGACGCACAGGCCCGTGCGCGGCACCGGGCGCTGGTGCGCGGACTGCCCGCGCCGCATCGGCGCATCCACTCCGACGTCCTCGTCTTCGCCCAACCGCAGAGTCCCGTGGGTTCACGCGAAGTGATGCGTTTTCAGGACGAACCCACGGGTGGATTGACCCGATCTGCGGGTGTCGACCGGTCGGTTGGTGAGGAAGAGACCGGGGTGTCTTCGTGAGGTCGTCGCAGGAGTTGGCGGGCGGAGTCGGCGTAGCGGATCGCGGTCTTGGCGTCGAGGCTGAACACCTCGGCGAGGTGCAGCGGGTCGGCGCCGTTGGAGAGTGCCTCCTCGAGTTGCCGGTCGATGCGCAGCCGCTCCAGCGTCGCGGGCAGTCCCTGCAGTGTTCGGTTCGCCCAGACATGGCTGACCGATTTCGTGCCGATCGCGGTCATCGCGTTGACCATCAGGTGCGGGTTGACGGTGTTCGGCCAGCTGGTGCGGCGGTGCTCCAGCCAGGACAGCAATGTGCGATGGCTCAGCTCGCTCAAGGTCTGGGTTCGGCCGGCGATGGTGATGCGCCGGTTGCCCAGGTCGATGTCGGTCAGGTGCAGGGCACGGATCGCGCCGGGCCGTGCTGCGTGCACGGCGGCGAGGACGACGAAGACCCGCGCTTGGGGCGTGGTCGCGGCGCAGACGGTGCCGGTGATCTCTCCGGCGGTCAGGGGTTGCAGGACGGTGCGCTCGACGTCGCCGACGCGAAGACCACTGGCGGGGTTGGCGAACACGACGCCGTGACGTTTGGCCCAGGAGAACAGCGACCGCAACGCCACGAGCGTGATCTGCCGCCGGACACCGTGGAGCGGGTTGACGGCGGCGACGATCGCGTCGCGGGTGATCTCGCGCAGGTGGTCGTGACGGGACGACCAGTCCAGCAATACCGGTCGCAGCAGGTCGATGTAGCCGCGCAGGGTTCGATGGCTGCGGGCGCGGGTGCGCGGTCCACCGGTGTGCATCAGCTGCGCCCAGCGGCGGGTCTCGTCGCGGATTCCGGGCGCCAGGTCGGCGAGTTTCTCCTCGACCCAGCACGCGAAGGCCGGTTGGCGGTCGTCGAGCAGGATCCCCATGGTCTGCAGGACTTCGGTGCTCTGGGCGAGGCTGGAGCCACGTCCCGTCAGTACCGGATGGTAGGTCGAGTAGCGGATCAGCTCGCCCTCGTCGTAGCGGGTGAGCAGCATGGTGAGGTCGCGGGTCAGGGTCCGGGTGAGCTGGGCGCTGAAACCTCGTGTCTCGGCCATGGCCGTGGCGATGTGCAGGGCCCGGAGCAGCCACGGGTCGGTCGGGGGTCGGCGGTCGCGCCGGTCGACCATGCCGTAGCGGTAGGCCCGGGGCAGGTCGGCGAACAACAGCAGCTGCACCTCCTGCCGCGCGGCCCGGGCCGTCGTATCCGGTGTCGCGTCCGGGTCGACGGTTCGCGGTCCGGGGGTGCGCTGCAGCGGCATGCCGGTGAAGCACAGCTGGTGCTGTCGAACCTGTCGCACGTGCGGCAGCAGCATCGTGTTGGGACCGGTCGGCCTGTCCAGCCGGGCCTGCACCCAGCACGGCCGGCAATGGCCTTTCAACAGGGCCAGCCGTCGGTCGCACGCTGCGCACGCGCCGACGTCGCGGTGGCGGGCGGTGAATTCCGCGCACGGCCGGCACATGTCGCCGGCGCAAGGGAGCACGCCCCAGCCGAAGCAGACGCTGCAGCCGGCCGCGCGGCGGTGCTCACGCATCGTCGGTCACGCCGGAGGCAGCGAACGGCCGTCGCGACGCCGCGGCACGACCGGCATCGCACCGGACACCGCCGCGGCCGGTGCGCTGTGCGTGTCACCGCCGGAGTGGGCGACCTTGTCGGGTTCGGGCAACAACAGCTCACCGACCTGACAGCCCAGGACCGCGCAGATGACGTCGAGGTCGTCGAGCTTGACCGAGGCCGGCTGGCCCGACCACAGGCCCGACATCTTCCCGGCCGAGATCACCAAGCCGCGTTCGGCGAGGCTGCGTTGCAGCTCCGAGGCCTTCCAGATACCGCGGTTCGCCGCGGCCAGGCGCAGATTCCACCGCATTCAGATCAGCCCTTCCAGTCGTTGCGCGGCCCGCAACTGACCGGCGGCCCAGGCGTCCTCGATCCGGGTCCGATGGACATGCACGTAGCGCATCGTCGTGGCGATCGAGGAATGGCCGAGCAGCTCCTGGATCGCGACGAGGTCCATGCCGTCGTGGTAGAGCTGCGAGGCGCAGTAGTGCCGCAGCACGTGCGGAGTGAGCTTGCCGGGCCAGTTCGGCAGGTGGTCCTTCGCCGCGTCGGCGAGGCCGCGGCGCAGCGCGTCGTCGCCGATCCGCGGGCTCGAGCCGTCGTCGTCGGCTCGTTCGGAAGGGAACAGCGGTGCCCCGGGGCGGGTGTGGTCGTCGTCGAAGTGGCCCCACACGTCCTCGATGTACCAGCGCAGGGTCCGGTCGGCGCCGTTGATCAGCGGCACCACCCGCTCCTTCGGCCCGGAACCACGCGAGCCCTTGCCGTGCCGGACGTGGATCTTCCCGAACCGTCCCAGGTGCCACTTGACGTCGGTCAGGTCCAGCTCGCACACCTCGTTGACGCGCAGCCCCACCTCGGCCATCAGCCGCGCGGCGGCGTAGTTGCGAGCCGTCGGCGCGAACTTGCGGCAGGTCGCCAACTCGGCCGACCAGCCGGCGAACAGCGTCGCCGTCTCACCTGCGGTCGGCGGGATCCGCAGCTTCGCCTGCTTGGCGCCGCGTGGCCGGTTCATCTCATCCAGTGGGCACGTCACGACCCGGCCGGTCATCGCGTGGATCTCCGCCTGGTGCCGCAGCTCCAGGTACGAGAAGTAGGTCGTGATCGCCTGCGCCCGCGCCAGCCGAGTGCCGCTGGGAACTCCACGCAGCAGCCGCCCGAAGTAGGCGTCGGCGTCCTCGGGCTCCATGTCCCACAACGGCTTGCCCAGCCATGCCCGCACCTGATCCAGGTGTCCGACGTCGCCACGGATGGTGCTGTCGGCCAATCCCGCCGACGAGCGGGCAAGCACGAACCCGGCCAGCACGTCGGTCTCGAAGTCGACGAGCTCCTCCGGACTCGTCGGTGACCGCACCTCGCGCATGTCGCGTACCGCTGCCAGCGCCAACCCGCCGCCCTCGCCTTCATGACCGCAGTAACAACCTCGACCACATGGAGATCGGCTCATGAATTCTGAAGTTGAGTCATCACGCCTCAAGATCGCCCGAACGGGAACACACGCCCATGTCCAGGCGATCACATCGCCCCGGAACGTCCACACCGGACGCGAGAACTCGCGGGTTGTCGCACACGACCACCAACCTCCGACGGACGAACCCGTGCGGAATGAAGACGTCCGATGAGCACGCCGCGTACTTCTCACTCAGCCCGACCAGGCCCGTACCGCTAGGAAGGCAAACCCGTGACGCAACATCACCCCACCCGGACCTCCGCCGACACTGACGCCAACACCCCGACCGGCATCACCGGCGCGATCGGTGACGAGCCGACCCGTCGCGTCCCGCGCACGCTCACCGACGGGCTCGACGCCCTACACACTGCTGTGGACAACCCTGTGGACACGGCGCCGGGCGGTGACCCGCAAGGCGACCGGTCCGAGCCGCCTGCGGTCTCGGTGTGGACCACCGCGCAGGCGTCACCGGCCGCCCAGCGCAAGAACACCTACGTCCCCGAGTCGACCGCGCACCCGGCCAAGATGCTGCCCGAGGTAGTCCGCCACGCCGTCACCCACTACACGCGGCCCGGCGAGCTGGTGCTCGACCCGATGTGCGGCATTGGCACTACCCTCGTCGAAGCCGTCCGCCTCGGACGCCGCGCCGTCGGCGTGGAGTACGAACCCCACTGGGTGCAGGTCGCCAACGCCAACCTCGACCTCGCGCGGAAGCAGGGCATCGACCACGACGCGCGGGTCTTCCATGGCGACGCCCGACAACTCGTCACCCTGCTACCGGAGGAGTACGTCGGGCAGGCGGCGTTGGTGGTGACCTCCCCGCCCTACGGTCCCTCGACCCACGGGCAGGTGTCGGTCGCGCCGGGCGCGGGGGTGCAGAAGTACCATCACCTCTACGGCAACACCCTCGACCGCGGCAACCTCGCCAACATCGGCCACCACCGCCTGCTGGCAGGCTTCACCCGCATCCTCGCCGCCCTGCGCACCTTCCTCAAACCTGGCGGGCACATCGCCATCACCATCCGCCCCTGGCGCGAACACGCCGAACTGATCGACCTGCCCTCCCAGATCCTCGCCTGCGGACGCGCCGTCGGCCTGATCCCGTTCGAGCGCAACGTCGCACTGCTCGCCCGCGCCGCCGAGACCGATCTCGTGGCCCGCGGCAGCTTCTTCCAACGCGACTTCATCCGCAAACAACGCGAAGCCGGACTGCCCCTGCACCTCATCGCCCACGAGGATGTGTTGGTTTTCCGCACACCTCAGTACAAGACCGCAGGACACGTGGCCACCGGTGTTTCTGTGGCGGATGCGGCAGCCCTCAAGAAGAACCGCTCGGCGCGGTCTGCTGGTGCCGCGAGCGACAGTCCGGGTGAGCAAGGCCGGGCGGCATGACCAACCGCCCACCCCGATCGCCTCGCCCACGAACGGTACGTCCGCTCGCCCTCGCCCCGGCTCCGGCGGTGACGTCGGGGCTGGAGTGTCGGGCCCGCACAGCCAACGGGGCCGGTCCGGTCGTAGGGTCACTGTGCACTGGCTACGGCGGCCTGGACCACTGCGTACTAGCTGTACTGCCCCGTGAGGTTGGGAACGCGGCTGGCGGGTGGTAGGCCTTTGAGCGCGGTGTGGCCGCGGTGGTGATTGTAGGTGTGCAGCCACCGCGGCAGCGCCTCGCGGCGCTCGGTCTCGGACCGGTAGGCCTGGGCGTAGGCCCATTCGTCGAGCAGGGTGCGGTTGAACCGCTCGACCTTGCCGTTGGTCTGGGGCCGGTAGGGACGGGTGCGCCTGTGGCTGATCCCTGCGGTGGCGAGGGTGTCGCGCCACAGGTGTGAGCGGTAGCAGGAGCCGTTGTCGGTCAGGACCCGTTTGACGGTGATCCCGTTGGTGTGGAAGAAGGTCTGCGCCCTGGTCCAGAACGCGGCCGCCGTCTGCCTGGTCTCGTCGGGCAGGATCTCGGTGTAGGCCAGGCGCGAGTGGTCGTCCACGGCGTTGTGCAGGTAGGCGTAACCCAGGTTGGGGCGGCCGCCGACCGCGCGGGGCCTGGCGGGGTCGCGGTGCGCGGAGCTGTTGCGCCCGCCGGCCGCGCGGCCGTGGGCCCTGTGGCCGCCGCCGTCGGGGATGTTGCCGAGTTTCTTGATGTCGACATGGACCAGGTCGCCGGGCGCGGCGTGCTCGTAGCGGCGGACCACGCGGCCGGTGGCCCGGTCCAGGTGTGCGAGGCGGGCCAGGCCGTAGCGGACCGGCACCCGGTGCACCGTGGAGGCCGCCAGGCCCAACAGGCTCGCGATGCGGGCCGGTCCCCACCGGCGCAGCACCCGCACCTTCACGATCCGCCGTTCGGTGCGGGTCGGTGTCCGGCGCGGACTGGTGCGGGGCCGTGAGGACCGGTCGGCCATGCCGGCCTCGCCCTGGTCGCGGTAGCGGTCGGCCCACCGCTTGGCCGTGGACACCGAGACCTGGAAACGCTCGGCGGCCCGCCGCAGCGGCCACCGGTCCTCCACGACACACCGGGCCAGGCGCAGCCTGCCGGTCTCGGACAGCGGGGCGTTACGGTGGGACACGAGGGCCTCCGTCGGCTTGGTGTAGACGTCGCAATCCACACCGAACCCGGAGGCCCTCCCTCATTCCAAGATCATCGGACTACGTGTCCCCACGTTCGCAACCTCCCCGGGCAGTACAACTAGCCGCCCTCGGCGGCGGCCGGATCACCTGGATAGCCGACCTCAACCCGCACATCGAATACATCCTCGACGCCCAAATTCCGGAAGTTTCCAACCTCGGCGACCTGCGGCACGTCGACTGGGTCAAGGTCGAGCCGGTGGGCGTGCTCGTCGCCGGGTTCCTGTGCCTCAAATTCAAGCTCGGTTTGTCGGGGCGACTACCAAAACGCGCGGCCGGGTTCGTCGATGACGATGAGCAGTGGTCCGGGGCGGGTCTGGGCGGGGACGTCCTGGAGCCGGTATCAGCGGTTGTTGCTGTTCGGCCGGTGCAGCCACCACCGCGTGCTGTCGTAGCGCTGTTGGGCGATCGAGCGCCGGGTTCATTCCGAGCCGAATTCCTCGCGCCAGGATGTTCTGGACTCCAGAATCGTCACGTTCGACCGGCGCAAGGTGTACTCGACGCGGACCTGGTGACGGGCGTGCGAGGGGATGCTCTATTCGCACCAGCGGACGATCTGACGCAGGTGTGTCCGAGACGGCCATGCCCACGATCGTGGCAGAACTCGTCGACTGGCCTATGGCGCCCCTGGCCGAGGAAACCGTATCAGGCTGCCTTTCTCGAGGCACTGCGGCTGCTGCGAAAACTCCGCTACACCACCACCCGCATCAACGACCTGACCAGGGCCGTCCTCGCACTCCGCCTCAACGCTGGACGGGGTTGTAGAAGACTCACAGACATGCCTTCAAACACCTGCTTCATCGATCTGTCGAACTTTCCACGCCGACTTGTTCGAATCTGTCGGATTGAATCGCAGGCTAAGCCACTCCCTCGCCAGCTCTATGGCACTATGGGGAGCTATGATGCGAGATCCAAAGCATAGCACCTGGCAGTCATTCGAAAGAACGGATCGTCGCACGGAAATAATATCATGGCATACTGCTGCTCGGACTCCTGGTAGTCGGTTTACCGCGATGCAAACACCAATCCCGGTCCCGCAAACTAGCAAACCACGTGTACCTGAGGCTTCGATGACAGCGTTTCCCAGCCGACGAGAAATAGCGGCGTAGTTGCCATCAGCGGGAGTAGATAGTCGCGTCACAAGGAAAGATGTTTTTAGACTTTCGCAAAGTGCATCCGCCAGTTCGGTTCCCACAATGTCCGAGCCGACCAATAGACTCTCCGTCTTGTTTGTCGCCGCTTTATTGATGGACATTTACTACAACTCCCACAGGCTTGGCCAGCCAAGAATGGCCGTCATGCGAGAGTGCTCGCACGACGTCTACACCGATATTTTCACTTCGACCGAGGTGTCGAAGCTCGACATCGACAGAGTCACCCCTATTCTCGATCGATTCAACGACCGCATTTAGACACTTGAATTTGATTGAAGGAACATCTAGAGGCACTTCGCTGACAAGCTTAATCGAGAGCTTATCTTTTTCAGTCGATACGAGAACTTCTACGGTCAAGATAAGCGGTTCCATCAGGTTGAATGAATGTTCCCATCTATTGTCGAACCCGTGTTCCAGATCGCCGATCATGGAAGCACTAGGCTGTGTAGATCCGTCAAAAAAGATCGCGAAATTTTGATCACCGCCGCGGCCTTCACGGGACAAGGTGACAAGACACCGAGTTGTATCGCACACAATCAATCCATAATGAGGTGTGCTGTAGTAGCCTCTTACCTGAAGTCGGTCCGCCACGTTCTGCTCACTCCGTAGGCTCGCCAAAGGCAAGATAGTTTCTTCGACCAGGTTGCGGATGGTATTCGGAGTAAAACCAATATCTGCCTCACGAAGAGGTACATGTGGCGAATATGGATGGATCAGAAGTATCCTCACTCTAACTTCGGCATTCTTCTTGAACAGCTCTTCAAGTAGTTGTGCAAACTGCCATTTTTGCGACATCGAGATAGACTGAACTCTCAACTCTTCGTGTACTGATGTAATCTCCAGTTTAGAGAACAGTTTCCCTCTCGGGCCAAAGTCAACCGCGCTGGCAGTCACCTGACCAACTGCCCGAACTACTTCCTCATGAATAGCTGAGCGAAAAGTTCCTTCGCGCTCGGAGTCGGTATGGAGATCAAATACCTCGTATACGGCATCCAACGTAGGATTGAGTTTTTCTGACACTAAGGAGGTCACTGCGAACCCAATTAGGGCGCCAGCAAGGCCGGATAGCGCATTCTGAACGCCACGCTGGGACGGGTCAGTAAATAGCCAAGCCGGACTAGTAATAAGGAGGATTCCTGAGGCTAGTACAGCATATGCTACAGCGATCCTCACACGTCGTTCCGCTGTATACTCCCGATGACCTCTCATGCTTTCTTGCCGTCCAGGTTGTGGTCCGTTCGAGCCCAAGGCAGGTAATAATTTTGCCAAACGCTCGACGGTCCATCAGATTCTTCTGCAACGCGGAAAATTATGCCGCTCAAGTGCGACTGGGATGCAAGCGGAGGTAGGCCAACTATGCGCCGTATGGCGCGAAGTATCACCTCATGAGTCACAGTCACGGTCGCTCGGTCTTCAAAAATTGACGGGAGAGCAATGGCAACCCGGGAAAGAATTGCTTCAGCAGACTCTCCGCCTGGGTAGCTTAGTATTCCTCCTCTGCACCATTCGGCGTATTCTGTCGGATACCGCTGCTTTATCTCTGGTTCCCCTAGTCCGCTCAGTTCGCCAATGTTCGCTTCTGACAGAAGTGCTGAGGTGGTGATCTGGGAACCGCGCCGGATACCTTCGGCGAGAATCTCAGCCGTCTGAACTGCTCTAAGCATAGAAGAAGCTCGGAACTTAACTTGCTGTCCATTAAAAATGGGATGCAACTCTAGTGCTGTTGATTTCGAAGCAGCGATCCCCTCTGCACACAGGGGAGGATCAATCTCGCCCCCTTGCCAGATCCTATCCATGTTCATCTGAGTGGGCGCATGGCGTAGTATCAGTGATACCGATTTCATATGGCATACCCATCTTCGGCAATAGGGGTCCACATGTCGGGTTTATCTGTCGGTACCTCTATGTGGTCCACAGCAGTTCGCATTGCACGAGCTCCTGTACGCGGCCCTTCGGGATGGTCGAAAATGGCTGATCCAGCCGTATAGCCTGCCGGCAGATAGGGCGACAGTTTATGCAAGTTAGAAACGGTAGCTGGCGAAACGGATCCAGAATGAAGGGGAAGGCATTGATTGAACCGTCCAATTGGATCTGCACATGCTGCTAGGAAAGACGAAGTTTCTGTAGGCGAATAGCCGAAGGATCCAAAGGCGGAAGGCAAAACCGCTGCTGACGCGCCCGCATGCCGTTGAATCTTTAGCCAAAGAGCGAGTGACAGCCCGTAGCTTTTTAGTCGGGACGCAACCGTTTGATAGGTGCCGTGCACGACAATAGGAGTTTCCGGTACCCTCGTCCGCAGAAATGAAACAACGTCTTGGCCCTGCAATGCTGGAGCTACTAGGAGCATATCCGCGCCGCATTTCGTAGCAACGTCGACCCTTTTTTCTAGGTCGACCATTGGGCATATTGCGTTAGCGACGTACAGTTTGGACTCGCCTGTCTCATTTCTTGCACGGGTTATAGCTGCATACACCGTTTGATAGCGCTTCGCGAAGTCAAACTCGGGATGAGTAGCCGATAGCTCGTCATCCTTAATTATGTCTGCACCGCCTAGCGCGGCTTCATATGCCAAATGCGCGGCTTCGGAAGGTTCAAGCGGGCCAGAAGGTTTAATAGGAGCGCAAACAAAAGATCGTCGACCGGAATCTGCAACCAACCTATCTACAAAATCTGGTGGACCCGGGAACTTGGAGTTAGGTGCAGTTGGGAGTGAAATGTCTTCCAAGCGGAGCGCGGACACCACCGCTAGATGTTGACACTCGCCGAGAGCAACATTGAGAATCTCTATTATTCCGGAATCAGGAGTCAAATTTTCATAATCTATAATGACTCTTGCTGCCGACCGTCCGATAAAGGTTTGGTCGACCGGTCGAGCGTGATATAGGGGAAGCGAATTGCCGCGCGCTTCAACGGTGTCGACTGATACAACGAAAGCCTTGTTGGCTTCTCTGGACCTATTCGATATTCCGTCCCACGATCGGCTATGGCCACCGCTTTGTTCTTTAGCGATTTGCTCGGCGACAAATCGAATGTCTATACAGGATTCAAGATAGTATGTTGCACGCACTCGTACCCTCCAATATGGGGTTCGACTACCGGCATTCCGAGTCCAGCGCAACTTGCCGCAATCGCCTCTCCTTTCGTGTGATTCTACCTATCGTGATGGTCGATGATTCCGAATTTTTTTCACCGGAGGATAAGTATATTCTAACGTGCATACGTGCGGCTCCGCTTGGCGATCAGTCAACGCAAGTTTCGAAATTTGCGCATATTGCAACGATCCCGACTGTTGCGATCGTTTATGCTAGTCATGTGATTATCTTCTTTTGCTGTACCAGGTTGCGGCTGGCGGGGATGTATCACCCGATCGAGGAAGAATTGGTCGGCTTGGGTAACAAGCTGAATCGCCGCGTGTGCGGTGCGTAGTCGGACGTAACGCATCGATCACGTGCTGTTACTTAACGTTGCGTCTCGCCAAACATTGTTTGACCCCGGACATCGACGGTCTCGACGTAGATAAAGAAAAATGCGCCACGTTATGCCGCCCTGTCGTATGAGCAGGTCATACCTGACGTTCCCAGGCGTGTCTTCGAATCCACGGCGAACTCCGTCCAAATATGTCGAGCAATGCTCACAAAATGTACGTGGTGGAACTGCCCACTCGCGGAAGCCCGGCAGGCCGTGGACTGCCGGGCGTGCCAGCTTGCGAAGTCACCGACACCACTCGTGAACGGGCCAGTGCACGCCGGTCTCGCCATGTAGTCGAGCCGTCGCTGGCTTGCGATTGGCGAGCGACGCGGGCAGTACTCGCACACAGTTCGAGGACGTGCACCGCGCGCTGGTCAAGGCCCGCATCGGAGCGAAGGACATCGAGGTGTTTGAGCACTGGCTCGACGTCACAGTTCATTGAACAGCGCCCGTGCAGCGATGAGGGTGCGTTCCCCGGTCATCCGCTGTCCAGCTGCGTCCGATCAGGCCGTCGTTGTGCCGGTTCAATAGGCAAGCACAACGAGGCGATTTCGAGTCCGCGCAGCAGAGGTGCTATTTGGCGCTCAGCTACGACCTGAGCGACCCGGCGAGCTCGGGCGTTCCGGCGCGAGGCGACGTCGGCGGCGTCGCACGACTGGGGCGCACGATTGGCCGGGCGGCTGGCGTCGGCGCTGCGGATGCGGACCGAGTTCGCCACCGTACGTGGGAACGCATGTTCGACGTTTGAGTCCGGCCTCTGCCGTCATTCATGCTGAGGTGGGTGGAGCAGATCTGGAGCAGGCGGTGGAGTTGAACGACATGTAATCGCTTCAAACGGCAGTAAAAGGCACCGGCTGACGTGCTGATTCTCTGTTTGTGCTGGTCAGTGAAACGGCCGGACCATGCTGGCGGAGTGAGGCTCCATTGTGGCTGTACTTCGCTGGAGTTGGGCTGCATTGGCGGGTGTTGGGCGCGGTTCATTGGTGTCTAACGCGAGCCGCTGACCCGGGCGGACCCGCCTGCACCAACCACCGGTGCCCCGCCGTGCGAGCCGCACCACCAAGTACGGCGTTCGGATTGACCTGAACCCGGCAGATCCGGCCCACCGGGGACTTTCCGTCGCAGCCGAGCGGAAAGGCCGCAACCACGGACGCAAGCCGCACCGCGTGGCTCGGGCACTAGGCTCACTCGTCCGGGTGGCGTCGTGGGGAGGTCCTGGGTGCAGACGTGGCTGGTGCGGGCGGGGAAGGCGGGGGAGCGCGAGCGGTGGGCGCTGACCACCGGGCACACCGGTGGTGGGTTCGGCGGCGTGGTCGACCTGAGCGGCGCTGCCACCCGTGACGCCGTGCTCGACGAGGTGTTGGTCGCCAAGCCTGACGCCAAGGACCAGGCCGCCCGGAACTTCACCGCCCAACTGTGGGCGTTGCGTGAGCGGATCAGTGTCGGCGATCTGGTCGTGATGCCTTTGAAGTCCTCGCCGCACATCGCGATCGGCCGGGTCACCGGCGGCTACCGGTACCTGGGTGGCGAACTCGAACCCGAACGGCGGCACGTGCGACCGGTGGAGTGGCTGGTGACCGACCTGCCCCGGACGGTGATCAAGCAGGACCTGCTGTACTCCCTCGGCGCCTTCTCCACGGTGTGCGAGCTGTCCCGTAACGACGCCGCCTGGCGCCTGCAGCAGCTGCTCACCGACGGTCGTGACCCCGGCTCGCGCACCCCGATGGCGTCGGTCAAAACGGGCAGGAAGAGCAACGGCGCCGGTGACGACGCGGTCGACGATGCCACCGACTCAGCGCAGCTCGGGGTGGACGTCGAGCAGTACGCCATCGACCGGATCGCCAGCCGCCTGATCGAGACCTTCGCCGGACACCGCCTCGCCGACCTGACCGCGGCAGTGTTACAGGCCGACGGCTTCACCTGCGAGGTCTCCCCGGAGGGGACCGATCAGGGCGTCGACATCATCGCCGGCACTGGGACACTCGGCCTGGGCGAACCCAGGCTCGTGGTGCAGGTCAAGTCCGAAGCGGGGCAGGTCGGCCTCCCGGTGGTGCAACAGTTGCAGGGCGCGATGGCCGCCCACGGCGCGGTCGGCCTGCTCGTCGCCTGGGGCGGCATCACCAAACAGGCCCGCCAGTACCTGTCCACACAGCGGTTCGCCATCAAAGTCTGGAACTCCGAAGACCTCCTGGCGCGGGTGTTCCAGCACTACGCCGCGCTGCCCGCGGACGTGCGGGCCGACCTCCCGCTCAAGCAGGTGTGGACCCTGGTGGAGGAGACCGGCTGACCGCGCGCCCGACGGGCCCAAGCGCGCAGTGCATGCAGGAAGGAACACCGTTCGAGGACCACCTGCCGGACGGGCGACGATCGCCCGGAAGCATCCACTCGGACGACCTTCTGACCGGTCCACCGCGCACGTCCGGGCTTCCACAAGAAGCCCGAACTGCAGCACACCCGGGGCGATGTCCGCGCTCCTGCTCTCGCGGCGACCGCTGAGCCTTCTCTGGGCAAAGATGATTTCTGGGCCCGGTGCGGTCGAGTCGAACACCGCGAGGTGAGGGATTCCTCATTGCCTTGATGTCGACATCAAGGATTCGGCCGGTCGTCAGGTGGTCAGGTGGTCAGCGCCAGCTTCTTGAAGACTTCGTCGGTGTGCCAGGCGATGTGGGTCGGGGCGGGTGGGGTGGTGCCGCGTCTGGGTTTGAGTGGGCGTTGGCGCAGCTGGTAGATGGTTCGTCCCGTGGTGGTGCGGCTGGTGAACTTGGCGGACACGGTGCTGCGCAGGTCGAGGTTAAGGCCGAGGACGCCGTGGTCGAACAGTTTGTGGTGCAGGGAGCACAGGGCCAGGCCGTTGTCGAGGTTGTCGGGTCCGCCGAAGGCGAACCAGCGGATGTGCGCGGCCTCGACGCCGACGGTGGCCGCGCCGAGTTGTCCGTCGAAGCCGCAGAAGGCGCACTGCCGGTCCCACGCCTGCAGCACCGCCGAGGGCCACGAGCTCTGCCGCTGTCGTCGGGTTGCCGGTGTGCCGGTGGCGCCGAGGACCGTGTCGGGGTCCAGGCTGACCGCAGCGAGGACGTCCGGTGCGACGGTGGGCGGGAACTCGGACTCGACCAGGTGCCGGGCCGCCGCGGCGGCGACGCGCGGGTCGCGCAGGGCGCGTTCGAGCCTCGGTCCAGCCAGCCGACGACATTCTTGGCGGCGAGCGGCTGGACACGGTCCATGGGCACGTCGTGGTCGAGGGTCCAGATGCCGTCCGAGCGCAGGCGGGTGAACGGGTACGCGGCGGCTTGCGCAGGCTGGGTCGTCGAAGGCGGACCGAAGTCCCGGATCAAGGCCGCCAGCTTCCCCGCGTCCGCCGCCCAGGACAGCGTGCTTGTGCCGGAGTTCGTCAACCGCCCTAACGCCAGCAGCGGCTTGTGCGGCGACCGCTTCCCACCATGTGGACCAACCTGGTCGCGGCGGCGGAGAAACTGTGACCGCGCACAGCAGGTGCTGGTATGTCGGGCCGCAGCGGCGCACCCATGTGGGGAAGGAGCGGGCTCTGCAGCCGCACGCCGCGGTCCACGACTGCTCGACCAGGGTGTCGGGCTGCTGGAGTGCGCACGACGGCTCTGCATATCGCTCAACACGGGCAAGCGCTACACGCGCCGCGTCGCCTCGACCGAGGATCTGCGGCGCCCGCCTCTATACCGGCGCAGCATGGTCGACTCCTATCGCGACCCCTGCGTGCTCGTCTGGCGCGGCAACCCGACGTCCCGGTCACCCAGCTGCTCGCCGAGATCCGCGCCCTGGGCTACCCCAGCAGTGCCAACCTGCTGGTCCGCACCGGCGGAGAGCCCACGACGAACGGCTCTTCTTCGGTCAGCGGTCTGCATCCCAGTCAGCGTTCGTCTTCTTGGCACTCACCGTCGTCGGTGGGATGGGTTTTGGGACGCCAGGATCACGAGCCGCCGGGCCATCCCGAACATGCGGGAGACGCGACTTCTCTGGCCGGACGCCACCTCGATCCCGGCCGAGGGCGCGCCGTGCGGACCTTGGTGGGAGCGATGGTCGTCGGACTAGCGGCGGCTGTGCTGAGTAGAGCGATACGCCGCCGAAATCGTCTGCACGGGTGCACGGGTGCACGGGTGCATGGGTGCCGTCTGTGATCGCGACCTGGTCGACATGCCGACGCTGGACCGGGGCCAAGGCGAGCAGTGGGGCCGACGGTGTCGACGACCCGGTGCGCCGCGGCGTGGGACACCCAGAACAGCTGCCCGAGATGCGCATCGTGGGACGCCCGACCGCCACCGGACACGCTCTCAAGCCGGGACGTCACCCACGTGAAAGTTCCGGGCTAGGTCGGGATCCCCTGGTGGCGGTCAATCACGGCCATCAACCTCGGCTCGTACGCGCGCATCGCGCCGTCGAACTGCAAGTTATTGTCACGAAGGCGTATCTTGCGCCCAAGATCGATAACACCCCGAATTATGCCGACCGCAAAAGAAAAGTCCTCGTCAAGAAGGCTCTTGTGGACCTTCTCAAGCCATTCAGTCCCCACTCTTATCATTACCACGAAGCTGTGTTCTGAAGACGTGCCACGACTACGGCAGACCCCTTCCAAAGTCTTCAAAACGTCAAGCGCAGCCCGAATTTGTGCAGAATCCTCAGGATATCTCGCCGACCGGCGCAGAGTAACAGAAGCCCAGCCAGTGTCGACTTTGTAGTCACCATCTCCACCACAGCCTCGCGCTGCCTGGAAATAGTTGGCAGCGACGTCAAGACAGTTGCGCTGCAGTTCGAACTCGCCACGCTGTAACCAGTAGTGGAAGTCGTCCTCAAGAAAAACGAGGACCGAGTCGTACACATCGCGCACCATAGCGTCCGGCAAGCGCAAGTCGATCATCATCGTGTGGTTCAACAAGCGGATCATAGTGCGGCGATAGGGATCATTACTGTCACGAATGTGTCCCGCATAACCCGCATAAAAGTAGAGCAGCTCCTTCACTACGCTGCCCATCAGCTCAGGACGCTTCTTCAGGACTACCTGAACAACGGTGTCCGCAATTGCTCGTTGCCTGCAGCGTATCAATCCGCTTGCATCCTGCACCACAAGCCTCGATCTCACCAACGATCTAATCGCATCTCGCACCACGGAGATGGCAGCCCCTTGGGAAACCACCTGCAACAGGTCCACGAAATCGATTCCACGACTCTTGTAGACTTCAGCTGACTCAAGAATGCACACGGCGGCGTACACTTGCGCCTGGGTAGAGTCGAGCTCCTCGAACTCGCTTTTTACCTTCTCTTCAAATGGCTTGCCCGTGACAATTTGAATCATTGCGGCCAGCAGGCTTCGCTCGCACATTTCGCGCAGCTTTTGCATCCGCTTCTCAGGTGACCACTTGTACCGCTTCAGCACTCCATCAAGGCCATTGCTCTTCAAGACCTTGATCAAGGCCTTCAGGTCATCATCATCGAGCGGGTCATCCGCGTAGATCTCCACCGCTGGAAGGGCACTTGGAATGAACTCGATCCTAGTGCTCCTGACCGCGGCAAACACTACGGTCTTTCCTCCTCGTGCGAACTCCCGCATCATTTCGGCGGCGCCTCTGCCGAATATGTCAACATCATCGACGAATATTGCATCGAGCTCCAGCTCGGCCGCTTCGGCGCGAATCTTTTCGAGCGACTTGGTAGCCGATCGATCAATCCATCCAACAACTTTTCCGTCGCGATGAAGCTGGTGAGCACATTGCATCATCGCGGTCGTCTTGCCCGACCCGGCGCCTCCGCGTAAGAGAACTATCGCGGGAGCCCCAGACGCAAATTTTTCGCGTCCGCGTAGAACCCTGTCCGTCATCGACAGCGTCGCCGCAAAGCTTCCGGTTATGTCACCCCAGTCAGGCTCTCGACCTTTCAGAAATTCCTTAGAACCGTTCTTCATATTGCCCAGCATCGTCGAGACGAGTGAAATGCCAGTGGCTTCATTGCGTATCGCCAGCGACTCCGTCAGACGTCGCTTGCCCTGCAAGAGCCGCTGATCGCCCGGAAGCAGCCTCGACCGAGAAAACTCGGTGGGCGACTCTGCAATGTGAATGAGATCATTGTGCTTGAGGCGGGACGCTGTGGAGAGATCCGCTTTCGGCGCAACCACGAAGCGAGGATAATCTTGCCCAGACGACACGGTCAACGAGGCGAGAACGTTCCACAGCGAAGCACTGTGAGCGGAATCAGCGAAGAATACCACCGGATGGCACGCTAATTCCGCCTTCAGGCGGTGGAACCACATCGAACGAGCGGTTGCCGACTCCAGCAACGAAGAGCCGAACTCGACCGATTCGACCCCGCCATCGAAACTTCCATTCATAACAATTATCTCGATGGCACCCTTGCGCCCGGCGGGTTTCTCCGCAATAGCATTGGTCAGCAACATGGAGGGGAACGCGGACACCAATGACCTGGACGCTCCAGTCGCCGAGAAGTCATAGGTACGCCACCACGGCGAGTTGAAGACCCGGTATAAATCCGGATAGTTGACTCCATCGACACCGGCCAGCCCTTGAAAACGCGCAGTCAACTGGCTTTCACTCAGCCGATCGCGCGCAGCGCGCCAAATCTCATCCTGCGTAGGTTGAGGCTGCGGCATTCGACCGAACGCATCAATCGCCAACTGATGGAAGATTGAATCGAGCTCACCGGCATCGCTGCCGTCGAGACCCGAAACTACTACCGCGATCATCTGTCCGGACTCAAGCTGGCGATAGAATTCCGACAGCGCCTGCTCTGCATCGGCTCCATCGCTGAGATCCGTCTCGCTTCTGGATTTCGTGGAAACTTTATTACTGGTACGTAGAAGTCCGACACCTCTGCTTCGTGAGCCCGAGATCTCCTCAACTCGCGTAGGACGCTCATCGCTGAACTCGATCCTCAGCAGCGCCGAGTTTTCGGAGTTCACGACAAACCAGTTCCGCTGGCCGCGCTGCTGCTCGGCCGCGAGGTGCTGCCCCGCGATGAGCAGCGTGGGTGCACCACCATCAAGCAAGTCCGGCGGAGGTACGGCGACACCAGAAGCCACGATGGTCAGATCATTCTGGTTGACCCAGCTTTCCCATGAGCCTCCGGCAACTTTATCCAGCTGTGGGCTCACGAGAGTGCCACGCCCGCCAAGCGGCCGTCCATCGACGTCGCGAAACACTGAATTGACGACAGCGATGCCAAGACTCCGGTCAGCAGATTCGACCAGGAAGCTACCCTCACCCGGTAGGGCACCGCTTCGCCAAAAAGGTGGATCTTCAAAGAAGCCCTGCCGCCAGGAGTTGAAGCTTGAGAAAACAGACCCCTCAATCCCTTCAAGGACGTCCTCCTGTTCCCCCGACCACAGCCTTTCCCCGATTTCAGGCCATCGGTTCACAAGCGCATCGAACAGCATGCGCCCCTGAGGAACAGAGCAGACATCACCAGGCCCCGGGACTGGGACGATTACTGGCAGGTCAGCGGCTCCCGCATCCACGAAACCTTCAAGTATCGCATCTACGAGAGCACCACCTCGGCCGTCGACAAAATGAGCAGACCCTGCACTGAAAAGAAGAACGAGATCGATAATTCCGCCGAGTTGGCTTGCTTTGTCGACGTGTGTTTTCGTACATCTCCGGAGGGCGTCAAGCACCTCTGGATCAGTAGAACCGCCGAACAAGGGGAGCACATGCACAGATTCGTTCATCCTGCAGATCCCTCCAGGAGAATGGCGATCACTTCGCCCCTAGGAACATGCAATGTAAACTTCACCGGATTGCACCCGCTAGCGACCACGTCAACTTTGACAAACTGTGCACCAAGAGACTCTTTGTCAATTAAACCTTTTATTCGGTCCTCGAGTGCACCGCAGAGCTTTTTCAGCTCTTCGACCTGTTTAGAGCTCACCACCAGCTCGCCGTGAGCTGTTCTGTCAGCGGAGCCGAAGACAAACAGACCGAAGCAGGCCACAGTCGCAGTCATCGCAAGCAGGACAACTAAATTGGCCCACCGCTGCCGGGTGTCCACCTGCTTCGCTTCATTGTCGGCTTTCTTCAGAACGTGGGCTATCAATTCGTGCCGACTTTTCACATGACGGCCGTCAGTCGATTCGCGCACAGGCGCGGCCACTGCCCACAGGTACAAAATTCCCGCACTCAACCATAGCGCCACAGCCACGAATCCCGCGATGCGGATTTCAAGTGGCCGCTCCGCCAATGCGGTGGCAGTGAAGGTTGCAACAAGGCCGCCAAAGAACACCGTGGTGGCGGACTGGGCAGCTTGCGCCCTGACTCGTGCCGCCCCACTCGATCGCACTCGATCCGAGTAGTAGGCCTCACTAGCAGGCCCGATGATCGCTTCGATCAGACGGTCCTGCTCAGCGGTATCCACGTTCATTGATACTCCGGTCAGCCGATCCGCAACCTCCGCACTGCCTACAAAAGGCACATCGGTCTACGTCGCGGAGCGTTACAGTCCCAGCGAAACCGTTGTCGCCGACGTGCGGACCCACGCCGATCTTCTTCATGCGTACCTCACCGGGGCCGGGATACCCGTGCCATGCTTCCCAGCAGAACCACCTGTGGCAGCGTGACCGACCGATCTCCGCGACTCCCTTCGCGATGACCATGCACGCTACGCCGAGGGCCGACAAGACGAGGCAAACAGCTGCAGGGAGCCGCCCGATCAAGTGCACAACGTGTCCGGTCTCGGCAGGGTGCACCGGAGCCGAGCAGCAGGTAAGCGGTGGGCGGTTCGGTCACGCTCCGCCCACCGCTAGTCACTCACTCGGACAGCTGGAGCCCAAGCGGCCTTCGACCACTGGACTGCTGCGATAATCTGCTGGTCGGCCCCTGTTCCAAGCTTTCAGTACTCCCGCCTGGGAGACGAACCTGTGCGTAGGTAGGCGCGTGACGCGCTCGCGGGGCGTTCGAAGTCCTGATCTTGATGCGTGAGCGGGGCGGCCTGCTCAACTCGCGGACAATCCGGATGGTGGACCGTTCCACTTCACGTTCGGTCAGGAACTCGGATTGATCATTTACCTGCTCCTGACCTCCTGGGGTCGGGTGGGCTTGCTGCTGGTGACCTGAGTTTCGTTCGACCGCGACCATGAAGCGCTCCGGTTGTGGTGGAGGCTCCATTCCTTGAGAGGATGGAGTCATGGCACGACCTTCACGGCACCCGGTCGAGGTGCGGGAGCGCGCGGTGCGTCTGGTCCGGGAGCACCGTGACGAGTACCGGTCGGAGTGGGCGGCGATCTGCTCGATCGCGGAGAAGTTCGGGGTGTCCGGCGAGACGCTGCGCAACTGGGTGCGTCAGACCGAGGTCGACGGCGGACAACGTCCGGGGACCACGACGGACGAGGCGGCGGAGCTCAAGCGGTTGCGGCGCGAGAACGCGGAGCTCAAGCGGGCCAACGAGATCCTGAAGTCCGCGGCCAGTTTCTTCGCGGCGGAGCTCGACCGCCCACACACCAGGTGATCGCCTACATCGACGTGCACAGGGATCGATTCGGGGTCGAGCCGATCTGCGCCGTCCTGCGCCAGGCGGGAGTCGCGATCGCCCCGAGCAGCTACTACGCGGCCAAGTCGCGTCCGCCGTCGGTGCGGGCTCGCCGTGACGAGTGGCTGTCGGTCGAGATCACGACGGTGTGGAAGAACAACTACGAGGTCTACGGGGCGCGGAAGGTATGGCAGGCCCTGCACCGCAAGGGAATCAGTGTGGCCAGGTGCACGGTCGAGCGGCTGATGCGCGAGCTGGGCATCACCGGCGCCACGCGCGGCAAGGCCAAGCGCACCACCGTTCCCGCCGCGGACGGCGTGCGCGCCGGTGACCTGGTCGATCGGAGGTTCACGGCCGAACGCCCGAATGCCTTGTGGGTGGCCGACTTCACCTACGTGGCCACCCGGTCGGGCACCGTCTACGTCGCGTTTGTGATCGACGTGTTCTCCCGCCGGATCGTGGGCTGGAAGGCCGACACCCGGATGCGCACCGGCCTGGTGCTCGACGCGCTGGAGATGGCCTTGTGGACCCGCGACCACGCCGGCCGCCCCGCAGGCCCCGGCCTGGTCCACCACTCCGACGCGGGCAGCCAGGGCGGATTCAATCGGTCGTCGCAACACCGGCTTGTTGGAGCGAGGATAGATGATCGTTCAAGGCTTCCGCAGGCGTCCTCCAGCCGAGGGTCTTGCGAGGTCTGCTGTTCAGTGCGGCGGCGACGGCTTCGATCTCGTCGAAGTCCCATCGGGAGAGGTCGGTTCCTTTGGGAAAGTACTGGCACAGCAGGCCATTGGTGTTCTCGTTCGTGCCGCGCTGCCACGGGCTGTGCGGATCGGCGAAGTAGACCGTCAACCCGGTCTCGATCCGCAGCTGCGCGTGCC
>NZ_JBFAFR010000019.1:0-166060 GCF_040639675.1 Actinosynnema sp. NPDC023794 | reverse complement strand
GGGATGATCGAGGTCGCGGGCCCCGAGCGGTTCGGCCTCGACGAGCTGATCCGCAAGGGCCTCGCCTTCCGGGGCGACCCCCGCGAGGTGGTGACCGACCCGGACGCACCGTACTTCGGCGCCCTGCTGGAGCAGGACACCCTGCTGCCCGGACCCGACGCGCGGCTGTCCACCACCCGGTTCGAGGAGTGGCTGCCGCTGAACCCGCCTCCGGCGAAGTAGGCGACCCGTGAACCACACCGACCACCAGATCGCGACATCCGTCCTCGTCATCGGCACGGGCGGCGCGGGCCTGCGCGCCGCCATCGAACTCGCGGAGCGTGGTGTCGACGTGCTCGCGGTTGGCAAACGACCCAAATCGGACGCGCACACCACGCTCGCCGCCGGTGGCATCAACGCGGCGCTGGCCACGATGGACCCGGAAGACTCGTGGCAGCAGCACGCGGCGGACACGCTCAGGGAGAGCTACCTGCTGGCTGATCCCGAGACCGTGCGGATCGTGACCGAGAACGCCGCCCGGGGCATCGGAGACCTCGAACGCTACGGGATGCCCTTCGCACGCGAGGCCGACGGGAAGATCTCGCAGCGGTTCTTCGGCGCCCACACCCACCGCCGCACCGCGTTCGCCGGCGACTACACCGGACTGGAGATCCAACGCACACTGGTCAACCGGGCGGCACAGCTCGACATCCCGATCCTGGACACGGTCTACATCACGAGGATCCTGGTGCGCGACAACGTCGTCTTCGGTGCTTACGGATTCGACCTCGAAGACGGCAAGCGGTACGTGATCCACGCCGACTCGGTGATCCTCGCGGCAGGTGGGCACACTCGCATCTGGCGCCGCACGTCGTCCCGACGGGACGAGAACACCGGCGACTCCTTCCGGCTCGCGGTGCTGGCCGGTGGCCGCATCCGGGACGCCGAACTCGTCCAGTTCCACCCGTCGGGTCTCATCACGCCGGAGAACGCGGCGGGCACGCTCGTGTCCGAGGCGGCACGCGGAGAAGGCGGGGTGCTGCACAACGCGTTGGGCGAACGGTTCATGTCCCGGTACGACCCCGAACGGATGGAGCTGTCCACCCGCGACCGGGTGGCGCTGGCGGCGTACACCGAGATCAAAGAAGGGCGGGGCACGCCCGCCGGTGGCGTGTGGCTCGACGTCTCGCACCTGCCCAGGGAAACGATCATGCGCCGGCTCCCCCGGGTCTACCAGACCCTGCTCGAACTCCAGATGCTCGACATCACCCGGGAACCGATCGAGATCGCGCCCACAGCGCACTACTCGATGGGCGGCGTCTGGGTGCGGTCGGAGGACCACAGCACCGGTGTCGACGGCCTGTACGCCGTCGGCGAGGCGGCGAGCGGCCTGCACGGCGCGAACCGGCTGGGTGGAAACTCGTTGATCGAGCTGCTGGTCTACGGTCGCATCGTCGGCGAGGCCGCCGCGCGCTACTCACGCGGACTGGGAGCGCAGCGGCGGTCGTCGTCGGCAACGGCGGAGGCGAGTGCCGAGGTCGACGACCTGCTGGCCGCCGACGGTTCGGAGAACGTGCGCGCGCTACAGCGCACGTTGCGGAACACCATGACCGAACACGCCGGCGTGGTGCGTGACGAGACCGGCTTGCGGAAAGGACTGGCCGAACTCGACGACCTCGAACACCGCATGACAGAAGTGGGCGTGCATCCCGACCTCGCCGGTTTCCAGGACCTCGCGCACGCGTTCGACCTCAAGGCCGCGGTCGTGGCCGCACGCGCCACTCTCGACTCGGCACTCGAACGTCGTGAGACGCGCGGCTGCCACAACCGTTCCGACCACCCGGAACTCGACGAGTCGCTCCGGGTGAACCTGGTCTGGTCGGGGCCGGGGCAGGTCGAACGCGAAGGGCTGCCACCGATCGCGGACGAGATCGCCTCTCTCATGCGTGAGGTGTCCACTGTCGGCAAGCTCGTCGAATGAACCGCTGATGCGCCGTCGCACAGGTGAGGCCCCCGGCAGCGTCGCCGGGGACCCCCTCCGTGGCCGCCTGCTCGGCGTCGGGCCCGAGACGGTCACCAGGCTGGGGCGGGGTCTGGATGACGTCCGAGTTGTCCGGTGTGGATCCACCTCCGGGGATCGTGGTGATCCAACTGCCGGCCCTGCTGTGACAAGGTCCCCGTTCGACCCCGATCGGACTTTCCATCGGAGACGTTTCGGACCAGGATGACTCCGGTCGTGAATCCTGTCCGACCGGATCAGGTCTACCGCAGCGAGGCACAGTGGCTTTTCGAGGGCATGTCGGACTGGTCGGGCGGGAATCGGAATGCGCTCTCCTCGATCAGACCGTGGCGGCCGTCCGCACGGGTGAGAGCCGCGTGCTCGTGGTGCACGGCGCGCCCGGGGTCGGGAAGTCGGCTCTGCTCGAGCACGTGGAGAGCTCGGCGACGGGCATGCGGGCGCTGCGGGCGGCCGGTGTCGAGTCCGAGATGGAGTTGGCGTTCGCCACCTTGCACCAGTTGTGCGCGCCGCTGCTCGATCGGCTGAAGAACCTCCCCGCACTCCAGCGCGACGCCCTCGAAACGGTGTTCGGGATGCGGGCGGGCACCCCGCCGGAACGCTTCCTGGTCGGGCTGGCGGTGCTGAGCCTGCTGTCGGACGCCTCCGAGGAGAGTCCCGTGCTGTGCCTGGTCGACGACACGCAGTGGATGGACCGGGCCTCGGCGCAGGTCCTCGGCTTCGTGGCCCGCCGGCTGCTGGCGGAGTCGGTCGCCCTCGTCCTCGCGACTCGCGTCCGGGGTCAGGACCTCCTCGGACTGCCGGAGTTGGAGGTCACCGGGCTGCGCAACGCCGATGCGCACGCCCTGCTGAACTCGGCCACCCCCACCGGGCTGGACCAGCACATCCGCGATCGGATCGTGGCCGAGGCCAGGGGCAACCCGCTCGCCCTGCTGGAGCTGCCGCGCGCGCTGACCGTCACGCAGCTGGCGGGCGGGCTCGGCCTGCTGCACGCCGACGCGCTGCCGAGCCGGATCGAGCAGAGCTTCCTGGCGCGCATCGAGGGGTTGTCCGGGCAGAGCCGGCTGCTCCTGCTGGTCGCCGCCGCCGAGCCGGTCGGCGATCCCACCCTGGTGCGACGCGCCGCCGAACGCCTCGGCGTCACGCCCGCGACGGCCCTCGACGCCGGGACGGACGGCCTGCTGTCGTTCGACGTGCGCGTGGTCTTCCGCCACCCGCTCGTGCGGTCGGCCGTGTACCGGTCGGCCAACGAGGAGGACCGCCGCGCGGTGCACCTGGCGTTGGCGGAGGTCACCGACCCGCGGGTCGACCCGGACCGCCGTGCCTGGCACCTGGCGTCCGCCGCCGCCGGACCGGACGAGACCGTCGCCGCGGAGCTCGAGCGGTCCGCCGACCGTGCGCAGGCACGTGGTGGGCTGGCCGCCGCAGCCGCCTACCTGCAACGGTCCGTGGCGCTGACCACCGACACCTCGCGGCGCGCCGAACGTGCCGTGGCGGCGGCGGACGCCAGCGTCCGGGCGGGTGACCTCGCGGCCGCACGGGGGCTCGTCGACATCGCGGAGCTCGACGCGCGGAGCGAGTTCCTCCGCGTGCGAGCCCACCTGGTGCGGGGCCGCATCGCGTTCGCTGCCGGGTTCAACCACGAGGCGCCGCCCATGCTGCTCGCGGCGGCGCGGCGGCTGGAGCCTTTCGACTCCGATCTCGCGCGGGAGACCTACCTGCTCGCCTGGGGTGCCGCGGCGTGGGGTTCTGCGGACGGCGAGAGCCTCGTGGCGGTCTCCCGGGCGATCGGGAGACTGCCTCCGCACGAGGGTGGTCCGCGCCCCATCGACCTGGTGCTCGCGGGCTGTGCGCTGCTCGTCACCGAAGGCGGTGGCGCCGCGGTCACCGCGCTGCGCCGGGCGATGACCGCGCTCGTGGACCTCCCTGTTCCGGACCTGCTGAAGTGGGGCTGGGCGGCCTGTGGCGTGAGCCCGGCCGTCTGGGACGAGCAGGTCATGTACGAGACGTACGCCAGGGCTGCTGAGCTGGTGCGAACGGCCGGGATCCTGACCGAGCTCCCCCTCTACCTCGCCTCGTTGGGTGCGGCGACCTCGTTGATCGGCGACTTCGCCTCCGCGGCCGGGATCGTCTCCGAAGCCGACGCGGTCGCCGCCGCCACGGGTGTCCCGCTCGCGCCGTACACCACGCTCATCCTGACCGCGATGCAGGGCAAGGAAGCCGAGGCGTCGGCGGTGATCACCGCCACGATCGAGCGGACCGGCGCGGACGGCCAGCTGACCGGCGTCACGACCGCCAACTGGGCGGCCGCGGTCCTCTACAACGGGCTCGCGCGGTACGAAGAAGCGCTGTCGGCGGCCCGGGCCGGCACCCGGATCGCCCAGCTGATCGTCTCGGTGTGGGTGCTGCCCGAGCTCATCGAGGCCGCGGTGCGCGTGGGAGAGGACAAGACCGCTCACGACGGGCTCGAACGCCTGGCGGACGAGGCGGAGGCGTGCGACACGGATTGGGCGCAGGGGATCCTGGCCCGGTGCCGGGCGCTGCTGAGCGACGGGATCGCGGCGGACGACCTGTCCCGCGACGCGATCGAGCGGTTGGCCCGGACGTTGTTGCGCCCGGACCTGGCACGTGCTCACCTGCTGTACGGCGAGTGGCTGCGCCGGCAGTCACGGCGCGTCGACGCACGCCACCAGTTGCGCACCGCGTACGACATGTTCGTCTCGATCGGCATGGCGGCGTTCGCCGAGCGCGCCCGTCGCGAGCTGCTCGCCTGCGGGGAGAAGGTCCAGAAGCGCACCGTCGAAGCGTCGGCGAGCGACGAGCTGACGCCGCAGGAGAGGCAGATCGCGTTGCTCGTCCGGGAAGGCCTGTCCAACCCGGAGGTGGGCGCGCGGCTCTTCCTCAGCCCGCGGACGGTCGAGTGGCACCTGCGCAAGGTCTTCACCAAGCTCTCGATCTCCTCCCGGCGGCAGCTCCGCGAGGTCCTGCCGCGCAACGCCTGAACCCGTGACCCGTCCCTGGTCCCCGTGGACCAGGGACATTCCCTGGTGCCACTCGGCAGCCCGACGCGCGAGCCTTGACACGTCGGCATCCTGCGCCGTCCTCGACCCCAGGGAAGTGAGGCAGTCATGTCCGATCAGCCGCTGGACGGAGCCGTCGCGCTCGTCACGGGCGCCGGCAGCGGTATCGGCGCCGCGACCGCGCACCGCCTCGCCCGCGAGGGTGCGGCGGTCGCCCTGGTCGCGCGCCACCGTGACCGACCGGAGCAGGTCGTGGACGACATCACCGCCCTGGGAGGCCACGCCATCGCGGTGGCGGCCGACATCACCGAGCCGGCGCTCGCCTGCCGAGCGGTGGAGGAGGCGCACGACCGGCTCGGACGCCTGGACGTCCTGGTCAACAACGCCGGCATCGTGCGGCTCGATTCGGCGCTGCACACGCCGGTCGAGGAGTGGGACCGGATGATCTCGCTCAACGTGTCGGCGCTCCTGCACGTCACGCACGTCGCCATCCCGTACCTGATCGACGCCGCCGCGACGTCGTCACGGCAGGTGGCGGATCTGGTGAACATCAGCTCGACGGCCGGGCGGGTGGCCCGGCCGGGCGGCAGCGTCTACCACCTGACCAAGTTCGGCCTCATCGGGTTCACCGAGTCGCTCCGCCAGGAACTGCTTCCCGAACGCGTGCGGGTCAGTGTGGTGGAGCCCGGTGTGGTGGGGCCCGGCGTCGTGGACGCCGCGCTGGTGGGCCACCTCGGTGCGGCCGCCCGGGACGCGGCCCGCCTGCACGTCGGTGGGACCGAGGCGCTGCGTCCGGAGGACGTCGCGGACGCGATCGCCTACGTCGTCACGCGGGAGCGGCGGGTGGCCGTCAACGAGTTGGTGGTTCGCGCGGGCGAGCAGACCTGGTAGCCGGCCTGTCGAGGCGTGCGCGGGCCCGCCGCCGGCAGGAGGGGTGCGTTGCCGGCGGCGGGCAGGGTACCGGCCGGACGCGGATCGCGACGGCCGCCCGGCGGGCTGGTGAGCGCGGCCGGTCGAGCCGCTCGACGTCACGCGGTGCGGTGACGCCGCTGTTCCTTGGGCACGTACTCGAAGGTCGGGCCCGCTGTCGTGCGTCCGTCGCCACTGGGCATCCGCATCAGCGCACGCGCCTGCTCGCGCAGCGCGTACATCGTCCCGACGGAGGCCCCGAGCTGCGCCGGGTTGCCGGTGAACGCCTCCTCCAGCACGCGCAGCAGCTCGCAGTAGGTGTCGTTGAACTCCTCCTGCGCGAGCCGGACGGGGCTGCCAGGCTCGTGGTCGGCCGTGCGCGGGTTCGGCCGCATCGGCGACACACCGCCGAGGTCCACGCCCAGTGCCTCGCCCGTGGGGCCGGACCGCGGCGTGTCTCCCGCGCGGAACCGCCTGCCCTCCTTCAGCTCCACGAAACGGTAGTAGTGCGCGACCTCCTCGCGGTCCGGGTGGAACACGTCCCGATCGCCGTCCCAGATCTCCGTGCGGGCCGCACCCTCGCCCTGCTCGACGATCTCGCCGAGCGCTTCGAGCGCCGACGCGAGGTCCACCACGCCGATCGCCTTGCCGCCACCCCGGCGCAGGTGGAAGTCGGCGACCTGCCGGTCGGGGTCGCCGCTGAACACGGCCTCTTCGCCGAGCGAGGCGCACAGGGCGCGCAGGCCGTCCTCGATCGCCGCGTAGAACTGGCCGATCGTGGCGTAGCCGTCGGCTTGGGCCGGCGCGTCGACTCGGGCGGGCTGCTCGATGCGCAGGAACACCTCCAGCGCCTCCGGACCGAACGGGGCGAGCCCGACCAGCACGGACCCGTCGCCGTGCGGCAGCGGATGGGGGTACGGCGGCAGCAGCTGCGGCGCGTCGAGCACCGGGTCGCCACCGACGGCGTTGAGCAGGTTCGCCGCCAGCAGCAGGTGCAGCATCTCCTCGGCGAAGACGGTGCCGACGACCTCGGCGGCTTCGGCGTTCCGTTCGGGATCGAGGGAGTACAGGGCGCAGAGGTACGGCGGCAATGTGGCGTGCTCCAGCTCGATCGCCCACTGCAGGTGCGTTCGGAGCTCCTCGATCGTGGTGATGCCGGTCATGGTTGTCCCTCCTCGGACGGTGGCGGCGAACGATCCGCTACCCGAAAGACCGGACAGCGTCCGGATCGGTGACGTTCGGGGACTTGGCGGAGGTCACAGTCCCAGCGGGCTCGGGTCGGGCCGGACGACGGCGACCGGGCACGGTGAGTGGTGCAGCACCGCGTGACTGGCGGAGCCGAGCACGAGACCGGCCGCGCCGCCCCGGCCGCGCGACCCGACGACCACGAGCTGGGCCGCGGTGCCGATCGCCTGCTCGATCAACGCGTGAGCGGGCCGGTCACGCACTACCACGGGCCGCATCACGACGTCGGGATACTTCTCGCCCCACCCCGCCAGCCGCTCGGCGAGCAGCGAACGCTCCTCGGCCTCGACCGCGTCCCAGTCCACCAGCGGCACCATGGCGGCCTCGATCACGCTGTCGGTCCGGGCGCGCACCGCGATCAAGGGCACCTCGCGCGTATCCGCCGCCTCGAAGGCGAACGCCAGTGCCGCCTCGCTGATCTGCGAGCCGTCGATGCCGACCACGACCGGACCGGCGTCCGACGATCGTTCACCGCGCACGACCACGACCGGGCATTCCGCCCGAGAGGTCAGTCCTATCGCGACCGAACCGACCAGCAGAGAAGTGAATCCGCCAAGACCGCGATCACCGATGACGACCAGTCCCGCGTGACGCGACGCGTCAACCAGCCGCGGCACCGGGAAGCCGTCGAGGACATGCTCGGTGATCTCGACGCCCGGCGCGGTCTTCGCGGCTGTACCGGCGGCGGCCGAGACAGCGTCACGGGTGCTTCTCACCATCGCCGCGCGGTAGGCACCGCCGAGTCCGTGGTCCCCGATGTGCCTTGAGTCGAACCAGCTGAAGGCGCTGATCAACTGCACCGCGGTCCCACGGCGCGAGGCTTCGCGTGCTGCCCAACGGACGGCGTCGAGCGCCGACGACGACCCGTCGACACCCACGACGACCGGCAGGGTGCTCTCTCGTGCTGTTCCCATCTCGGGCTCCTGTCACAGATTCGCGACCCACCGCCAGGCGGGCACGCGCGACAACCAGGACCGAGCCGAGCGCCGACTTGTGACACCCTCAGCTGTCGGCCAGTGCTCCGCGGAGCTCGTTGCGCGAGTTGACCCCGAGCTTGGTGAACACCTTGCGCAGATGCCATTCGACCGTGCGCGGGCTGATGAACAACTCGGCGCCGATCTCGGGGTTCGTCCTGCCACTACCGGCGAGGCGGGCGATCTGGGCTTCCTGCGCGGTGAGAACCTCATGTGCCTCGACCGCGAGTCGGCGCACCGGCTCTCCGGTGGCCAGGAGTTCGCGACGGGCACGCTCGGCGAAGGCGTTGGCGCCGAAGCGGCGCAGCATCTCGTAGGCGGTTCGCAGTTGCTCACGCGCGTCGAGGCGTCGGTCCTCGCGACGAAGCCACTCGCCGTACACCAGGTGGGTGCGCGCGAGGTGAACGGCGATCCGGGTGCGACCCAAGCGCTCGATGGCCTCGCGGTAGAGCAGGTCGGCGGCGGGGCCGTCGCTGAGCAGCGCTCTCGACCGGGCGAGCAGGCCGAGGGCCCACTCCGTGCCGCCGGCGGTGGCTCGTTCCTCGAGTCTCCGGAGGGCGGCCGCGGCCGCGTCGGAGGCCTCGCCGCGGGCGCCGGCCTCGACCAGCTCCACGAGGGCGAAACCGAAGACACCCAGGTCCTCGTGCTCGCATGCCCGTTCCGCACGTGCCAGGGCGGCTTGGTACTGACCGAAGCCGTTGTGCAGCACTGCGGTCAGGAGGTCGCCCGAGCCGATCGCCCGTCCTTCGCCCCAGGTGGTCGCCAATCGGGCCCTGTCCTGGATCAACGTCGCCGCCTGGGCGTCCTCGCCGCGCCAGGCGACGAGCAGCAGCGAGGCGTACTCGAGGGGCGAGTTGCCGGTCGCCGCCGTGATCGCGTCCGACTCCTTGATCAACGCCGCGGCCAGGTCGAACTCCCCGGCGTGCACGTGCACGGCGGCGCGGTAGGCGAGGGCCAGGGGCAGGAAGTTGAGCGCGCCGGTCTCGCGGGCCGTCCGGACCGCGTGCGTGGCCAGTTCGTGCCACGTCTCGTCGTCCCACAGGTCGCCGGCGGCCGGCCACACCAGCCAGAGCCAGCGCATGACGTCGTCCCCGGCGGCCCGGCGGAACTCCCGCAGGGCGTGCTTCATCAGCGACGCGCCCTCGACGTACCCCTCGGCGAACCGCGTCGCCAGGCCATCGAGCATCGCGTCCACCAGCCGTGGTGGATGAGGTCCCCGCGGTGCGGCACGGGCGGCCTCGGCCACCTCCAGCACGCCACCGCGTCCGGCGAAGACCGCGGCTCCGACGGCTTCCAGGTACGCCTCACGCGCCTGTCCGTCGTCGAGGAGTTCCAGTCGACCGGCCGCGTCGAGCAGCAGCGGCAGGGCTTCACCGCCACGCCTGCGCGCGAAGACGATCTGGCCGCGGATCCGGGCCAGCCGCCCGCGCCGGAGCTCGTCCACGGGCCCAACTCCGCTGCGGCGAGGAGTTCGAGCGCCGCATCGGGGTCCCCGGCTTCGAAGGCGGCCTGCCCCGCGGCCACCGCCCTCGCTCCGCGCCTGGCCGGATCGGGCGTCAGCCCGGTCGCGCGCCGCAGGAACGCGGCGGCCGCCGCGATACCGCCCCTGGCCTGGGCCCGGGCGGCTGAGCGCTCCAGCTCGCCCGCCACTGCCTCGTCCGGTTCGACCGCCGCGTGTGCGCGGTGCCAGGCCCGGCGATCCGGGTCGGACTCGGGATCGGTCGCCGCGGCCAGCGCGCGGTGCACCTCTCGGCGTTCTCCGGGGTCCGCCGCGCGATAAGCCGCCGAGCGCACCAGCGGATGGCGAAACCGCACCCGCGCACCGAACTCGATCAGCCCCGCCGCCTCGGCCGCCGCCGCCGCGTCCACCCCGATGTCGAGCCGCTCGGCCGCGCGCCTCAACAACGGCACGTCCCCCACGGGCTCGGCGGCCGCCGCCAGCAGCAGCCGTTGCGTCGCAACCGGCAGCGATCCGCTACGCCTCAGGAAACTCTGCTCGATCTGACTCGCCAACGGCCGCGCGTCAGGCCGGCCGAACCCACCGGCCAGCTCTGCCGCCGTCATCCCGTGCGGCAACTCCAGCAGAGCCAGCGGGTTGCCGCGGGCCTCGGCGACGATCCGGTCCCTGACGCTCTCGTCGACGCGTCCCAGGACCACCGAATCCAGGAGCGCACGCGCGTCGCCGTCGTCCAGACCGCGGATCACGAGCTCCGGCAGACCCACCAACGGGTCATCGCCCGCACCGAGCGCCGGTCCACGCACCGCGAACACCAACGCCACCCGCTCGGCCAACAGCCGACGCGCGACGAAGGCCAGCGTCTGCGCGGACACCTGATCAAGCCACTGAGCGTCGTCCACCACGCACACCAGCGGCTGTTCCCCGGTGACCTCGGCCAGCAGGCTGAGCACCGCCAACCCGACCAGGAATCGGTCCGGTGGGCTCCCGGTGCTCAGACCGAACGCGACGGTCAACGCGTCACGCTGCGGGCCGGGAATGCGATCGAGATGCCCCATCATCGGCGCGCACAGCTGGTGGAGCCCGGCGAACGCCAGCTCCATCTCGGACTCGACGCCGGCAACCCGCGCGATCCTGCAGCCCGCCGCGTTCCCGACCAGGTACTCCACCAACGCGGACTTGCCGATCCCCGCCTCGCCGCGCAGGACCAGCACCTGACTCCGACCTGACCTGGCGTCCCCGAGCAACCGATCCAGCGCCTCGCACTCGCCACGCCTGCCACGCAGGCTGCGCCGCGGGTCGCTGCTCGACATCACCACCACCACGCGGGCCTGAGGAGCCCGACTCCGGTCAGCACGGGCCGCCTCATCATGACACTCCCCCGACGTGGCCCGGACGGTCACTCAGGTGGTGTGCGCCACAGCCGCCACGACGAGGGTCCCGGAGCTGTCGGCAACCACTGACCGGCCCGGTGCCGACACCTCGCCGACCTGTGGTCAAGCCCCCTGGTACTGCCCCGGGCGCGGCTTGCCGACGTGCGTCCGCACCCGGTACCCGGGGGGTGCAGACCCACGGGCACGCGTCCCTGGTCGCACCGGCCCAGGGACTTGCCCGGGCGTTCCAAGGGCGCGACCCGGACCCGAGCCGGACGACGGTGGACGTGCCACCCACCCACCCCGCCTTGAGGCCACGACGCAGAGGACGACCTCCATGCCCTCGACGGACATCAACACCTCGTCCACGGAAGCGGCGGACTTCCAGAGCGTTCGTCCGCGCCTGTTCGGGATCGCCTACCAGATGCTCGGCCGGGCGGCCGACGCCGAGGACGTCGTCCAGGACGTCTGGCTCCGCTGGCAAGGCACCGACCGGTCTGTGGTGCGCAACCGGATCGCGTTCCTCGTGACGGTCACCACGCGGGTCGCGCTCAACGTCGCCGGTTCGGCCCGCGCTCGCCGCGAGATCCCCGTCGACCGCTGGCTGCCGGGGCAGGTCCTCCTCGCCGAGGACCCGACACTGGCGCCCGAACGGTCGGATGACCTCGAGCGGGCCGTCCTGCTCCTGCTCCGGCGGTTGTCCCCGACCGAGCGCGCCGTCTTCGTGCTCCGCGAGGCGTTCGACCACCCGTTCCGCGACATCGCCGAGACGCTCGGGATCAGCGAGGCCAACGCGCGCCAACTCGGGCGACGGGCACGCGCCCGCCTCGCCGGGCCGCGGGACGAGCCCGTTCACCGGGCGGCCCGCGATCGGTTGCTGAAGGCCTTCCTCGACGCGGCGCAGGTCGGTGCCGTGGCGCACCTCGAAGGCCTCCTCGCCGACGACGTCCTCGGCCAGGGCCGAGGACGGGCCGGTAGACGTCCGTGCGGTCCCGTCACGAATCACCGGAGCCGCACTGTCTTCCCGAATGACCCGACACGGAGGTAGCCGACATGGCCAAGCACACCCTCGAGCCGGCGGCACAGGCATTCGCGGAGGCCGCCGCCCAACCACCCTTCCTGTACGAGCTGGGCCCCGATCGCGCCCGCGAGGTGCTCGACGAGATCCAGGCCGGGCCGGTCGACAAGCCCCCGGTGCAGGAGAAGTGGATCACCGTCCCAGCGGAGGTCGGCGACGTGCGGGTGCGCGTCGTCAAGCCGGCCGGCGCCGACGGTGAGCCGCTGCCGGTCATCCTGTACCTCCACGGCGGCGGCTGGGTCCTCGGCGACGCCGGCACGCACGACCGGCTCGTCCGCGAACTGGCCGTCGGGGTGGACGCCGCGGTCGTGTTCGTCGAGTACGACCGCTCACCCGAGGCCCGCTACCCGGTCGCGATCGAACAGGCGTACGCCACCGCGCGGTGGATCACCGAGCACGGGACCGACGAGGGCCTCGACGCCTCCCGGTTGGCGGTGGCCGGTGACTCCGTCGGCGGCAACATGACCGCCGCGCTCACCCTGCTGGCCAAGCGGCGGGGCGACGTGCGGTTCACGCACCAGTCGCTGTACTACCCGGTCACCGACGCCGGCCAGGACACCGACAGCTACCGCGAGTTCGCCGACGGCCCACACCTGACCGCCAAGGCCATGGCGTGGTTCTGGGACGCCTACCTGCCCGAGGCGGACAAGCGCGACGAGATCACCGTGTCACCGCTGCGGGCGAGCACGGCCGACCTCGCCGGGCTGCCCGACGCCTTCGTCGTCGTGGCCGAGAACGACGTCCTGCGCGACGAGGGCGAGGCCTACGGCCGCAAGCTCACCGAGGCCGGCGTGCGCACCACCAGCGCCCGCTACAACGGCACCTTGCACGACTTCATGATGCTCAACCCCGTGCGCAGGACCGCCGCCTCCACCGCCGCGATCTCGCAGGCGATCCACGTCCTCCGCGTCGCACTCGGCTGACCCGAGGAGAAATGGACAACATGACCAAGCACAACCCGACCGTCGTCCTCGTACACGGGGCCTTCGCCGAATCCACGAGCTGGTCCGGGGTCATCGAGCGACTTCACGACCGGTCCCTCGACGTCGTCGCGGTCGCCAACCCGCTGCGCAGCCTGCCGGGCGACGCCGCCTACCTCCGCGACGTGCTCGCCGGCATCAGAGGTCCCGTGGTGCTCGTAGGCCACTCCTACGGCGGCATGGTGATCACCGAGGCCGCCGCGGGAGGCGACAACGTCGCAGCCCTCGTCTACATCTGCGCGTTCGCGCCCGACCAGGGCGAGTCCGCGCTCGAACTGTCGGGCAGGTTTCCGGGCAGCACCCTCGGCCAGGCACTCAGCGCGTACCCGGTCACCGGCGGCGGCGTCGAGTTCGCCATCCGCCCGGACGCCTTCCACCACCAGTTCGCCGCCGACGTGACCCGAGCACAGGCCGCCCTCATGAGCGCGACCCAACGCCCGGTCACGGAAATCGCCCTCACCGCGGGACTGCCGGCAGGCACCCCGGCGTGGAGGACGCTCCCGTCCTGGTTCGTCTACAGCGACGAAGACCTCAACATCCCGGTTGCCCTGCACCGCTTCATGGCCGACCGCGCCGGTGCGAAAGGAACCCTCGAGGTACCTGGTGCGTCCCACGCCCTCAGCGTCTCCCGGCCCGACGCGGTGACCGCGTCGATCGTCGACGCCGTGCACGCGGTCGCGTCGTGACCCACGTGTGGTCCCCGCCCAACGCGGCGGGGGCCGCACGAACGACGTCGACGCAACGCGCAACCCACCGCCTTGACGTCGTGTCCTATACGTGACACCGGACAAACCGGTCATCCGCGGATCATCGACGCCGCGGTCGACCAGGGATGTGGTCAGTCATGCGGCGACCCGCAGGTCAGGTGAGGTCGAACCGCGCGCCGGCGCCGCCGGGGCTGCACGCAGGACGACGATGGCACCGCGATGCGGCACGAGCCTGGGCTCCCAACCTGGGATCCCAACCTGCGCGCCGGTCCGGGTCGAGTCGGACGACGTAGTACAACGCCGCGCAGCTGGTACGTCCTGCTTCCGCAGTGCGCGCAGTTCAACTACACCTCGGCGTGCTGCCCGGTCTCGTCGGCAGGCGTGTCCCCGCCCGCGCCCAGCGAACGCACGACCTCCCACAGGTTCCTCGGTGTCGCGAACAACGACGCCTCGAGCACGCGGTCCGGGACCTCGATGCCGTAGGCGTCCTCCAAGGCGAAGAGCAACTGGATGGCCTTGATCGAGTCGAGCCCGAGCGCGCCGAGGTCGGCGTCGCCCCGCAGCGGCTCACCGGCGGGCAGCGCAGTCAGCGCCTGGCGGACGATGCGTTCGAAGTCGACGTCCCACGCGTGGTCGGTCACGGTCGGTCCTCTCATGGTCGGTGCGGCAGGTCGTCGGCTCAGTGCAGGAGGCTGACGGCACGGTCGGCGAGCGTCAGCACGCCGTTGGCGCGCAGCAACCAGTCGTTGGAGCAGTTCAGGGCCGCCGCGCGCAGGTCGCGCAGGTGACGTTCCAGCGGAATGGGCGAGTTGCGGCGGTAGCCGAGGCCAAGACCGGCGATCTGCACGCAGCGGTCGACCGCCTGGTGGGTCAGCTCGGAGGTGGTGACCTTCAGGCACGTCAGGTGCTGCTGGACCACCGGGGAGGACACGTCGCCGTCGCCCTCGCGGCAGCGCGACACCTCTTCCACCACGCCGTGCAGGTAGGCGCTCACCAGTTCCAGGTCGTGCCGGATCCGCGCGACGCGCTCGTGCAGCAGGTCGGAGCTCAGATCCACCGTGGACGGTCGGTTGGGACTGCGCAGCGCGCCCAGCAGCTCGCGCAGCGCCTGGTGCGCGACACCCAGCCACGACGCCGACCAGCCGATCATGCCCACAGGCGTGAACGAACCCAGGGCCACCTCCCGGAACCGGCCGCGACCCACGACCTGGTGGGCGGGCACCACGGCCTCCAGCCGCAGGCTCGTGCTCTGGGTGCCGCGCATGCCGAGCGGGTCCCAATCACCGGTCACGTCGACCCGGGCCTGCGCGCGGTCGACGTACACCAACGCCACGTCGCTGCCGGGCGCCTCCGGTGCGGCCCGCATGGTCACCAGGTAGCCGTCCGCGTGCGCGCCCCCGGTGACGACCGGCGCGTCGCGCACCACCTCGACCTCCTCACCTGACCACCGCAGCGGCGCGGCGGCGGTGAACAGGTCACCGCCGGTCCCTCGCTCGGTCGTGACCGACGCGAGGTACAGCTCGCCGCGTGCGACCCGGGGCAGCACCTCGGCTCGCAGCCGGTCCCCGCCGAACCGCGCGACCGCGTCGACCTGCTGGCAGTGCATGGCGAAGACCAGGGCCGTCGACGCACACGCGCCGCCGAGGACGCGCAGCACCGCCACCAGGTCCGCGAGTCCGCCGCCCAACCCGCCGAACTCCTCGGGCACGAGCAGCCCCATCAGGCCGCAGGCCCGCAGCGCCGCCACGCTCTCCACGGGGAACTCGGCGCTCTCGTCGACGGGTCCGGCGCCGCTGCGCAGCACCGGCGCCACCTGCTCCGCGAGTTCGACCGGCGGGCGGCCCGCCGCGACCGGGCCGCGCACGAGCTCCTGGCGCCCGGAGCCGACCACCGCGCCGGCGCGTACCGCGACCTCGGCGGGCAGCGGCCTGCCGAGAAAACCCACCAGGCTCGCCGAGAGGCCGTACGCGCCGGTGTTGGGCACCACCACGAGGTCACCGGGCCGGGCGGCGGGCAGCGTCACGTCATGGGCGAGCACGTCCGCCGGGGTGCACAGCGGTCCGACCACGGTGACCCGCTCGACGGCGCGGTTCGCCGCGCCCTCCAGCACCGGTCGCGCGGCCATCGGCCGCATCCGCCGCAGGCCGGACATGCCGCCGAGGTGG
The DNA here is from genome assembly GCF_040639675.1 of Actinosynnema sp. NPDC023794. Lineage (NCBI taxonomy): Bacteria > Bacillati > Actinomycetota > Actinomycetes > Pseudonocardiales > Pseudonocardiaceae > Actinosynnema > Actinosynnema sp. NPDC023794. Next base: position 150,157 of record NZ_JBFAFR010000019.1, on the reverse strand, counting down.
TTGATCCCGGAGTCGAGGACCACGTACCGGGTGCCGCGGACGTCCTTGACGTCGGTGACGGTCGCGACCAGCCGCCCGCTGGTGCCGACCAGGTGGCGCCCGGACTCGAAAGCGAGCTCCACCTCGTCCGGGGAGAAGTGCTCGGCCGCGGCGGCGGTCAGCTCGGCGCGCAGGCCGCGGTAGTCCGGCCGGGCGCCCTGCTCGGCGTAGGGCGCGCCGAACCCGCCGCCCAGGTCCAGCAGCCGGACCGGCAGGCGGTGGTCGTCGCGCAGCCGGGCGGCGGTCTCCAGGCTGTGGCGGAACCCGGCGAGCAGGGCGCGTTCGTCCTTGGCGTCGCTGATCGGGAAGAAGTGCAGCCCGGCGACGACGACGTCGGGCACGTCGAGCTCGGAGGCCCACTCCGCGGCCCGGTCGACGTCGAAGCCGAACTGGGAGGGCCCCGCCATGCGCAGCCCGGACGCGCCGGCCGCACCGCCGGTGTTGACGCGCACGAGGCACTCCGGTGTCCGGCCGCACGACCGGGCCGCCTCGGACAACCGGCGCAGGTCGCCGAGCGACTCCACCGAGAAGGTCCGGACGCCGGCCCGCAGCGCCGCCACGACCTCGTCGTGGGTCTTGCCCGGTCCGGTGTAGAGGCACCGGGCCGGGTCGAAGCCGGCGGCCGCAGCGGCGGCCAGCTCACCGGGCGAGCACACCTCGGCCCGGCACCCGGCGCGGTGCAGCTCGCGGAGCACCGAGGGGTTCGCGTTGGCCTTGAGCGAGTAGTAGAGGGTGGCCGACGGCGGCAGCACCTCGCGCAGGTCCGCCACGGCGTCCGCCACGTCGGCCAGGTCGTAGACGTACAGCGGGCTGCCATACCGCTCGACGAGGTCGCGCACGCGTCCCGGTGCGGCGTCGGTGGTGCGGGTCACGACTCGACCACCGCCCGCTCGGTGAGCAGGGCTGTGACGGCCGCGCGGTCGACCTTGCCGTTGACGGTCAGGGGCAGCGCGTCCACCACGACGCACCGGTCGGGCCGCTTGGCGGGCTCCAGCCGCAGCGTGAGCTCCGCCAGCACGGCCTCCGGGGCGAGGTCACCGGTCACCGCGAGGGACAGCTCCTCCCCCGCCGGCACCGCGACCGCCGCGCGGACCCCTGGGACGTCGCAGGCGGCGGCCTCGATCTCGGTCGTGCTCATCCGCACGCCGCGCCGCTTGAACACGTCGTCGTCGCGCCCGTGGAAGTAGAGCCTGCCGCCCTCGTCCAGCCATCCCAGGTCGCCGGTGCGCAACACCGGTGTGCCGTCGGGCAGCCGCGGGAAGCGGGTGGCGGTCAGCTCCTCGTCGCGGTGGTAGCCGGCCATGACGTGCGGTCCGGTGACGACGATCTCGCCCACGCGGCCGGGCGGCAGCACCCGACCCCGCTCGTCCGCGACGTGGACGGTGGTGCCGACCAGCGGCGTGCCCACGACGCCGGGGTGCACCAGGTCCTCGTCGGGCTGGCTGATGGACACGCGCTTGCACTCGGTCAGCCCGAACATGAACACCACCGACGAGCCGGGGAAGTTGGCCCGCAGCCGGTTCGCCACCGGGGTACCGAGGGTCGCGCCGGTGTTGGTGAACAGCCTGACCCGCGTGGCGGTCGGCTTCCGCTCGGCCAGCGCGCCGAGAACCTCTGCCAGCGGCGGAACGACCGGGACCACGGTGCTGCCGCTGCCGGCCAGCTCCCGCAGCACGCCCACCGTCCCGCCCGATGACAGGTAGACCGACGCCGACGCCGTGCACGCCAGGAACAACTGGTAGAGCCCGTAGTCGAATGACAGCGGCACGTGGACGAACACGCGGTCGTCATCCCGGTAGCCCAACCGGTCGGCGATGGCCCGGGTGGCGAACAGCACGCGGTCGTGCGGGCACACCACGCCCTTCGGCGAGGACGTGCTGCCGGACGTGTACATCAGCAGGGCGACCCGCGACGGCGCGACCTCGACCCGGGGCACGTCCCCGGCGCCGGGGTCGTCGTCGCCGAGCATCCGTTCCAGCTCGTCCAACGGGAGCACCACACCACCGACGTCCGCGACCACGCCCGGCTCGGTGATCACCACGGCCGGCTCGGCGTCCGCCGCGATCGCGCGGAGCCGGTGGGGCGGAACGCCCGGGTCCACCGGTACGAGAACCGCGCCCGCGCGGGAAGTGCCGAACAGCAGCGCGGCCACCACGGCGCGGTTGGCCAGGCACACCATCACCCGCGCGCCCGGCTCGACGCCGAGCCGCTCCAGCAGTGCCGCGCACGCCCTGCTCCTGCCCGCCAACCGGGAGTAGGTCCACGTCACGTCGCGGTCGAGGACGGCTGTGCGGTCAGGTGTCCGGGCCTCGGCCGCGTCGAGCAGGTCGTGCAGGACTCGCGCGGCTGCGATGGGCATGCTCAGGTTTCTCCATGGGCTGTAGGCGAAGCGGGCGCGGCGGCGCCGAACCGCGGTGGACCGCAGGACGGGGCCACCTCCCCCGACGGCGCCGCCGATGTTAGCCACCGTGACCGGACCCGGCATGTCACCGGAAACAGGGACACCTCCGATACCTCGACCCACCAACGGAATCCGACCGACCTCCTGGCGTGCGCCGTCGAATACCCTTTGCCCGACACGGGTATCGTGGGCTGCGGATCGCGTTGGGACGGTCCGACGTCGGGGGCGGTCGGCACGGAACGCCCGGAGCTCGTTGCGCTGGAACGGAAGGCGTGTCCCGCAGGTGGCACGGGCAAGCAGGACAGCAGCAGGAACTAGGGGGATGCGGTGAGCGGCGGTCCGGGGGGTTCGCTGCACGACAGGTTCTTGTCGTCGCTCGCGCGGCACGGCGACCGCGTCGCGCTGCGGATCGGCGACCGGTCGTGGACCTACCTCGAGGTGCACGACCTCGCCGGCCGGTGGGCCGCGGCTCTGGCCGACGCGGTCGGCGGTCGCCCACGCGCGGTCGGGGTGTTCTCCGGCGCGGACGTCGACACGTACGCGGGTTTGCTCGCCGCGCTCTACCTCGGCTCGCCCGCGGTGCCGCTCAACCCGGCCTTCCCGGACCGGCGCACGAGGTGGATGGTCGAAGCCGCGGGGGTGGACGTGGTCGTCGGTTCCCGTCCCGCGCGGAACGGGAAGTGGGTGCCGGAGCCCGGACCGCCGGTCGTGCGGCCGGAGGCCGTCGCGTCGCGCACGCCGATCGGGCCCGCACCGGTCGACCCGTCCGAAGTGGCCTACGTGCTGTTCACGTCCGGCTCGACCGGGCGACCCAAGGGCGTGCCGGTCCGCCACGGCAACGCCGACCACTACTTCCGCCACGTCCGCCACCGGTACGGCTTCACCTGTCACGACGTGTTCTCCCAGACCTTCGACCTGACCTTCGACCTGGCGCTGTTCGACCTGTTCGCCGCCTGGGAGGCGGGCGGCGCCGTGGTGCCCGTGCCCGTCACCGCCTACCGCGACCTCGGCGCGTTCGTGCGCGGGCGCGGCATCACCACCTGGTTCTCCACCCCCAGCACGATCGGGCTCGCCGCCCGGCTCGGCGGCCTGCGGCCCGCGTCCATGCCGTCGCTGCGGTGGAGCCTGTTCTGCGGCGAACCGCTCGTGGTGGACGACGTGGAGCGCTGGCTTCGGGCAGCCCCGGGCTCGGTGGTGGAGAACCTGTACGGACCCACCGAGGCGACGATCTCCTGCGCGGTGCACCGCTGGTCGTCCCGGTCGGCGCGGGAGGCCGTCAACGGCGTCGTCCCGATCGGACGGCTCCACCGCGGGCTCGACCACCTGGTGGTGGACGCGCACGGCGACCCCGCGGAGACCGGCGAGCTGTGCTTGGCCGGACCGCAGGTGTTCGACGGGTACCTCGATCCCGCCGACGACGAGGGCCGCTTCCTGCATCGGGGCTCCCGCCGGTGGTACCGGACGGGTGACCGGGTCGGCCGCACCGCCCGCGGCGAGCTGGCGTTCCTGGGCCGAGTGGACGACCAGATACAGGTGCGCGGCTGGCGGGTCGAACCGGGCGAGGTCGAACACCGGTTGCGCGACCGGCCGGAAGTCGACTCCGCCGTGGTGGTCGCACCGCACGTCGACGGCGGCCGCACGCTGGTCGCGTTCTACACGGGCGTGCCGTGCGCCGACGCGGTCCTCGCCGAGCACCTGGCCCGGGACCTGCCGCGAACGCTGATGCCGGACCGCTACGTCCACGTGGAAGACCTCCCGCGCAACGCCAACGACAAGGTCGACCGCCGGGCGCTTGAGGCGCGGGCCTCCGCGCTGCTGGCCGACCGCGCGGACGACCACCGACACCATCCTCCGGAGGAAGATTCGTGACCCAGACCACCCCGGACGTCGCGGTGGACGCGCCGCCGACGACGATCGACCGGCTCCTGGACTGGTGGGCCGACCGCCACCCGGCGCGGACCGCGCACGTCGTGCCGGGCGTCGGCGAGCTCACCTACGGCCGGTGGCGGCACCGTGCCCTGGTCGCGGCGGCCGGGCTGCGCGCGCGGGGCGTCGGACCGGGCACGAGGGTGGCCCTGGTGTTCCCGCGGCGCGCGATCGCGGACTTCGCCGTGTGCCTCGTGGCCGTGCACCGGGTGGGAGCCGTCGCGGTCCTGCTGCCCGACGACGGGACCGGCGAGGACCTCGGCCGCCTGACGAGGGCCTGCCGGCCTGGCGCGGTGGTCGCGCCCCGCACCGCGGCCGGACGCCTCGCGGGCCTCGGCGCGCCGGTCCTCGCCTCGGAGGACCTGGAGCAGGAGGGTCCGGTGCCGACGGCGACGCCCTCCGCCGCCGACCCCGACGGGTTCGCCACGGTGGTGTTCACCTCCGGCACGACCGGTGAGCCGAAGGCCGTCGCCATGCGGCACGCGGACATCACCCACGAGCTGGACACCCGTCTGCCCCGGTTCGCGCGCGGCGAGTTCGGCGGGACGCTGCTGCACTCGTTCCCCCTGTCGGTGCCGGTCGGCCAGTGGGCGGCGCAGGCGCCGCTGCTGCGCGGCCTGCGCGGCGTGGCCATGCCGGAGTTCAACCCCTCGGCGTTCCTGGACCTGGTGCACCGGTACGAGGTCACCGAGACGGCGATGGTGCCCGCCATGGCGGCGGCCATGCGCGACCTCGTGGCGCGACGGCGCCCACAGTCCTCCCCGCTGCGGCGGATCACGATCGGATCGGCCCGCAGCCCGCTGCCCGCCCTGCGGACGCTCCGCGAGCTGTTCCCCGACGCCGCGATCGTCGTCGACTACTCCAGCACCGAGTCCGGCTGGGCGGGGACCGCCGTCGAGTACCACGACGGCTACCAGCCCGGAACCGTCGGCCGGCCGCATCCCGGGTGCGCGGTGCGGATCGTGGACGAGGAGGGCGCACCGTTGCCGACCGGGCTCGTGGGCACCGTCGAACTGATGCTGCCGCCGGGCGTCCCGCCGCGGTCCTACCTGGCCGATCCGGTCGCCACCGCGGCGACCTTCCGCGGTCGCTGGGTCCGGATGGCCGACCTCGGCTACCTCGACACCGACGGTTGCCTGCACCTGACCGCGCGGACCAAGGACGTCGTCCACATCGGCGGCCGGAAGGTCTCGTGCCCCGAGGTGGAGCACGTGTTCGAGGACTTCCCCGGCGTCCGGGAGGCCGCCGCCTTCCCGTTCGCCGACCGCATCCTCGGCGAGGAGCTGGGCGTGGCGGTCATCGCCGACGGGCAGGTGTCGGTGGACGACCTGCGGCGGCACGCCGCGGCACGGCTGTCGGCGCACAAGGTGCCCACCCGGATCGTCCAGGTCGACGAGTTCCCCCGCACCGGGAACGGCAAGGTGCGCAAGGACCGGCTCACGAGGCTCGTCGCGCCGGCCGCGCGGACCGGTGCCGGTGCCGGCGGGGACGTGGCCGCGGTGCTGCTGGACGCGGTTCGCGAGGTCCTGGGCGTGCCCGACGCGACGGTGGAGCGCTCGCTGGTCGAGCTGGGCGCCTCGTCGGTCGACGCCATCCGGATCTACCACCGGGTCACCGAGGCCGTGGGCGCGGAGTTCGACGTCGCCCTGCTGTTCGACGCCGAACCGCTGGCCGAGCTGGCCCAGCGGATCGACGCCGCCGCGGGCGCGGGGACCTGACGTGGCCGGCCCGGACGCGCCCGCCGTCTACCTGTCCTGCGTGGAGCACGAGTTCGGCGACCCGGTGCCGCTGTCCACGCTCGCCGACGCGGAGGTGCAGGCCAACCTGGACCTGCTCACCGGCGAAGGGCTGCGCGACTGCCGCGTGGCGACCTCGCCGCCGGTGGAGATGGCCGCCGCCAGCGTGCGCCGGACGCTGCGCGCCGCGCAACTGCCGGAGCCGGACGCGGTGGTCTACTGCTGCGACACGCCGGAGCCCGGCGTCGCACCGGCGGCGGTGGCCGGCGACCTCGCCGCCGCGGTCGGCATCCCGACCACACCGGTCGTCGCGGCCGGCGGCGGCGGGTGCGGCAACCTCGGTCCGGGCCTGCGCGTGGCCCGGGGGCTGCTGTTCACCGAGGGGTGCTCGAACGTCGTGCTGGTCACGGCGGACCGCGCGGCCGGCAGCACGCGCTACCTGCCGCACGACCTGACCGTGCTCAGCGACGGCGCCGCGTCCTGCGTCGTCGGCACCGCGCCGCTCGGCCCCGCGTTCCGCCTCCTCGGCATCGCCTCCACCGCCAACGCCGCAGCCGCGGCCGGCGGTCTCGGTGCGGCGAAGGCCGTCGTGGCGGGCGTCGCCCGCGCGACCCGGCGGGTGCTCGCCGCGGCGGGCCTGACCCCGGCCGACTGCCGGTACCTGGTGACGGGCAACTACGGCGCCGCGGTGCGCTCCCTGCTCGCCTCCGCGGCGGGTTTCCCGCGGCACGCGGTGCACGCGCCCGGGGTGGCCGACCTGGCGCACTGCTTCGCCGCCGACGCGCTGGCCGGCCTCCGGGGGCTGGTCGCGGACGGCGCCGTGGCGGGTGGCGACCGGCTGGTGCTGCTGGCCACGAGCCCGCGTTCCTGGTCGGCCGTCCTGGTGGAGCACGAGGCCTGAGCGCGGGTCCCCGGTTCAGCCGGGGAACCCGACCACCTTCGTGGTGAGATAGTCGCGCAACGCGGCCTCGCCACCCGCGTGCGCCGCGCCGCTGCCGCGCATCCCCTGGTGCGGGCTGTCCGGTCCGTGGGGCAGGCCGTCGTTGACGGTGACGGCGCCCGCCCGGAGCCGCCGGGCCACGGCCGCGGCCCGCTCCGGCGACCCGCTGACCGCGGCGGTCAGGCCGTACGGGGGGTCGTTGGCGATCGCCACCGCCTCGTCCTCGGAGTCGTACGGCAGCACCGCCAGCACCGGGCCGGGCAGCTCGTGACGGAGCAGGTCCGCGGTCCACGGCAGGCCGGCCACCAGCGTCGGCTCCACGAAGAAGCCCGACGGGCACCCGGCGGGGACCCGGCCGCCGTGCCGGACGGCGCCGCCCGCCTCGCGCACGGCGGCCGCGAAGGCCAGGACCCCGTCCCGCAGCTCGGCGCTGACCACGGGCCCCACGGCCACCCCCGGGTCGCGCGGGTCGCCCGCGGGCACGGACGCCATCGCGGCTCGGACCGCCTCGACGGCGTCGCCGAGGCGGGCGCGGGGCACGATCAGCCGTTTGAACAGGGAGCACGCCTGCCCGGCGTGGAAGCACACGCGCGCGCCGGCCGCCGCGACGGCCCCGGGGTCGGCGTCGTCCAGCACGACGTGCCCGCCGTTCCCGCCCAGGTGTGCCACGAGCCGCTTCGGCGCCGCGGCCCGCGCCACCGCGCGCCCGGTCGCCGTCGACCCCGTGACGCCGACGAGGTCCACCAGCGCGTGGCCCGCGAGGTACAGGCCGAGGCCCGCGCCGTCCCGCCCGGTCACCACGTTGAGCACGCCCGGCGGGAGGTCCGCCGACGCGGCGGCGACGCGGGCCACCTCGAGCGCGACCAGCGGCACGTGCGGCGACGGCTTGACCACCACCGCGTTCCCCGCGGCGAGCGCCAGGAACAGGTCGCGCAGCAGCAGCGTGACCGGGAAGTTGGCCGGGGTCAGCAGCGCGACCACGCCGACCGGTTCCTCCAGCACCTCCCGCGCGCTGGTGAACCCGTGGAACGACTGGTCGCGCAGCCGCCCGTGCCACGGGAAGCGGTCCAGCAGGTCGCAGATCGACGCGAGTTCCGCGAAGACCGCGTCGAGCAGCACCGACCGGGTGAGCCGGACCGGCACGCCCGCCTCCCGCACGAGCAGCGCCCGCAGGACCTCGCGGTCGTCCTCCAGCGCGGCGAGGAACCGGCGCAGCCGGTCCGCGCGCGCCGCCGGGTCGCACCGCCAGGTCGACTCGTCGAAGGCCCGCCGCGCCGCCCGCACCGCTTCGTCCGCGTCCGCGACGGCGGCGTCGGGGCACCACGCGAACACCTCACCGGTCGACGGGTCGACGTCCGGGTACTCCCGGCCACCCGCGGCGGGTCGCAGCACGCCGTCCACCAGCAGGCGCGCGGCCTCGGTGCGGACCGTGTCCCGCTCGGCCACGGAGATCTCCACGCGCGACCGCCTCCGCTTCGACGTCGATACGCCGCGGCCGTGGTCGGCGCGGCGCGTGGTACCGACGCTAACGAGGGGCGCGCCACGTTCCTGTCCCGTAAAAACGCGGCTTGCGCCCCGGCTCCGAGGTCGCCCGGCTGGGCCCCACGGGCCCGGGTGACGCAACCCGCGCGGTGGTCCGCTCCCGCCGGCGCCCCGGCGCCGGACCCGAGGGGGGAGAGCAACCCGAAACCGGTCCGACCGACCGACTCCGGTAGCATTTCGCCTATCCAGGCTGGCATTCGGGTAGCCGTCCGCGCACCACCCGTGAGGCCGAGACGATACCTAGGGACCAGGGAACGGGCATGCAGGCCAGCGGTACGCAAGAGGCATACGATCCACAGGCGAACAACGAGCGGTGGATCAAGGTTTGGCAGGAACGACGGGTGTTCGAGGCGTCCGGTCTCACCCAGCCCGAGCAGGATGACGACCGCCCGCGGCACTACATCGTCAGCATGTTCCCGTACCCGTCGGGCGACCTGCACATGGGACATGCCGAGGTCTACTCGATCAGCGACGCGATCGCGCGGTTCGCACGGCTCAACGGCCGCAACGTGCTCCACCCCATCGGGTGGGACTCGTTCGGCCTGCCCGCCGAGAACGCGGCCCTGCGGCGCGACCTCGACCCGGGCACCTGGACCTACGACAACATCGCCGTCCAGGCGGAGAGCTTCCGCCGGCTCGGCATCTCGTTCGACTGGCGCACGAGGTTCCACACCTCCGACCCCGAGTACTACCGGTGGAACCAGTGGATGTTCCTCCAGCTCTACCGGCGGAACCTGGCCTACCGCAAGAAGGCGCCGGTCAACTGGTGCCCGGTGGACCGGACCGTGCTCGCCAACGAGCAGGTGGTGCAGGGCCGCTGCGAGCGGTGCGGCGCGGAGGTCGAGCGCCGCGACCTGACGCAGTGGTTCTACCGGATCACCGAGTACGCGCAGCGGCTGCTGGACGACATGGACCAGCTCGACCAGTGGCCCGACGACGTCCTCACCATGCAGCGGAACTGGATCGGCCGCTCCACCGGCGCGCACGTCGACTTCGCCGTCGAGGGCCGCGACGAGCCGCTGCGGGTGTTCACCACCCGGCCGGACACGCTGTTCGGCGCCACGTTCTTCGTCGTCGCCGCCGACGCCGCACTGGCGGAGGAGCTGTGCGCCCCCGAGCGGCGCGAAGAGTTCCTCGCCTACCGCGCCAAGACCAACGCCGCCTCCGACATCGAGCGCCTGGCCACCGACCGCCCGAAGACCGGCGTCTTCCTCGGCCGGCACGTGGTGAACCCGGTGAGCGGCGAGAAGCTGCCGGTGTACGCCTCCGACTACGTGCTCGCCGATTACGGCACGGGCGCGATCATGGCCGTGCCGGCGCACGACCAGCGCGACCTGGACTTCGCGCGGGCCCTCGGCCTGCCGGTGCGGAAGGTGATCGAGACCGGCGAGGAGGACCCGGCGGTCACGGGCGTGGCCACGAGCGGGACCGGGCCACTGGTCGACTCGGGTTCGTTCACCGGCCTGGGCAGCGACGAGGCGAAGGCCGCGATCGTCGCCGAGCTCGAGCGGCGCGGCGCCGGCGAGGCCACCGTGAACTACCGCCTGCGGGACTGGCTGCTGTCCCGTCAGCGGTACTGGGGCACGCCGATCCCGATCATCCACTGCCCCGCGTGCGGCGAGGTGCCGGTCCCCGAGTCGGACCTGCCGGTGCGGTTGCCGCAGTCGGGCTACGAGCTGCGCCCGTCGGACGGCCGCGCGCCGCTGGACAGCGCCGACGAGTGGGCGTCGGTCGACTGCCCGTCGTGCGGCGGCCCGGCCCGGCGCGACCCGGACACCATGGACACGTTCGTCGACTCGTCCTGGTACTTCCTGCGCTACCCGAACCCGTCGTACGAGGACGGCCCGTTCGACCCCGCGGGCATCGCCCGCTGGCTGCCCGTCGACGAGTACATCGGCGGCAAGGAACACGCGATCCTGCACCTGCTGTACGCGCGATTCATCACCAAGGCGCTGCACGACCTGGGCCTGGTGCCGTTCGTGGAGCCGTTCACCCGCCTGACCAACCAGGGTCAGGTCATCATGAACGGCAAGTCGATGAGCAAGAGCCTGGGCAACCTGGTGAACCTCCAGGAGCAGATCGCCCAGTACGGCCCGGACGCGGTCCGGGTGACGATGCTGTTCGCCGGTCCGCCGGAGGAGGACATCGACTGGGCGGACGTCTCGCCCGCCGGGTCGGTGAAGTGGCTGGCGCGGGTCATGCGCATCGCCGCCGACATCGCGGCGCCCGGGGACCGACCGGTCGAGTCCGGCGACCTGGAGCTGCGCCGGCAGGTCCACCGGCTGGTCGCGGACGTCACGACCCTGATGGAGGGCAGGCGGCTCAACGTCGCCATCGCCCGTCTGATGGAGCTGACGACGCTGCTGCGCCGGGCGATCGACAACGAGCCGGGCGCGGACGACCCCGTGGTGCGGGAGGGCGCGGAGGCGCTGGTGCGGATGCTCTCGTGCTTCGCGCCGTTCACCGCCGAGGACGCTTGGGAGCTCCTGGGGCGCGAGGCGTCCGTGCTGGAGCACGGCTGGCCGCGCGCCGAGCCGGAGCTGCTGGTGCAGGAGACCGTGACCTGCGTGGTGCAGGTGTCGAGCAAGGTGCGCGACCGACTGGAGGTGCCGCAGGGCATCACCGAGGACGACCTGCGGGAGTTGGCGCTGGCATCGGACAAGGTCGTGCAGGCGCTGGCCGGCCGGCCGGTGCGGAAGGTGATCGTCCGCGCACCTCGCCTGGTCAACGTGGTGGCCGGCTGACCGGTCTTACCGGACGACGCGGCTCGCGGTGCACCGCCGCGCCCATCCCCTACCGGGGCGGGCGCGGCGGTGTACCTGCTTTCAGGGACATGAGCCACGTCATTCCCGCCCGTAATCTGAGTTCCGTTCAAGAGACCGAGAGGCTGGCCGCAAAGGCCGGTCTCCACGGCGTGAAAGGAGCTCGAATGCCCCCGAAGGAATCCCTGGACGACGTCGAGCACTCCGTCGTCCCGAACAGCGGCGACACTTCGCAACAGCCCGAGGCGAGGACGGACGACGACCCGCGGACGACGCGTCGCTCCAAGGTCCGGGTCCTCCAGTACTCCCGCTCGGACCTGCTCATCTGATTCCTGCTCGAACCACGGCTCGCTGTTTCCTCATGGCTGTGCGCGGCACGGTCTACCAGAGCGCCGTGCGGCGACACCCACCAGCGAAGAACAGCGTGCCGTTGATCGGCGGCTGCGCAGGTGGACATCCGCCGGCGCAGCCGTCGATTCGCCGGGGCACCGGTGGTGCACGTATACCGGGTCAGCTGCCCGGATTCCGACGTCCCGGATTTCCAATGGGGGTGCGAATTGTCGTCCCGCGTTTCCGCACCGGCAGTCGGGGAAAGTGGGTCCGCGCCGCTCGGCTTTCCGGCGTGGATGGCCCCACGAGTGCCCGAGGTCGACCAGTGGAACATCATCCTGACCAACAGGTGCAACCTGCACTGCATCTCGTGCTCCTACCCCGACCAGCGGCCGTTCCGCTACGTCCGCCGGGAGACCGTCCAGCGGTTCCTCCCGGCGCTGCTGGACGCCGGGCTGCGCCGGGTGATGCTCACCGGTGGTGAGCCGTGCATGCACCCCGACTTCGACCTCATCGTGGACGACCTCGTCGACGCGGGGCTCGAACTGACCCTGGTCACCAACGGCACCTACCTCGGTCGCAAGCTTCCCCACCTGCGCGGCAAGCTCGCCAGGTTGATCATTTCCCTCGACTCCGACACGGCGGAGGGTTACGAGGCGATCCGCGGCGCGAAGGCGTTCGACCACCTGGCGACCCTGCCGGCGAGGTTCCGCGAGGAATCACCGGAGACCCACCTGACGCTGTGCGTGCTGACCCAGCGGCTGAACTTCCGCAGACTGCCGGAGTTCGTGGGCACGGCGGCGCGACTCGGAGTCGACCACGTCTCGTTCCTCGTCCCGGACGTCGCCGGGATGGTGAGCCCGATGGACCGCGGCGGCGCCTTCGGGCACCTGGAACCGCTGTCCGGCGACCGGGTGGAGAAAGTCGCGCTGACCCTGGACGAGGTCGAGGAGTTCCGCACGGAGATCATTCCCGCGGTGCACGAGGCGTACGCGCGGCACCCGGAGCTCACCAGCAGTTCGCTCGACCTGCTGCACGATTTCGCGGACTACTTCGAGGCGTTCCGGCGCGGCACCGGTCGGGCGGAGAGGCGGAGGTGCGCGCTGCCGTTCCGGGAAATCGTGCTCGACGAGCGGGAACGGTTCCGGTTCTGCTTCTTCATGCCCGACGCGTGGAGTGCCGAGGACATCGACGACCCGGTGAACCACCCCGCCGCGGTGGCGGCCCGCCGCGACTACCTCGAATCCGACCGGCGACTCGACCGCTATTGCACCATGTGCCTGCAAGCCCGTCGCGTGGAGGCTGTCCAACAATGACTCCAGAGTCCGGCCCAAATGACTCCGAGGCGATGCGTGATTTCATCATCACGGCCTTGCCGTGGCAGCGCTACGACACCACCGCGATCCAGTTGGGGTCGTTGCAGGCGTGGCTCTCGCAACGCGGGTACACGGTCGACACCCGACATTTCTACAAAGACCTGATCGGCTACATGCAGCCCTCGGTCTACATGCGGATCTTCGAGGCGTACATGGGCGAGTCGGCGTTCGCCGCGCTGATGTTCCCGGAGCGACGGGACCGCATCGCGCGCGCGGTGGTGTCGGCGGTCGACTTCGACCTGACGCTCGGGCCGTCCACCGGGGTGCTCAAGCACCCGCAGCTCAACGCCAACCTGTCCCTCGCCGAACGGGAGCAGATGGCCGGCAGCGCCGTCCAGGCGCCCCCCGGCCCCGCACCCCTGGATTTCGACGCCCTGGTCGACGCGCTGTCGGTGTTCCTCGACGACGTGTTCGAGGCGGTCCCGTGGCACCGCTACCGCGCCCTCGGGTTCACCACGAGCCACCAGCAACTCATCCCGACGGTGCTGCTGTGCCGGCGGATCAAGCAGCGGTGGCCCGACATCCCGATCGTCATCGGCGGCGCGCTGATGACCCAGGGCATGCCCGAGACGGTGCTGCGCCTGTTCGAGTGCTTCGACATCGTGGTGGAGGGCGAGGGCGAGGAGACCAGCGAGGAGCTGCTCGGCGTGCTGACCGGGCGCGACACCGAGCACACACTCTCCGACGTCCGGGGCATCGTGTGGCGCCGCCGGGACGACGACGGCACGGACCGGATCGTGCGCAACCTGTCCAGGGCCGCGATGCACGACCTCGACAAGCTGCCGCCACCGGACTACGCGGACTACTTCCGTCACCAGCTCCGCCCGGACACCCTGGACGTCATCCCGAAGCTCACGATGGAGGCGTCGCGGGCCTGCGTGTGGGGCAAGTGCACCTACTGCAACCTGAACGTGCAGTGGCGCAACGTGTACCGGCGCAAGAGCCACCTGCGAGTCGTCGAGGAGCTGGCAGAGCTGCGCCGCGAGTACCGCAGCCCCTACATCACGTTCTGCGACACCAACGTCGAGGACAAGATCCCGCTGTTCGAGGAGCTGGCGAAGGACCCGCACGACTACCGGATGCTGGTCGAGGTCTCGCCCAACATCACGCGGTCGGGCGTGCGGGCGCTGCGCGACGCCGGCGTGCGCACCATCCAGGCGGGCATCGAGTCGTTCAGCGAGCGGATCCTGCGGCTGTACCAGCGCAACCACCGGCTGATGCGGAGCCTGGAGCTGCTCAAGTGGACCGCCGAGTTCGACGTGGAGATCTACTACAACGTCATCATCAACTTCCCGGCCGAGGAGCAGGCCGACGTCGAGCAGTGCGTGGAGGCGGCGCAGTACGCCAAGTACTTCATGTACCCCTCGGTGCACGACTACAGCTTCACCATCGACAGCCCGGCGTGGAACGACATGGCGACGTACAACATCGCCGACTGGTACGTGCCGGACGAGGTCAGCGAGGTCTACCCGGACGAGTACGCCCGGGAACTGGCGCAGCTGCTCGCGCTGACCATCAAACCCGTGCCCGCCGTGGACCGCGGCGTGACCTGGGCCCCGTTCCTGGCCGAGGTGGACGAGTGGAAGCGGCGGTTCCACGCCAACCTCGGCCGCCCTGGGCTCGTGTACGTCGACGGCGGGGACTTCCTCAACCTGACCGCCCGCTCCGGCGGACAGGGCAACGACGTGGTGATGCAGCTACCGGACGAGTACCGCGACATCTACCTGGCGTGCGGGCACAGCTCCCGCACCCTGGACGAGATCGCGGCGACCGTTCCCTCGGTGCCGCGGGCCGAGGTCGCGGACATCCTGCACGAGCTGCACGACCTGCGCGTGCTCTACGCCGAGCGCAACCGCTACCTGGCGCTGGCGATCCGCGAGCGGAACATCGGCAACTACCCGCACGGCGAGTCGGGTGCCGACCGGCGCGCGACGATCGACCTGCCGCTGCTCGGCGCCGAGCCGCCCGAGTCGCGGACGAAGCGCATCCTGCACCAGCCGGCGTCCGGGGGGCACGAGTAGTGGGGCCCGCGGCCGAACTGGTGCTACCGCCGCTGAGCCCCGTGCTGGTGGGCAGGCCCTACGCCTCCGTCCCGCTGCTCGCGGCCTACGCCGAGCAGCGCGGGGCGCCCCCGGTCAGGCAGGTCAACCTCAACCAGCGGTACGTGCGGGAGCTGTTCCTGGAAGCCGCGGCCGACGGGGCGCCTCCGCCGGGGCGGCTGGGCGGGCCCGTGGCGGACGCCGCCGAGCGGGCGCTGGTCGAGGCGTTCCCCCGCGCGGTGGCCGCCGCGCCCGAGGACGCCGCGCTGCTGGCGGCCGTGGCGCGGGACCCGGCGGCGCGCCGGTGGCTGTTCGACCGGGCCGGGCTCGCCGAGGAGACCGGCGAGGCGGCGGACGTGGACGTGGACGGCTACCTCGCCCGGCTACCCCGCCTGGGCGGGATGCGGCGGTTCCTCGCGCGGCACTACGCGCGGCTCGGCGTGCCGCGCGTGGTGGGCGTCAGCGTGCCGTTCGCGACCCAGCTCGCGCCGGCGCTGCTGCTCGCCGAGGTGGTGCGCGAGCTCGCGGGGGACGGGGTGTTCGTGGTCGTCGGCGGCCCGTTGCCGAGCCTGCTCGATGACGGGCAGGTGGAACGGCTGCTGCGGGGCAGCGCGGTGGACGGTGTTGTCCGGCGCGAGGGCGAGGAGGCGTTCCGACGGCTGCTCGCGCTGGAGTCGTTCGACGACGCCGCACTGGACACCGTGCCGGCGCTGACCCGCAAGGCGGCCGGCCGGGTGCTCGTGAACCCGCCCGAGGCGGCGCGGCAGGTGGCGCTGGCCGACACCGCGCCGCAGGCGTTCGACCCCGGCTACCTGGAGGGCGCGGTGGAGCTGCCGGTGCTGGTGGGCCGCGGCTGCTTCTACACCTGCGCGTTCTGCGACTACATCGAGCTGTACGAGAAGATCAGCTTCCGGCGGGCGGAGGACGTGACCGAGTCGGCGCGGCTGGCCGCGGCGCAGAGCACGACCGGGCGCCTGCACCTCGTCTACGAGGTCATGTCGCTGAAGTACGAGCGCCGGCTGGCCCGCTTCCTGTCCGGTGCCGACCTCGGCGTGCGCTGGCGCGGCTTCCAGCGGGTGTACGGCGAGCTGACGCCCGAGGACGTGCGGCTGCTGGAGGAGTCCGGGTGCGTCCGGCTCGACATCGGCCTGGAGTCCGCGGACGACGACACGCTCCGCCTGATGGACAAGGGCTACACCCGCGACGAGATCGGCTCCTTCCTGCGCAGCTTCGCAGGCAGCCCGGTGCAGCTGCTGATCAACATCATCGTCGACTACCCGGGGTTGACCTGCGAGCGCGCGCTGGCCGCCGCGGACTTCCTCGACGAGGTCACCCGCGACATCGAGGACGTGCACTTCGAGGTCCTCCGGTTCGCGCTCGGGCGCAACTCCGAGATGTTCCGCGCGCCCGCGAAGTTCGGCCTGGAGGTCGCGCACGCGCCAGGGGGCGTCAGCTCTCCCACGCAGGTCGCGTTCCGCAGCACCTGGGCCATGGGCGAAGCCGAGCGCGAGCTGGTCGAGGCCCGGTACCGGGACATGAACGCGGCGTTCCGGCGAAGGCGGGCGGAGGCGGCGGAGCGGTCCGGTCTGCTGTCGGCGGACTCGCCGTCGGACGCGGTGCTGCGCGACTGGGAACTGCGCGTCGAGCCGATCGTGGTCGCGTGGTCGAACGCGGTCGGCGAGGGGTCCGTGGTGGCCCGCCGGCTGCTCGGCGGCGAGACGTTCGTGCTGCCCGAGGAGTACGAGCCGCTGCTCGACGCGTACCGGGCGGTCGGCGCGGACGCTCCCCCGCTGTCGGCGTTCCTCGCCGACGCCGAGGAGGCGCGGCGGCGGGCGGGGTTGACCGTGCGCGAGTGCCTGGAGCTGCTGGTCGACCTGGACCTGGTGCGGCGGCGCACCGCCCGGACGCGCACTGCCGTCCGCACCGGGATCAGCAGCGACCGCGGCTTCTACCGGGGCGGGGTCCGCGCGAGTTCGCCGGGGGTGGCGCGGTGACGGACTCTGTCGTGCGCCCCGGCAGCCTGCCCGACCGCGACCGGGTGCTGGAGATCTTCTTCGACTGCGTGGAATCGGACGTGGCGGACGACGTGGTCTTCACCCCGATCCCCGCCTTCTACCGGGCGCTGCTCGACGGCGCGGACCGGGTGGTCGAGCACACCGGCTGGTGGCGGCTCGCCACCGTCGAGCGGGCCGGGCGGACCTTCTGCGCCGTCCAGCACTTCGAGGGCACGCGGATCGTCGACCCGGTGCGCGCCCTGGTCACCGAGCGCAGCCGGGTGGCGTTCCTGGGGCTGGTCGGGGCCGTGACACCGGCCGCGGACATCGGCGGTCTGGTGCGCATCACGTCGGCGGGACGCGCACCGGGCGTGGTCGCCTCCTGGGAGGGCCCGGACGTGCTGGACCCCGACGTGCCGTCGGTGCGGTCGCTCACCGGTGACGGTCTGCTCGACGACCCGGCCCAGGTGCACGCGGTGGCGCGGAGGATCTCCGCGTCCGTGGTGGACCTGGAGACCTACTTCTTCTTCAAGGAGCTGGGCGGCCTGCGCCCGCTCCAGGGCATCGCCCTGGGACTGGTGACCGACCGACCGGGGAGCGTTCCGTTCTGGGACGTCGAGTTGGACGACGTCGATCTCGCGGCGGTCGGCGCCCGGATGGCGTCGACCGTTCTTGGACATTGGCTGTCAGCACACTGATTTCGGTCGGAGGATGGCATGGGCCAGAAGGTGTACCTGTCGCTGAGCGCGCCCGGCAAGCAGCCGGTGCCCGCCGCGACGCCCGATGAGGACTACTTGCCGCAGACGCCGAAGGTCCACCGATTCCAACGGGGGGACGAGGTCGTCTACTACAACGCCTTCACGCACAACTGGCTCCTGCGTGGCCCGGACGACCCGGAGCCCACGGCCGCCGAGGTGGACGAACTCGCCGAGATCGACTGGAAGTTCACCCCGCTGGACATGCTCAACGACCCGCACCTGATGCGGGTGGAGGTCACGCAGGCGTGCAACTTCCAGTGCACCTACTGCATCGTCTTCGAGAACAACCTGGAGCAGTTGCACCAGCACATGTCGGTGGACACGGCCAAGGGCCTGCTGGAGTGGTACCACCAGAACATGCCCGGTGGCACCGTCATGCTCATCGGCGGCGAGCCGACGATGAACTGGGACGCCTGCCGCGTTTTCCTCGACGGCGTGCCGCTGGAGGCCGGGAAGGAGCTCTACACCAACGGCATCCTGCTCAGCGACGAGGACATCATCTACCTGCGCGACCGCAACGTCAGCATCCGGCTGTCCATCGACGGCTTCGAGCGGCACCACCGGCAGCGGGTCAACCACGCAGGCCAGACGCTGTACGAACAGGTCCTGGACCGGTTCCGGGCGATGCAGCGGCTCGGCGCCGACGTCGGCATCAACTGCACGATGACCCCGCACAACCTGCCGGACATGGTGGACATCCACCACTTCTTCGTGCAGGAGCTGGGTGCGCGGCACGTCAACTACTCCATCCCGCACATGACGGTCAACAGCGACGCGGCCGACGGGTTCGACATGGACGCCTACACCGCGGCGATGATGGAGATCTACGAGGACGCCAAGCGCAACAACGTCTACGTCGCGCAGATCATGAAGCGCATCGCCTACATCGCGCGCAAGCGCTTCAAGGCCATCGGGTGCACGGTGATCGGCCCCGAGGTCACGTTCTACCCCGACGGCAAGCGCACCCTGTGCACGAAGCTGGACAGCCACCCGAAGACCCGGTCGGTGACCCCCGAGGACATCTACGCCAACCTGCCGTTCTTCATGTCGGACTGCCGGCAGTGCTCGGCCATCGGCATCTGCGGCGGCGGCTGCTACTGGGACGCCAAGACGCGGTTCGACCGCTTCCAGGACATGAGGGAGTGCGACTTCCAGCGGGAGCTGCTGGAGCGGATGCTGTGGGACGTGGTCGACTGGACCCGGTCCGGTCAGGACTTCCCACGGATGCTCAACGACGTCTTCCACACCACCATGTTCGGGTGAGCGATGACCTCCGTCAGCCACTCCCTCGCCGGTAGCTGGGACCAGGTCGTCGCGGCGTACGCACAGGGCCTGCCCGCGGTCGACTACCTGCCCCGCGTGCTGTGCGTGGAGCCCACCGACGGCTGCAACTTCGCCTGCACGTCGTGCGTGCGCCCGGAGGGCAAGGCGCACCTGCTCGACGTCGACGACCTGGTCCGGTGGGTCGACCACGAGCCGGAAGCGTTCCGCGCCGCGCCGGTGTGGGTGCACTTCTCCGGTGAGTCGCTGCTGCACCCCGGCCTGGCGGACATCCTCGCCGCGCTGCGGGAGCGGGGTGTCGAGACCATGCTGTCCACCAACGCCTCGCGGCTGGACGAGCGCAAGGGGAGGATGCTCATCGACAGCGGCCTGTCGCTGATCGTCTTCTCGTTGGACGCGGCGCGCGCCGACACGTTCCACCGCATCCGCGTCGGCGGCGACTTCGAGGTGGTGGAGCGCAACGTGCGCGCGTTCCTCCGGCAGCGCGGCACGGGCCCGGGGCCGGTGACGCAGGCCCAGCTGGTGGTCGGCGACCAGGACCCGGACGAGATCCACGAGTTCCTCTGGCGCTGGGCCGACGAGGGCGTGGACACGGTGCAGCTGAAGCGGTACTCCACCCGCGGGGGGATGCTGCCACTGCCGCGGGCACGCCGGTCGGACCCCGCCGCGGGTGGCGGGGCGCACCGGCCGTGCCTGGACCCGTGGCTCAACGTCGTCATCCGGGCGGACGGCGGCGTGGTGCCGTGCTGCGCCGACTTCACCGGCCAGCTCGTGCTCGGCTCGCTGCACGAGAACTCGCTGGCCGAGATCTGGAACGGTCCGGCCGCGCGGGCGCTGCGCACGGCGCACGCGACCGGGCAAGGGCTGCCCGCCACCTGCGCGGCGTGCAGCGACGCACGGACACCGGAACAGCGCGACGCGGTGGTGCGGTGCGTGGGCCTGCCCGACGACACCCGGGAACTGGCGGAGCTGATGGAGCAGTACCCCCGACACCTCCTGTTCGACCTGCGGGAGGACGCGCGGTGATCAGGACGGCCGGCCCCGTCGCCGTGACGGCCGAGCGGTTGCTCGCGGACAACGGGCTCGTGACCCGTCCGGTGCTGCTCGTCGAGGGCGGCCGGATCGCCGGGATCCGCCGCCGCGACGACCCCCTGCCGGCGGGCACGGCGCTGCTCGACCTCGGGGACGTGACGCTCGTGCCGGGTTTCGTGGACGTGCACGCGCACCTGGCCCTGGACGGCCGGCCGGACACGGCCGAGCACTTGGCGGCGACACCACCGGACGCGCTGGTCGACCGGATGTACGCGACGGCCCGGCACGCCCTGCTGGGCGGCGTCACGACGCTGCGGGACCTGGGCGCGCCGGGGTTCCTCGGCGTCCGGGCACGGGACCGGCTGGCGTCGGCGGCCGAGCCCGCGCCGCACGTGCTCGTCGCCGGTGCGCCGGTCACGGTGGCGGGCGGGCACGCGCACTTCCTCGGTGGCGTGGCCGCCGGCGTGGAGGGAGTGCGGTCGAAGGTGCGCGAGCTGCACGCGGCGGGGGTGGACGTGGTGAAGGTGATGTCCTCCGGCGGGCGGCTGACGCCCGGCTCGGACACGTCGAAACCCCAGTTCACCGACGAGGAGATGCGTGCCCTGGTGGAGCAGGCGCACGGGCTCGGCCTGCCCGTCACGGCGCACGCCTACCCGCCGGCGGCCATCGAACAGGCCGTGGACTGCGGTGTGGACGGCATCGAGCACTGCTTCTTCTCCGTCGACGGCGGTCTCGCGCCCGACTCGGCGGTGATCGACGAGATCGCGCGGCGGGGCATCGCGGTGTGCCCGACCCTGGGCCTGTCGCCGGACTGGGAGGTGCCACCGGGTTTCCAGGCGTTCCTCGACGTGTTCGCGCAGGTGGTGGTCGAGATGCGGGAACGCGGGGTGCGGCTCGTCGCAGGCGTGGACTCCGGTGCGCTGCCGGGCAAACCGCACGACGCGCTGCCGCACGCGATCATCGAGTTCGCCCGGCTGGGCATGACGAACGCGGAGGCGGTGGCGGCCGGGACCCTCGAGGGCGCGCGGGTCTGCGGGCTCGGTGACCGCAAGGGCGCGCTGCGGCCCGGGTTCGACGCGGACGTCGTCGCGGTGCGGGGCGACCCCCTGCGCCGGATCGAGGACATCGCCGAGGTGTGCTTCGTCATGGTCGGCGGGGTCGTGGTGCGTGACGAGGCGTCCGTCGGCCGGCCGGTCGCCGGTCCCGGCCGGTGAGGGCGCCGGTGCGCTGCGGTCGGTGGCTCGCGTCGGCGCTGGTGCTCGTCGCCCTGGTGTCGTGCACCTCGCCGACGGTGCCGCGGCACGCCGTGGCCCTCTGGATGTACCCGATCTTCCCCGACGCCGGGGTCAGCCGGGCGTTCTGGGCGGACGTCGAGCGGCGGTTCGAGGATGCCCACCCGGACGTGGACCTGCGAATCGAGCTGCTGCCCTGGGAGAACAACAACGTGAAGGTCGCCACCGCGTTCGCCGCGGGCCGCCCGCCGGACCTCGTGCTGTTCCGCCCGGAGCAGGTCGCCGACTACGCGGCGCGCGGCCTGCTGCAGCCGGTCGACGACGTGCTGGGACCCGTGGCGGGCGAGCTGTCGAAGAGCACGCTCGACGCCTCCTCTCACGGGGGACGGGCCTACCTGGTGCCGCTCTACCAGCTCGCCATGACCATGGCGTGCAACCGCCGCGTGCTCACGTCGGCGGGGTTCGAACACCCGCCCTCGACGTGGGCGGAGGTGCGGGTGCTGGCCGACCGCCTGGCGGACCGGGGCATGTACGCGCTGGACTACCCGGCTGGTCTCCAGGTGTCGCTGAACCTCACGTTCTACCCGTTGCTGTGGCAGGCCGGCGGGTCGGTCTACACCTCGGACGGCACCCGCTCGGCGGTGAACTCGCCGGAGGGGGTTCGGGCGTTGGAGTTCCTGGTCGACCTCTACCGGCGCGGTGCGATCGCCCAGTCCGCGGTGACCCAGCCCCACGACCCGGCCCGCGGGCCGATGGGGCGAGGGCAGGCCGCGTGCAGCCCGCTGACGACCCTGGCGGAACTGCGCCAGCTCAAGCGGGTGCTGGGCGCGGACGTGGTGGCGCCCGCGCCGCCGCTCGCGGACGCCGAGCGCGTCGGGTTCGGCTACCCCAGCGGCCTCGTCCTCACCGCCCGGTCCGGTTCCCCGGATGACGCGAGGAAGTTCCTGCGGTTCATGCTCCGCGCCGACGTGCTGTCGGAGCTGTGCGCGAAGTCCGGTTTCCTGCCCACGCGCCCGTCCGCGGCGTGCGCGCGGGACGATCCGGACGCGCAGGCCTTCGCCGCCCAGCTCGACGTCCTGTTCCCAGGCGAACCCCGCGCGTCCGCGCCGCAGGTCGCGGGACTCGTCGCACCGCACGTCCAGGCCGCGCTCCTCGGCGACGAGTCGCCGAGCGAGGCGCTGGACGCCGCGGCGCGGGAGGTCGACGCGCTGCTCGAGCGGGGTGGGCCGTGAACACCACCACCGACCGGCCGGCGGTGCCGCGGCGAGCGCGCCGCACGTCTTCCGCGTACCTGTTCGTGCTGCCGATGCTCACCCTCGTCGTGGTGTTCCGCGGGGTGCCGCTCGTCGTCTCGGGCTACTTCAGCCTGACCGACACCAGTTGGGACGGGGTCGGGCGGCTGGTCGGAGCGGCGAACTACGCGAACCTGGCGCGGGACCCGCTGTTCTGGACCAGCCTGCGGGTCACCTTGTCCTACGCCCTGCTCGCCGTGCCGCTGACCGTCGGACTCGGCCTGGTGACGGCGCTGGTCCTGCACCACGTGGTGCGGGGCGCGGTGGCGCTGCGGATGGTGTTCTTCCTGCCCTACATGACGAGCCTGGTGCTCGCGTCCGTCGTGTGGCACTGGGTCTACGCCGCGGACGGCGGACTGGTCAACGGGCTGCTCGGCCGGGTCGGCGTCGAGCCCGTGCCCTTCCTGGCCGGCACGGACCTGACCGTCTGGTCCCTGGCCGCGGTGGGCGCGTGGAAGGGGTTCGGGTACTCCATGCTGGTCCTGCTGGCCGGGCTGCGCGCCATCCCGGACGAGCAGCGCGAGGCCGCCGCGGTGGACGGCGCGCGCGGCTGGTCGCTGTTCCGGCACGTCACGCTCCCCGGTCTGCGGCCGGTGCTGGTGTTCTGCGTCCTGGTCGAGACGGTCTCGTCGCTGCACGTGTTCGACCTGGCCTACGTGATGACCGGCGGCGGCCCGGCGCGGTCGAGCTACACGCTGGTGATGAACCTCTACGAGCGCGGGTTCCGCTACTTCGACTTCGGGTACGCCTCGGCGATCGGGATCGTCGTGACGGTCGTGGTCGCCACCGTGTCGCTGGCGCAGTGGAAGTTGTCCGGCGAGGGGACGGCGCGGTGAGGGCGCTCGGGTGGTTCGCGCTCGCGGCGGCCATGGCCTTCGCGGCGGTCCTGCCTTTCCTCGCCATGGTGGTGCTCGCGCTGTCGCCACCGGGCGCGGCGACGCTGCCCGAGGCGCTGGTCCCGGACCGGCTCAGCCTGGAGCACTTCCGCGACGTCCTGGCCGGCGCGCGCATCGGGCGGTGGGCGCTGAACTCCGTGCTCTACGCCGGGATCTCGACCGCGATCACCCTCCTGCTCGCGGCGATGGCCGGGTACGCGTTCGCCAAGAAGGACTTCCCCCTGCGGACACCGCTGTTCTGGGTCGTCGTGGTGACGTTCGCCGTGCCGAGCGAGGTCAACCTCATCCCGTACTTCGGCGGCCTGGCGCAGGTGGACGGCCTGGACACGTACTGGGGCCTGATCCTGCCGACGCTGGCCAACGCGCAGGCGGTGTTCCTGGTCCGCCAGTACGTTCGCGGCATCCCGGACGAACTGCTGCATGCCGCCGCCGTCGACGGCGCGGGCGAGTGGTGGGTGTTCCGGCGCGTGGTGCTCCCGCTGACGAGACCGGTGCTCGCGGTGATCGGGGTGTTCTTGTTCGTCTGGCACTGGAACGACTTCCTGTGGCCGCTGATCGTGGCGCAGAGCGACGAGATGCGCACGCTGACGGTCGGCCTCGCGACCCTGCGTTCGAGTTCCGTGCCCATCGGCCAGCAGATGGCGGCGGCGACGATCAGCCTGCTCCCCGGTCTGCTCGTGTTCGGGTTCGCCCAGCGCTACCTGGTGAACAGCCGCCTGGACTCCGGGTGGCGGGAGCGCTGACCGCGCCACCGCCAACCGCGGCGCCCGGGTCAGTCCTCGGCGATCTCGGTGAGCGCGATCCGGGTCAGCTCGGCCTTGTTCCCGATGCCCATCTTGGCCCGGATCCTCTTGACGTAGGTGTCGACGGTGTGCGGGCTGATCGCCAGCCGGGTGGCGATCTGGCCGTGGGTGAGCCCTCTCGCCACCTGGCGCAGCACCTCCCGCTCCCGCGGCGACAACTGCGCCGTCTCGGCCCGCACCGGTTCCCGCCTCCGCCGGGCGCCGGCGACGCCGACCACAGCCGTGATCACGTCGATGATGTCGTCCACCGAGGCGTTGCGGTCCACCACGTCGCTCACCCCTCCCGGCCGTGGTCGCGGCAGCTCCCCGTCGTGCAGCAGCAGGACGGGCGCGCGGCGCGCGAGCGCTTCGAGGTACCGGTCGGGTTCCGGGTGGCGCACGGACGCCGGGTGGACCAGGAACACGTCCACGTCCACCCCGGCGTCCTCAGCCGGCAGCACCGCCAGCCCCCGTTCCGCCAAGGTGACCTTCAACCCCGCCGCGAACACCTGGCTGTCGTCGACCAGCCCCACGTGGATCATTGGCTCCCCCTCCCCTTCGAGCCGGTCCTGCGCCGTCGGCCGGTTCGTCACCTGTAAGCCGCCGCCTGCATGCCGTAGAGCTCGGCGTACAGGCCGCGGGTCGCCATCAGTTCGTCGTGGGTGCCTTGTTCTTCGATGCGGCCGTCGGCGACGACCAGGATGAGGTCGGCCATGCGCACGGTGGAGAACCGGTGCGAGACCAGCACGGTGATCGCGCCGGTGCGCTCGCCCACCCGACGCGCGCCGGCCGCGTACCGCTGGAACAGGTCGTGCTCGGCTTGGGCGTCGAGCGCGGAGGTCGGTTCGTCGAGCACGAGCAGCAGCGGTTCCGACCTCATCATGGCGCGGCCGAGGGCCAGCTTCTGCCACTGGCCGCCCGACAGCTCGGCGCCATCGGTCCACGACGTGCCGAGCTGCGTCTCCAGCCCGTGCTCCAGGCGCTCCAGGACGTCCTCGCCACGAGCGCGTCCGAGCGCCGCGCGCACCGCGTCGGCGGAGTCGACGTCGGCCAACTCCCCCACGCCGACGGACTCGCGGGCGAGCAGCTCGAACCGGACGAAGTCCTGGAAGCCGGCGGCGATGCGGGCGCGCCAGTCGGCCGGCGGGAAGCGCTCCAGGTCGATCCCGTCGAGCGCGATCACGCCCGTGGTCGCGGGGTAGAACCGGCACAGCAGCTTGACCAGGGTGGTCTTGCCGGCGCCGTTCTCGCCGACGACGGCCACGGTGGACCCGGCGGGCAGCACGAGGTCGACGTCGGCGAGCACGGTGCGTTCGGTGCCGGGATAGGTGAAGGAGACACCGCGCAGCTCGATGCCGTGCCGGATGCGCCCGGGCGGTTCCCGGTCGGGCTCCGGTGGCTCCTGCGCGGCCAGCAGCGCGCGGACCCAGCGCAGGTTGGCCATGACCCGCGCGGTCCGCTGCATCTCCTGGAGCACGGTCACCGCCGAGGTGACCTGCTGGTTGACCTGCGCGGCCAGGGTGAGCACCAGCAGCACGTCACCGACGCTGCGGCGGCCGACCACCGCGTCGCGCACCACGAGCAGCGTGCCCAGCACGTAGGCCACGGCGAAGATCACCTGCCCGACGGTGCGCGGCAGCACGGCCCGCCGCTCGCCGTGCCACAGCTCCTGCGAGGCGGTGTCCCAGTCGCGCTGTTGGCGCTCCCGCAGCTCCGGGCCCAGCCCGCCGACGTACACCTCCTTCGCCGACGCCGGGCTCGCCACCAGCCGGAAGAGGTGGCGGGCCCGCCGGGACGGCAGCGCGGCCCGTTCGCGGGCGGCGTTGACGACCGACTCGGCCCGCCTGCCCAGCAGCAGCGGTGGGACGGCGGCCAGGGGCAGCAGCAACAGCACCGGGTTGAGCCGCGCCAGCAGGACCGCGGTGACCGTGATCCCCACCAGCAGGCCCAGGCTGTTGAGCAACGCCTCCATCGAGCCCCACCCGGCCCGGTGCAGCTCCTGGCGCAGCACTTGGAGCTTGTCGGCGTACTCGGGGCGCTCGTGGTGCTCCAGGCCGGTCGAGCCGTTGGCCAGGGTGATCAGCTCGCGCTCCAGGCGCAGCACGGCCCGGTCGCCGAGCTCGAAGTAGAAGATGTGCGCGAAGTGCCCCGCGGTCAGCGACGCGATCACCGCCACCGTGACCCCGACCGCGCCCAGCGCGGCCCCGCGCACGTCGCGCTCGACCGCCGCGTCGGCCAACGCCGCCAACGCGGGCGCCGCCAGCGGCATGGCCGCGGCCCGGGCGATCATCAGCACCACCGAAAGCACGAGCCGGTAGCGGCTCTCCCGCCAGGCGACGACGAACAGCTCCCACCCGCCGCGCACGACGTCGATCACGCGTCCACCTCCTCGACGTCCAGACCGCGG
Source organism: Actinosynnema sp. NPDC023794 (assembly GCF_040639675.1). Classification (NCBI taxonomy): domain Bacteria; kingdom Bacillati; phylum Actinomycetota; class Actinomycetes; order Pseudonocardiales; family Pseudonocardiaceae; genus Actinosynnema; species Actinosynnema sp. NPDC023794. Next base: position 123,392 of record NZ_JBFAFR010000019.1, on the reverse strand, counting down.
GCGAACCGCTCCGCCTGCAAGGCGAACAACCGCGCGTAATGCCCACCGGCCGCCATCAGCTCCTCGTGCGCACCGCGCTCCACCGCGCGGCCGCCGTCGATCACCACGATGTGGTCGGCCCGCCGGACGCTGGAGAACCGGTGCGAGATCAGCAGCGAGGTCACCCCGCGCGTCAGCTCCACGAACCGGTCGAAGAACGCCGCCTCCGCCCTCACGTCCAGCGCGGCCGTGGGCTCGTCGAGCACCAACACCGTTGCCCCGGCCTCCAACGCGTACAGCGCACGGGCGATGGCGATGCGCTGCCACTGCCCGCCCGACAGGTCCGTCCCAGCCGGGTAAGCGCGCGACAGCGGCGTGTCCAGCCCGTTCGGCAGGGCGAGCAGCGCCTCGGCGATCCCGGCGCGCTCTGCCGCCCGCAGCACCGCCGCCCGGTCCACCGGCACGTGCGCCGCGCCCAGCGCGATGTTCTCCGCCGCGGTCAGCTCGTAGCGCACGAAGTCCTGGAAGATCACCCCGACCTGGCGGCGCCACCGCACCGGGTCGAACTCCGCGATGTCCACCCCGTCCACGCGCACGCTGCCGGAAGTCGGCTCGTACAGCCGCGCCAACAACTTCACCAGCGTGGTCTTGCCCGCACCGTTCACCCCCACCACCGCCGTGCACCGCCCGGCGGGCAGCTCCAAGTCGATGCCGTCGAGCACGGTCCGGTCCGCCCCCGGGTAGCCGAAGCCCACCCGGTCGAAGGTCAGCGCCGTGCCCGGCACCCCGGCGGGGACGGGCGCCCGGCCGGACGGCGCCCGCTGCCCGGCCTCCAACTCGTCCAGCCGCTCCCGCAACCGCTGCAACGCCGACAGCGACAACATCGCGTACTGCGTGCTGGTGTCCGCCTCCGGGTAATAGCCACCCAGCCCGATCGCCAGGACCACGGCCTGCACCCCCAACGCCAACTCGGTCAGCCCCACTCGACCGTCCGCGGCCAGCGAGCCGGCCAGCACGAGCGCGAAAGCCGTGCCCAGCAGGCCGATCGCGGTCAGCACCAGGTACGGGGCCAGGTACACGCGCCGACGTGCACGTGCCACCACGTCGATCGCCGTCGAGCTCGCCCGCTGGTAGCGCCGGGCCAACCAGTCCGCCAGTCCGAACAGCCGAATCTCCTTGGCTGCCACGTCGGTCATCGCGACCTCGCGGAAGTACTCCGCCTCGCGCCGCGAGCCCACCACCTCGTGCCACACGTGCGAGTACTTCCGCAGGCCGCCGCGTTGCCCGTAGCGGAACAGCAGCACCACCACGCCCACCGCGAGCCCGGCGGGCCAGGCGATCACCACCGCGACGACCAGGACCAGCGCCAGCAGGCGCAGGTAGCGGGCGACCAGCGACAACACCCCGACGCACGCCTGGCCCGGTGTCCCCCAGTCGCGTTCGAAGTTGCCGACCGCCTCGGTCAACTCCTCACGGGTCCGCTGATCCTCCAGCGGACCCAGGCCCACCGGCCGCACCATCAGCGCCATCGCCTCGTCGCGCAGCACCCCGTCCACCCGACGGCACAACCGCAGCCCCAGCGCGTTGCCCACCGGTGTCAGCACCTGGACGGCCAGGAAAACCCCGGCCGCGGCCAGGAACAGCCCGATCAGCCGATCCCACGCGCCGGAGTCGACCCCACCCTCCGCCGCGGCCGGCACACCGCCGATCAGCACGCTCGTGAGGATCACGAACGCCACCGGCAGCAGGCCGAGGACGAGGTTCATCACCGCGAGCAGCGCCACCGCACCGCGCCCGCCGGCGGGCAGCAGGCGCAGGATGTACCACCGCGGGCGCACTGCCTCCTCCACCCACCGCGACCAGGTCGTCCGCAGCCCTGACGGGGCAGGTTCCACTGGTTCGGGAATGGGTGGCGATCCGGTCGTCATAACTCTCCACAGGTCGTCCGGCACCCGTGCTCGATGGTCGGGTCCGGGCAGGAGTGCCCGACTGCGCGCGGATGTCGGGCGGGACGCGCGCCGAGCCGGGCAGTGGGCAGGTTGCCGATGGTTCTGTCGGGCTCGCCGGTCCAGGCTGATCGGACACCGGGTCTCAGCTGTCCGATGTGGACCACGTCCGGCTCTGAGGAGGAATGGATTGCGCCCGATGACGTGTGGGACCGGACCGCCGTTGTCGCCGGTGGTGGTCCGCGCGACCCGGGTCGCGGCGGGTGTCGGACCGGTTGTGCCTCAGGGCATCCTGTTCGCGGTCCTGCTCACCGACGGCAACCGCGACGGCACCTGCGAGGCTCTCCCCCGCGTCGCCGGCCGCACCGGTGGAGCGCGGCCGGGCACTTCGAAGAACTCGCATCCCCGCGCGAACGCACGAGAGCGTGGAACGCCACTGCCAGGCGCCGTGGCGAGCCAGGTCTGAGGTGCGTCTATCCGAATCGCACCAGCGGGCACCACCCGAGGTCGAGCAGCGAAAGACCACGACCTGGTTCAGCGATAACGGCGTCGGCGCCGACATGCCCCTCCTCGGCTGACCGGTCCCCCTTCGGTCGCAGCGGCCGGCGTCACACGGCGCACCAGTACCCGAACACGGCTGACCGGAAGTCCCGAAACATTTGAAGGCGATTTCCGGAGGGTTTCGACCAAACCCACCGCGGAGCCCCCTCCACCTTTCAGATGTTTGCGCTATTAGCCATTGTCATACAAACGACCACACCCCCAGGTAAACGCTTACCGCATTGAAGCACATCTCAACCTGGGCGGGCAAGCACACCCAAGCGGACTACGTGACCGAACTTGCGCAAGTAATTTCGCAACTCTCCTGTTTCACCAGGACAACCGGTTGGCCTTTAGTCAGTCGTCGCTCCCGAATCGCGGTTGCGCACGGTGCCGGAGGCCCGCCCGCCCGTTGTCGCGCGAGCCCGCGCCCACGGTTCGCGATCGCGTGCCCGACGCACGAGGTGTCGCGCGGCCGCAATGCCCGCGTGTCCCTCCGGCGGGTCGGGAGCGGGTCGACCTGGAGACTTCGACAGGCCTTGGCACCGGCACTCGACGTCCGCCCCTGTCGAACAGTCATCTGCGCGTGGACCGCTCGCACCGGGCAGAGGTCGCCGCTGTCCCGCGGCAGGACAGCGGCAGGCAACGACCGGCCCGGTACCGGCCGGTTCCCGGGACCGCAGCCGCGCTCCCGGTGGCGCCGGACGCCCCGCGAGGGGGTTCGGGCGGAGTCAGGAGCGCGGTGGCACCGCGGAAGAAACCAGAACACCCTCAAGTTCACGGAGAAACCCACCGATTCGATCCGGTGGCAGGTAAGCGGTGTTCGCGGTAAGCCTCACAGCCTGATCCTCACCCCGCCAAGGGCCGACCTTGAGACAGAAATGGCAACGGGACGGAGCGTCCTCCACCCCCCACGCGAACTGCGAGTCGACCAGCTTCTCCGCTATGTCGCCGTCCGGCAGACCATCCAGCGCATCCGGTTCGTCGAACACGTTGTCGAGGTTCTGGAAACAGCACAGGGGGTTGATTTGCTCCCCCCGCTCCGCGTCGATCTCCGCCCTCGCCCGATCGAGCGCGGTCTGGTCGTAGTAGGCGTATCGGTAAGCCCGCATCGCCGATTTCACCGCGAGCGGGACGATATCGTCGAGGGTTCCCCCCGGTGGCAGGTCGAGGACGAACAGACCGTGCTGCACGAGGTTGGTGGTGAGACGGCGGTGCTCTTCCTTGAAACGATTGCCCACCGGCATGTTCAGGGCGACGACGGAATGCCCGGTCCACCTGCCCAAGATCATCGCACAGGCCGCCAGCACCGCGGTCGAGGCAGTGGTCCCGTGCCTCGCCGCCACGCGCTTGGCCGCTGCCCGCAAGGCCGTCGACATCAGGACGCCCTCCTGCACCGGAGGATCGTGGAGCGGGCCGCTCGAACTCAGGGTGGTCGGCGGTATCCGCCGGAGCTGCTCGGTCCAGTACCGGACAGCGCGCGAGGTGACGGCCGCACCGGCACTCGCTTCGCGGCGTGCGAGATCGAGCGGCTGGAGCCCGGCCTCGCCCGGGAACGACCCGGTGGCCAACACGTGCCGCAGGTCCTCGTGGATGACCTGGGCGGCACCGAAATCAACCGCCACGTGGGAGTACACGAACACCGCGTGCCACACCACTCCGTCGACTTCGACCAGGTTGATCCGCACCGGGAGCTCGGTCCCGTGGTCGAAGGGCGGTTCGACCAGCTCACGCCTCAGCGTCATGGCTGTGTCACGTGCCTCCGCGGCCCCGCTGGTCACCGTCAAGACCGGTAGCGACCCCGACCTCACCACGACCTGCAGGGGAGACCCCTCCGCGACGCGGACCACCGTGCGCAACGATTCGTGCCTGACCAGCAACCGCCCGATCGCATCGACCACCGAGTCGACGTCAGCACGCACATCGGCGAGTTCGACCACGTAGCTCAGGTTCCACGTCTGCCGGTTGGTCGCCATCGCGTCCCAGATCCCGCGCTGCCCCCACGTGAACGCCGCCGTGCCGTCCCTGTCGCCGACGAACTCCACGTCGATGCGAGTGCGCACTCGACCGCCCTCCCCTGCACGTCGAACCTGCGGCGGAGCTCACAGTGCCCTCGTCGCCAACTCGGCGCCGATGCACGGGCGGATCGCCTTGTTCATCCCACCCCCGTGCCGACCCCGCCCGACCACAGCACCTGCGAACCACGCCGGCCAAAGGTCATCAGTGAGCGCCTCCTCACACTGTTGTAGATCACGACCTCGATTGTCAACCGCAGCAACGACTTCGCTGCCGACCCGGCCGCACCGAAGCCGGAACCCGTTGTGCACCAAGCATTCCGAAAAGCGGATGGACGTGCAGGTCAACCCGCCGCCGCCGCGGTGGATCGCGCACGCCGCAGTCCCCTTGACGGACTCACCGGCCGTCGGTCGCTGACCGGAACCGCCTCGGCCACGGTCTCGGGCACGCCCACCGCCCCTGTCATCGACGGGGCGACCGGCGTTTCCGGCGGGTCCAGGTGGGACGCCTTCCAGATCGTGACGAGGACGTGTCGTCCACCGTGGCCGGAGGTGGACACGTCGGTCTTGCTCTCGAACCGGGAGCCGTACCCGCCGGTCTGCTCGACGAAGTCCGGGTCGCCCCAGCCGATCACGGAACTCCGTCAGCGCAGGGTCGAGCCGCCGGCCAGGTCGAGCAACGACAGCTCGGCCCTGGACGGCAGGCCCTCCCAGTCGCCGGTCGTCATGACCGCGAAGGCGCCCGTGGCGTTGCCCCTGGCCAGGCACTCGCCCGGGGACAGCCCGTCGAGCAGGCCGGACAGGTACCCGGCGGTGAACGCGTCACCCGCCCCGACCGGGTCCACGGCTCGCACCCGGCGGGCGGGTGCGGACCACCTGCCGCCGTCGACACGCGCCCGCGCCCCGTCGGCACCCAGTTTCGTGACGACGTGGTCCGCGGCGTGGTCACCGCCCACGAGGTCGATCTCCTCCGGGGAGCCGATCAGCACCGACGCCCTGCGCGCCAACGGGGTGAGCACCCGCGACGCCTCGTCTGCCGGCCACAGGCGGGTCCGGTAGTTGACGTCGAACGACACCAGCCCGCCTCGGTCCAGCACGTGGTCGACGGCGGCGTGCGCGGCGGCCAGCGGGCTGGGACCGAGGGCGGGGGTGATGCCGGTGACGTGGAGCAGCCGGGTGCCGCCGGCGAGGCCGGCGAGCGCGTCCTGCTCGGTCAGGCGCGATCCGGCGGAGCCACTGCGGTGGTAGATCACGCGGGTCACGTCGGGTGTGCGCTGTTCGAACAGGATGAGGCCCGTGGGTGCGCCTTCGTCGCGGGCAACCGCGGAGGTGTCGACCCCTTCGGCCCTCAACGTGCGCAGTACCAACTCACCCGGCTCGTCGTTCCCGACGCGGCCCACCCAGCGGGCGGAGTGGCCGAGGCGGGACAGTCCGATGGCGACGGTGCTCTCCGCCCCGGCGATGGAGGTGGTGGCCGTGGCGCCCGAGCGCCACGTGCCGGTGGACCTCAGCGACATCATGGTCTCGCCGAGGACGACGACGTCGATCACGTCCGGACCGCCTGGTCGACGAACGCGCGGACGCGCCGGGCCAGGTCAACCGGATCTCCCCCGTCGGGTGCGTCGCCGGTGAGGGGGGAGCCGACACCGACCGCGAGCGCGCCTGCGGCGAGGTACCGCCGCACGTCGTCGGCGCCGATGCCGCCCACCGGGACGAGCGGGACGTCGGGGAAGGGGGCGCGCAGCGCGGCGACGTGCCCGGGTCCGAGCGAGGAGGCCGGGAAGACCTTGACGGCGGTCGCTCCCGCGCGGTGCGCGGCGAGCACCTCCGAGGGGGTGAGCGCGCCTGCGAGCACCGGCAGACCCAGCTCCACCGATGCCGTCACCCCCTCCCCCAGGGCCGGCGTGACGGTGAAGCTCGCGCCCGCGTCGCGGGCGTCGCGGGCGTCGGCGGCCGTCAGGACCGTGCCCGCGCCGACCTGGGCGCCCGACCCGGCGGACGCGGCAACGCGTTCGATGACCTTGAGCGCGTCGGTCGACGTGAGGGACACCTCCAGCAAGGAGATGCCGTTGTCCAGCAGCACGGCAGCGGTGCGCACGCACGCCGCCGGGTCGGTGCCGCGGATGATGGCCACGAGGCGGTGTGCGGTCAGGGCTTCGATCAGGGTCATGCTGGTGTCCTCACCACTCGGCGAACGAACCGTCGTCGTGCCGCCACACCGGTGGTCGCCATCGGTGGCCGACGGCGTCGGCGCGGCGCACCTCGTCCTCGTCGACCTCGATTCCCAGGCCGGGCGCGTCCCAGCGGTGGATCGTGCCGTCGCGGAAGGTGAACGGGGTGCGGTCGAGCACGTAGTCGAGTAGTTCGGCGTCCCGGTGGTAGTGGATGCCGATGCTCTGCTCCTGGATCAGGAAGTTGGGGGTGGCGAAGGCGACCTGGAGGCTGGCGGCCAGCGCGATGGGGCCGAGCGGGCAGTGCGGGGCCAGCAGGGCGTCGTGGACCTCCGCCAGGGACGCGATGCGCCGCACCTCGGAGATGCCGCCGGCGTGCGACAGGTCGGGCTGCGCCACCGCGATGCCGGCGCGCAGCGCGGGCAGGAAGTCCGCTCGCGAGTACAGCCTCTCGCCGCACGCGATCGGCACGGGACTCGCCCGGACCACGTCAGCGAGTCGATCACCGTGTTCGGGCAGCACCGGCTCCTCGACGAACAGCGGGTGCAGCCCGGCCAGTTGGGGCAGCACGCGCAGTGCCGCGGCGGTGGTGAAGCGGCCGTGGAAGTCCACTGCGACGTCGCGGTCGTCGCCGATGGCCTCGCGCACGGCGGCCAAGCGGGCGACGATGGCAGCGGTGTCGGAGCGGGTCGGCACCGGGCTCGTCCGGCCGGCCGCGTTGACCTTCACGGCGGTGAGCCCGGCGGCGACCTGCGCGGCGGCGGCGTCGGCCACCTCGGCGGGCTCGTCGCCGCCGATCCAGCCGTAGACGCGCACCCGGTCGCGGACCGCGCCGCCGAGCAGTTGGTGCACGGGCACGCCGAGGGACTTGCCGAGGATGTCCCACAGGGCCTGGTCGACACCGGCGGCGGCGCTGGAGAGCACGGGTCCGCCGCGGTAGAAGGCGGACTTGGTGGTGAGCTGCCACAGGTCTTCGATGCGGCGGGGGTCGGCGCCGACGAGCACCCCGGACAACTCCTCGACGGCCGCGCGCACGGTCTCGGCGCGTCCTTCCACGACCGGTTCGCCCCAGCCGGTGATGCCCTCGTCGGTGCTGACTCGGCAGAACAGCCAGCGGGGTGGGACCAGGAAGGTCTCGACGGCGGTGATCTTCACGCGGTGCGCTTCTCTCGGGTCGGTGGCCGGTCAGGACGAGGTCTTGTAGACGCTCCACCCGCCGTCGACCGGCACGCAGGCGCCGGTGACGAAGGAGGCGTCGTCGCCGGCCAGGAACGCGATGACGGCGGCCACTTCTTCGGGGCGGCCGAGGCGTCGCACGACGGTCTGCTCGGCGCTGGCGCGGCGGTCGTCCTCGCCGATGCCGTCCCACGCGGCGGTCAGCACCGGTCCGGGCAGCACGGCGTTGACCCGGACCTCGGTGCCGTACTCGGCGGCCAGTTGGCGGGTCAGGCCGGTGAGGCCGGCCTTGGCGGAGGCGTACGCGGCCCGCCCCGGCAGTCCGATCACGGCGTGCACGGACGAGACGAGCACGACCGCGCCACGCCGGTCGCGGCGCAGGTCGGGCAGGCACTCCCGGACGCCGAGGAAGGCGCCGGTGAGGTTGACCGCGATCTGCCGCTCCCACGACCGCGTGCTGGTCTCGTGCGCGGGTCGCACGTCGACGGTGTAGGCGTTGTTGACCAGCACGTCCACCGGCCCCAGCCGGTCCCGGCACGCGCGCGCGGCGTCGGCCCAGTCGGCTTCGGAGCTCACGTCGCGGCGCAAGGCGATCGCCCGGCCGCCGGCGGCGGTGATGTCCGATGCCACGGCTTCGACCTCGGGGGACACGTCGAGCAGGGCGACGACCGCACCGTCACGGGCCAGCCGGTGCGCGGTGGCCTCACCGATGCCCCGCGCCGCGCCGGTGACCAACGCGACCCGGCCGGCGAGCGGCCCGGTCACCGGTGCTCCGTGCGGGCGGCGATGGCGCCGATGTCCTCCAGGGCCTTGGCCAGCAGGTCGAGCATGGCCAGCTCGGCGCGCGGGGCGTCGCCGTCGCGCACGGCGTCCAGGACGGCGCGGTGGCTGGGCACGGGGTCATCCGCGCCCACGTGGGAGTGCACCAGTCGGTCGCGGGCGCGCAGGCCGGGCTCCAGCAGCAGGTCCATCCGCGCGAACAGCTCGTTGCCGGTGGCGGAGAGCAGGGCGCGGTGGAAGGCGGCGTCGGCTTCCGCGGCGGCCGTCGCGTCGTCACCGGCCGTCGTCATGGCGTCCAGCGCGGCGTCGAGGGCGTCCAGATCGGCCTCGGTGCGCCGGAGGGCGGCGCGGTGGGCGACGGCGGGCTCGATGACCGACCGCAGGTCCGCCAGGTCGCGCAGCACGCGGTCGGCGTCGCCGCCGTCGATGCGCCAGTCGATCACGTCGGCGTCGAGCAGGTTCCACGCCGAGCGCGGCCGGACGAACGTCCCGCGCTTCTGCCGGGCGTCGACGAGTCCTTTGCCGGTCAGCACCTTCAGCGCTTCACGCAGCACGGTGAGGCTGACGTCGAGCTCCTCGCCCAAGGTCCGCAGGTCGAGCACGTCACCGGGTGCGTACTGGCCGCCGACGACGCGTGAGCCGATGTCCTGCACGACCTGGTAGTGCACGCCGCGGCCGGTGTAGCGGGCCATGTTGCTCCTCCCCAGCGGTGGTGAACCGCCAGCGTAGCAAATCGTCATTATTTATGAATAATCCTTGACACCGGTCTGACCCGTGCCCACGATGAACCCGCCGCTGACCACAGGAGTCCAGGAGCACGACATGCTCTCGCTGCACGCTCACGATCCCGTCCCGCCGCTGGTAGGGCACCTGCCCATGGGCACAGCCCCCGGCGATCCCCGGCCGGTGCGGGTGGACGGCCGCGCGGTGGGTCGGGACGGACGCCCGTGGCTGCCCGTGATGGGCGAGTTCCACTTCAGCCGGTTCCCCCGGGCGCTGTGGCGGCACGAGCTGCTGATGATGCGGGCGGGCGGGATCGACCTCGTCGCCACCTACCTGTTCTGGAACCACCACGAGGAGAACCGCGGGCAGCTCCGCTTCGACGGTGACCGCGACGTCCGCCGTTTCGTCGAGCTGTGCGCCGAGCTCGACTTCGCCGTGTCGGTGCGGATCGGCCCGTGGTCGCACGGCGAGTGCCGCAACGGGGGCTTCCCCGACTGGCTGGCCGACGTGCACTGCACACCGCGCACCGACGACCCCGCGTACCTCGACCTCGTGCGGCCCTACTACGCCGCCATCGCCGCGCAGCTGTCCGGTCTGTGGTGGGCCGACGGCGGCCCGGTCCTCGCCGTGCAGGTGGAGAACGAGCTGTACGACCAGCCCGATCACCTGGCCACGCTGCGCGCGCTCGCCGAGGAGGTGGGCATGAGCGCGCCCCTGTGGACGGCGACGGGCTGGGGTGCGGCTCAGCTGCCGCCCGACGTGGTGCTCCCCCTCTACGCCGGCTACCCCGAGGCGTTCTGGGAGGACGCCTCGGACGGGTGGGCCCGCGACGTGCGCCGCCACTACTTCCCCACCCCGATCCGCGACGATCACGCGATCGGCGCCGACCTGCGCACCACGGCGCCCGAGAGCAGCGGTCCCGACGACACCCGCTACCCCTACGCCACGTGCGAGCTGGGCGGTGGCATGGCCATCGCCTACCACCGCAGGCCGCTGGTCCCGGCCGCCGACGTGTCCGCGCTCGCGTTGGCGAAGCTGGCGAGCGGGTCGGCGTGGCAGGGCTACTACCTCTACCACGGCTGCTCGCAGCGCTTGGACCTGTCCACGCCGAACCAGGAGTCGCACGCCACCGGCTACCCCAACGACCTGCCCGTGGTGAACTACGACTTCCAGGCGCCCCTGGGCGCGTACGGGCAGGTGCGACCGTCGTTCGCCGCGCTGCGGCTCCAGCACCTGTTCCTGCGCGACAACGGCGCGGACCTCGCGCCGGCCGAGCTGCACCTGCCCGACGTCACACCGGCGGACCTGGACGACCGCGCCACGCTGCGCTGGTCGGTGCGGTGGAGCGGCGGTCCGGCTCTTCTGTTCGTCAACAACCACCAGCCGCACGAGCCCCTGCCCGACCACCACGACGTGCGGTTCGAGGTCGTGCTCGGCGACCGGACCGTCCGACTGCCCGCCGAGGGCGTGACCATCCCGTCCGGGGCGCACTTCGCCTGGCCGATCGGCTACCGGGTGGGCGAGGTCGAACTGGTCTGGGCCAGTGCGATGCCGGTGGCCAGGTCGACGTGGGACGGCGTGCCCACGGCCGTGTTCGTCGCCACCGCCGGCATCACCCCGCAGTTCGCCTTCCCCGTCGGCACGGAGGTCGACGGGGCGCGTGTGGACGGGCACGGCGTGACCACCGTCGCCAACCCCGGGATCGACGCCCTCATCACCGCGACCACGCCCGACGGCGCGAGGGCACGGCTGCTGGTGCTCGACGAGGCGAACGGGCTGCGGTTGCAGCGCCTCGACGTGTCCGGGGTCGACACGCTGGTCCTGTGCGACGAGCCCGTCGTGGTCGACGGCGACTCGATCTGGTTGGAGACCGCGGTGGAGCAGGTGGAAGTGTCGTTCCTGCCCGCACCGGGGGTCACCCGCGTCCTCGCCGGCGCACCTCCCCTTCCCGCACCGACGTTGGAGGTGGTGCGCGCCGAGGCCGAGGCCCCGCCCGCGCGGACGGGCGGATCCCAGGACAGGGCGTCGGCGCCGCCGGACGAGGACTTCGAGCACGCCGCCGTCCACCGCGTCGAGGTGCCTCCCGAGGCGTTGACCGGTGACGACGAAGTGCTGCTGGTGCTCGGCTACACGGGAGACGTGGCACGCGCGCACATCGGCGGCCGGCTCGTGGCCGACCACTTCTGGCACGGTCCGGAGTGGGAGATCGGGTTGCGCCGGTTCGCCGACGAGGTGCTGGAGCACGGCGTCGAGATCCGGGTGCTGCCACGTCCGGCGGAGAGCGCGGTGTACGTGGACCCGTCGGTGCGCGCCCGGTACGAGGCCGCGTCGGACACCGCGTCGGTCGACGCGGTCCGGCTGGTCCGCCGGACCCGGGTGGAGCTGTGGTGAGCCACCCGAGCCGGAGGTCCCTGCTGCTCGGCGCACTGGGCGCTGCCGCCGCGGGCACGTTGAGCGCCTGCGGTGCGCGATCGACCACGCCTGTCACGTCCGGTCAGGTCGACCTGCGGATCTGGACCCACGACCCCGGCTACGTCACCACCTTCACCAAGGCCGCGACCGACCCGGCGATCTCGGGCGGCTCCGCGTTCACGTTCCAGCCGCGGATCACCTCGGCCGCGCCCGGGGACATCGTCACGCGGATGATCGCCCAGGCCGTGGCCGACGGGAACACCCCGGACCTCGCGGGCGTGGTCATCGACCAGTTCCCCCGCGTCATGGGCTCGGCGATCGCGGAGAACCTGTTCGTCGACCTGACCGACACCGTCGCCCCGTTCGGCGACGACCTGCTCAAGCTGGCCCCGTACGAGGTGGGTGGCAAGCCCTACGGCCTGGACTCCGACAACTCGATCACGGTCCTGTACTACCGGCAGGACGTGTTCGCCGAGCACGGCGTGCCCGAGGACGTGGCCACCTGGGAGGAGTTCGCCGAGCACGGCGAGCGCCTGGCCCGTGACCGGCAGATCAGCCTGGGCATGGTCTCGGTCGGTGACAACGGCGCGATCGTCAACGGCTACACGCAGATGCTGTTGCAACGCGGCGGCGAGGTGTTCGACGAGTCCGGCGCCCTGGCGCTGGACTCGCCCGAGGCGGTCGAGGTGTTGGAGTTCCTGGCCCAGGGCGTCCGGACGGGGTTCCTGTTGGCCCTGCCGGACCCCTACGGCAGCGCGTGCGCGGCGGCGCTCAAGTCCGGGCGGCTGGCCGCCACCGCCATGCCGAACTGGTACAACGCCTACGGCCTGCAGGCCAACGTGCCCGACCAGCAGGGCCGGTGGCGGATGCGCACGCTGCCGAAGTTCGCCGGCGGCGGACACCTGGCCACCACGCTGGGCGGCACGGCCTTCACCGTGGTCAAGGACAAGCCCGCGACCGAGGCGGCGCTGGAGTTCCTGCGCCGGGTGTACCTGACCCGGGAGGGACAGGTGCTGCGGTACCACGCGGGCGGCTACCTGCCCACGCTGCGCCCCCTCTACCGCGACCCCGACCTGCTCGCGGTGCGCGACGAGTACCTCGGCGGCCAGCGCGTGTTCGACGTCTACGCAGCCGCGGCCGACGACCTGCCGCTGTTCCACCAGGCCGCCGGGATGCAGGTGCTGAGCGCCGTCCTCGGCGGCCCGGTCCTGGACGCCCTGAAAGGGCGGACCTCCGCACATGCCGCGATCCAGGCGGGTATCGCGGCCTACCGGCAGCAGGTGAAGCGATGAGCGCACCCACCCTCGAACGTCCGCCCACCACCGCGTCCCCGGCGACCGGACAGGGCTCGTGGTGGTCGCGGCACCAGCGCGAAGCGGCGCCGTACGCGTTCGTCTCGCCGTTCTTCGTCCTGTTCGGGCTGTTCATGGCCGTGCCGATCCTCGTGGGCCTGTACCTGAGCTGCACCGAGTGGGCCGGGTTGGGGACGCCGGAGTGGGTGGGCTTGCGCAACTACGCAGATCTGCTGACCGACGCGAGCTTCTGGACCTCGGTCGGGAACACCGCGCTGTACGTGGTGTTCACGCTGCTGGTCGTGGTGCCCGCCGCGTTGCTGATCGCCCAAGCCCTCAACGCGCGCGGACTGCGCGGGCGGGACGTGTTCCGGTTGGCGTTCTTCATGCCGGTGGTCATCTCCCCCATCGTCATCACGCTGGTGTTCGGGCTGTTCTTCGACACCGAGTTCGGCATCGTCAACGGCGCGCTCAAGGCGGTGTTCGGGTTCGGCGGCATCGACTGGACCGGCGACCCGACCTGGGCCAAGGCCACCGTGGTCATCCTGGTGCTGTGGCGCTGGACCGGCTACCTGACCGTGTTCTTCCTCGCCGGTCTGCAGAACGTGCCACGTGAGCTGCACGAGGCCGCCGCGATCGACGGCGCGGGACCGCTGCGGCGCTTCACCAGCGTGACGCTGCCGGCGCTCAAGCCGGTGACGGCGTTCGTGGCCGTGACCGTGCTGGTGAGCACGGCTCAGATCTTCGACGAACCGTTCCTGCTCACCCAGGGCGGGCCGGGCGAGTCGACGTTGTCGGTGGCGATGTTCGTCTACCGCGCCGGTTTCCAGCGCCAGCAGCTCGGTTACGCCGCCGCCGCGGGTGTGGTGCTGTTCCTCGTCGTCGTGGCCCTCGGGCTGCTGGCCAACCGCCTGCTCGGTGTGGGAAGGGACTCCCGATGAGCACCATGACCGCCCGTCGTTCGCCCGCCGGCCGCGTGCTGCTGTACGGGTTCCTGATCGCCCTGCTGGCGGTCTTCGCGCTGCCGCTGCTGTGGGCGCTGTCGGCGTCGTTCAAGAGCCGCGCCGACATCTTCTCCTACCCACCCCGGCTGCTGCCCCACCCGGCGGTGCTGGACAACTACCGGGGTCTGCTGGAGGCGCAGCCGTTCTGGAGCTGGTTCACCATCAGCACCGTCGTCGCGCTGATCTCCACCGCGGTCTCGGTGCTGCTGTGCTCGCTGGCCGGGTTCGCCTTCGCCAAGTACCGCTTCCGCGGCCGCAACGCGCTGTTCACGATCATGTTCAGCTCGTTGGCCGTGCCGTTCGCGGTGATCGTCGTGCCACTGTTCATCATGGTCGCCAAGGCCCGGCTGACCGATCCCTGGTTCGCTCTCGTCGTGCCGTGGGTGGCGCCGGCGTTCGGGATCTTCATGATGCGCCAGTTCACCGAGCAGGCCGTCCCCGACGAGCTGCTCGACGCCGCGCGCATCGACGGCTGCACCGAGTTCGGCCTGTTCCGCCGGGTCGTGCTGCCCCTGCTGCGCCCGGCACTGGGCGCGTTGGGCGTGTGGTCGTTCCTCAACAGCTACAACAGCCTGCTGTGGCCGCTGATCGTCATCAGCGAACCGGAGGACTACACGTTGCCCATGGGAATCCAGGCGCTGTTCGGCGCCACGGGGCGGCAGTACGACCTGGTGCTGGCCGGGTCCGTGCTGGCCGCCGTGCCGAGCCTGCTGGTGTTCTTCCTGCTGCGCAAGCAGTTGCTGGAGGGCTTGACCGCCGGGGCGGTGAAAGCGTGACCCCGGAGAAGCTGACAATCACGCTGTGGGACTTCACCTGGTACACCCGCACCGGGCCCGGTGAGCCGTTCGAGGACCTCGACGGGGCGTTCTCCGAAGCCGTGGAACGCGGGTACAACACCGTGCGGATCTGCGCCATGCCGCTGCTGCTGTTCGGCTCCGGGGTCAACACCTCACGGCTGCGGCTCGGCCCGTTGGGCAGTGGTTACGGCGCCCGAGTGCGGTGGTACGACGTGGGGGCGCACACCGTGATCGACGCACGCGCCTGGTTGCTGGCGCTGTTCCGCGCCGCGCGGCGGCACGACTGCTTCGTCGTCCTGTCGAGCTGGGAGTACCAGCAGAGCCCGTCGTTCGCCGTGGACCGGGACTGGTTCGACGCCGTGATGGCGATCGACCCCGAGGACCGCGCCGTCGCCCTCGCCGACGCGCTGGCCGACCTGGTGGACTTCCTCGCGTCGCACGGGCTGGACGACCGCGTGGCGTTCACCGAGCTGCACAACGAGGTGCAGGCCGGTCACCTGGCCGACGGCCTCGACGGCGACCACGTGGTCGCGCTCCGTCCCCGGTTGGAACGCGGGATCGCGCGGTTCAAGCAGCGCCACCCCGACCGGCGCGTCACGGTGAACTACGCGCAGGTCCCGGTCGGCTCGCTGCGCGGGATCCCGCGCAGTGTCGACGTCGCGGTGTTCCACCCGTACGTGTACGGCGTGCTGGACGAACTGCTCGACGAGTTCGCGCTGCGCGATCCGGCCCGCCCGTTCCCGCAGGAACGCGCCCGCCGCGAGCTGCTGCGCCCCGACGCGCCCGACTTCGCCGACTGGCAGCCGCCCCGGGACCAGCGGTGGCGGCTGGACGCCACGATCGTCGGGCGGCGCGAGGTGTACGTGCACGACTGGTGCGACCCGGGCAAGTGGGACGCCTGGCTCTACGACCGCTACGCCACCCACCGAACGGCCATGCGGCGACAACTGACCACCTGGATCGACGCCGCCGCCGACTGGGCCGCCGAGACCGGCGTCCCCCTGGTCTTCGGCGAGGGCTGGATCGGCTACACCCCGTTGCACGGGACCTTCGAGGAAGGCCCCGTCGGGGCCGCCTTCTGCCGCACGGCCGCCACCGAGGCCGCACGGGTCGGGGCGTGGGGCTCCGTCGTGTGCTCCAACGCCGCCCCGCACCACCCGATGTGGCAGGACGTGACGCTCCAACGCGAGTGCAACGCCCTGCTCCGCGGTGACTGACCTCTCGCTCCCGAACCTGGTCGAGGAGGACCTGGTGACCCGCACCCCTCGACGGGAACGTAGAGACCGGGGCTGAGCACGCGCGGACGGGGCCCGCCGGCGCGGGCCCCGTCCGCGTGCCGGCGGAGTACTACGAAGTGCGGCGCCGGACCTTCCCCGCCTTCAGGCACGCTGTGCAGACCTTGAGCTTCACCGGCCGACCGTCGACGGTCGCCTTCACGGGTTGGATGTTCGGGCGGAACATCCGCGTCGAGCGCCCGAGCACCCGCCGCTTCTGGGCGTGGCGCCCCAGCCGAGCGACCTGGTTGCCGAAGCTCGGCTCCTTGCCGCACACGTCACAGCGTCGTGACATCAGCACTCTCCTCGAGAAGATCGCGATGGCATGCCGACCGCCCATCGCGATGTCGATCGAGAAGGGAGAAGTGCCGCTGCGGAAGCGGTGGTCGACGGCATGGGGGAACAAGGCAGGCCTCAGCGCGCAGCGTCGGGGAATCGACCGCTGCCGCCTGCCTGACGGGGTGTCTCGACCTGTGCCGCCTCTAGAACATGCGGCCGAACGTAACCGGCACGCCCCAGCGCGTTCAAGCGATTTCCGACCTTCGTGGGGCCTGGTGGATGTGGGATCGATGCCGTGAGGGCGGCGAGCAGGTGCCTGATCTCGTTGCGGTGAACGCGATCAGTCCGCTGGTGGAGGGTGGTTCGGGCCGGCAGTGCGCCGTCCGGACGCACTCGCGCCAACCCGGCCCGCAGCACCCCACGACCCGCTTAAGGTGCCGGAATGGCGGAGGACGGGTTCGTCGAAGTACGCGGGGCCAACCGAGGCAAAAACGTGGTCCTGCACCTCTTCGCCGTGGCGTTGGTGGTCACCGGACCGATCGTCTACGCGACCAACGACGGCGGCGCCGTCGGCACCGTGCTCACCGTGGTGCTGCTGCCGCTGGGCATCGCCGTGTGGCGCGGCATCGCGCGCGCCAAGCGGCGGCTGCTGCGCCTGGACGAGGTGGGGCTGCCCGCGACCGCCGAGGTCCTGTCCATGGAGCCGACCAGCGAGGACGCCACGGTCCGCGTCCGGCTCCGGCTCAGCGGCCCGGACGTGCCGGAGTTCGAGATCGAGCACGACGCCGGGTACCACCCCAGCCTGCGGCCGGGGAACAAGCTCGACGCGGCGGTCGACCCCGACGACCACCGCGACTTCGAACTGGACTACTGAGGCACGTCGCGGTCGAGGCCTGCCGTTGACGGCCGTTCACCGTCCTGCGAACCGGGCGGCCACCGGTCGACGATGCCGTGGTGGCGTTGATCGAGCGGATGGCCCGGGAGAGCACCACGACGGTTCCCCCGCGCCCAGACCGCCGCCATGTCGACCTGCGGCTTCTTCCACGTCGACCGCGCCGTCACCCTCGAGCGCGTCCACGTCTCCTTCGGTCAGTCGTCGATCGCCTGGTAGACAGCGGTCCAGAGGTCGTGCCACATCGGCAGCCTCTGGTCACCCGTGTGCCCCCGCTGCATGAAGAAGATCGCCGTCAGGTCCTCGGCGGGATCGTTGTACCAGGCAGTGCCGTAGAAGCCGGACCACCCGTAGCTGCCGACCGACGGGCCGAGCCGGCTGGGGCGGGTCAGGACCGACATCCCGAATCCCCAGCCCAGCTCGTTCCCCAGCCAGAACCCGGGGACCGCCTTCTGCGCCGACGTCAGGTGATCGGTCGTCATCAGCGTGACCGATGGTCGGGTGAGCACCCTCCGGCCGCGGTGGGAACCGCCGGCCAGCAGAGTCGAAGCGAAGGCGAAGTAGTCCTGGGCGGTCGTGACGAGCCCGCCGCCACCTGATTCGAACGCCGGCGGTCGGCTCCACCGCCCGTCGGGGCCGTCGTCGACGACCGGCTCGCCGGTGGCGGCGTCGTCGCGCTGGTACGCCGTCGCCAACCGGGCGATGTCCTCGCCGCTCACGCTGAAGCCGGTGTCCTTCATCCCGAGCGGATCGCAGATCCGCTCGCGCAAGGCGTCCCCGAAGGACATGCCGGTGGCCCTGGCGATGAGCACGCCGGTCACGTTGGAGGCGGTGTCGTACATCCACTGCTCTCCCGGCTGGTGGGAGAGCGGAAGCTTGCCCAGCCCGCGCATCCACTCGTCCAGCGACGAGTAGTCGAGTGCGTTCACCGCGTCGACGATCGGGACCCTCCCCGGTTTGGTCGGGATCACGCCGATGCCGCTGGTGTACGTGAGCAGGTCCCGCAGCGTGATCGGGCGTTGCGCCGCGACGGTGTCGTCCAGTGGTCCGTGGGGATTGGCGAGCACGGTCATGTCCGCCAGCTCCGGGAGGAGGTCGTCGACCGGGTCGTCGAGGCGCAGGGTGCAGTCGTCGACGAGCGTCATCGCGCACGCGGCGACGATCGGCTTGGTCATCGAGGCCAAGCGGCAGATCGTGTCGGCCGCCATCGGCGCACTCGATCCCGCGCCCTCGAACGCGAGGGCGCCCGTTGCTTCGACGTGCACCTCGCCGCGGCGGGCGAGAACGCCCACCGCACCGGGCACGAAGCCGGACTCGACGTGGCGCTCCAGCAGCTCTCGCACCCGAGCCAGCCGTTTCGACGAGAAGCCACCAGTGGTCATTCGTCCACCTCATCCCATCCGCCCGCACCTCGCCTGTGGCGCGACGACCGTAACCTTCCGCGCCGACGCCGGGGCGAAGACTCCGTCCCGGCACTACGGCTTGTCGACACGTTCGACTGCACGCTCTTCGGCATGTCCGTGCGTTGCCTGCCGCACACACCCGGTCGGCGGTCGGCCTGGTGCCGACGGCTCTGGTCGGCGTCCGCTCGCCGTTGGATGAGCGCCCGAGTTGGCCGGAGAACCGGCAGGCTGTGATCCGTGTACCCGATTGTTGCGCAGGTGTTGACCATCGTCGGTGTCCCGCTCGGCTCAGCCGCCACGTTCGTCGTCACTTCCGCTACCGAGCGGACCCGCTGGCGACGAGCGCAGTCCGCCCGGTGGGGGATCCTCCGGGGCATCCTGAATCGCGTACGCCACACCTGACCCGCAATGCGGCGACCTGCGCCACCTCGCCGACGGCATTGCGGAAGCTGTCGTCGCCGTACACTCCCCACCCTGCCGACTACGCGACTTCGTCGAGGTCGAAACCGCGGACCTCGACGCGCGGGAGCGGCGGCCCGGCTGCGACCGCACGTCGAACAGCTTCTGGTGCTGCTCGCCCAACGCAACGTGGTCGAACGCAGGGGCCTCGGCCGCATGAACCCAGGTCGGATGGTCCGCACAGGGCCATTCCCTGTGCGAACCCGCGACAGTTGCCCACGCGACCTCACCAGTCGGCGACCGCGTCTTGCCGCCCGCTATGCAGGACAACGCCACCAGGCTCAGGCGTTGGCGGGAGGGAGGCCACGTTCGGTTCGCTGCGCGGCCAGTGCCCGGACCTGCTCGATCGGCGCGCAGGATTCGCAGGTCCACAGCCGCGTCACGCCGTCGGCATGTGCGCTGACCAGCCGCTGCGCGTTCCGGCCGTAGGTGACCGACGGCGCCATCGGCCCGCTCCAGCGGACGACGATCGGTGCCTGACCGTCGCCGACGGGCCAGAACCTGACCGTCTTGTCGCTGCCTGTGCTGGCTATCCACCGGCCGTCCGGGCTGTAGGCCACGTCCCACACCATGCCCTCGTGACCGCGCAGGACGACCGGCGGCCCGGACCCGTCCGCGGCCCAAACCAGCACGGTCCCGTCCTGTGTCCCGGCGACGATCCCGGTTCCGTCCGGGCTGAACTCGACGCTCCACATGATCCGGTCCTCCCCCGCCCCCAGTACGTGTAGCTGCGCACCCGTGCGGGTGTGCCAGACGCGCAGGGTGCCGTCGTCGGACGCGCTCACCAGACGCCCGCCGTCGGGGCTGAAAGCCGTCCGGCGCACGGAATGCCGGTGCCCTCGCAGCACCGTCGGCCGGGCGGGCCCGTCGACCCGCCACAGGTGCACCGACCCTTCCGGCCCGGAACCCGACACCAGGAGGCCGTCCGGGCTCAGAGCCACTCCCAGCGCGTCCGGACTCGACGGCTGGGTGAGCAGCAGCCTGCCGCTGCCGGTGTCCCAGACGCGGATGACCCAATCCTCGGCAAGCGCGGCGGCCCGGCGGCCATCGGCGCTGACGGCGACACGGAGCACAGTGGCCTGACCGTCCTGCAGGACCGTCGGTGACTCACCGGACCCGGTACGCCAGACCCGCACGGTGCCGTCGTAGCCGCCGCTGACCACGGTCGTCTCATCCGGGGTCACGGCCGTGTCCAGCGCGGGACCCTGATGCCCGGCGGGCAGGGCGAGCACTTCCCCGCCCGCGGGATCCCACAGGCGCAGGGTGCCATCGGCCCCGGCGCTGATCAGGCGCGTGCCATCCGGGCTGAACCGCACTCCCGCCACGCCGCCCGCATGCCCGCGAAGCTCGAACGGTTCGGTTCTCGCGGTCACGTCCCAGAGCCGGAGCACGCCATCACTGCCGCCGGTGACGACGGAACGTCCGTCCGGCCCGAACACCACCGACGTGAGTTCGCTGGTGTGGCTGTCGAACACCTCCGGAGGCCGCTCGCCGCCGAGATGCCAGACCCGCACCGCGCCGTCCCCGCCCGCACTGGCCAGTCGGCCGCCATCGTGGCGGAAGACCAGTGCCGTGACGTGGTGGGTGTGGCCGGTCAGCACCTCCGGATCGCCCGACGTCCCGACCGGCCAGATGCGGATAACCCGGTCGTCCCCGCCTACCGCGAGCCGCTGCCCGCTCGGATCGAACGCCAGGCTCAGCACCCGGCCGGGCGCGGGGAGCACCCGCGGCTCGGTGGCTGCCGGATCCCACAGGAGAACAGCGCCGTCGTCACCACCGGTGGCCAGCTGCCCGGAAGGGCCGAACGCCACGGCGTTCACGTTCCCGGTGTGGCCGGGGAGCGCTCGATGCGGGGTGCCCGAACCGACGTCCCACAGTGTTGCCGCGCCACCCGAACCCACGGTGGCCAGTAGCCGGCCATCGGGGCTGAAGTCGACCCCGGCGACCGGGCCGCCGGTGGCCAGCACCGTTGGCTCCTTGCCGAGCACGTCCCCGGCTCGATCCCAGATCCGGACCGTGCCGTCGTACCCGGCACTCGCCAGCTTGGCGCCGCTGGAGCTCGTAGCGAGTCCTGAGAGATAGCCCTGGCCGGTGTCCAGCGCGGCCCGGCCGCGGGAATCGGCCACCGCCTGGCGCAACACCGCCGCCGCTTCAGCGGACGGGGAACTGTCGAATGCCCGCACGGCCAGCGACAGCCCGAGTTCCGGCTGCCTGGCCAGTTCGGCGCGGGCGGTGGCCACCTGCTGCCGGTGCGAGGCCAGGTCGCGTTCGGTCGCCACCCGGTCCGCCTGGACGACGGCGAGCCCGGCCAGGAGGCTGACCACCACCAGCGCGCAGCTCAGGCCCAGGACAACCAGGTTCCGTCGACGTCGGGCGGCGGCGTGCTCCCGGAGAGCGTCGGCTCGGCTGGCGGTGAGGAACTCCCGCTCCTGATCGTTGAGCGCGGTTTCGGGTTGGCGCTCCCAGGCGGCCAGCCGGGCGCCGCGGTAGAGCAGCCCTGGGTCCCGCCCATGGCTGTCCCAGTCCGTCGCGGACTCGGTCAGCCGCCGGTGCAGGTGCAGCGCTTCCCTATCTTCGGTCAGCCACTCGCACAGCCGCGGCCAGGATCTGATGAGCGCCTCATGAGCGATCTCGACCGTGTCGCGGTCGAGCGTGAGCAGCCTCGCGGTCGCGAGCCGTTCCAGCACCAGAGCGAGATCAGCGTCTTGGCTGTCGAGTTCGGCACGGGTGATGCGGCGTTTGGTGTCCGCGGCGCCCTCGCCCAGTGCGGTCAGCCGCAGGAACAGATCGCCCGCCACCTGTCGCTGACGGGGTTCGAAGGAGTGGTAAACCGCCTCCGCGGTCTGCCGCAAAGCACCGTCGATTCCACCGGCCGCCTGGAACCCGGCCAGTGAAAGGGAATTCCCGCGTCGCCGCCGCCAGGTTTCGAGAAGCGCGTGTGAGAGCAGCGGCAGGACGCCGACCTCACCGTCCGCATGGGTGCACAAGGTCGCCAGCAAGGCTGACTCCACCGAGCAATCCACCCGAATCGCTGGTTTCGTGATCGCGTCCCGGAGATCCTGTCCCGACATGGGGCCGACCACCACCTGGTGGTCCTGCAACACGTCGACCAGTTCCGGGTATCGGCTGCAGTGACCGTAGAAATCGGCCCGGATCCCCAGCACGATCCGCACCCGGCTGTTCCCCGCAGCCGCCGCGGTCACCAGCAGCTCGATGAACCGGGAGCGTTCCCGCTGGTCACCGCAGAGTGTGAAGACCTCCTCGAACTGATCCACGACGAGGATCAGTTCGGCGGCGTCAGGGTGGTTCGTGAGCGCCTGCCGCACCAGCCGGTGCAGGCCACGTGCACCCTCGGACAGGTCCTCGAACAACGTGGCCGGGCTACTCCCGAGCGGTGTCGCGAACTGGATCGCGCACTCCTCGATCGGGTGCTGCCCCGGCGTCATCGTGATGACCACCGACGTCTCGGCCCGCAGTTCCGGCAGCAGACCCGCCCGCAACAGCGAACTCTTCCCCGCACCCGAGGCTCCGACCACAGCGACAAGACGGGTTGAGCGAACCTGCGCGCGCAGCTTTCCGAGCAGATCCGCTCTGCCGAAGAACAGGTCCGCGTCACTCTCCTGAAACGCACTCAAACCCACATAAGGAGCACGAGCGCCGGGATCAACCGGCTCGGGTTCCGTCTGCCGTGCGAGTTCGGCGGTGACCTCGTGCCAGCGCTTCGCCCATTCTTCGGAATCCCCGCCACAGGCACGGACGAACGCCAACGCGATCGTCAGACTGGGCAGTTTCCGACCACCGGCAGCCGCCGACAACGCCGAAGCGGACACATGCGCCCGCGCACCGAGTTCCCGATACGACGGTCGCCCCACCTTCTCCCGAAGCCGCCGGAGATCCCTCGCGAATCGCACGAGTTCGTCGACCTCATCACCCAACGGGCGTTCGCCACGAGGCAACGCGCCACCCCCTCCACCCCCAGGTGGATTGTGCACGGTCTGTTGTCCAGTGTCCAGCGGCCGATCGTGCACAACCGATCGACGCTACACATCAATGGCTCGCACCGATCGAGAGGGAAATTCCATGACAAAGAGATCTGCTCGGAACATCGGGATCCTGTTCGCCGCCGTGATGGCGATCCCGCTCA
The DNA here is from genome assembly GCF_040639675.1 of Actinosynnema sp. NPDC023794. NCBI lineage: Bacteria > Bacillati > Actinomycetota > Actinomycetes > Pseudonocardiales > Pseudonocardiaceae > Actinosynnema > Actinosynnema sp. NPDC023794. The sequence goes on along the minus strand of NZ_JBFAFR010000019.1, from coordinate 100,106 downwards.
TCACGACGACCTCCGCGTCCGCCGACACCGGCGGCCGGTCAGGCACCGCGGGACTGTGCCACGCGTGGGAGTGCGAGGGACTGTGGCCGGACATCATGCTCTGCGACCGGGACGCGAGGACGGTGAAGACAGCGAGCGTGCAGGGCATCTCCATCCACCTCCGCTACAGCCCCTCCTGCCGATCGGCCTGGGGCCGCATCAGCGGTGGAGCACCAGGTGACCGAGTGCGCGTCCACAGTTCGGACGGATCGCACTTCGGCCGGACGAATGGGCCGGGGGTCACCGGCACGTGGACCCAGATGGTGGACGACGCGGACAAGGTGGCCTGGGCGTGCGCTCACGACGTCGGCACGGGACAGGAGAACTGCACCGGGAAGTACTGAAACCACGTCCTGACAAGGTTCGCCCAGGAACCCACGAGTGCTCACGGACAGTGGCCAACGCCGGGAGGCCGGCCACTCAGGTCAACACCACGAACCACCTCCTGAAAGGGATAGCCGTGAGGCGTATTCTCCCCAGAATTATCGTGCCGCTGTGCGCTGTCGCGGCACTGCCTGCAGTTGCCGTGCCACCAGCCTCCGCCGACTCGTTGTCGCCAATCACCGGGTACTCGAGCAGCAATGGGGTGACGCTCAGCGGAGACTGGAACGGTGACGGCATCGACACGCCGGGCCTGTTCGTGAAAGGCCTCAATGGCGCGACGAACAAGTTCTACCTGAGGAACAGCAACACCACTGGAGTCGCGGACATCACGCTGACCTACGGCAATGGCGGCTGGCCGGTGGCCGGGGACTGGGACGGTGACGGCGACGACACCATCGGCCTGGTCCAGTTGAACGCCTCCGGCGCGAACACGTGGCTGCTGCGCAACAGCAACACCACCGGAATCGCCGACATCACCTTCACCTACGGCACCGGCCCCTACCCCGTAGTCGGAGACTGGGACGGCGACGGCGACGACACCGCAGGCTTGTTCAATTGGAACTACCCCGCGAACACGTGGATGCTGCGCAACAGCAACACCAGCGGAATCGCCGACATCACCTTCACCTACGGCACCGAGGGTACCAGTTGACTGGCGACTGGGACCGTGACGGCGACGACACCCCTGGAATCGTCTACGAGACGCAGAACCCCAGGCCATGGCACCTGCGCAACAGCAACACCCCCGGCGTGGCCGACATCTCCTTCTTGTACGGCTGAGCAGCGCAGGTTCCGGAACCGCGAAGTCCACGTTCTTTGGTGGACTGAACGCCGATCGCAGATGCCGTTCTCGCGTAGCCGAAAGCTCGCCGTTGTCCGGAACGGCTGAAGGTGACCTGCGCCGCCCGGCTGGGGCCTGACCTGACCACGGCCGGAGGCACTGGCGGTGACCTGCGAGCCACGGGCCGGCTCGCCAACATCCGCCAGAGCTACCCACCCGAACGCGAAACACCCCGCGTCGTCGCGATCGTCATCGAACTGGTCGACCCGCCCCGGCTCGCTCGACCCTCCACCTGCGTTCGCCCACCGCGGCCCCACCGGAACGCTCCGGCGGATCACGCACTGCCTGGAAGGCGTCGAGAAGAGCCTGGACCTGGCAATCTCGGTACGCAGCGCCGAGTAGAACACCAGCGCGACCACCCGGGCGGATCAGAACCGGCCGGCCGGCCGGACACCTCGCGACCTGCCGTGCGCAGGTGGGCGACGGCGGTGCGCAGCTCGCCTAGGGCCTCGGGGTCGGTGAGGGTGTCGGCCTGGAACGTGGTGACGATCCGTTCGGCGGTCTCCGAGGAACCCGACTCGGAACGTCCGCTGCCTGAACCCACACGACGGCTTCAGCAGGGCTCGTCAGATGCGGTGGAGCTTCGCCGCCCTGTGCCGATGATCAAGGACGCTGTGACCGCGAACCGGCCACAGCGTCCTTGATCATCGGGTGGTCAGTACTTGCGCCACCAGCTGCCCCAGCTCGCGGAGGTCGGCGGGTCGGTCGAGCACCACACGGAGCCGTTGCTGTTGTTGGAGACGCAGACAACACGGCTCGTACCGGCCCAGTACGCGTCGAAGATGTGGTCGGCGCTGCCGTTCCCGGGCATCACCTTCCACCCGCCGCTGTTCGGCCAGACGTGCCAGATGGAGCGGTTGGTCGAGATGTCGAAGTACTCGAACCGGCCCGCCGACCACTCGATCTCCAAGCCGATGGCCTCGCACATCACCGTGCCGCGGTAGCCGTACTTGACGATCGAGCACGCCGACGCGGGGGTGATGCTGCCCGCCGCGACCTCCTTCACCGTGATCTTCGGCCAGACGGCCGACGTGGCCTCCGCGGAGGCCGGGGCCGGGGTGGCAGCCGCCGCGGGAGCGGCGGCCGTACCGAGGACGACGGCCAACATCCCGACGATCAAGAACAGCCGTTCACGCAGTTTGGACAAGGCTTCCCCCTTCAAGTCGCGCCGCGCGGTCGCACGGCCCACTGAGAGTGGAGGTGGCCGCTAACAAGTCCCTAACAGGTCATTCACCGGTGAGCGGCGACGCGACCGTCGGATCGGCGATGCGACTCGGGAACAGCGGCGCGCCGGTCGTGGTGTCGGTGATGACGAGGACGAACGGACGGTCGGCGGAGACCTCCCGCACCATCGGGGCGGAGACGGCCCTTCGCACCACCACCGGTCCCGGAAGCACCGCGCGGTCCGGTGACGATCCACAACCCGCACACGCCCGTGAGGCCGGCCACCGGCATCAACGTGATCGGCCGTCCACGCCGCACGGCGATCCGCTCGGTCAGCACCCCGACGTCGAACGGCACGCGGAACTCCAAACCCCCGCAGCCGCGCGGCGCCTCGGACCTGATGGCCTCGGCGACCTCCTCGAGGGTGTACTCGCCACCGCCGCTCGGCCGCACCGTGCCGAACAGGCGATCGATCCGCGCGGCCGGCGTTCCCACGGCCCCGGACATGGCCGTCATGCGTACCGCTCGGCCATGAACTCACGCGAAGGCGGAAGACGCCTCGTATTCATCCCGGTTGACGGCTGGTCCCGTTCTCAGTTTACTGATGGCAGGTCATATCACCTGAGGTCAATCGACGCGGCGGGCCCATGACCTCGAGAACCTCTGCGGTCACCGCTGACCGAGGACGACCGCCCAGACGTCCTTGAAGCCCTGAGCACGCCCACATCGGTGGGCTGGTACCGGCCCGGTAGCGGGGAGGGTCCAGGTCCGCGGGGTGCCCGACGCGACGCCGCTGCCCGTGGTCCTCTCCGCCTCCCGCGTGGGCCGCCGCGAGCGCGGCACAGTGGAACTGGCGGAGGTTCGAGGTTGTACTTCGAGGTGCTCGGACCGGTCGAGGTGTTCGACGGCGGCAAGCGGCTGACAGCGGGCAGCGCCAGGGAGCGGTTCGTGCTGGCCACGTTGCTGCTCAACGCCGACCGGTTGGTCACGGCGGACCGGCTGGTCGACGCGCTGTGGCCCGATCCGCCGTCCTCGGCGCGGGCGCAGTTGCACAACATGATCAGCAGGCTCCGACGACGGCTGCACGTGCGCGGCGAGCTGATCGCCTCGCGGCCCGGCGGCTACCAGCTGTCCCTCGGCTCGCACGAGTTCGACCTCGCCGAGTTCCGCGCGCTTGTCGACCGGGGCAGGCGGGCCGCCTTCGAGGCCGACCACGAGGGCGCCGTGGCAGCGCTGACCAAGGCCCTGGGCCTGTGGAGCGGGCCGGCCCTCGCCGACGTGCCTGACGAGTGGGTCGGCTCGGTCCGGCAGTCGTTGCACGACGAGAAGCTGGCCGCCGTCGAGGCGCGGCTGACCGCCGAGCTGGCGCTGGGCCGGGTCGACGTCGTGCTCGCGGACCTGCCGGCGCTGATCGCCGAGCACCCGTTCCGCGAGTTCCTGCACGAGAAGCGGATGCTCGCCCTGGTCGCGGCGGGACGGCGCGCGGACGCGCTGACCTGCTACCAGCAGGTACACCGCCGGTTCGTCGAGGAACTGGGCATCGAGCCCGGGCGCTCCCTGCGCCACCTGCACCGGCGCATCCTGCACGACGACGCGCCCAGCCGGGACCTCGTGCCCGGCCACGTAGTGCCCCGCCAGCTCCCGCCGCGACCCCGCGTGGTCACCGGGCGGGACGAGCTGCTCGACCGGATCACCACCGCCCTGCGCCCGACGGGTGACGTCGCGCCGGTCGGGCTGCTGGTCGGCCCCGGCGGGATCGGCAAGAGCACCCTGGCGCTGGTCGCCGCCCACCAGTCGGTCGACCGGTTCCCCGACGGGCAGTTGTACGCCGACCTGAGGGGCAGTTCATCGCGCCCGGCCGACCCGCACGCCGTCACCGCCCGGTTCCTGCGGGCGCTGGGCGTCGCCGCGTCGGCGTTGCCGGAGGACCCGGACGAGCGCGTCGCGCTGTACCGCAGCAGGCTGGCGGGCACCCGGACGCTGGTGGTGCTGGAGGACGCGGTCACCGAAGAGCAGGTGAGGCCGCTGCTGCCCGCCGCCGGCGGGTGCGCGGTCCTGGTCACCTCGCGCCGTGCCGTCGCCGCGCTGATCGGTGTGCACCGCTGGACGATCCCGGTGCTGCGGCGCGACGACGCGGTCGCGGTGCTCACCAGCGTCGTCGGCTACCAGCGGGTGCAAGCCGAGCCGGAGGCCGCGGTGGCGGTCGTGGAGTCGTGCGGACGGCTGCCGCTGGCCGTGTCGATCGCCGCGGCACGCCTGGCCGTGCGGCCGCAGTGGACGCTCGCGGAGTTCGCGCACCGGCTCGCCGAGCACCGCGGCCGGCTGGACGAGCTGTCCATCGGCAACCTCGACGTCCGTGCCAGCATCGGGCTGACCTACCAGGCCCTCACCCCCGTGCAGCGCCTCGTGATGCGCAGGCTCGGCCTGATCGCGGTACGGGACTGGCCCGCGTGGGTGGCGCGGACGGTGTCCGGGAGGGCGGACGCCGACCGGCTGCTCGACCAGCTCGTCGAGGCGCACCTGGTGGAGCAGGTGGGCCCGGCCCGCTACCGGCTGCACGACCTCGTCGCCGACTTCGCCCTCGAACGGGCGACCGCCGAGGACGAGGAGCAGGAGCGCGAGGAGGCGCACGTCCGCGTGCTGAACGGCTGGCTGGCGATGCTCACCGCGGCCGACGAACTGATCGACCACGGCACCGACAACGCGATGGGCCTGACCGCGCCGCCCCTGCCCGACGGGGTGGTGCCACCCACCCGGGACACCGCGTTGGACTGGTGCGAGGCCGAGCGGACCAACCTGCTCACCACCGTCGACCAGGCGTGCGCGCTCGGCGAGGCGTACCTGGCGGGCGCGCTGGCCCTGCGGTTGGTCGGGTTCCTCCAGCTTCGCGCCCACGACGAGGACCGCGACCACGTCCTGCGCACCACGATCGACGCGGTCACCGTCCAGGGCCACCACGACCTGAGCGTGCGCCTGCTGCACGCGATGTTCCTGGTGCACTTGCAGAGGTCCCGCTACACCGTGCTGTCCGCCCTCGCCAGTCGCGAGGTGCACCTGGCCTGGACGCTCGGCAACCCGCGACACCAGGCGGGCGCACTCCACCACCGCGGTGTCGCCGCGCTGATGACCGGCCGGCCGGGCGAGGCCGCCGGGTGGTTCGAGCAGGCGATCGCCGTGGCCGAGGCGGCCGGTCTCACCGGGCACTTCCTCGCCAAACCGCTGCGCGGCCTGGCCGACGTGCACGCCGAGTCCGGCCGGCCCGAGCGCAGCCTCCCGCTGTTCCAGAAGGCCCTCGCCATCGAGCGCGGCGAGCGGCCGTCCCGGCAGACCGCGATCCTGCTGCGCCGCTACGGCATGGCGCTGATCGACGTCGGCTCGCTCGAGGAAGCCGAGCGGGTGCTCGCCGAGGGCGCCGAGATCGCCCGCGCCGCCGGTGACGAGTTCGGCGTGTCCGCCATCGGGCACACCACCACCGACCTGGACATCGCGCTCGGGCGGCTGGACCGGGCCTCCGCTCGCTTGGACGAACTGCGGGCCGTGCAGGAGAAGCGCGCGAACTGGGACGGCCTGGCGAGCGTGCTGCGCAGCCTCGCCGACATCGCCGCCCTGCGGGGGCGCTGGCCGGACGCCGTCGAACTGCTGCGCGAGACCGTCGAGCTGCGGCGCCGGGCCGCCGACCCGCTCGACGTCGCCCGTGCCCTCGCCCGGCTCACCCGCGCCCTCGCCGAGGTGGGCGACAGCGCCGCGGCGCGGACCTGTGACGACGAGGTCCAGGCATTCCTCACCGGCCTGGGCCTGGGCCGTGCCTGCCTCGAACGCCCGCCGTTCCCCCGGTGAGCGACCCGCGCCGAGAGGTCGGCAACAACGCCACGCGCCCACCGGTGCCGCAGTCCGCGGTTCAGGAGGGAGCGGGCGTGGTCGCGGCAGGGTGGCGCCGGATGCCGGTGACCAGGTGTTCGGGCACGTCGGCGTCCCGGTGCTCGGTCCAGGTGAGCATGCCTCGGCAGGTGGCCCGGCCAACGTGCTCACCACCACGAGCGCCGGCGCCTCCCGCGTGGCGTCGTCCTCACCGGCCGTGACGTCGAGCAGCCTCTCCGACGCAGCGAACTCGTCGCCCCTACCGGGTGGTGGTAAGCCGATTCAGCCTGCACCTGCGAGCGGCGAGCCGTTCATGCTTCGCCGAAGTGCACGCGCACGGCGGCACGACCGGAGGTTTGCCATATCGTGATGCCTGGGGTGACCGTGCGCGTCGCGGAAACTCTCGTCCTGGCCACCTGCACTCACCACACGTCGGTTGGCGGGGCGGCGTTCAACCGATCTTCAGGTCCCAGTCGAGCTCCCAGCGTCGCACGGTCCCGTCGGAGCCGGCGGACAGCGCGAAGTCGGCGTGTGGGCCGAATGCGACCGCGTTCACCCCGGTCCGGTGTCCTTCCAGGTCCTGCAGGCACGCGCCGGTTGCGAGGTCCCAGATCCGCACGGCGGTGTCGCTGCCGCCGGAGATCGCGAACCGGCCGTCCGGGCTGAACCGCACGGTCTTCGACGGCACCTTGGGCGCGGAGCCGACCCCGCGCGGGTTGTCGGGGTCGTCGCCGAAGACCCTGAGGCACTCGCCTGTGGTGAGGTCCCATAGCCGGATGGTGTGGTCTGTGTAACCGCCGGCGGACAGCAGGTACCGGTCGTCGGGGCTCAGGCAGACCGACAGCACGAGATCGGTGTGGCCGTGGAGTGTGTGCACGTGCTGTCCGGTCGTCAGGTGCCACACCCGCACCGCCCGGTCGGCGCCCGTGGCGACGGCCAGGGTTTCGCCCAGCCAGACCGCGTTGATCCGCTCGTGCGGTCCGGGCAGTTCCCGTTCGCACGCGCCGTTGTCGAGGTTCCACAACCGGATCGCATCGTGCCTGGCCACGAGCACCGACCTGCCGGTCCGGTCGAACGCGGACATGCCGAGCAGTCGCGGGTCGTCAAGCACGACGCTGCGCTCACCGGTGCCGGTCGACCACGCGCGGATGCCCCCGCCGTAGGTGTACAGCACGCGCGTTCCGTCCTCGCTGATCGTGACGGACCTGACCAGGTTGGGCCGGTCCTCGTCCAGTCGTGCGACGGTTCCTTCAGCCACGTGCCACGCGCGGACCGTGCCGCCGACCCCGGAGGTCGCCACGGTTCGGCCGTCCCCGCTCACCGCCATCGCGTGCTGCCCGCTCCCCACGTCGATGTCCCGTGCGGGCCAGGCCCCTCGCACCCCGGTGCGGACCGCGGTGCGGCCGAGTTCCCGCCACGCCGCGAGCAGTCGGGGGTCCCGTTCGTGGCCGGGCACCGTCCTGGCCTCGGACAGCAGCCGAAGCCTCGCCGAGGGGTCGTCGGCCCGCCGTGCCCGGTTCGCCAGGTCGGTCGCATGCGCGTCGTGCAGGCGCAGTTCGGCGTGTTCGCGGGGTTTGCTCAGCCGGTGCGGTGCGGTGTGCCGGGGAGGGACCGTCCACCAGCGCAGGGTGTTGTCCCGCCATGCTGACCGCAGCAGACCTGAAGCCGTGTCGAAGTGGACCGCGAGCACCTTGCTGCCCGTGCCGCGGAAGGTGCGCAGGCAGCGGCCATCGTCGAGCGACCACAAGCGGACGGTGTCATCCACATCCGTGGACACCACGAACCCGCCGTACACCGCCGCCGAGGGCAGTCTCCCGACCCCGTGCAGGGTCCTGTTCCGTTCGTGGTCCTCCCAGAGGCGGATCTCGCCGTCACCGGCCACCAGAGCGTGCTGCCCGTCGGCACTGAGCCAGACGTCGTTGACGCGCTCGCCGGCGTCGAGGGAACGGACGCAGCGGCCCGTGGCCACTTCCCAGAGCCGGGCCGTGCCGTCGACGTAGTCGGAGGTGAGCAGGAACCGCCCGTCGTGGCTGACCGCCGCCGTGGTCCTGGGGCCGTGCCCGCGCAGCACCTGCCGCAGCGCACCGCTGGGGAAGTCCCACGCGAGCACGATCCCGCCGTGGAACGCGGCGACCGCGACCCGGCCGTCGCCGCTGAGGCACACCGAGTTCGGCCAGTGCAGCACGCGGTCCAGGCCGTCGTGGACGCCGTCGAAGGCGGCGTCGAACTCCCGCAGGAGACGCCCCCGGGCCAGGTCCCAGAAACGCACGGTGTACAGCCCGGCGGTGACCGCGTGCCCACCGTCGGCGCTGATGCCGAGCTTGACGGTCTCCTCTTCCGGCCGGTAGGGGCCGGGCGTCGCGCTCAGCAACCGTCCGTCATGGACGTCCCAGACACGCAGCACGCCTTCCGAGACGGTCACCGCCCGTGTGCCATCGGCGGTGAAGCGGGCCTGGACGGACGGTGTGGCGGGTTTGACCACCATGTCGAAGTCCGGGTCGTACGCCGGCTCGCGCTCCCGGTCGTCGTACCACGGGATCGCACGCGCCCCGCTCACCGGATCGGCACCGGGCGCAGGGGTCCGGTCGCCGCGTTCCCGGAGCACCTCGGCGCGCAGTCGTGCCGCCTCGCCGGGGTCGGCACCGCTCGCGGTCGTCGCGTCGAGCGCGGCGATGACGTCCTCGTCGGTCAGCTCGCCCTGCCGCCATCGCAGCAGGGAGGCGTTGTAGGTGGCGTGCAGGTGCTGCGGGTCCGCGGCCAGCGCGTCGGCGAACGCGGCCGCCGCGTCGGCTGTCAGCTTGAGGTCGAGCAGGGACACCCCGCGGTTGTTGAGCTCGTCGGCCCGCAGGTCGGCGGCGACCGGCACCGGGCGGGGGTGGGGCGTGCCGGTGGTGTCCTGGTAGATCCTCGTCAGCTCAGCGGCGAGACCGGTCATGGTGTCGGGCCGCGCGTCCGGGTTGTGGCTCAACGCGCGGGCCAACAGGTCGGCCAGCTCCCGCGGTGGTGCGGGAATGCCCGGCACCGGTTGCTCGCGCAGCTTGTCGAGCTCCGCGCCCGCGTCACGCCCCAGCGGCCAGCGAACCCCGCCGGTGAACATCTCCAGCACGGACACGGCGTAGCTGTACACGTCGGTGCTCTTGCCCACGGGCAGCCCGCGATCCTGTTCGGGCGAGGCGTAGGCGGGGGTGAGACCGCCACTGGGCACGGCGATGCTCACCGCCGGGTCGGCGGCCCCGGGCGCCGTGGCGATGAACCTGGCGCGGGCCAGGCCGAAGTCGGTCACCTTCGCGACGACCCCGGCCGGGGTGGTGTCGAGCAGGACGTTGCCGGGCTTGACGTCCTGGTGCACGTACCCCCGGTCGTGCGCGTGCGCGAGCCCCCACGCGAACTGCACGGCGATGTCGAGCATGCGGGCCGGCGCACCCGGCCCGGCGTAGAGGCGGCGGTCGTCGATCCAGTCACGAAGGCTGCCACCCGGAACGTACTCGGCGAACACTCCCGGCAGGCCGTCGAGGTCGCGGACGTAGTGGCAGCCGCAGACGTTCGGGTGCAGGCCGAGGTCCACCCACACCCGCGCCTCGTCGACGAACAGCGCCCGCTGCGCCTGGGTTTCGAACAGTTCCGGACGGGGGCACTTCACCGCGAGGTCGGTGCCCCATTCCAGGTGCCGGACCCGGTACACCAGCCCCATCCCGCCGCTCGCGTGCACCCGCAGCACCTCGTAACGCCCGTCGACGACCTCGCCGACGCGCCACACCCTGGCCGTTGTCATCCGCCACCCTTCGCCCACGCGCGGACGCCGGTCGCACCGGCGCCCGGGCCGGTGGACGCGACCACGGCCCTCACCGCGAACGGCGCTTCCGACTCGGGCCCGGTCGCCGGGAGTGATGATGCTGCACGGGCAGGATCCTGACAACGGCATGTGCGGAGGTTCGGAGCACGCCTCCAGTCGGCACGACCGAGGCACGCGGCGCCGGTTCGGCTCGTCGGCCGGTTGGTCCTGCCCGGTCGGAGGTCGAGCACGGTCTTCACGTCCCGCCAACCGCGTTCGACTTCGACGAGTTGCCCGCAGCACAGGACGGTGTCCAGTGTGGACAGTGCCGGATCGGTGGTGCGCAGCAGGTGTTCCGCATCGAGGTCGGCCTCGCGTTCGACGGAACGACACCGGTTTGCCGATCTGCTCCAAGCTCATTCCTCACCGCGCCGCGGGTGCGGCCGACCGGGACACGACGCGGCGCTCCCGGAAGAATTCGTTTCTCGCCTGTCGGGAAACGCACGGGAAATACCCGGGAACCCGTCGGACCCCGCCCAGTCCCCCGGCGGTGTGACGCGCGACGTCGAGCCGCGCACCGGTGGGCGCGGGTGACCAAACGCGCCTTCTGCGGCCACGTCCGGCCCACGCCGCCCTGGCACCGCCGTGGCGGGCGGGCCGCTGGACCGACCGGAGCAACGTCCGACGAGGTGCGAGAGAAGACCCTTGCGGATTCACGAAATCACCTTCTTGAAGGTGCTCGCAACCCTGTGCTTGGATGCCCTGGGGCGCCGGGCCGGCCGGTTGAGGATTGGTGTCCATTCGACGTCACGAGAACCGTGGCAATGCGCCCGCGGCCAATTCGACGAGCGGTTGTCGACGAACCGCACCACCGAAAACTCGCGGGAGCGCCATGACGACCGGAACACCTCCCGCCGCGGGGTCCGCGACGGCCTGGTTGCGCGCCACGTGGGCGAACTGGGTGGACGAGGCGGTGCGGCAGCGGTTGCGGATCGCGCGGTTGCTGCCGTCCGGCGGTGTGGGCCTGGTCGTGTTCCTGGCCGTGCTCAACCTCGTGCTCGGCCTGTTACCGGTGGCCTTCGTGGTCGCGACGAGCATGCTGGTCGGCGAGGTGCCCGCCGCGGTCGACGGCGGGGTCGGCAGCGCGGCCTGGGACCGGCTGACCTCGATCTTCCTGCTCGCCGCCGCCGCGTTCCTGCTCACCCAGGTCCTCACCCCCGTGGGCAACGCCCTGGGCGAGCAGTTGCGGCGACGGGTGGACAGCGCGCTGCGGGACGACGCGATGGCGTTGATGCTGCGGCCGGTCGGCATCGGGCCGTTGGAGGACCAGCGCACGCTGGACGAGCTGAACGAGGCCGTGCGCGCCTTCGACCGCGACTGGGGCACGCCGGGGCAGGCGTGCTTGGGCATGGTGGCGCTGATCGCCCGCTACACCCGCCTGGTGGCCTTGGTGGTGGTCATCGGATTGACGATCGGGTGGCCTGCGGGAATCGGTGTCGGTGCGGCGGTGATGGCCTTCCGCTACGGCCAGCGCGGCGGGCTGCGCAAGTACTCGCGGGTGGGGCGCGACCTCATCGGCAGGATGCGCGAGATCGGCTACCTGAACGAGCTCACGATGACCGACGTGGCGGCGAAGGAGATCCGGGTGTTCGGCCTCACCGGCTGGCTCGCGGATCGCTACGCGGCCGTGTGGAAGACCGTGCGCAACACCCTCGAACGGGCGCGCCGCCGCGTCTACCTGACCCCGTACCTGCTGCTGACGTCCATCGGTCTGCTGCTGGCCGGTGCCGCGATGGTGTACGCCGCCCAGCTCGGCGCGACCGGTCGGGTGAGCCTGACCGCGCTGGCGCTCGGGGTGCAGGCGGTCGCGTTGGCGATGTCGCTCGGCGGCCACTACCCCGAGTCGGACACCAGCACGCAGTTCGCGATGCAGTCGCTGACCGCGCTGCAACGGTTGCGCGACCGGCTCGACGAGCTGGACGAGGGGCAGCCGCGACCCGGTCGGGTCGAGGTGCCCGCGGGCACGCCCGCCAGGTCGCTCACCTTCGACCGCGTCGGCTTCCACTACCCCGGTTCGGACCGCACCGTGCTCGACGGCATCGAGCTGGAGCTGCCCGCCGGGCGCTGCACGGCGGTGGTCGGGGTCAACGGTGCGGGCAAGACCACACTGGTGAAGCTGCTCGCGCGGCTGTACGAGCCGACGTCGGGTGCGGTGCGCGCGGACGGCGTGGACATCGCGGAGTTCGACCCGGTGCGGTGGCGCCGCCAGGTCGGGGTGATCTTCCAGGACTTCGTGCGCTACGAGCTGACCGCGGCGGAGAACATCGCGCTCGGCGCGGCGCACGTGCCGGTGGACCGGGCGGCGGTGCTGCGGGCGGCAGAGCGCGCCGGGATCGCCGACGCGCTGCTCGCCCTGCCCGACGGCCTGGACACGCCGCTCTCGCGCGCCTACCCGGGCGGGACGGACCTGTCCGGCGGGCAGTGGCAGCGCATCGCCATCGCCCGTGCGTTCTACGCCTTGGAGGCGGGTGCGACGGTGCTGGTGCTGGACGAGCCGACCGCGGCCCTGGACGTGCGCGCCGAGGTGGCGTTCTTCGACCGGTTCGTGGAGCTGACGCGCGGGGTGACCTCGCTGCTCATCTCGCACCGGTTCTCCAGCGTGCGACGGGCCGACCACATCGTGGTGGTGGACGGTGGGCACGTGGTGGAGCGGGGTTCGCACGACGAGCTGATCGCGGCAGGCGGTCACTACGCACGCCTGTTCGCCTTGCAGGCGAACCGATTCGCCCGTGGGCTGGACGTCGAGGACCTGGAGGACACCGACGCCGTGGACGACGACGCGCTGGACGGCGGCACCGCCACCAGGCATCCGGCAGATCAGCCGGCGGTGGACGGCGCGGCGGCGGACGAGGCCGCAGCGGACGCGGTGGTGGAGGGGATCAGCCGGTGATCGAGGTCGTTCGCGGTGGCTGGGAGTTGTTGCTCATCGCGTGGCGGGAGAGCCGGTACCGATTGGTGCTCGCCGTCGTGCTCATGATCGCCCAGGCGTCGGCGATGCCGCTGGCCGCACCAGCCCTGGCCGCGTTGGCCGACTCGGCGCTGGCGGGGGACGTCCGGGGCGCGTCCGTGGCGGCGGCGCTGGTCGTGGTCGCGGTGATCGCCGCGCTGACCGCCGGGCACTTCGCCCACATCTTCTACTTCGAGCTCGGCGACCGCGCCGTGCCGCGCCTGGAGCGCGAGCTGATCGAGATGACCAACGGCTCGGCCGGGCTGGAGCACCACGAGCGGCCCGAGTACGCCGACAAGATCCAGGTGCTGCGCAACGAGCTGCACCGGGCCGGGTGGGGTTCGATGGAGGGCCTGCTGAACAGCCTCGGCCTGCTGGTGGCGATCTCCCTCACCGCGGTCCTGCTGGCGCGGCTCAACCCGCTGCTGTTGCTGCTGCCGCTCGCGGCCGTGCCCCCGGTGCTGCTCGGGCGGCGGGCCGAGTCGATCGTCAACGGCGCGCGCGAGCGTTCGGCGCTGCCGTCCCGGCGCGCCAAGCACCTCTTCGGGCTCGTGGCGAACGCGGCGTCGGCCAAGGAGCTGCGCGTCGGCGGACTGGAGTCGGAGCTGCGCTCGCGCCAGCGCCGGGCCTGGGACGACGCGTCGGCGCAGCTGTGGCGCGGTGAGCGCCGGGCCGTGCTGCTGCGCACCGGCGGTGAGCTGTTCTTCGCCGTGGCCTACGTGTTGGGCACGCTGCTGGTGCTGCGTGACGCGGTGGCCGGCCACCGCGGCGTGGGCGACGTCCTGCTCGTGCTGACCTTGGCGTCACAGGTGAACCAGCAGGTGACCTCGTCCGTGGCCACGTTGCAGGAGATGCAGCGCACCGGGCGGGTGATGGGCAACATGCGCTGGGTCCGCGCGCTGGTGGCGAGCCAGGCGCCGCCACCGCCCGACCGGACCGTGCCCCGACGCATCCGGGACGGCATCGAGCTGCGCGGCGTGTCCTTCACCTACCCGGGTACCGACCGGCCGGTCATCGCCGACGTCGACCTCACCCTGCCCGCGGGCGGCACCGTCGCGTTCGTCGGCGAGAACGGCGCCGGGAAGACCACCCTGATCAAGCTGCTGTGCCGGTTCTACCCGGTCACCACCGGCACGGTCTCGCTGGACGGCACGGACTTCACCCGCTTCCCCGTGGACGGGTGGCGCGCCCGCATCGCCACCGGGTTCCAGGACTTCGCCCGGTTCGAGCTGCTCGCCCGCGAGAACGTCGGTGTCGGCGAGCTGGCCGAGATCGACTCGGCCGACGCCGTGCACGACGCCCTGCGCCGCGCACGCGCCGAGGACGTCCTGGACCGCCTTGAGGACGGTGTCGAAACCCAGCTCGGCAAGACCTACGCCGACGGCGTGGAGCTGTCCGGCGGGCAGTGGCAGAAGCTCGCGCTCGGCCGGGCCATGATGCGCCGCGAGCCGTTGCTGCTCGTCCTCGACGAACCGACCTCGGCGCTCGACGCGCAGGCCGAGCACCGGTTGTTCGAGCGGTACGCGGCCGGCGCGCGTGAGGTCGCCCGGCGGACCGGCGCCATCACCTTGCTCGTCTCGCACCGGTTCTCCACCGTGCGCATGGCCGACCTCATCGTGGTGGTGGCCGGCGGACGGGTGGAGGAACACGGTTCGCACGACGAGCTCATGGCCGCGAACGGCCTGTACGCCGAGCTGTACTCGATGCAGGCGGCGGCTTATGCGTGACGTGTGGTCGACGGCGGACGTCGAGCGGTTGGCCGCCGAGCGGTCGGCGCCGGACGTGTGGGACTACATCGCGGGCGGCAGCGGCGACGAGGTCACGCTCGCCGCGAACCGGGTCGCGTTGGACCGGGTCGCGGTCGTGCCGCGGGCGTTGGTGGACGTCTCGGCGTGCGACACGGGCTGCGAGCTGTTCGGTGTCGCGTCGACGCTGCCGCTGGCCGTGGCTCCGATGGCCTACCAGCGGCTGATCCACGACGGTGGCGAGCGTGCGGTCGCGGCCGCCGCGGCGGCGGCCGGTGTGCCGTACGTCGTGAGCACGCTCAGCTCCGACCCGATCGAGGACGTGGCCGCGGCGGGCGGCACGACGTGGTTCCAGCTGTACTGGCTGCGCGACCGCGAGGTGATGGTGAAGCTGCTGCGCCGTGCCGAGGAGGCGGGGTGCGGTGCGGTGGTCCTGACGGTCGACGTGCCGGTGCTCGGGCGGCGACTGCGGGACCTGCGCAACGGGTTCGCGCTGCCGTCGTGGGTGAAGCCGGTGAACACCGACGGCGAGGTGGGCGACCGCGTGGAGGGTGACTCGGTGATCGCCCGGCACACCAGTGCGGTGTTCGACCCGTCGTTGAGCTGGCGTGATCTGGAGTGGATCCGGGCGCACACGAGCCTGCCGCTGGTGGTCAAGGGGGTGCTCGACGCGGGGGACGCGGCGCGGGCCGTCGATCTCGGGGTGCAGGGTGTGGTGGTGTCCAACCACGGTGGGCGGCAGTTGGACGGCGCGGTGCCGAGCGCGGTCGCGCTGCCGGAGGTCGTCGCCGCGGTGGGTGGGCGGTGCCCGGTGCTGCTGGACAGCGGGGTTCGCAGCGGGGTGGACGTCGTGCGGGCGTTGGCGCTCGGGGCCTCGGCGGTCCTGGTCGGCAGGCCCGTGCTGTGGGGGCTCGCGGCGGGTGGCGAGCAGGGGGTGGCAGCGGTGCTGGAGGTGCTGCGGGCCGAGTTCGAGACGGCGCTGCGCCTGGCGGGCTGCCCGGACGTGGCCTCGGCCCGCCGCCTCGCGGTCGCGGTGCCCCGGTCCTGAGTCGTCACCAGGCGCCCGCTCCGGCGACGTCAGACTCCCACCGGCCGGTTCGCCGGTCGACGATCGCGACCGACCACCGGCACGAGCGCGACCGCGCACCCGAGGAGCAGGGCCGACGCCCAGTGCCCACCCGGTCCCAGTGACGCGACCACGTCACCGTCATCGTCGGCGACGGCCGCGCGCCAGAGGTTGAGCGCGCCGAACGCGCCGACCGCCGAAGCCGTCGCCAAGGCCGCGAAGGCGGGCGTCCCGACCACGCGGAAGGCCAGACCCGTGCTCGCCGCGACGGCGGCCACGACCAGGAACAGCAAGGCCCACACGACGAACTCCGCGACTCCGCGTTCGTCGGGTCGCAGCACCATCCCGATGAACGGGAGGATCGCCAGGGCGACGAGCGCGGCGGTCGACCAGGTCCGCAGCGAGCCGGCGGCGCCGACCAGCACACCCGCCAGCGCGAGCGGCCACGCGAAGCCGGTGGCGCCCGCCGGCGCGTCGTGGATCACGACGAGCATCACGACGGGCGCGGCCAGGACCAGGCCCGTCAGCACGACCGCGGTCACGGTCCTGACCCCGGTCGTCGCGCTCGCCGCGACCGCGATCCCGCACACCACGAGGCCGACCACTCCCCCGGTGACGGTGCCGAACACCTGCTCGCCGGTGATCGCGACCGCCACCGTCGGCAGCACGGTCGCGACGGCGGCGCAGGCCCCGGCGGACCGCGCCCTGCCGCTGCCCTCCACGACCGCCGCTTTGCCCCCGCGCACGACGGCGGTGATCGCGACGGCGGCGGCCACCGCGACGACCAGCACCCGCGGCGTCGCGGCGGCGGACCGCGCCGGACCGATGACGGCCACGCCGTAGTAGCCCGCGACCGCGACGAAGCCGGCGAGCGCGCCACCCGGTCCGCTCGTCCGCGCGACTTCCCGCACGACGCCGAAGAGCCCGATCACCAGCACGCCCGCCGCGCCCGCGACCAGGCAACCGACCGCGACGGGGATCGGCAGCCCCCGCACCGCCGGGTCTTGTGCGCCATCGACAGCGGTGGCCGTCAGGCCCCGGTACTCCGGCGCGTGCAGCGCCGTCGCGAGCACCACACCCGCCGCACCCGCGGCGACCATCCAACGCCAATGCCGGTCGACCAGCACCGCCACCGCCATCGCGCCCGCACCGCACAGCGCGATCACGAGCTGCGCGCCGATGTGGGCCGGGCTGTCCGGCCCGACCACGAAGAACATCCCCAACGACTGCGGCGCCCCCACGAACGCGAGCACCACCGCCCCCGCCACACCGGCGGTGACCAACCGCCCGACCGAGCCGCTCACTGGAACTCCCCCGCCTTCCACACCGGCCGACGCTAGTGGACAAGACGCACCGCCATGGGCCGAACGCCACATCGACGCGAGCGGTTCGCCGACCCGACCGCCCAGCTCGCGGGCCTCAGCACCGACTCCCGAGCAGCACCCGGACCCAGCGGACACGAGGCAGCCCAAGCCGTGCGCCGGGAAAGCGCGCGCCGCTGCACTGCTCGCGGCGAGTCCCGCGGTCAGGCGACGGTCAGGGCGGCGTCACCCCGGGAGCGGCAGTACTGCACGCCGTCGATCTTGTTGATCGGGTTGAACTCCACCGTGTAGCCGTCGACGCGTTCGTCGCTGAACGCCAAGCCGTCGACGCCGTCCTCACGCACGAAGGCCGCCACGCCGCCGTCCCCCGTCGTCGCCTCGCCGACGCGCCGCCCGACCGCCTTCTCGCCCACCGGGCCGACGCCGATGAAGAAGGCCAGTTCGGCGCCCTTGACCGGTTTGCCGTCCGCCGTCATCGTCGCGGTGAGGGTCAGCGGGGTGACGGGATCGGTGACCCGCACGTCCTCGACGGAGAGGACCGTCTCCGCGCACGACCCCGATCCCGGCTCGGTCCCGCACGCCGTCAGCCCCGACACGGCGACGAGCACCGCCAGGAGTCCCGACAAGCGGAACTCCCGGCGGGCGCGCTTGCTCTCGCTCATGCCGCTCAGCATCCACCAGCCGACCAGTCGTACGCGGCGCGGGCGGGCGGTTCGGTGAACGGGTGGGTGTAGTAGGCGGTGAGCATGTCGATGCCGAACGACATGTCCTTCGGGTCGATGCCGATCGGTGACGGCACCGGGTCGAGGTAGTTCAGGGTCCGCCGGATCGTCTGACCGGGCTGCCCGTCGATGCTGATCTCGTTCTCACTCGTGGCGAACTTGCCGGGCAGCGTGCTGACCGCGAGGCAGGCCACCGAGAAGTCGAACTTCCTGGACAGCCGCAACTCCTGGTCGGCGAGGTGGAAGCGGATGCCGTGGATGGTGTTGCTCCGGTCGAGCTTCAGCTTCACCTCCTGGTCCGGGCCGGGGATGTCGACGTGGAACGTGAGGTCGACGTCCGGCTCGATGGTCAGCCCTCCGAACTTCAGGAAGATCCGCTCGAAGTCGCCCTCGATGCCCGTGGTGAGGTAGCTCAGCTCCGCACCAGGCAGGAACCTGACCCGGCGGAACCCGGTCAGGACGAGCTGGAAGTCGTCGATCTCGATCTTCGGCACGCCGGCGTGCCCGGTGAGCGTTCCCCTGGCGTTGCCGAGCACCGGCACGTCCTGGTTGAACACCTCCAGGTCGATCTGCTGCACCGGGTAGGCCGAGTGCACGGTCGCACCGAGCTTCAGCTCACCGGTCTTCGGCGTGGAGTCGACCGCGATCGACGTGTCCTTGTTGGGCACGACGGTGGTCTCCGCGCCGAGGTCGGTGAAGCCCGCGAAGGCGTTGCCCGCGAGCGGGATGTCCACCCCGCCGATCGGGAACCCCTTGATCAGGTCGGCCTCCACTTCGACCGATCCGTCCAGAGTGGACTGAGCGGCGTCCGCCGCCGACCGGCCGCGGTAGCCGAGCTTCGGTGCGCCGACGGCGCCAGCCGCGAAGCCGGCAACCTCGAAGTCGAGCTTCGCGGGCACGTCGGTGATCGAGAGCCGCCCGGACGCCGGACCGCCCTGGAACGCCGCGGTGACGTGCGCGGTCAGGCTGCCGATGCCCTCCGACGCGACCGAGCGCACGGTGCTCTTCGAACCGAAGATCCCGTCAACGGTCACCTTGCCCGGCACGTTGGACAGGCCGGCCGCGCCGTACACGGTCCCGTAGTCCGCCGTGGTCGCCTCGATCCGCGCGTCCACCCCGCCCAGCGACGCCCCGTGCGCGTCGTGCGCGTAGGTGAACCCACGCGGGTCCGCCTCCGCCGGGTGGAACGGGCCGACGGTGAGGTGGTCGATCGTCGGCGACAGCCCGGAGAGGGTGACCATGCCCGCCGCGTGCGACACCTCGTCCACCAGGCCGTCGAGCGACGCGTACAGCCGGAGCGCGCCACCGGCGGGCGAGTACCCGGTCAGGTCCACCTGCTTGGTCTTGAGGTCGACGGTGACCGTCCTGGGCAGGCCGGGCAGGTTCACCGTGGCCACCGCGCCGAAGCAGGCGTCGAGCAGCGTGCAGAACGGGCTGTCGTCCTGCGCGCAGCCCGGTCCGGCCGCGCAGGACCGGCCCCGTGCGGCGACGCCGTTGTCGAACAGCGGCGCGCCGAGCTCGTTCAGCGCGGCGATCTTGCCCACGCGCGCCTCGGCCTGGAAGGCCGCCTGCCGGTCCGCCCGGTAGGTGATCCTGCCCTCGGTCATGCCGATCTCGACGGTGTTCGGCGTCTCCAGGAGCGCGGTCGCGGCGATCCTCGTGTCGTCGGCGCCGTTCGCGGCGAACACCGCGTCGGCGTCGAGCGCGATCCGGGTCGCCGCCATGGCGAGCGTGGCCTTCGAGCCGGTCTTGTCCTTGGTGTAGGTGACCGACCTCAGCCCGGCGATCGTCGCGCTCGCGTCGATGTCGTCGCTCACCTCCCGGTAGTGCCCGGCGAGGTGCGGGCCGACCGGTGACGTCGCGCGACCGTGGTTGGTCACCGCGAACGTCGCCGACCCGAGCGCGGACGACTCCGCCGCCAGCCGGTAGTTCCCGTCGGCCCAGTCCGCGGTGAACTTCGCCGGGATGTCCCGCAGCTCGCCGAACGCCGACCAGTTGCGCCCGTCCACCGGGATGTCGCGCACGAGGGCGGTGACCGCGCTGATCGGCGCGGACATGGTGACCTCGGCGTGTTTGGCGGTGGCGTCGACCACCACGTCGGCCTCGGCCGGCACGCCGCGCACGGCCGCCCGGAGGTGCCCGACGCGGTCTCCCGTCACGGTCAGCGCGATCTCGTCCACCGGGGCGGAGTTGCGCATGCTCAGCGTCGTGCGGTCGCCCAGGGTGCCGGTGACGCGCATGGACGCCGGCAGGTTGGACACCGCCACCCGGCCGCGCACCACCGGGAACCGCTGGTCGGTGGTGCGCGTGTCGACGTCGAGGGTGAGGGCTCCGAGCGCGGCGGACGCCGTGTAGCCGACGTCCACCTTGCCGCCGCCGACGTCGATCGGTCCGACGGTCAGGTCCACCGGCGAGGGCCCGTCCGCCAGCGTCGCCAACGCCTTGAAGTCGGGCAGCGCGTCGATCAGCCCGTGCACGCCGACGTACGCCTGGAGCGGGCCGGTCGGCCGATAGTCGTCCAGGACGACCGTGCGGGCGTTCATGTCGACGGTGACGGCGGTCGGCAGGCCCGGCAGGCTCACCGTGCCGACCACGCCGAAGCAGCGCGGGAACGTCGAGCAGAACGCGCCGTCGTCCTTCTCGCAGCCGGTTCCGTCGTCGCAGCCGCGGGCCACCGCGGCGACACCGTTGCCGAACAGCGGCGCCCCGAGCCCGTTCAGCGCGGCGATCTTGCCGAACGCGACGTTGAGCGCGAGGCCGACGTTGCGGTCGGCGGCGTAGGTCAGCCTCCCGGACCCGTAGTCGACCCGAATGGTGCTCGGCAGGTTGTCGACCCTGCCGGACACGGCGAACTTGACGTCGTCGACGTTGTCCGCGGTGGCGAGGACCGCCTCCGCGTCGACGAACACGGGCGCGCCACCGGTGTCGGTGTCGAGCCGGAAGGTCTGGTTGCCCTCCGTCTTCGAGTACTCGACGTGCGACAGGTTGCGCACGGCCATGCTCGCGTCGAGATCGCCCGTGGACTGCCGGTAGTGGACGGCGGCGTGCAGGCCGGTCGGCGCGACGGTGTCGCGGTGGTTGGTCACCGCGAACCGTGCCGAGGCCAGTGGCGCGGTCAGGGCGCGGAATCGGTAGTCGCCGTCCGCCCAGTCCGCGTCGAACTCGGTCGGGATGCCCGCCAACTCGGCGATCGCGGTCCAGTCGCGACCGGCGGCGGGAGTGCGGGCGACGACCGCGATGCCGTCCATCGCCTGCGCGAGCGTGCCCTTCAGGTGCTTGGCGGGCAGGTCGATCGTGACGTCGACGCTCGTCGGCACACCGGTGGTCAGCGCGGACAGGTAGTGGTCGTCCTGCGGGCGCAGCGCCTCGATGTGCGCGAGACCGGCGAACAGCTCGATCCGCGGCACGCGGCTCGACGCGGCGTAGAGCAGCCTCGGCTGCTCACCCACCTCGTACTTCAGGTCCAGGGTGGATGGCAGTTCGAGGACGGTGCCGAACAGCGTCGGTCCGTTCGCGGTGTTCGTGTACGCGACGTGCACCCGGTTGACCACGGCACTGGCCCTGTAGGCGACCGTGCGGTTCGCGGTGTCGGCGTCGACCGACAGCGTCGCGGGCAGGTTGGAGACCTCCAGCCTGGCCTTGTGCACGCCGTCGATGTCACCCGCGCCGGTGAACGCCTGGCCACCCGGCTCGAACTCGGTGCTGAGCCTGGTGTGGCCGTCGAAGTGGGCGTCGGCCGTCTTCAGCCCGGAGATCCGGGCACTGGCCCCGATCTTCTGGTCACGGGTGATCACGGTGGCGTGGTCGCCGTCCAGCGGCGCGTAGTCGCCGAGGTTCTTGGAGAACGCGACCGCGGCCGACCCGATGGCCTGCTCCGCCTTCAGCTCGACGTGGCTCGCGGCGCGATCCACCAGCACGTCGAGGCGCGTCGGGAGGGCCCGCAGCGAACCGCGCCCGACGATCGCCGGGTCGCGGTCGTAGAAGTTCACGTCGAGCGCGTCCAACCGGCTGCTCGCGGTGTAGTTCGCGGTGATCCTGTCCTGCGCGGTCTTGAAGTTCGCGTCCCAGGTCTCGGGCACGGCCCTCGCGCCGGCTTGGAGCGCCCAGTCGAGCCGCTGCCCCGCGTAGACGTAGTCGGCGAACAGGACGTCGTCGATGGTGGAGTCGGCGCGGTACTCGACGTCGGCCTCGCCGCCGCCGACCGGCCTGGTCACCGCCGCGGACACCCGCGTCGGCAGCGTGTCGACCTTGAGCTGGTCGAACCGGCTCGTCCCGCCGCGGTTGGAGAGGACCTGCGCGTCGAGGTGGGTGCGCACGGTGCTGCTGGAGTCGACGGTCGCCCGTTGGCCCCGATCGGCCGCACCCGGATCGATGTACGCGTGCGCGTGGAAGACGTTCGGCACCGGGGAGAACCGGGCGCTCGCGACGGTCGGGTCGTAGGCGTCGCCGGCGCTGTCGTCGCGCACCGACGCCATGCCCGCCGTGATCGCCAGCGACTCGCCCGCACCGGCCGACAGCAGGGTGGCCTTGATGTCGTAGATGCCTTGCAAGGCGCGGATCGGGTTGAGCGTGAAGATGCCGAGCGTGCCGGTGGGCAGGCTGCTGCCACGGCGGAACCCGTCGAACCCGAGTGAGAGCCGCGTGCGGCCCGGGATGTCGTAGACGGCCCACACGTGCCCGGGCAGGTCGCGACCGACGTGCTCGCTGGTCGGCAGGCGCAGTTGCAGGAACGCCAAGCCGACGTTGATCAGGTCGAGCAGGGCGGTCAGCTTCTCCTGCACGGTGGTGTTCAGATCGCGCAGCAGTTCTTCCAGCTCCAGCTTCTCCAGCAGCCACTCGGGGTGCAGGATCACGTTCAGCGGGTCCTTGAGCAGTTCGACGAGCACGTTGAGGCGCGCGGTGGCGTCGGTGATCTGCCGCTCGAGGTCGAGGATCTCGCGGACCGGCCCGACGACGTCGCCGACCGCGACGGCGGGCAGCAGGTCGGCCAGCACGTCCGGGGTCCGGTCGCCGGTGACGTCCACGATCGCGGGTACGCCGAGCGGCAAGGTGAGGGAGCAGGACACCTGCTTCGTGGTCGACTCGGAGCACACGCGGTAGGTGATGCGCGGGATGCCGTCCGGCAGTTCGTTCAGCAGGGCCAACGGGTCCACGGGCAGCGGCGGCGGGATGTTGCCGGACAGCAGCGCGTCGATCAGCTCCTGGATCGTCGCGGGCCGGCTCGGGTCGACGAGCTGGGCCGACGACACCTGCGGCTGGAGCTTCCGCGCGTCCAGGTCCGGCGTGCCGTCGGGGTTGAGCCGACCGGCCCGCCCGAGGGTCGCCAGCGCGTCGGCCGCCGTCGCGTCGACGAGTTCCTGCCCCGGGCGTTGCGGCAGGGTGAGCTGGTACGGGGAGACCGGTGGCCGGGGCACCACGGGCGCGCGCTCGACCGGCACCGTGCCGGGCGCCGGGTTGAGCCCCGGCAGCGGCTCGATGTCCTGCAGCGCCTTGGATCTCTCCCGCGTGATCGGCACGTGCCCGTCCGGTCCGGGGTCGATCGGGCCGAGGTCTGGCACGTCCAGCGCGGTCGCGCCGGGTGCGGTGGGCGCGGGTGGTCGGACCTCGGGCGAGGCGGGTGCTGCCGGTGCGACCGGCGGCGTCGGCGCGGGCTCGGGTGTCGGCGCGGCCATCGCCGTCGCGCCGAGCGCGATCTGGCCGACAACCGCGACACCGGCCACCAGTACGCGCAACTTCGTGCGGCGTGCATGAGTGAACACTGCTGCTCCCCCCGAGTCAGCGAAGGTCCCCCCGGACCTCCAGGGCGTGTGTGCCCGCTGTTAACCGGACCACCGGCGGCAGGCATCGTCAATAGGCCGTTGGCAGCAGTCCCCTTGGTCCGCGGGTGGTCACGCCCCGGACCGCGCACGGTCGCGGAGCGCGTCGACGTCGCGTGCGGTGAGGGTGCCGGCCAGGTGGTCGACCAGCGCGCCGGTCCCCGCTCGGCAGTCCGCACCGGCCTGCGCCGGCGACACCAGGAGATGGCCGCCCGCTTCGTCGACCTGCACGACCATGCCGGAAGTTCTTCAAGTCGCCGGTCCCACCCCAGGGCCTCAGCCGTCGATCACGAGGTGCTCGCGCAGGAACGCGGCGACCTCGGCCCTGGCTCCACGTGCCGCGTCCACGACACCCGACATGGCGAAGAAGCCGTGCGCCACACCGTCATAGCGCGTGGCGACCACGGGCACACCGGCCTCCCGCAGGCGTTCGGCGTACTGCTCCCCCTCGTCGCGGAGCGGGTCGTGCTCGGCCGTGATCACGAGTGCCGGCGGCAGCCCGGTGAGGTCCTCGGCCAGCAGCGGCGAGACCAGGGGGTTGCGGCCGTCGTCCGGGCTCGCCAGGTAGTGGCTCCAGTACCAGGCGACGGACCGGCGGTTGAACGCGGCGGGGTCGTCGTTGACCCGCATGGACTCCGTCCCGCCACGGTGGTCGGTGTTGGGGTAGACCAGCACTTGCGCGGCGAGCGCGAGTTCGCCTCGGGTGCCGAGGGCGGTCACCGCCGCCAGGTTGCCGCCGGCGCTGTCGCCGGCCACGGCGAGGCGGTCGGGGTCGACGCCGAGGGAGGCGGCGTTCGCCGCGATCCAGGACACGGCAGTGCGGCAGTCGTCCACGGCGGCGGGGAACTTGTGCTCGGGCGCCAGGCGGTATCCGACGGTGATCACCTGGCACGGCACCGCGTTGGCCAGCGCGCGGCAGATCTCGTCGGACGTCTCGATGCTCCCGAGCGTCCAGCCGCCGCCGAAGAAGTAGACCAGGGTGGGCATGGGCTCGGCCGTGTCCACCGTGCGGTAAATCCGGATCGGCAGGTCGCCGTCCGGTCCGGGCAGGTGGCGGTCGGTGACGTGGCGCACCGGCTCACCCTGGCCCGCCGCCGCCCGGATCGCCCCGAGGTCGGCCTCCCGGGCTTCCTCGACCGAGAGCGTGTACAGCGGCCGGACGCTCTCCGGCGTCGACCGCACCTGCGGGTCCAGTGACATGCGGACCTCCCGTGGTCAGTGTTTCAGCACCTTCTGGATCGCGGCCGTCAACTGGGCGCGATCGGGCTGCACGGCGTGGTCCAACGCGAGGGCGAACGGCACCACGGCACCGTCCGGCCTGGTCACCCGGACCGGCGGGGAGAGCAGGTCGAACCGCTCCGCCGCGGTGGCGAGGACCTCGGCCGCGATGCCGCACATGCGGTTGGAGTCGTCGACCACGACCAGCCGACCGGTCCGGGCCACCGACGCGGCCAGCCCGTCCCAGTCGAAGGGGTACGCGGTGCGCGGGTCGAACACCTCGACCGACACCTCGCCGGCCAGTTCCTCGGCGACCGCGAGCGCGTCGTGCACGAGGTGCCCGACCGCGACGACCGTGACGTCCTCGCCGTCCCGGTGCACCCGGCCGACGCCGAGCGGCACCGGGGCCAGCGCGTCGAAATCGACGTCCACCCGCACCCCGAGCGCGGCTGCCGGCGCGAACAGCACCACCGGGTCGTCGTCCCGGATGGCGGTGACCAGCAGGCCGTAGGCGTCCTCGGGTGTGGCGGGCACGACCGTCTTCACGCCCGCGTGGGCGAACAGGGCGTACGGGTGGTCGGAGTGCTGCCCGGCCCAACCGGTCTTCGACCCGGAGCCGGGCACCAGGTAGGTCACCGGCACGCGGGCCTGGCCGCCGGTCATGAGCGAGAACTTGTGCGCCTGGTTGACGATCTGCTCGAACGCCAGGTACAGCAGGGCCGGGATCTGGAACTCGATCACCGGACGGCGACCGAGCAGCGCCGCCCCCGTGGCGAAGCTCGTGAACGCCTGCTCCGACAGCGGCGTGTCCAGCACCCGGTCCGGCCCGAACCGCTTGAGCAGGCCCGCGGTCACGTTCGAGACCGCCACCCGGACGTCCTCGCCCAGCACGAACACCGCCGGATCACGGGCCAGCTCGTCACCGAGTGCCCGGTTGAGCGCCTTCTGGTACGACAGCCACGGCATCACCCACCACCGCCCGGACGCGCCCGCATCCCGGTGGCGTACAGGTGATCGAGCGCGCCGACCGGGTCGGGGTGCGGGCTGCCGAGCGCGAACGCGACCGCCGCGTTCATGGTGGACTCGACCTCCGCGTCAACCCGTTCCCGCTCCACCGCGGGCAACCTCGCGCCCTGGATCAGCACCGGGTCCCTCTGTCGTCCACTGTGGACCTCTTCGTCGTCCCGGTAGCGGACCCGGGCTTTGTGCTCCCACGTGTGGTGCGCGTCGAACCGGTAGGTCAGGCACTCGACCAACGACGGCCCGCCGCCCGCACGGGCGCGGTCCACCGCCGCACGTGCCGCGTCGAGCACCGTCCGGGGGTCCATCCCGTCCACCGTCACCGAGGGCATCCCGAACGCCGCGCCACGTCCCGTGATCGTGCCCGCGACGGCGTCCGACACTGTCAGGGTGGTGGCGTAACCGTTGTTCTCGCAGACGAACAGCACCGGCAACCGCCACAGGGCGGCCAGGTTCATGGCCTCCAGCAGCACGCCCTGGTTGACCGCGCCGTCACCGAAGAAGCTCACCGCGACCTGGTCGCCGCCGTCCTGCCTGGCGGCCCAGGCCGCGCCGGCGGTGATGGCGCCGTTCGCGCCGACGATCGCGTTCGCGCCGAGGATGCCCAACCCGAAGTCCGCCGCGTGCATCGACCCGCCGCGCCCCCGGTTCAGCCCGGTGGCGCGGCCGGCCAGCTCGGCGAGCACCCTGGCGGGATCGGCGCCCTTCGCGAGCACGTGCCCGTGCCCGCGGTGGGTGCTCGTGATCATGTCGTCCCCGCGCAGCGCCGCGCACACCCCGACCGCGATGGCCTCCTGGCCCGTGTACGGGTGGATGCCGCCGACGATGTCACCGGAGCGCACGAGCTCGACCGCCCGCTCCTCGAACCGGCGGATCAGCCGCACCGTCCGGTACAGGCCGATGTCGGTGTCCGGCGCCGGCCGCACCACGGTCAGGCCCGCCACACCGGAGGGCAGAACTCCGGATCGGCGTAGTCCGGCCTGCCGTCCGGGGTGTGGCGCACGACGGAGTCGTGGTTGTAGAAGGCGAGGCTGCCGTCGGACAGGGGGAACTCGCGGTAGGCGTTGTCGCCGTCCTGGAGGTGCAGCGAGATGGCCTGCCGCGGCCGGGCCGCGCGGTTGGGTCCGCTGCCGTGGTAGGTGCGGCAGTGGTGGAAGCTCATGTGCCCCTTGGGGATGATCATCGGGATCTTGGTCACCCGGGTGCCGTTGTGCGCGGCGTTGGCCGAGAGCAGGTTCTCCAGGTGGTTCGCGTCCCGCTCGGCGAAGTGCTTGGTCGCGCTGTCGTCCGAGCCGACCTCCTCCCAGCGGTGGCTGCCGTCGACCATGGTGATCGTGCCCAGTTCCTCGTCGCAGTCGTGGAACGGGATGAACGCGGTGAGCATCCGGTCCGACGAGGACGACGACCAGTAGTGCTTGTCGAAGTGCCAGGGCACGACGTTGGACGGCTCCGCGGCGATCGGCGGCTTGTAGATCAGGGTCGACTGGAACACCCGGATCTCGTCGGCCTGCGCCAGGCGTGCGGCCACCGCGCCGAGCAGCGGCTTGAGCAACGCCTTGGCGATGCCGTCGCTCTCGTAGTGCACGTAGTCGTTGTGGCGCTGCACGTCGCCGTCCTCGGGCGTCCAGTAGGCCAGCCGGGGAGGCCGGGTCGGCAGCCGACGGCTCCGCTCACCCGAGTAGTACCGGTCGACCGCGGCGGCCAGCTCGTCCACCTCGTCGTCGGAGAAGAGCTTCTTGGACAGGTACCAGCCGTGCTCGGCGTAGAACCGGACCTCGTCGTCGGTCGGGAGCAGGGCGCGCTCCTGCTCGGTCAGCGTGAACTCGTGCACCGTGGTCTCCCCTTCAGCCGGCCGTCGTGCCGGACAGTTCGCCCCGCTTCGCCTCGTACAGCGCCTTGATGTTCCCGCTGCCGAAGGTCAGCGCGCCCCGCCGCTCGATGATCTCCAGGAACAACGTCCGGCGCACGTGCATCGACTCGGTGAAGATCTGGAGCAGCTGTCCCCAGTGGTCCCGGTCGACCAGCACGCCGAGCTCGCGCAGCTCGTCCAGCGGCGCGTCCAGGTGGCCGACCCGCTCTTCGAGCGTGTCGTAGTAGGTGCTCGGCGTGCCGAGGAACCGCACGCCCTTGTCGCCGAGCGTGCCCACCGCCTTGACGATGTCGTCGGTGCCGAACGCGACGTGCTGCACGCCCGCGCCCGCGTGCCAGGTCAGGAAGTTGTCGATCTGACCGGGCCGGCGCTGCGGGTCGGGCTCGATCAACGTGAAGGTGACCTGCCCGGACGGGCTCTGCACCACCTTGGAGTCCATGCCCTGGCCACCGACCTCGACGTACTCCTCGAAGATCTGCGTGAAGCCGAACACGTCCACGTAGTACCGGGCGGTCGGGACGAGGCCGCCCGCGGGCACGCAGATCGCGATGTGGTCGATCGTGCGCAGCAGCTTGTCTTCCGTTTGCGGTTCGGGGTCGGTCACCTCGATCGCGCCGGGCAGGAACGCGCGCCGCGAGCCGTGCCGCTCGACCAGCCGGTGGGTCACGTCGGAGAAACCGGACACCTCGGCCGTGATCACCCGCTGGTCGCGCCCGCCCGGCCCTTCGGCCACGTACTCGCGTGGCGGCGACACCGATTCGGCGCCGCGCTCGGTGAGGCCGCGGTAGGCGGCTTCGACGTCGTCCACGCCGATCCCGATGACCGCCACGCCGTCGCCGTGCCGGCGCACGTACTCGGTCGCCGGGTGGTCGGGGACCAGACCGGTGGTCAGGACGACCTGGATGTCGCCCTGCCGCAGCAGCAGCGAGCGTCGGTCCTCCAGCCCGGTCTCGGGGCCGCCCTGGCCGCAGACCTTGAACCCGAACGCGGTGCAGAGGTAGAACGCCGCCTGCCTCGCGTCGCCCACGTACAGCTCGATGTGGTCAATCCCGGAGATGTTCATCAGGCATTCCGATCACTTCCCGGAGCACGTCAACGGCTCCCGAGACGGTGGTCATGCGGCCGTACTGGCCGCTGTCGAGTTCCATGCGCACGCCGTAGCGCTGTTCCACCTGGTGCACGAGCCAGGCCAGCTCCATCGACTCGATCAGCTCGGGGACGTCGTCCGCCGGTCTGCCGTCGAGGCTGGCGAGCATCGCCAGGATGTCGTCCCGATCGGGGGTGCCGTCCTGGCTCACCGCGGCACCGCGTTCCCCGCCGTCCTCGTCCCCCACTGTCCTCATCGGATCACCTTCCACCACGCGCGACCTCGCGGAGCACCGAGCGGTCACGCACCAGCTTTCCCGTCGTGGTGCGCGGCATCGCGTCGAGCACGTGCACCCGACGTGGTCTCTTGTAGGCGGCGAGCCGTTCGGCCAGTCCCGCCTGGACGGTCGCCGCCGTGGCCGGGGCGTCGAGCTGCGCGTAGGCCGTGATCACGTCATCGTGCAGCACGACGGCCGCGATCACCCCGGGCAGTTCGGCCAGCGTCGCCTCCACCTCGGTCAGGTCGACCTTCAGGCCGCCGACCGACACCTGCGAGTCGAGGCGCCCCTTGACCGTCACCAGGCCGGTGTCCGGGTCGACGGCGCCCGCGTCCCTGGTGCGCAGCCAGCCGTCGGCCCACCGGTCGGGGTCGGACAGGCCCACGTAGGGTGACTGCGGTCGGCTCACCAGCAGCTCGCCGTCGCGCTCGACCACGGCGAGGCCCGGCGCGGGGGTGAGCGCGGGCCGGTGCTCGCCGAACAGGTCGGTCGCGATCACGCCGACCTCGGTCATCCCCCACATGTTGCCCAGCGGCACGCCGTACTTGCCCGTGAAGGCGGTCGCGGCCGCGGCGGGCACCGCTTCGCCACCGGTGGTCATGCGCTTGAGCTGCGGCAGGGACGGGGGGTCCACAACGGACGCGAGCAGACCGATGTGGAACGGCACGCCCAGCACCGTCGCCGGTGTGGCTTCGGCCGCCACCGCGTCCAGCACGCTGTCGCCGGTGAGCCGTTCGGGCGGTCTGATCTGCACGCCCGCGTGCAGGCCGTAGAGCAGCGCGCCGACGAGTCCGAGGACGTGCACCATCGAGGCCAGCACGACGATCCGCTCCCCCGGCAGCGGCACGCCGTCGATCCGGGTGTACCGCTCGACCTCGGCGATCAGGTCGGCGGCCGTGCGGCCGATCACCTTGGACGGCCCGGTGGAGCCGGAGCTGAACTGGATCACCGCGTGCGGTGTCGCCGCAGGACGGCCGGGGCGGGCCGTGACGGTCTCCTCCACCTCGGCGAACGCGCTGAGCGGGCTGCTGGTGATCCGTCCCGGCTCGACCACCACCTGCGGTGCGAGCCTGCCGAGCGCGGCGTCGACCTCGAACGCGGTCAGTCGGTGGTCGAGGAGGCTGACCTGGGCGCCGATGCGCCACCCGGCGAGCAGGTTGACCACGTACGCCACCGACGGCGGCAGGCGCAGCGCGAGCGACCCGCCCGCGCGCAGCCCCGCCTCCGCCAGGCGTGCCTGCCGGTCGGTGACCATCCGGCGCAGCGCGGACCGGTCGACCGGTCCACCCGAATACAGGCAGACACCGTCGTCCGCGCCGCGGAGCAGGATCTCGTCCACCCATTCCGGACTCGTCTCGAGTTCGAATCCGGGCGACGCCAGGCCTTTTGTCATCAGGTCTCCCGCCTGGTCCCGCACAGCTCTTCGAAAAGTTTCGCAGAAGTTCCGACTGAATCACGGTCCGAGTGGGCAGAATCGTACGTCACGGTTCACCCGATGCACTATCGGCCAATCGGCCGCGATGGATCATCACGTTCGCCGATCGGGCGCACGTCATTGATCAGTGCGGCCAGCAGATCGAGGCCGCGGTCGATCTGCTCGACCGAGACGACGCTGCACGAAAGGCGCAGCGCGCGGACTTCCGAACTGTCGTCATAGAAATGACTCATTGGTGTCCACAACACGCCGTAATCGCGCGCCGAGCGTTCCAGGAGCCGGTCGTCCACCACGAACCCGACGGTGACCACGACGAAGAACCCGCCGGTCGGCACGGTCCAGGTGACGTCCGATCCGGGTGGGAAGCGCTCCGCCAGCCCGGTCACGAGGCGCCGCAGGTTCCGGTCGTAGAGCTGCCGTTCGGGGGCGGTCGCTCCGGTGAGGCGGCAGCCGTGCGCCAGCAGCTTGCCGCCGACGACGGCCTGCGCGATCGGCGACGTGTTCACCGTGAGCATGCTCTTGATCTTCGACAGCTCGTCGGCGAACAGGCCGATCGCGCCGTCGGCGCCGGCTACCCGCTGGTCGGCGACCACGTAGCCGACGCGTGCGCCGGGCAGCACGGACTTGGCGAACGAGCCCAGGTAGACGACGCGACGGTGCTCGTCCAGGGCCTTGAGCGTCGGCACCCGGTCCGCGTCGCCGTGGAACAGCCCGTACGGGTTGTCCTCGATCAGCAGGATGTCCTCGGCCGCCGCGACCTCCAGCAGCCGCTGCCTGGTCGCCAGGTCCAGGCTCAGCCCCGACGGGTTGGCGAAGTCGGGGACGACGTAGCAGGCGCGCGGCCGGCGACCGGCGGCGCGTTCCCGGCGGATCACCGCGACCAGGTCCTCCAGGTCGATGCCGTGCTCCCCGGTGCGGACCGGGCGCACGGGCAGGTCGACCAACCGGGCCGCGCCGGTCAGCCCGACGTACGTCGGCGATACCGCGAGCAGCACGTCGCATTCGTCGGCACGCAGCGCGCGCAGGACGAGGAACATCGCTTCTTGACAACCGGCGGTGACGACGACCGATTCCGGGTCGACCGGGATGTCCTCGTCCAGGCGGAGGTTTTCCGCGACCAGTTCGTGGATGATCCCCTTGGTCCGACCGTACTGCAATACGGTGCGCCGCACCTGTTCCTCGGTGAGGTGCCGGCCGAGGTGCTGGGAGAAGATGCGCAGATATCGGTGCACGTCCTCCAGTTCGAAGAACTCCTCGCTCGGCCTCCCGGCGGCCAGCGGTATCGCGTCCGGATAGTGGATCGCCACCTCGTTGAGGAAATTCATCGAGTTCAGAGCGGGATCCTCCAGCGCGCCGAACAGCGTGCCGGTGGCCAGGTCGGCGATATTCTCGGCGGCGGCAGTCGTCGTGCTCACCCCCCGGTGGACCGGCGACGCTCGCGGGTGGCCATGACGGCGCGGAGCAGGTCGTCCAACTCGTCGTCGGACAACTGCGCCAACCGGGCCGCACGATCGGCTTCCGCCACCCGGTCCGCTCGGGCGGCCTCCAACTCCGCCGACACGAACTCCGCGAGCGCCGCGATGGTCGGCGACGCGAAGATGCGCGGTAGGGGCAGGGTGACGCCATAGGTGTCGGCGACTTGTGAGGCGAACCGAACCGCCGTGAGCGATCCCCCGCCCAGGCCGAACAGGTTGTCGTGCACGCCGACCTGGTCGAGCCGGCGGAGCAGGTCGGTCCAGGTCTTGGCCATGGCCTGCTCGATCTCACCCCGCGACGGCACCGGGCTCACGTCCGCCTCGGGCTTCGCGGCCCCTGCTGCGGCGGACCCGACCGCGCCGTTCGGCGGCAGCTCCGTCCGCGACGGCCCGGTCGGCAGCGGCTCGGTCGCCGCGGACCACGTGCCCTCGGGGACCGGCACCGGCAGCTCCGACACGACGCTGTCCGCGGCCACGTGCTCCAGCACCGCCACCACCGACGACAGCAACCAGTCGGCGAACGCCGAGTCGGTGCGGTGTGCCAGGGTCAGCGCGCCGTTCTCGTCCGCACGCAAGTCGAGGTCGGCCTCGGCGGCGTCGGTCAGGGCGATGTGGCTCCGCACGGTCACGCCGGGAAGGTCCAGCGCGGGTGAGACAGGCGGCGGGGAGGTGAACCGCGCCGCGCCGGAGAGGTCGACCCCCAGTTCCTCGGCGAGCACCGTGAGCGGGACCTCGTTGTGCGACAACGCCTGTGCGGCGGCGTCCCGCACCCGGACGAGCAGTTCGGCGAAGGCCGGCTCACCCGCCAAGGACACCCGGACCGGCACCACGTCGGCGAACGGGCCCGCGATCGGCTCCAGCTCCACCCGGATGCGACCACTCACCGGGACGCCGATCACGACGTCGGTCCGGCCCGCGTACCGGGACAGCACCACCGCGTACCCGGCGAGGAACGCCGTGGACAGGGTGGCGCCGACCCCCTCCGCCACGGCGGCCAGTCGCCGGACCGCAGCCGGGTCGACCACCGCGGTCAGCGAAGCGGCGCGGTGTCCGGCCGGGAGTCGCAGCGGTCCGGGAACGTCGCGCAACACCTCGCGCCAGTGCTCCAGCTGACGTGCCAACTCCTCACCGCGCAACCACTCACGTTGCCACACGGCGTAATCACCGTAGTCCATCCACGACCGGGGCAACGCGGACAAACCGTCACGGTACACTGCGGACAGATCGGCGAGCAGCATCCCCAGCGCGGGACCGTCGGCGACGACCCGGTGCGCCACCAGCGCGAACAACCGGCGGTCCGCGCCGACCTCGATCACCGCGGCCCTCACCAAGGGCTCTCGCGAAAGGTCGAACGGCCGCTCGGCCAGCTCCGCGGCGATCGACTCGGCCCTCTCCACGTCGCCGCGCAGCACGACGTGCTCCACCACCACACGCCCCGCCTCCGAGACGACCTGCTCCCCGGAGTCGGTGACGTGCGTCCGGAGCGTCGAGTGCCGCGCGACCACGACGTCCATCGCCCGTTGCAGCGCGACGGGGTCGACCGGACCGTCCAGCCAGGTCGCGTGGGACAGCGCCGTGGGCAAGGAGAGCGCCCACGCCTGCGCGAACGACAGCGGATACCGCACGAGCTACCTCCCGTGTGGCGCGTCCGCCAGGACCCGTTGGCGCATCAGGAACTTCCGCACCTTTCCGGTCGCCCCCACGGTCAGCTGCCCGTCCGACACCACTTCGACCCGCCGCACCGTTCGCGCCACCGCCTCGCCGAGCGCGGCCCGCACCGCCTCGCCCCGGTCCAGCCCCGGATCGGCCCCTTCGTGCAGCACCAGCAGCACGTCGGTCACCGGGGTGCCGTCGTCCTGCTTCGACGCGAGCACCGTGCAATCGCGCACGTCCGGGCAACGGGACAGGACGCGCTCCTCGGACAACGCGGTGTAGAGCCAGTTGCCGTCGCCGAGGTCGACCGCGTCGTTGGCCCGGTCGAGGTGGTAGTAGTAACCCTCCTCGTCCCGGTACATGAGGTCGCCGGTCAGGTAGTAGCCGTTGAGGCGGCTGCGGTAGGTGGCGGTCGAGTCGTTCCAGTAGCCGGGCGCGATCGTCGGCGACTTGAGCCCGCACTGCCCGACCTGGCCGACCGGCACCTCCTCGCCCGTGGTCACGTCCAGCAACGCCACCTCGGCGAACGGGTACGGCTTGCCGACGCACCGGTCGTAGCGGTCGCTGCCGGGCCGGTGGCTGATGGCGAACGCGCTGTGGCCCATCTCGGTCGAGCCGAGCGTGTCGATGAACTTCGAACCCGGCTCGTCCACCACGCCGTCCGGCGTCCACACCGGGTGGCTGCCGACCGCGACCAGCTTGCGGATGTGCGCCTCGTGCGCGCAGTCGCCGGTGCTGGACCAGTTGCGCACCGAGCTCAGGTCCCGCTTCGCCAGGTCGAACCGCGCCAGCTCGGCCCACGTGACGGCGAAGCCGAACACACCGGTGGGTCGCCAGCGCTCGATCGCGTCCAGCACCACCTCGCCGCTGCGCTCGAACGGACCGCCCTGCGCCGACAGGCACAGCAGCTCGTAGCCGTTGCACAACGCCTGGTTCACCACGATGATCCCGGCGGCGTGCGCGGCGGGCAGCACGGACATCTCGCGCACCTGGCCGTGCGGCCTGGCCTCGGTGAGCCGCACCGCGCGCACGGCGGCGAACAGGCTGTGGTGCGAGTGGACGACCGGCGTCGGCATCCGGGTGGTGCCGGAGGAGTGCGTGATCGCCACCGGGTCGTCGCCGTGGTGGCGGTAGGGCGGCGGCGCCTGGTCGGGGTCGCCGCTGCCGGTCTCCGACGCGTCGCCCAGGACGGGCACGCCGAGTTCGTGGTCCCCCAACGCCGCGTGGTCGGCGTCGACCAGCACGCCGACGCCGCGCAACCGGCGGACGAACTCCGCGGCGACCTCGATCGGCATGCTGCCGTTCATCAGCGCCGGGATCGCACCGAGGTGGTTGAGCGCGAAGAAGTTGAGGAACACGTCGGCCGCCGAGGTGACGAACACCGCGACGGGGTCACGTCGGCCGATCCCCCTGCGCGCGAACCAGTCCGCGCGCGCCGCGACCCGTTCGGCCAGGTCGCGCAGCGACAGCGGGGTCCACGCGGGTATGCCGTCCACGTCGACGTCGAAGGTCATCCGCGGGGCGTCGAGGTCGGCGCCGTGCTCCAGCAGCATGGGCAGCACGTTGCCCGCGCCGACCCTCATGTCCTGCGCCAACGCGGTGCGCAGGTTCGCCCCGCTCATCGGACCTCCCGGTTGCAGAGAACAGTGGACCGCCGAACGGTCGCCGTCGAGTCGGGTTCCCACATCGGCGGCGGCATGGGTTCGGGCGGTGTGCGGTGTCCCGCCGACTGCGACGCCGACCGCAGGTCTCGTGAACCGGGCGAGGGGCGGACGCGGACTCCTACCCAGAGACTAGGTTCGCGAATCCCCTGTAGCAATAAGACTTTCGGATGCGTCCGCAGCCGGTTCGGGCGACTTCGGGTTCCCGGCGAGGTGTGCGGAGATCGCGGCGCCGATCCGGGCGACCGGCGCGGGCAGCAGCATGTGCTCGTGCAGGCAGTCCACTTCGACGACGTCGACCGGTCCGCTCACGTAGTCATCCCATGAGGCCACCTTCGCCTCGGTGGGCAGCTCGCTCTCGGTGGCGGAGAGGAACAGCACCGGGCAGCGGACCCGCCCGGGGCGATGGCGTTGTGCCACCGCGAGGTTGTTCCTGATCACGTGCGGCAGCGCGAGCAGCTGGCGATCCGACCACTCGTGCAGCCCCAACCCCGGCCGGCCGCGGACCACGTCCAGCATCCGGTGCACCGGGTCGGGGTCGTCCGGCTCGACCACGGGCTGGTAGCCGAACTCGCGGAGCACGAAGTCGCACACCAGCCACAGGTTGTCGTCGGCCACGCTGAGGCTGTTCGGCAGGCCGGGCATCGCGTCGCCGATGACGAGCAGGCCGACCTCGTGGCCGCGCCGCTGGAGTTCCTCGCCGATAGCGTGCGCCATGGTGCCGCCGATGGACCACCCGAACAGGTGGTACGGGCCGTGTGGCTGGGTGAGCCTGATCTGGTCGGCGAAGTCCCGCGCCAGCTCGGCCATGTCGACCGGCAGCGGTTCCGGCCTGCGCAGCCCACGCAGTTGCAGGCCGTACACCGGGTGCTCGGGCGCGAGGTGCGGCAGCAGCGCGAGGTAGCACCAGCTCGCACCGACCAGCGGCGGCGCGCAGAACAGCGCCGCCCCGCCACCACCTTCCCGCAGCGGCACCACGAGGTCGAGCACGCCACCCGCGCGACGGATGTCGGCCCGCCGCTGCCTCGCCCACGCGAACTCCTCGGCGCCCGGCAGCGCCTTGACCCTGGACCCGTCCACCAGACCGTCCTCCCGCTCGCGTGTGGTCACGTGCCGGACGCCAACCCGACCAGGTGGGCCGCCGCCGCGGCGGCTCCACCGGCGGCGGCGAACTCCGCCCCGATCCGACGGGCGTGGCGCCGGTAGTCCGGCTCGTCCAGCACCGCTCGCACCGCGGTGTCCAGCTCGGCCACGGTGACGTCGAGGATGGACACCTCGATGCCCGCGCCCGACCGGGCCACCTGCCGCGCCAGCGCCACCTGCTCCGCCCGGACCGGTGCGACGACCATCGGGACCCCGAAGGTGAGCGCTTCGTTGACCGCACCTCCGGCGTGGCACACCACCGCGTCCAACTTCGGCATCAGGTCGAGCATCGGCACCAGCTCGGCGGTGATGGCGTTGTCCGGGAAGGACTCCGCGGCCACGCCGGAGGTCACGAAGATCGCCTGCACCTCGTCCGCCATGGGTGCGAGCACCGCCGCGGCCCGGTCGTAGAAGTCGCCGATCATGTGGCCGACCAGCGTGCCGACCGTGACGAGCACGTGCCTGCGGTCCGAATCCCAGCGGTGCCAGGGGAAGTCGGGTGCGTTCGGCCTGGCGCCCAGCGCCGCGCCGGTGAGCACGCAGCGGTCCGGCAGCTCGGCGTCACCCACGAGTCCGGGTGTCATCAGGGCGATCACCAGGTGCGGCGAGAACCGCGGGTCGATCGGCGCGTCGGACAGGCCCGCCATCGCCACCGCCTGCGCCATCTTGTCGGCCACGTAGTCGTCGAAACCGAGGAGTTCGGCCGGCGGTGTCAGCTCCAGCGTGCCGGTGCACAGGGTCGCCCACGGCACGCCGTGCCGGTGCGCCACCAACGCGCCGGCCAGCGCGTACTGCTCGGTGACCACGACGTCCGGCTTGTGCTCCAGCACCGCTTCGTCGACGGGGCCGAGGGTGAAGCGGGTGAACGGGATCAGGTACCCGTCCCACATCGCCCGCACCCCGGCCATGCCCGTCTCGTCGTAGCGGCGGTAGGCCCGTGCGCCGGTGGCGTGCACCGTCGCATCCGGACCGACCAGCGGGCGCAGCACGTCCTCCGGACCGCACCAGACGACTTCGTGACCCGCGCGGGCGAGTTCCTGCCCGATCGCGAGCATGGGGTAGAGGTGGCCTTGCAGCGGCAGTACAACCAGCAGAAACCGCGACACCGCAACATCGTGACACACATTGACGTTCCCCGGAACGACGTGGTGGGATCCCGAAGTGTGACCGCTCTCGACGCGGTGTCGGTGTACACACCGGCTTTCCGCGTTCCCATCGAGGACTTGGCCGACCCGCTCGGCCTGACCGACATCCAGGTCAGGCTCTTCCGGCGGTTCCACGGGCTCGACCAGGTACGGTTCGACCCGGACCGGTCACCCGCCGAGCTGTTGCGCGCCGCCGCCGACGGGCTCACCGAACTGCGCGGTCAGGAGCACCGGGTCCGGTACGTCGTCCACGGCCGGGCGATGCCGGTCGTCGTGCCGTACCCGCACAACCCCCTGCACGACGTCTGCCGCCGGCTGGGACTCGGTCACGCGCTGGCTTTCACCGTCACGCAACAGAGTTGCGCGAGCGGGCTGCTGGCGGTCGAGCTGGCGGGCCGGCTGCTCGCCGGTGATCCGGACGAGGACGCCTTGGCGCTGGTGCTGACGGGTGAGAAGGCGTTCACCCGTCACGCGCGGCTGCTGCCGGGCACGTCGCTCTTCGGCGAGGGCGCGTCCGCGTGCCTGGTGAGCGCCAACGGGCGACGTGACCGGATGCTGTCCTTCGTGTGCGCGCAACGCGGGGAGTTCGACGGCGAGTTCGGCGATCGCGAGGACGAGTTCCAACGCCAGTACCGCCCGTCGCTGGCCGAGGTGATCAACCGGGCGGTCGCCGACGCGGGGCTCGTCCTGGACGACATCCGGTTGGTCCTGCCGCACAACGTCAACGTCGTGACCTGGCAACGCCTGTGCACGCTCATGGGCTTCCCGGTGCAGCGCGTGCTGCTGTCGAACGTGCCGGACAACGGTCACCTTTTCTGCACCGACGCGTTCGCCAACTACCGGACCGCCCGGGAGCGCGACCTGCTCCGCGAGGGCGACCACTACCTCGTCGCGACCGTCGGCGCCGGAGCCGGGGCGACGTTCTCCGCGATGGTGTTCCAGCACTGATCCCCCGTCCTTACCCAGGAGGCCGACATGACCGCACCCGACGCCCAGGTCGACATCGCGTTACGGGACCGCGTGGTCCAGGCGATGACCACCGTCCTCAAGCGGCTGGTCGAGCGCGAGGAACCCATCACCGAGGACATGCACATGGCCGACGAGCTGGGGGTCAGCTCGTCGCTCGGCTTGGAGCTGCTGCTGGAGGTGGAGGAGCAGCTCGGCATCCAGATCGACGTGGAGCGGATGCGCCCGGACGAGTTGCTGACCGTCGGCGAGCTGGCCACGTTCATCGCCGGCCACAGCCGGCCCTGGTGATGCGCCTGGTCCGCGCCGGGCGCAGGGGTTTCACCGGTGACGCCGCCGTCCTCGCCGACGACGACCACCGCGCACAGGTGACCGACTACTTCGCGGACCTGGTCCGACCGTTCGGGGTCGCACCCGTCGCCGACCTGTCCGGCCACTCCTACGGCGAGATGGCCAGGGCGTTGGTGGCGGAGGTCGTGCCCGCGGCGGAGCCCGTCGACCTGCTGGTGCTGGCGTTCTCGATCCACGACGTGTGGCCGGGCCGGGCGACCGCGACCTACCTCAGCCACATCTGCCCCGGCACGCCGATGTCGTTCGCCATCTGCGACCAGGGCAGCGCGTCGCCGTTCACCGGTCTGCGCGTCATCCGCGACTACGGCGTGCGACGGGCGCTGCTGGTCGTGGTCGAACAGGCTGCGCTGCCCTACGAGTCGACGGCCGCGACACCGTTGGCGCACCGGGGCGTGGCCATGCTGTACGAGGACGGGGCGGGCACTCGGGTGACCGATGTCCGCCAGTACCCCGACGTGGGGCCGGAGGCCGTGCCGGAGGTGGCTCGCCTCGGGGTGGCCGACCTGTCGGCCGGTCATCCCGGCGCGCGGGTCGTGCTGAGCGACGCGCTCGCCGCGGTGTGGCCGGGCAGCCCCGACCACACCCGTGCGCCGTCCGGGCAGCCCACCACGGGCGTGTGGTGGCACGTGGCCGAGGAGCGCGAGAGCACGGTGCTGGTGGGCGACTACGACCAGGAACTGCGCTACCTCTGCTTCGCCGTGGTCGCGTCCGCTTAGTCCTTAGTGGCGCAGGACCTCAAGACCGACTTCAACTCTTCGAGCACCAGATCGACGGCCGCCCGCCGCGATCTGCCAGGTCGCGTGCCATGTCGAATCTCGGACGGTCGCGCCGGCGCCGGTGGCCGGGAGCCGGTTCAGCAGACGTTCGATGACGGCGTTGCCGAGCCGGCCGGTGGTGCCGATGACGCCGGTCACGTGATCTCTTCCACCGGGATCGGCCCGGCGGCCCGGTCGAGTGATGAACGCGATGCGCTGACCGATTTCCGCGACGTCCACGGGCCCGCCGATCAGCTCCACGTCCTGGTCACCCAGCTGGGAGATGGCAGCGTCGAGTCCTCGACGGCGAGGCAGAGGTGGTGCAGGCGCGACGGGTCCACGCTGGTGAGGACGTCGTCGGTGGGCGCTTGGCGGATCGCCGCGCAACTTCGCTCGCGACACCTTCTCCACGGATGGCACTGGGCCGCCGGCGCGGTCGCGCACATCGAGAGGACCACAAGATCGTCGAACACCCTGTGGTCGGGTCGGTCACGGTGGATTGCGACGTCATGACCGAAGGCGACGCGGACCGGAAGATCGTCGTCATGACCGCCGGGCCGGACACCGAGGACGAGACCAAGGTACGACTGGCCGTCCTGTCGGGCACTCCCGATCCCGCTCGTGGCTGAGGCGATCGGCGGACGCAGTCGCGGTGGCGGCCTTCCGGATCCACGGAACGCGAGAGCGACCGGCAGCCGGCGGCCCGGCCGCCCCGGCACCACGGTGGCCGGAGCCGGCGTTACCTCGATCCGGTGCCGGTGACGGCCGGTCGGGGTCGTGCGCCGGTCGGCACGTCCGAGTGGAACGCGGCCTCGATGGCCACCTCCTCCACCGCGTGCAGGAATGCTTCCACCTGCTCCGCGGGGAAGAGGTCGATGTCGGTGACCACCTGGAGGTACACGGTGTCCGGGTGGTCCTCGATGTTGACGAACAGCTGGTCGGTCCACCGGTACACGAACTTGTGCCACTGGAGGTGCGTCTCGGGCTGCCTGGCGCGGATCTCGTCCTCCGCCACGGCTGGGGCCCCCTCCACCGCGTCGGCCCGGGACCTGGTGCTGAACCGCCGGTCGTTGACCCGGCACGTGATCCGGGCCGGGTAGCCGCGTTCGGCGGCCAGGCGTTCGGCCAGCTCCGCCAACTGGTCGGGGTCGTAGTAGGAGTGCATCAGTGCCGACGTCGTGGCTTGGCGGGCCTGCGCGATCACGTCGTCCACCGTGCCGTCGAAGTCGAGGGTGAGCACTGCGTTCTGGACCACCGAGGCGATGACGTCGGCCAGCCCGGGTCGGTACCGGTTGCCCGAGGCCACGTGCAGGGTCAGGGGGTTGACGCCGGTGGTCCGGGCGATCGCGGTGGCGATCACCGCGAGCAGCACCGGTCCGGTGTCCGCGCGGATCCGGCGGGCGATCTCGACCACGGCCAGGTAGGCGGCCCGCGACTGGAACCGCACGTTGCGGCACCGCCGCCCCGCCTCGTAGTCCGGCACCTCCGGGGCGCCGAACGTCAGCGGCGGCAGGGACCGGAGGTGGCCTTCCCAGTAGCGCATGGCCCGGTCGCTGACCCGCCGCGCCTGCGGCGTCGTCTCCCACCGGGCGAGGTCGGCGAGCCGCACCGCGTCCGGGTCCACCGGGCGGCCGACCAGTTCGCCGAGGTCGAGGTCGGTCATGAGCAGCAACCCGCCCACGCCGTCGACGACCATGTGGCCGAGGGTGAGCACCATGTACACGGCTTCGCCCCGGTACTCCATCACGCCCATGCGCAGTGGCCACGGGGTGTGCTCTTCCAGCGGGGTAGCCATCCACTTGAGCCACAACCTGTTGCCGTGGTCGACGGCGTCGGTGCGGTCGAGGTGGTCGGCGAAGGTCATGACCTCCAGCTCGATCTCACCGGACCCGTGCACGACCTGGCACGGCCTGCCGTCGTCGTCGGTGCCGAACCGCGTCCGCAGCGCGGGGTGCTTGCTCATGAGCCGGCCAAGGCGTTCGGCGACGTCGGCGACGGTGAGGCCGTCCGGCACGTAGTGCGCACCGCTGATGTTGTAGGTCCAGTCGCTGGTCCGCATGTCCTGGAGGATGGCCTTCTGGCCCCAGCTCAGCGGCGCGGTCCCCGCACCGGGTCCGGAGAACGGCACGGCGACCCGGTCGTGGACGATCCGCTTACCCATCGGTGCTCCCGAAGATCACGCTCACGTTGTGGCCACCGAAGCCGAACGAGTTGGACATGACCGCGCCCACCGCGGCGGGCACCGCCTCACCGCGCACGTGGTTGAGGTCGCAGGCCGGGTCGGGGTCGTCCAGGTTGTGGGTCGGTGGGAGCAGTCCCTTGCGCATGGCCGTGATGCCGATCGACGCCTCGATCACACCGGACGCGCCGAGCATGTGCCCGGTAACCCCTTTGGTCGAGCTGACCGGGGGCATGGCATCGCCGTACACGCTCCGGATCGCGGTCGCCTCGGCGGTGTCGCCCGCCTTCGTGCCGGTGCCGTGCGCGTTGAGGTAGTCGATGTCGCCTGTGGACAGTCCGGCATCCCGAAGTGCGATCCGCATGCTCTCCGCCGCGCTGGAGCCGTCCGGCCGGGGCGTGGTCGGGTGGTGCGCGTCGTTCGTCGCACCCCAGCCGAGCACCTCGGCGTGCACCGCCGCGCCGCGCGCCCGCGCGAAGTCGGGCCGCTCCAGCACGAGCACACCGGCGCCCTCGCCGAGCACGAAACCGTTGCGGCGCCGGTCGAACGGGCGACTCGCCATGGCCGGGTCGGACCAGCCCCGGGCGAGGGCGAGCGCGTTGCCGAAGGCGTCGGCGAACGTCGGGAACAGCGGCGCTTCGGTGCACCCGCACACCACCACGTCCGCTTCGCCCGACCGGAGGATGCGCATCGCCTCGCCGATGGACTGCCCGCCGGCGGCGCACGCCGTGCCGGACGACGAGGTGTACCCCCGAATGCCGAACTTGATGGCGACCCGCGCCGCCGCCATGTTGGGCAGCACACCGGGCAGCATGAACGGGCTGACGCCCAACCGTCCGCGCCGGGACCGCTCGACCGCCTGTTCCGCGAGCGTCCCGAGCCCACCGACCCCGGAGAGCACGACCGCGACCCGGTACGGGTCGACGTCCCGGCCGACCTCGATCCCGGCGTCGGCCAAGGCGTCGCCCGCGGCCCGCACGGCCATCACGATCGAGCGGTCGACGACACGCGCTTCCTTCGGCGGTATAACGCTTTCCGGGTCGATGACCGGCCCGATCGCGGCGGCGTCGAGCACACCGTGCAGCGGGTGGTCCTCCGGCGGGCGCACGACCGCGGACCGGCCGGCGCACACCGCCTGGAAGACCTCCTCGACCCCGGTGCCGACCGGGCTGACCAGCCCGATCCCGGTCACGGCGACGCTTGTGCTCACGTCGCCGTTGCGGTCTGCGCGCGCCGGGCCACCTCGGCGCAGAACTCGCCGACCGTCATGGCGGCGAACCGCTCGGCCTCGTCCTCGTTGAACCGGACGCCGAAGTGGTCCTCCACCCGCAGCGAGAGCTCGGCCAGGGCGAGCGATTCGAGGTCGGCGCCTGCCGGCCCGAGCACCGTGTCGTCGTCCATGTCGGCGGTGCTGTACTTCATGACCGTCAACGAGTCGAAAAGGAACTGGCGGATCTCGGAATCCATGGCGGCACTTCCCCTCTCCGGGAGGTCACCGGGAATCTGCACCACCGGGGTCGAGGCCGTCAAGCACGAGCCCGGCACCGAATACGGGCTATGGACCGCGGTCCGGAACAGCCGCAGAATGTGCGCCATGCCCTCGGCGATGCTGGATCTCGTGACGCACGATGAGGCGCCGCCG
This sequence comes from Actinosynnema sp. NPDC023794, assembly GCF_040639675.1. Taxonomy (NCBI): domain Bacteria; kingdom Bacillati; phylum Actinomycetota; class Actinomycetes; order Pseudonocardiales; family Pseudonocardiaceae; genus Actinosynnema; species Actinosynnema sp. NPDC023794. Next base: position 56,493 of record NZ_JBFAFR010000019.1, on the reverse strand, counting down.
CGGTCCCCTGCCGTCCACCTCGTCGGCGGACGGACGCTGTCCTACGGCGAGTTGGCCGCACTGGTCCGCGAGGTCGAGCGGTCCCTGCGCCACGACACCAAGGCGTTGGTGCTGTGCGCCGGAGACCGCGACCTGCCCACGCTGTTGACCTACCTCGCCGCACTGCGCCTCGGCCACACGGTCGCGTTCATGCCGGCCTCGGCCGAGATCCTCTCGGCGTACCAACCGGAATTCGTCGTGCCGGGTCCCGGTGGCGGGCCGGACCTGGCCGACCTCGGCTACGTGCCCGGCGAGCCGGCGGGAGGTTCGCCGGTGCTGCGCAGGCGTTCGGCGCAACCGGCGGGCGACATCTTCCCGGACACCGCACTGCTGCTGTCGACTTCCGGAACGACGGGGAGCCCCAAAGCGGTCCGGCTCTCGTACGACGGTCTGGCCGACAACTCCGAAGCCATCGCGCGCGTACTGGACATCACCGCCGCGGAACGCGCACCGACCACTCTTCCCATTACCCATGCCTATGGGTTATCGGTGCTCAACAGTCATCTCCGGTCCGGCGCCAGCATCGTGTTGAGCGACCGGACGCCGCTCTCGCTGGCCATGTGGGACCACCTGACCAGAGCGGGCGCCACGTCGTTCGCCGCCGTGCCGACGACCTACGCGGCGTTCGGCCCAGCCCACCTGAACCTGCTGGAGCGCACGGAGATCCGCACGATGACACAGTCGGGCGCACGTCTGGGCGACGAGCTGACCATGCGGCTGGCGCGGATGATGGAGCGGCGGCAGGGCCGGTTCTTCCCCATGTACGGCCAGACCGAGGCCACCTCGCGGATCACGTGCCTGGACCCGGCCGACCTCCCGGACCGCCTCGGCTCGGTCGGGACGGCGGTGCCCGGCGGCGTCATCACCATCGCGCCCGCCGAGGCGCACCACCGGGCCGCACCCGGCGAGGGCGCCGTGCACTACCGCGGTCCCGGCCTGATGCTCGGCTACGCGACCGGTCGCGACGACCTCGGCCGAGGCCCCGGAGTGGACGTCCTGGACACGGGCGACCTCGGCTACCTGCGCGACGGCTACCTCTACCTGACCGGTCGGACCAAGCGGATCGTCAAGGTGCTCGGCGTCCGCACGAGCCTGGACGACCTGGAGCGCGTGGTCGAGCGGTCCGACCACCCGTCGGCCGTGGTCCGCGGCGACGACGACGTGGTGTACCTGTTCGGCGCGGGCGACCCGGACGTGCACGAGCAGCAGCGGCGGCGATTGGCCGAGGTGCTGGGGGTGCCGAGCCGGCACGTGGTGGTCCGCCACGTCGACCGCCTGCCGCACACGCCCGGGGGCAAGGTCGACTACCGGGCGCTGACCGCGGCCGTGGAAACCCAGGAGGTCGGGCAGTGGAACTGACGCACTGGCGACAGCTGTCCGATCGCGGGCCGGACCTCGTGCTGTGCCTCGACTTCCCCGGCGGACGGGCCGCGGCGGGGTTCGCGGACCTGGCGTCCGGTGTCCCGGTGGACGCCTGCTTCCTGCACCTCGCCCAGCCGGGCTCGGGGCCGCTCGACGCGTGCGTCGACCGCTGGGTGGCGGACGCGGCGACGACCGGCCGCCCGGTGCGCGCGGTGCTGGGGTACTGCGCGGGGTCGTCGCTGGCCACCTGCGTCGCCGACGCCGTCGCCAAGTCCGCACCGGCCCCGGTGACCCTGCTCTTCGACGCGGAGGCGACCACCGCCGGCTCGCTGGCCCACCAGTTCACGTCCACCCTGGAGACCTCCGGGGACCAGCTGACCGCCGAGGAGCTGGACGGCGCGCGTGCCCTGGCGGACGGGCTCGTCGAGGCGCACTCGGACGACCTGCCCCGCATCGCCACCGCCCTGGTCGACCGGTACGACGCGGTGATGGGCGAGGTCGCCGCACGGCTGTCGCTCAACCAGTTCTTCCGGCAGCAGCTCACCGGCGGGTTCACCGCCTACGTGGAGTACATGCTGCTGGCCGCGCAGGGCCGGTTCGACACGCGCTCCGGGACGCCGTTGTTCGTGTCCTCCAAGGAGCACAAGCCACCCGTGGACGGCGCACGGCACCTGGCGCTGGACGTGGACCACGCCGCCCTGCTGCGCGAGCCCGCGGTGCACGACCTCGTCGCCGAACTGCTGATAGGAGATCGCCCGTGGTGAACGTGGCCGAGATAGCCGACGTCCTGTCCGCGCACCCGGGCGTGAGCCGGGCGGGCGCCGCCGTGGTGCGCCACGACGGGCGTGACGTCACGGTCGCCGCCGTCGAGCTGACCGAGTACCTGAGCGGACCGGTGTTGCGCAACCACGTGCGGCACCAGCTCGGCGAGAACTGCGGGCTCAACGGTGTGTTCGTCGTGGACCGGCTCCCCATGGCGGACGGCGCGGTGGACGCCGAGCAGCTGGCGGCGGCCGTCGCAGACGGCCGGTGCACCCTGTTCGAGGACCCGCGCGACGACGTCGAGCGGCGGGTGGCGGCGATCTGGTCGGCGCAGATGGACGTGCGGCCGGTCGGCGCGACCGACGACTTCCTGGAGCTGGGCGGCGACTCGCTGTCGGCGCTGGGCATCATCGCGGCCCTCGAAGCGGAGTTCGACCGGCCGCTGGACGTGTACGAGTTCATGACCGCGTCCAGCGTCCGGCGGCTGGCCGAGATGCTGCGGTAGCGATGACCCTCCCCGTGCACCGGCGGATCGCCGACATCGCCCGCGCCGAACCCGGTCGGACGGCCCTGATCGGGTTCGACCCCGATCTGGCCGAGCAGGTCCTGTCGTGGGGGGAACTCGCCGAGTCGGTGGCGGACGCGGTGGCCGCGCTGCGGGCGGCGCTCGACCCGGACGTGCCGTCCTGCGTCGTCGTGGAGGCGGCCAACACCCTGGCCGCGGCGACCGGCATCGCGACGGCGCTCGCGGCCGAGGTGCCCGTCTTCCCGCTGAACCCGGCCACGCCCGCAGCCGAGCGGGACGTCCTGTTCGGACTGCTCGGCCGCCGGTACGGGCACGTGCACCTGATGGACGCCGGGAACCGGCCGGGGGCGGCGATCGTGTCGGCCACGCCGCCGTCGACCCGGGACGGCGCCGCGGCCTACCTGCTGGCGACCGGCGCGAGCACGGGCGTGCCGAAGGTCTCGGCGCGACCGGGGCCGCTGCGCTACGACCCCGCGCGGACGCCGTCGCTGGTGATCCGGCAGACCGGTTGGCGGACCGGCCAGCGGCAGCTCATCGTCGGTCCGCTGTACCACGCGGCGCCGTTCACCGCGTTCGTGGACGCGCTGCTGGACCTGAACACCGTTGTGCTGCAACCGTTCTTCGCCGCGCAGTGGACCGTCGACCTGGTGCGGCAGCGCCGCATCGAGTGGGTTCAGCTGACGCCGACGCACATGCGCGAGATCCTGATGCTCGCCGACGCGGACCCGGCGGCCTTCGACAGCCTGCGTGCGCTCCTGCACACCGCGGCCTCCTGCGACGCGGACACCAAGCGCGGGTGGATCGACCTGCTCGGCCCCGAGCGGGTCTTCGAGCTGTACGGCGCGACCGAGGGCATCGGCGTGACGCTGGCCCGCGGCGACGAGTGGCTGGCCCGGCCGGGCACGGTCGGGCGCGGCGTGCTGACCCAGCTCCGCGTCCTGGACGACGACGGCACCCCGGTCGCGCCGGGCGAGGCCGGCACCGTGTTCATGCGCACCCCCCAGCGGGTGGGCCGCTCCGACTACGTCAACGACCAGGTCGTCCGCACCACCCCGGACGGGTTCGCCACGGTGGGCGACCGCGGCAGGCTCGACCGCGACGGCTACCTCTACCTCGAACCCCGCGACCACGGCACGATCAACGTGGGCGGCGAGAAGGTCGACCCGAACGAGGTCGAAGCCGCGTTGCTGGCCCACCCCGCGGTGGTCGACGCCGTCGCGCTGGCCGTGCCGCACCCGACCCTCGGGTCGGTGGTCGGCGTGCGAGTGGTGCTGCGGCCCGAGGTGAGCGTCCGCAAGGCCGACCTCGCCGCGCACTGCGGCCGGCGGCTGGCCGGCTACAAGATCCCGAAGCACTTCACGTTCGTCGACCGACTCCCCCGCTCCGCGGCCGGGAAGATCCAACGCTGGCGGCTCGCCGCCGATCACGAGGGCGGTGCACCCACACGATGAACCCGACCGTGGACGATGTGCTCGACACCGGCTACCGGCACCCCCGCGACCCGGTGGAGCTGTGGCTGGCCCGGCAGTGGCAGGAGGTCATCGGGTTCGTCGTCGGCATCCGGGAGAACTTCTTCGAGCTGGGCGGCAACTCCCTGGACGCGGCCCGGGTCGTCAACGCCGTGTTCGAGGAACTGGGCGTCCAACTGCCCCTGAACGTGATGACCGAGCACCCCACCGTGGAGAGCCTCGCGGCCCGGCTGCGCGACCACAACGGGCAGCTGTCCGACCCGCTGGTGGAGATCCAGCGCGGCGACGGGACCGCTCCCCCGTTGTTCCTGGTCCACCCGGCCAACGGCCAGGTCGGTCCGTACGCCGGGCTCGCCCAGGCGCTGGGCGAGGACTTCACCGTGTTCGGGCTCCAAGCGGCCGGGCTCTACTCGGAGGTCGACCCGGTCGCCTCGGTGCGGGCCATGGCAAACACCTACGTCGAGGCCGTCCGCGCGGCCTGGCCGACCGGCCCCTACCTGCTCGGCGGCTGTTCGACCGGCGCGTCGGTCGCCCACGAGATGGCCGCCCGGCTCACCGAGGACGGCGCCGAGGTGCGGCTGCTGGCCCTGGTCGACGCCGAGCTCCTGGACATCGGACCCCGGTTCGACCAGCCGCCCGGTGACCCGGTCGCGGTCCTGGACCGGTGGAAGGAGCTCGACCTCGTGCCGTCGGACGCGACCCCCGAGTTCGCCAGGCGTTCGGCGCGCGTCTGGCAGGCGAACGAGGACGCCGCCCGCGACTGGGATCCCCGGCCGTACTCCGGTCCGCTCGACGTCTTCCTCAGCCCTTCGGGCGACCGGACGGCGTTCGCGGACTGGCCGTCGGCGGCGACGCGCGAGCACACGCCGCAGGACGGGGACGTGGCAGGCGTGCTGCGCGGGTTGATCGGCTGACAGGGATGAGCACCTCGGTCGACACCGGTCAGCGCAGGCGGCGCGTGCGGCTCACGCCCGTCGACGCCATCCAGGTCAGCGCCACCGGAGCGCGTGCGGCCGAGGGACCCGTCACCCTCGGTCAGCTCAACACCATGCAGTGGCTGGAGCCCGACGCCGACCACCTCGCCGCGTTCCTGCGCGTCGAACTGCCCGTGCCCGCCGGGAGGTCGGTGGACGACGTGGTCGGGACGGCCACCGTGCTCGTGGCCAGGCACGAATCCCTGCGGACCACCTACGTCCGGGGAGAGGACCCGCGTCAGGTGGTCGCGGCGACCGGCGCGTTCACGCTCCACGTGTGCGCCCTCGGCGAGGGTCCGTGGGGACCTCGCGACCGCTCGGCCGTGGCCGGGAGGCTGCTCGCGTGGCTGCAGGAACGGCGCGACACGGCGGCCACCACGCTGCGGATGGCGGTGGCCACCGACGAGCACGGCACGGTCATCGCCTGCGTCGCGGGCTTCTCGCACATGGCCGTCGACTTCGGCTCCATCGAGGTGCTCAAGCGCGAGTTCGCCGAGATGCTCGCGCACCCGGACCGCCGACAGGTGGGCGAACCCCGCCACCAGCCGCTGGACCAAGCCGAGCTGGAGGCGACGCCCGCCGAGCGACGTCGGACCCGGGCCGCCAACGACTACGTCCGCGAGCTGGCGCGGCGGCAACCCCGCTGCCTGCTCGCCCTGCCGGGGGCCACGCGGTCCGGCGAGTCGCTGGCGGTGGAGCTGTCGTCCCCGGCCGCCGCGATGGCGGTGCGACAGGTGGCGGCGCGCACCCGGTCCAGCCGGTCCTCCGTCGTGCTCGCCGCGACGTGCGCGGTGCTGGCGCGGCGCACCGGCTACCGCGAACTGGTGTTCCCGTCGCTGTCGAGCAACCGCTTCGACCGCCACCTGGTCGACTTCGTCGGTTCCCTGGCGCAGGGCAACCTCGTCGCCGTCGAGGTCGGCGACCGGAGCTTCGACGCGCTGGTCAAGCACACGTGGGCCGCGGTGCTGGAGGCGAGCAGGCACGGCCGGTACGACGGCGTCGAGCGTGGCGCGTGGGACGAGCGGATCCAGCACGAACGGGGTATGCACTTCTCCTACGACCCGTTGTTCAACAGCCTCGTGCCCGAGTCGTGGTCCGGCGTCACCGCGGGCGTCAAGCACCGGCCGGAGGAGTTCACCGCCGCGCTGCGGCAGACGGAGCTGCGGTGGCGTCCGGTGCCCCACAACGGGACACCGGTGCGGTTCGGCCTGACCGAGGTGGACGGCCGGGTCCGGCTCGACCTGTGGAGCGCGGACACCGGGCTGGTGCCGCGGGCCGAGATGGAGTCGTTGTTGCTGGCCGTCGAGCGCCTGCTGGTGGGTGCGGCCGGAGGTGACCTCGACGCCTCGCGGGTCCGCGAGGTCACCGGCCTGGACCCCATCGCCCGCACGCCCGACTGGGTGCTGGTCGACTCGTGCTGGGTCGACCTCGCCGAGGTGCAACAGCTGCTCGAGGAAGCCCTGGCGCCTTCGACGGCCCGCATCTTCGGCTCGGTCGACGGCCGCGACCTGGTCGCCTACCTGACCGCGACCGACGCCGTGCGGACACCCGAACAGGCCCATGCCCGTTGCCTGGCCGCACTACCCGACCGCTTCAACGCCCTCGCCCCACGCCACTACGTCCTGTGCCCCACCGCCCCGGTCGACGCGACGGACCCCGCCGCGTGGCCCGCACCCCTCACCACCGGCACCGGGCGTTGATCACTGGGGCGTGACGTCACGACCGCAGCCGGCCGACAACGCGGGATCACGCAGGCCGGTTCGACCAATCCGAGGCTTCCTCGGCAATCAAGCGGCCGGTCGGGACCGGACCGGTGAGATTGTCGGCGTCGGGACGATAGCGCCCAAGGCCGGAGCGGACTCCGTTAGGTTGGATCTTCGGGTCCGTTCGAGGGGTGCGGTGTCGTCCCGCCGGGCAGTAGGGCGAAGGGCAGGTCGGTCGGGTGTCGTTACCTGGTGGTGTGGAATCGGGGTGGCCGCTGGTGGCGCCGCCGCATCGCGCCCCGGAGCCGGGTGATCCGGCGACGGTGGGGACGTATCGGGTCGAGGGGGTGTTGGGCGAAGGGGAACTGGGCCGGGTCTACCTGGGGCGGACACCGGCCGGGGGCGCGGTGGCGGTGAAGGTCGTGCACCGGGAGTTCGCCGCGGACGGCGGGTTCCGGGCGCGCTTCGAACGGGAGGTGGCGACGGCCCGGCGGGTGCAGGGGTTGTACACGGTGCCGGTCGTGGACGCCGACCCGCGGGCGGAGCGGCCCTGGCTGGCGAGCGCCTACGTCGCCGGACCCTCGTTGCAGCACACGGTGACCGAGCACGGGCCGGGCTCCGCGGCGACGGTGCTGCGGCTGGTCGCCGCGGTGGCGGAGGGGTTGCAGTCGTTGCACGCGGCGGGCGTGGTGCACCGGGACCTCAAGCCGTCCAACGTCCTGCTCATCGCCGGTGGGCTGCGGTTGTCCGACTACGCCATCGCGCACGCCGTGGAGGGCACGTCGGTGACGCGGACCGGCGCACCGGCGTACCTGGCGCCCGAGTACATCCGGGGGGACGAGGTCACCGGGGCCGCGGACGTGTTCGCGCTGGGGCTGTCGGCGTATTTCGCGGTGACCGGCCAGTTGGCCTTCGGCGGGGGTCACGCGCACGCGATGACGTACCGGATCATGGAGCAGGAGCCCGACCTGGAGGGCTGTCCTGAACCGCTGCGGGACATCGTCGTCGAATGCCTGCGCAAAGACCCGCGGCAGCGGCCCGCTCCGGCCGAGATCGTCGAACGGTGCCGGGTCACCACCCGCGGCGACGGTCACGCAAGCCCACCGCCGACCGTGCAACCGACCGTGCAGCCGACCGAACCGGTGGTCACCCGACCTGTCATCCCGCCCGGACCTCCGCCACCCCCGCACGTCCCCGGCGAGTCAGGTCCGCGGGGCCTCACTCGGCGGCAACTGCTGCTGGGCGCGAGCGGCGTGGTGGCGGGCGTGGCTGGGCTCGGCATCACCATCGCGGCCCTCTGGCCGGGCAACTCGGACGACGGCGACGTCCCGTCCGTGGTGACCGGTCCGTTCCGCCTCGCCGGGACCCTCACCGACCACACCGCCAGCGTGAACAACGTGGCCTTCAGCCCGGACGGCTTGCTGCTCGCCGGCATGAGCGGCGAGGACGTGCGGTTCTGGGACGTGGCCGGTCGCGAGCAGCGCGCCGTGCTCACCGGGCAGGCGAGGCCCACCTTCGGGATGGCCTTCAGCCCGGACGGCAGGCTGCTCGCCACCGCTGACGACCGGACGGTGCGGCTGTGGGACGTCGAGAGCCGGGAGATCCGGGCCGCCCTGTCCGGCCACACCGGTGAGATCGCCGATATCGCGTTCAGCCCGGACGGTCGGCTCCTCGCCTCCGCCGGCGCGGACAAGACCGTGCGGTTGTGGGATGTGGCGAGCGGTGGGGAGCGCGCCGTCCTCACCGGTCACGGCACGAACGTGGCGAGCGTGGGTTTCCACCCGAGCGGTCGACTTCTGGCGTCCTGCTCCGGCGGGTCCGCGTACTTGTGGGACGTGGCCGAGGGACGGCTCCACAACGTTCTCGACGGACACGAGGGGAACGTCTGGGCCGTGGCGTTCAGCCCGGACGGCGCGGTCCTCGCCGCGGCGGACACCGGCACCGGCAGCACCGGCGGCCGGGTGGTCTTCTGGGACGTCGAGGTGCTCGGTCAGCAGAACGCCGTGTTGGGCGGCAACGAGAAGCCGATCCGCGACCTGGCGTTCAGCCCGGATGGTCGGCTGCTCGCCACGGCCGCCGAGGAGCTGAAGGTCTGGGACGTGGCCGGCGGCGGGCTGCTCGCCGTCCTCGGCGGACACGACCTCGGCGTCAACGACGTGGCCTTCAGCTCGACGGGGCTGCTGGCGTCCGCCGGCCTCGACGCCCGGGTGCTGCTGTGGGAGCAGGTGTAGTCGTGGCGCAGCCGGGTGGTGTGGGGTGGCCGGTCGTCGTGCCGCCGCGTCGCGGACTGGAGCCGGGTGATCCGGAGACCGTCGGCCCGTACCGGGTCGAGGCCGTGCTGGGCACGAGCGGGATGGGCCGGGTCTACTTGGGACGGACACCCGCCGGGGTCGCGGTGGCGGTGAAGGTCGTGCACCGGGAACTCGCCGGGGACAGCGGCTTTCGACGGCGGTTCGAGCAGGAGATCGCGACGGCTCGCCTGGTGCACGGGCTGTACACCGTGCCGGTGGTCGACGCGGACGTCCGTGCGGAGCGGCCCTGGTTGGCGACGGCGTACGTGCCCGCGGCTTCCCTGCAGTACGTGGTGGCCGAGTCGGGGCCGTTGACCGGCGAGACCGGACTGCGGTTGGCGGCGGGGCTGGCGGAGGCGTTGCAGTCGCTGCACGCGGCCGGGGTGGTGCACCGGGACCTGAAGCCGTCGAACGTGCTGCTGACCGGCGACGGACCGCTGGTGATCGACGTCGGCATCGCGCGAGCAGCGGACGTCACCTCGTTGACCGGGACCGGTGTGCTGACCGGAACGCCCGCGTACCTGGCGCCGGAGTACATCCGCGGCCAGGAGGTCACCGGAGCGGCCGACGTGTTCGCGCTGGGCGTCCTGGCGTACTTCGCGGTGACCGGCCGGTCGGCGTTCGGCGGCGGTCACTCGCACGCCGTGACGTACCGGATCCTGGAGCAGGAACCCGACCTGTCCGGCTGCCCGGAGCCCTTGCGGAGCGTCATCGTCGCCTGCCTGGCCAAAGATCCGGGACGGCGACCTGCACCGGCCGAGATCGTCCAGCGATGCCAGGCGGGTGCCCGACCCCTCCCACCGGCGGCACCGGCGCCCGCAGGCCAGGCACCCCCGTACCGACCCGGCGCGTCCGGTCCGCGGGGTCTCACCCGGCGGCGGCTGCTGCTGGGGGCGACCGGACTGGTCGGCGTGGCGGGGCTCGGCATCGCCGTCGCGGTCCTGTGGCCGGAAGACGACGACCGGCAACCCGTCGTGACGTCCCCGAGCGAGCCACCCGGCGACGGCGACTCGTTCCGCCTCGACGCCGAGTTGCCCGGCCACGCCCAAGGGGTGGCCAGCGCCGTGGCGTTCAGCCCGGACGGGCAGACGTTGGCGACCGGCGGCGGGGACCGCGCGATCAGGCTGTGGGACGTGCGCCGGCGCCTGCAACGCGCCGTCTTCACCGCCCAGGAGCACGGGCTGACCGACGTGGCGTTCAGCCCGGACGGGCAGGTCCTCGCCTCCTGCGCCGACCTCGACGAGTCCGGCCAACGGCACGACACCGTGGTCAGGCTCTGGGACGTGGCGACCCGCCAGCCGCGCGCCGCCCTCGCCGAACACACCTCCGGTGTCGGCGGCGTGGCGTTCAGCCCGGACGGCGCGCTGCTCGCCTCCGCAGGCGCCGACAACACGATCCGGCTCTGGGACGTGGCAGGTGGCGCGCAGCGAGCGGTACTGGCCGGGCGCACCAGCCGGTACGCCCGCATCGCGTTCAGCCCGGACGGGAGGCTCGTCGCGTCCGCCAGTTCCGAGAACGCGGTAGGGGTGTGGAACGTGACCGACGGTCGGCAGATCGCCGATCTCACCGGGCACACCGAGGAGGTCCGGGCCGTGGCGTTCAGCAAGGACGGCCTCCTCGCGTCCGCGAGCCGAGACCGCACGGTACGACTCTGGGACGTGACCGCCGGCCGGCAACGCACGGCCCTCAACCACGACTCGGGCCTCACCGCGGTCGTGTTCAGCCCGGACGGCAAGGTGGTCGCAACCAGCAACTGGATCGACAACACGGTGGTCCTCTGGGACGTGGACACCGGCGACCAACGCGCCACCCTCACCGGCAAGGGCCGCGGCCACGTCGAGAACCTGACGTTCAGCCCGGACGGCACCATGCTGGCCACGGCGAATTCCAACGGCACGGTGACGCTGTGGACACGCGGGTAGGCACGTAAGCCGGACGGGGGGACGGCTACCCGAGGTCGTCAGGGAACGCGAGCGTCCTGATGTCCTGGATCGCTGCGGCTGCGCGCTTGAGATGGGCCGTCGCCTCGGCGTGCGCCCGTACACGCCGCGAGCTCGGCACGCCGGAGGCAGGGCAACGCGACCGACCGGCTTCCCAACGGCGCGTGCAGTTGGTACTGCCCGAGGCAATGGTGAAGTCGCACAGCCCAGGACTCCGGAGATACCGCGCGGCCATCGACGGGCAACCCGAAACCCGCCGAACAGTTCGATTCGAAGAACTGCCACCACCGCCCCGAGCCATCCATCGGCACACCGCGATGCCGTCGAACGAGACCCTCGGCATCGGTCTGACCGAGAACACCACCGCCCGCATAACGATCCACCACAACCGGATCCACGACACCGACCGGCGCGACTCAGCACCGACAACGTCGCCTACGCGCATCTGTACAACAACTATCGGCGAAACGTGCTCGGCTACGGCAACTACTCGCGCGGCGGGCGGGGTAGCTCGAGTTGCGCCCGAACCCGATCGACCTACAAGAAACCACTACTTGCGTCTCAATTACCCGAACGCCGACGGATATGCGACGAACCGGGCGTCGGCTCTTGTGACATGCGCACAGCCCCTCCATACTACGAACGCCGACGATCAGCGCCCGTCGAATTCACTTCGAATGTGACCGCTGGTGCCTGTCGGCCTGTTTCCTCCGCCGCCGAGAACGGGCACGCTGATCGGCCCGTCGGTCCCGGGGAATTCCTCGGCCGTCCGCGTCCAGAAGGGAAGTCCGCGCATGCTCCTGAAACGCCCGATGTGGCAACGGTTCACGGGCCGACGGCTCGGCACACGTGCCGCCGTGATCGGCGCAGTGGCAGCCTCGTCGATCGTTCCCCTGGCCGTCGCGGGGGTGACCGCCTCGGCGGCGACCCCGGTTCAGGTCTACATCGCGGGAGACTCCACCGCGTCCACTTACGTGTCCTCACAGGCTCCCAGGGCCGGATGGGGGCAGGCGCTGCCGGTGTTCCTCACCTCCGACGCCGTGGCGGTGAACGTGGCCAGGTCGGGGGCCAGCTCCAAGAGCTTCATCGACCAGGGCCGGCTCGACCACATCCTGGCTCGGATCAAGCCCGGTGACTACCTCCTCATCTCCTTCGGGCACAACGACGAGAAGATCGACGACCCGACCCGCTACACCGAGCCGTCGACGACGTACAAGTCGTACCTCTCCCAGTACGTCGACAAGAGCCGCGCCAAGGGCGCGAACCCGGTTCTGGTCACGCCCGTGGAACGACGCCGATTCACCAGCGCGGGGACCACTTCCCCGTCGCACGGCGCCTACCCGGCGGCGATGCGCGAGCTCGCGGCGGCCAAACGCGTGCCGCTGATCGACCTGACCGCGTCCAGCACGGCGCTGTGGAACCGCGTGGGCGTCGAAGGAACGAAGAAGTACTTCATGCACCTGGCGGCCGGGCAGTACCCCAACTACCCCGACGGCGTCCAGGACAACACGCACTTCCAGGCGTTCGGTGCGATCGAGGTCGCCCGGCTCGTCGCCACCTCCCTGCGCGACCAGGGCGTCATGCGGTCCACCGATTTCCGGCGGCTGACCTCCACCATCCCCACCAGCGCGATCGTCTGGCCCAGGACCGCACCGTACTGAGGATCACCGCCGTCCCCTGTCTTCGGCGACGTCCTCGAAGATCGATGAGAGGTTCCCACATGTCCCTGCACGGCAAACGCCGGACCGTCGTGGTCCGCGGCGCCACGGCCCTCGCCGCACTACCGCTGGCCGCCATCGCGCTGACCACCCCCGCGCACGCCGCCACGATCACCGTAGCGGCTGACGGCTCCGGGAATCACACCACCATCCAGGCCGCGCTCGCGGCAGCGGCGCCCGGCACGGTCATCAACGTCAAGCCGGGCACCTACCGCGGTCAGGTGTCCATCCCGTCGAGCAAGTCCGGCATCACCCTGCGGGGTACGACCGGGACCTCGACCGACGTCGTGATCACCGGGAACACCCCCGCGTCCACGGCCGGCACCGCGGGCAGCGCGACCGTGCTCAACCTGGCCAAGAACACCTCGGTCACGGGGCTGACCATCGCCAACACGTACGCCGGGCGCGACAGCCAGGCACTGGCCCTGTACGCCGGCGGCGACCGGCAGGTCTACCGCAACGTACGCCTGCTGGGCTACCAGGACACGTTCCTGTCCTGGGGCGGCACCGGGAGCTCGCAGGTCCGCCAGTACGTCTACAAGAGCTACATCGAAGGCGCGGTCGACTTCATCTACGGCAACGGCGCCCTGGTCATCGACTCCACGACCATCCGCTCACTGGACCGCCGCAGCACGAACAACGGTTACATCACCGCCGCGGCCACCCACTCCTCCAACCGGTACGGCATCCTGATCACCAGGTCGACGGTGACGAGTTCGGCTGCGGCGCGGACCGTCGCCCTGGGCCGCTGCTGGCACGCCGGCGGCGCGGCCGACGCGATCGGTCAGGTCCTGGTCCGTGACTCGACGCTCGGCGGGCACATCCGCCAAGCCGGAGCCTGGCAGGACATGGGCGGCTTCTCCTGGAAGACCTGCCGGTTCAACGAGTACGACAACACCGGTGCCGGAGCCACCACCGGCACCGGCGACCGCCCGCAGATGAGCAGCGCGACCGCGGCGGACTACACCGCCCAGAAGTACCTGGCCGGCGGCGACGGCTGGAACCCCGTGCAGTAGCCCGTCGACGTGCACGAGGTCCGCTCATCCCCACGCCCTCCGTCCGCGGCGCCATCGCGTCGTGGACGGAGGGCGGGGATCCGGCGTCCTGAGATCGGGTGAACGTCCGGCGGACTTGGTGGGTGTCACGCGGCGGCCGGGCTCTCCAGGGTGATGCGGCTGTAGTCGTCCTTGCGGATCGCGCGGCCGATCGTGCGCACGGGCAGGCTCCACGCGCTCTGGTCGGCGATCAGCTTGGCCAACTGGGCGGACTCCCAGTTGAGCTTCTGGTGGACCAGGTTGACCTCTTCCTCGTCCGTGGTGGTCAGGTACGAGATCGCCGACCACCACACGCGTTCCCGGTAGTGCTTCAGGCCGGTACCGCTCAGCACGACGTCCAGGCCGCGCAGCGTCTTGCGCAGCAGGGTGATGCCGCCGCCGTAGTCGCGGGTGAGCGTTTCGGCGATCTGAGGGATCGACCGGACCAGGATGTTGTTGACCTGGTCGTGGTCGAACTTGCGGCGGGGAAGCAGCAGGTGCCCGGCGTCGTCCCCGTGCTGTCGGAGGTTGAGGAACGTGCCGTAGGCGAGGTCGTAGTTGATGTGCGCGTTCAGCCCGAGCAGCAGGTCCTGCAAGACCGTGGAGGACTTGTCCTCGGCCATCCGGTGAGCGACCTTCCACGCGCGCTCCGACTCCGGATCCCGGTCGAACGTGGTCAGCGACCGGAAGTACAGCGACGCGAAGTGGCCGGCCTGGGCCCGCACCCAATCGCCGTCGAAGAAGATGGGGCTCTTGTAGTCGCCTCGCCGGTGGACGGCCGCGTGCACGTTCAGCGTGATGATGTAGTACGCCCGCAAGAACACTGCTCGGTAGTCGTTGCGCTCGTGGAAGTACCGGAGGGCGACCTGCATGCAGGGGATCGCCTCTTCGATCGTGGCGGGTCGCTGTGCGGCGATGCTGTCGAAGTCGGTCAAGGGAACTCCCGAGGTGGATGCGGCACCCGTGGCCCGGCCCTCGCCGGGTCCGACGTAGAGGATCTGCGACACCACCCGCAGATACACCGCGGTGGAAGTTCACCTCGGTCGGACCAGCGGCCTGCCCTGCGGGTGAGCCTGCCCGGCATCGGCGTCGCCAACGCGTGGTCGGTTGCCCTGCTGGTCGACTGGCCGGTCACATGACGCCTGAACCCGTCCGGCCAGGTCAGGTAACTGACCCGACTGCGCGCCACAAGGCCGGAATCCCTGCGACTGTGGCACGCCTCAACTTGCTGATCAGGCCGACCGCGCTTGAGCATGTTAGCGCTAACTATCCAGCTTCGCTGCGGATCCCGGTGTCCGGGCACGAGATATAGCCGATCTTGCCACTGCGTGTTAGCGTTAACGCACGCCTCGTCGACCAACGGCCCCTGCGGCGGCCTCACGTCCGGGGGTGTGAGACCGCCGCGGCTCGGCGACCGGCCGGCCCCTCAGCAACACGTTGCCACTGGTCGGCGAGTGCCCGGAGACGGCGGCAACGCCGAGCGCGGGGCCGACGTCCAGCTTCGCGACCACGACGGAGACCAACCCACATCGCGGATCGGGAGTGATCACCATCAAGACTTCACGCGTCGACCGGCCGGATCTCGCGGCGCGGCCGGCACATGAGGTGGGAAAACGTCGTGGCGGGAGCCGGGGTGTCCTTCGCGGCGTCCTGACCGCCGGCGCACTCGTGGGTTCCATGGTGATCGGCGTGCCGCAGGCGGGCGCCGCGAACCCGATCATCCCCGACCGGTTCATCGCGGACCCCTCCGCGCACGTGTTCAACGGGCGGGTGCACCTCTACGTCACCGACGACCAGACCAACAGCGGCACCTACTGGGACTCCAAGTCGTGGCGGTCCTACTCGTCGTCGAACCTGGTGGACTGGACCGACCACGGCGACATCTTCTCCATCGCGGGCTTCTCCTGGGCGAGCCAGTACGCGTGGGCCCCCGGCGCGGCTGAGCGCAACGGCCGCCATTACCTCTACCTCCCCGTGGACCGGACCAAGATCGGCGTGGCGGTCTCGTCGTCACCGACGGGTCCGTTCACCGACGCGCGGGGCAGCGCGCTGGTGGACCGCGCCCGCGACACCAACGTCGGCGACGAGCCCATCGATCCGATGATCTTCACCGACGGCGACGGCTCGTCCTACATGTACTTCGGCACGCGAACGCCGAAGGTGGTCCGGTTGAGCGCGGACATGGTGTCCACGACCGGGCCCATCACCGACGTCAGCCTGACCGGCTCGACGAAGTACGGCGAGGCGCCGCACCTGCACAAGGTCGGCACCACCTACTACTTCACCTACTCCACCGGCTGGCCGGGCCAGATCCACTACGCCACCGGCTCGTCGCCGAGGGGGCCGTTCACCTACCGCGGCGTCGTCCTGGACTACGTCAACGTCAGCACCAACCACCAGTCGATCTTCCAGTACCAGGGTGAGTGGTACGTCGCGTACCACAAGAACGCCGGTGAAGGCGGCGGTGGCTACAAGCGGTCGGTCGTGATGGACCGCCTGCACCACAACCCGGACGGCACGATCCGCACGGTGGTGCAGACCGCGGGCGGTGTGGGGCCGTTCGCCGCCTTCACCGCGCAGCACAGCGGCCTGCGGCTGGACACCTCGGGGTCGGCGGTCCAGCAGGCGACCGCGTCGACCGCGGAGTCCCAGCGCTGGCAGCTCCGCGCCAAGCCGGGCGGGTACGTCGAGGTGATCAACCGGGCCACCGGCTCCTGCCTGGACGTGTCCAGCGGTTCGACCGCGAACGGCGCGAGCGTGCTGCAGTGGCGCTGCCACGGCGGGAACAACCAGCAGTGGACCGTGCGCACCATCGACGCGACCACCGTGTCACTGGTCAACCGCGCCAGCGGCAAGTGCCTCGACGTCCCTTCGGCCGGCACGACCAGCGGCACCCGCCTCGTCCAGTGGACCTGCACCGGCAGCACGAACCAGCGTTGGCGTCAGACTCCTGTCTGATCAGCGGTGTTGCCGACGTCAGGCAGCGACATCCCGGGCGATCGGATCACGCGTGCCGGCTACGAGCGGGTCGTGGCGGGCCGGATGGCCGGTCCCGGCCCACGGGCCGACAGCACCGACTGCGCGTTCACGGAGATCGGCGGTGTCTCGCTCAGCGCGCGACGGTGCGGGCCTGCCGCTCGGATGATCACCTGAGCCAGGTGGACCAGGTCGGCATGGCCTCGAGCATCACGGCCATCGCCCCCACCGACTCCCTGAGTGCCCGAGCGAAGCCGGCCTGGTACTCCGGACTCCCACCCCGGTGGCCGCAGGCCATCCACAGCTGCCAAGCCGCTGCTCCCACACCTCCGGCGAACATGCCGGTGAACGCCGACTCGTCGACCGCCCCGACTGCCCCACCCGCGGCGACGTACCCGGAGAGGCACGCTTCGACGACACGGCGCTCGGGCACTTCCGACCCTGGGCCGATGCGAGCCAGACCGAAAGCGGTGAAGACCAGCTCCCACCACGGGTCCTGCGCCCCAGCGGCGTCGAAGTCCAACAGCACCGGTCCACCGGAGCCGGTCAGAACGTTCTGGTGCCGGATGTCGCGATGCATGACCAACTTCGATCGCCACAACTCCTGCTGGTCTTCGACCATGGCCTCGGTCCGCTCCACCGACAGCTTGAAGACGCGGACGTGCTCGGCGCCGAGGACCTCCAGGCGTTCGGCCTGCGCGAACCACTCCTCCCACTCTCCCGCGGAGTACGACCGGTAGTCGCCATCGACGGTCGGGTCGGCCGGGATCGCGCACCGCGCAAGGTCGGCGACGAGCCCTCCGGCCCATGCCGCCAACGGTTCGGACGCCGGCGCGGTCGGATGCGCTCCCTCGACGAAGCGCACCGCACGGGCGTAGGCACCGTCCCCGATCGGTCGCCACAGACCCGCTTCTCCCAGAGTCGTCGATCGCGGCTCGGGCATCGTGACACCGATCCCCCACGCGGCGACTTCCAGCGCCCCTGCCTGTGCAGCCATGGGCAGCCAGAAGTCACCCGAGGGTTGGACGATCTTCACCACCCATGAGCCGGAGTCGGCAACGGCCTTCCACACCGGGTTCTGCCCGTCATCCTTGAGCAGCACCGGGACATCCAGCAACTGCCCCAACCCGAGCCGGTCGGCCGCTTGTGCCAGGTTCACAGCCCGTCATCCGACCCGCCCGCCACCCCAACGGCAACCGAAATAGTCGCCCTACCCAACCACCGGCCGGCCCAGGACTTCGGAGGACCAGGCGCGGCGCGTGCTCACCGCGGCACGGGAACTCGGTTGTGCACGGAAGCCTTGCTGAAGCGACGTTGTTGCCGGCGGCGCCCGAATGTTAGCGTTCACGTCACTCAACGTGATCAGGATCGTCCCTACCGGGCCACCCGCAGTGGGCACCCGTCCGGTCGGCGGCGTGCGGCAGACCTCCCACCTCGACTCCGAAGCAGTGACAAACCGATATGAAACGAAAAACCATCCTCGCCGTCGTCGGAACCGTCCTCGCCGTCTCGGGCACCGGGGTGGTCGTCCTCATGCCGGGCGGGAGCTCCTCCGAGCCGCGTGCCGCCGTCAGCGTCCTCAACGACGTCGCCGCCCCTGATTCCGATGTCGCTTCCTCGAGCACGCCGAGCACGCCGAACACGTCGTCGCAGGTCTCCACTGCATCCACCACCCCGGGTGCGGGTCAAGGATCCGTTCGAGACGGAGGTTTGCCGTACTCGGAAGGTGCGCTGCCCGAGGACCCGACCGCCGATCCCGGACCGGATCCGGTGTTCGCCAAGGACCCCGATCTGCGCCGCAACGACGGCTACAGCCATCGGGCCGGCGAACCCGGCGATCACCAACTGGCTGCGGGAACCCTCGCGTTCCAGTACGACGTCACCGCCAACGCCCTCAAGGCCCGCCTGGCCGAACGCAAACCGGAACTTGCCGGGGCGACCGGGATCGCGCTGTACCTCACCGGTGGCACGGCGCTCTCCGACAGCGACCTCGCCGCACTGCAGGGCGTGCACCGCGACCTCGGCCTGGGCAACCTCACCCGGCTCTACGTCTACAACCTGCGCAGCATCCAGGGTGGGCGGGAGTGCACGCCCGCATCCGGGCTGCCGTGCGCGGGCCGGCAGGCCCGTGGCGGCAAATCCCCCTACCTCTGGCACAACGGCTGGTGGGACACCTGGGTCAAGCAGCTCGTCCTCGACGACCTGGACGCAGTGCCGGACGGCGCGTTCAGCAACCACAACTTCAGCGAGGTGAGCCTGCGCGGCGCGCGGTCGATCGGCGTCATGGCCTTCGGCCACGCCCCGTACGCCAAGCTCAGCGTCCTGTACCTGCCCAGCGTCGGCACCATCGCCCACGACGCCTTCCGCCGCAACCAGTACCTGGTCAAGGTGAACCTGCCGAACGCGACCGAGGTCGACGACTTCGCGTTCGACGACGCCTCCCGCCTCCAGTACTTCACCGCGCCTCAGCTGCGACGGCTCGGTCGCAACGCGTTGAACGACAGCCACGAGCTGGTCTCGGTCAACCTGCCCGAGCTGGAGTACCTGGGCATCAACTGCTTCGACCTGAACCACAAGCTCATCGGGCTGCGCCTGCCCGCGCTCACGGAGATGGACAAGAACGCGGTCACCAACTTCTCGAACCTCCGATGGGTCCACGCCCCTCGCCTGGCCACGGTATGGCACAACGCCATCACCAACAACGCGAAGCTGACCACGGTCGTCATACCGGGCGTCACCCGGCTCGGACCGGGCGCGGTCCAGGGCAATCCGGCCCTGACGGCGGTCCACCTGGGCTCGACACCGCCGAAGCAGGAGGCCGACGTCTTCACCGCAAGTCCGAAGGCGACGGTCTACCACATCGGCGACCCTGCGGCGTGGGCGGACTTCAAGCCGTCCGGCAATCCCGGGCTCGCGGTCCGTCCCAAGCCCTGATCACACACCCCGATCCGGGAACGGTCCCGCGTCGGTGGCGCCCGCTCGCGAGTGATCCGCGAGTCACGGACCCGGCAGCTGCGGGCGGAACGCGGGCGGGCGCTGCTCCTCCGGACGGCGACGGGTCCGGGTCAGCGGGCGCACCGCACCCTCGAAGGAGGTGATCGCCGCCAACGCGATGACGTGGTTGTGGGTGATGCGCTGTCCGGTGATGGGCAACGGGTAGTCCGGGTCCTCGTACCACGACGCGATCGCCCGGACGCGCGCCAGGTCCGCGTCCGACATGTCCAGCGCCCGGCCGGCGAGCTCGTCCTCGCCGCAGTCCCACAGGCTCGCCGCCACCTGGCTCTTGGAGAAGTGGACACGGAGGCCGGGACGCCCCAGCAGCAGCTTCCGGAGTTCGGCACGCGAACTTCCAGCGCCTCAGGAGTCCCACGGCCATGACGGTAGAGCCCCCGTCGTTCAGCCGTGGTGCAACGAGCCAGGCCTGGACCACCAGGACGCCCCCTACGACGTCCACCATCCTCGGCCGAGTGCCGATCAGAGCGGTGAGGTGTCGAGGTAGGCCCGCAGCGGTGGGTTCTCGGCGTCCACGATCTTCAGCAGAGCCGGACCGGCGGTGGTCGGACCGCCGATCACGGCGTCCTCGAAGAGGGCGGCCACGTCCGCACGTGCCCCGGCGCAGGCGCGCAGTGGTTCGGTGCGGACAGCCGACGAACGGTCCCAGTCGTAGGGGAAACCACCGGGTTCGACCAGGGTGACCTTGATCCCGAAGCCGGCGACCTCCAGCGCGAGGGCCTCGGTGAGGCCCTCCAGCGCCCACCTGGAGGCGTTGCAACCGTCGACTGCGGGTAAGTCGAGTACGCCACCCGCAGTGGAGATCTGGACGATGTGGCCGTCGCCCTGCTCGCACAGGATGGGCAGGACCGCTTGGACGACCCACAGCGCGCCGAAGAAGTTGGTCTCGAACTCGTCGCGCACCTGCTGTTCCCCCCACCCCGCGACAGCACCGAGCAGGCCGCACCCGGCGTTGTTCACCACCACGTCCAGGTGGCCGAAGTGCTCGTGCGCCTGCTTGACGGCTTCGACGACAGCGACCCGGTCGGTGACGTCCAGGACCAGCGCGAGAACCGATTCGCCGTGCACGGCGACCAGGTCGGCCAAGGAGTCCGTGTTCCGAGCGGTCGCCACGACCTTGTCGCCACGGTCCAGGGCCGCCTCGACGAACTGGCGCCCGAACCCGCGCGAGGAACCGGTGACGAACCAGATCTTGCTCACGAGAACTCTCCTGAGGTCGGACTTCTTCGGGTCTCGTCACTTCGGCAACGCATGAACACCGGGGACGCGGCGGCGGCCGGTGCTGGGGGCCGTCTCGGACGGGGAGAACCCGCTCCCACCGCGCCGCAGTGCGATCAGCTCGGCCGCGACCGACACTGCGGTCTCTTCCGGGCTGCGCACGCCCAGGTCCAACCCGACGGGTGAGCGCAGCCGCGTCAGCTCCGCCTCCGTGACGCCCTCGGCCCGCAAGCGCTCCAGGCGGTCAAGGTGGGTGCGGCGAGATCCCAAGGCCCCACGATCGCCGGCGGCCGACGCAGGGCCTCCAGCAACACCGGCACGTCGAACTTCGCGTCATGCGTCAGAACGCACACCGCCGTCTAAGGAGGCGTCGGCGTCCGGGCCAGGTACCGGTGCGGCCAGTCCACGACCACCTCGTCGGCGGAGAAAAGCGTTGCGGCGTCGCGAACACGGGACGGGCGTCGCGGACCACGACGTGGTAGCCGAGGAGCTTGGCCTGCCGCGCCAACGCCGCGCCCACCTCGCGAGGCGCGCGGCCCCGTACCGCGACCACGCTCGCCACCGCGTACGGCGGCGCCCAGTCCGCCAAGTCGTGCGCCAGGTCGCGCATCTCGAACCACTCCCCCTCGCTGACTGTCCTTCTCCGTCTGGAACGCGTTCCCGGAACCCCGCGGCCCAGCGGTTCCGGTGACGCCACGCACGACGGGGTTGTGGCGGGACGTCCGGTCAGCTCGGCGACGGCTCGGCGGGAC
Organism: Actinosynnema sp. NPDC023794; assembly: GCF_040639675.1. Classification (NCBI taxonomy): domain Bacteria; kingdom Bacillati; phylum Actinomycetota; class Actinomycetes; order Pseudonocardiales; family Pseudonocardiaceae; genus Actinosynnema; species Actinosynnema sp. NPDC023794. The sequence goes on along the minus strand of NZ_JBFAFR010000019.1, from coordinate 34,717 downwards.
GCGCCGCGTGGTCGTCCGCAGCCATGTCGAGCATCACCATGCCGTCGTGGTCGGGGGTGCCCGGGTCGGCGTAGTAGGTCACCGTGCGCCAGCCGCGGACACCGACGAGGCGCATGACCTGGAAGCGGAGGGTGATGGTGCCGGTGTCCGGGTGGTGCAGGGTCCTCCGGCCATGCGGGTGCCCGTGCACGTCATGCCGCTTCCAGAGCCGCGCGAACTCCGGGCTCTCGAGCATCAGCTCGCGGACGAGGCCGACGAGAGCCGGGGTGTCCGGATCCCGCTCGACCGACGCCCGCAGGTACGCCACGCAGCAGCGGACCTGGTCATCCCAGTCGTCGATCAACTTCCGGGCCGCCGGGTGCAGGAACACGTAGCGTGCGACGTTGCGGTGCTCGACCGGCCACTCCTCGATCCCCGCGTACATGCGCAGCCCGCCGGGGTTCCACGCGAGCAGGGTCATGCCCTGGTCGAGCAGGTGCGCGGGGTTGGGCCGCAGGCTGTTCAACAGCAGAACCGTGCCGGGCCGCACCGTCCGCTCGACCGCGGTCCTCCACTCGGGCACGTGCCGGGCAGCCCCAACAGCCAGCGCCCGCAGGCGCTCCCGATCGGCTTCGTCCAAGCGCAGTGCCCTGGCGAGGGCTCCGACGACCGACGGGCTGGGGCGGGTCTTCTTGCCCTGTTCCAGCCGCGTGTAGTAGTCGATGCTCACCCCGGCGAGCCAAGCCAGTTCCTCGCGGCGCAACCCGGGTGTGCGGCGCAACCCGGCTGCCGGGAGACCCACCTCGGCGGGGGTGACCTTGGCACGGCAGGCGCGCAGGAACCGCCCGAGTTCCATCCCACCGTTGTCCTGCTCAGACGTCATGTCGGTCAGTGTCGTGCCCGTGCGGCGTAAGTGGTGTGAGTCCGTCTCAAAGGGAGAACGCCGGCTCCCCGACCCGGGGTCGACCCGCGTGGTCACAGCAGTGCCTCCGCGGTGATGGGCAGCTCGCGGACGCGGCGGCCGGTGGCGTGGAAGACGGCATTGGCGATGGCGGGCGCCACACCGACCATCACGACCTCACCGAGGCCCTTGACGCCGATGGGGTCCGCGTCGGGGTCGTCACCCTCCAGGTAGATCGCCCGCAGGTCGGGGACGTCCGAGTTGACGGGAACCAGGTAGTCGGCGAAGTTGGCGTTCACGATCCGGCCGTCGCGGCGGTCGGTGACGGTGTGCTCCAGCAGAGCCATCCCGATGCCGCCCACCATCGCCCCGAGCGCCTGGCTGTCCGCGAGTTTCGGGTTGACGATGCGGCCCGCGTCGTAGACGCCGAGCATCCGCCGCACCCGGACCAGGCCAAGCCTGGCGTCCACGGCGACCTCGGCGAACGTCACGCCGTAGGCGTACGTGGAGAACCGCGGCTGCTGGGGTGGGGTGTAAGACCCGATGACCTCCAGCTGGGCGCGGTCGAGGCGGGCGAGCAGTTGTCGGTAGGTCTCCCCGCGCGTGGGGTTGTCCTTCACCCGCATGTGGCCGTCCCGAACGATGACGTCCTCGGGTTCGACACCGTGCAGCGGTGATCGTTCGTCGGTGACCGCGAGCGTGATGGCCTGTTGTCGGAGCTGGTCGCACGCGTTCTGGACGGCGGAACCGACGCTGGCCATGGTTTGCGAACCGCCGTGCGGCGGAACCGGGGGTAGCGTCGAGTCGCCGAGCTCGAACCGAACGGTGCTCATGGTCATGCCGAGCGCGTCGGCGGCGACCTGGGTCATGGCGGTGTAGGTGCCCGGCCCCATGTCGCCGGCGCCCGCTTGGATCAGCGCGGTGCCTTCGGCGGTCAGCCGCGCGTAGGCTTGAGCCGCACCCCGCAGCGTGTGGTAGGCGCCGGCGGCCACGCCGATGCCGATGAGCCAATCGCCGTCGACCGTGGAGCGGGGTTCGGGTTTGCGCCGTTGCCAGCCGAACTCGCGGGCGCCGACCGCAAGGCATTCGCGCAGCCGCCGCGTGGAGAAGGGCAGCCCGGTGGCCGGGTCGTCGTCGGGTTCGTTGCGCAGCCGCAGTTCGATCGGATCGACACCCAGTTCGTGGGCGAGTTCGTCCAGCGCCGACTCGATGACGTAGGCGGCGGTGGAGTAGCCGGGGCCGCGCATCCACGTGGGGGTGTTCACGTCCAACGACACGGTCCGGAACGTCTGGCGGACGTTGGGCGTCTCGTAGAGCATCTGCCCGAGGACTTGGGTGCCCTCGCCATGCCGCTCGTAGCGCGACGTCTCGAACCTCATGTCGTGGATCATGGCGCTCAGCCGGCCCTGTCGGTCGGCGCCGAGGCGCAAGGTGTACTCGTAAGTGGGCCGGTATCCCACGCCGAAGTACAGCTGTCGGCGGGTCAGCACCACTTTCACCGGGCGCTTGGTCACCCGTGCGGCGAGCGCCGCGACGACGGTGTGCGGCCAGGACCGCAGGGCGTTGCCGAACGCGCCACCGATGAACGGGCAGATGACCCGCACCGCCTGCGCCGGCAGGTCGAACACGGCGGCGAGCTCGTGCTGCGCGCTGACCAGGAACTGGGTCTTGTCCCACACGGTCAGGCGATCGCCGTCCCAGCTCGCGATGGTGGCGTGCGGTTCGAGGGCGTTGTGGTGGTTGCGGGCGGCCCGGTAGGTCAGCTCAAGCCGGACCTCCGCCGAGCCCAGTGCGCCGTCCGCGTCACCCCGCGCGTAGGTCGCGGGCGCGTCGGCCGGGGCGCCGGTCAGGTCCAGGGTCGGCGGCTGGGCGTCGTAAGCGACATCGACCAGGCTCGCAGCGTGCTGCGCGGCCTCCAGTGTCTCCGCGACCACGACCGCTAGCGGCTGTCCGAAGAAGCGGACTTCGTCGTCCTGGAAGACGTGCAGCCGCTCGCCTTGGGGGACGAGGAAGTTGCGGTAAGGGCGGTACGGCAGCCTGGGCGCGTTGACGTGCGTGATCACCGCCAGCACGCCGGGCTGGGAGAGGGCGGATCCGGTGTCGACACGGGTGATCCGCCCGCGTCCGACGGTGCTCTCGACGATCACCCCGTAGGCGAGGGCGTCAACGTGGTGGTCGGCGGCGTAGGGCGCCCGCCCGGTCACCTTCAGCTTCCCGTCCACCCGGGACAGCGGCGCCCCGACAGCCCGGTTCACTTGTTGCCTCCCACGACGCGCAGCTGACGTTCCACGGTGCGCTTGAGCAAGTCCACCTTGAACCCGTTGTGCTCCAGCGGCCGAGCGCCGTCCGCCGCTCGTTCGGCGGCCTCGGCCCACAGCTCCGCCGACGGCGGTTTGCCCACCAGGTGCCGTTCGACCGCGGACAGCTTCCAGGGCACCGTGCCCACACCGCCCGCGGCGACCCCCGCCGTGCGGATCACCCCACCGCGGATGTCGAGCGCGACCGCCGCGGAGGTCAGGGCGAACTCGTAGCTCTGCCGGTCGCGCACCTTCAGGTACCCGGACCGCGACGTGCGAGGAAGCGCCGGGACCTCCACGAAGGTGATCAGTTCACCGGGGCGCAAGGCCTGTTCCCGATCCGGTGTGCTCCCCGGCCGGAGCAGGAAGTCGGCGAAGGCCACTCGGCGTTCCCCGTCCTGACCCGCCAGGTGCACGGTCGCCTCCAGAGCGGTCAAGGCCACGGAGAGGTCGGACGGATGGGTGGCCACGCAGTGCTCCGAGCCGCCGAGGATCGCGTGGGTGCGGTTGTACCCGCCCAGCGCCGCACACCCCGAACCCGGCCGGCGCTTGTTGCAGGGTGCGGAAACATCCCGGAAGTACGTGCACCTGGTGCGCTGCATGATGTTGCCACCGATCGTGGCCATGTTGCGCAGTTGCGCGGAAGCGCTCGACTCCAGTGCCTCGGCGATGACCGGGTAGGCGGCGCGCACCGTCCGGTTGGCTGCCACGTCGGCCATCCGCACCAGCGCGCCGATCCGCACGCCCCCGCCGGCCGTGACCCGGACGTCCCGCATCGGCAGTCCGCTGATGTCGACCAGCGTGTCGGGACGTTCGACGGTCTCCCGCATCAGGTCGACCAGCGTGGTACCGCCGGCGATGAAGCGACCACCCCGCCGGCCTGCCGCGAGCGCTTCGCGCACGGTCGGGACTTTGGTGTAGGAGAAGGGGAACATGCCGCGTCACCGCCCCCGCACAGCGGCCTGCTGGACCGCCCTGACGATCTTCACGTAGCAGCCGCAGCGGCAGAGGTTCCCGCTCATCCACTCGCGGATCTCGTCCGCCGAGCGGGTGTGGCCCTCACGGATGCAGGCGACGCCCGACATGATCTGGCCGGGCGTGCAGAAGCCGCACTGGAACGCGTCCTGGTCGATGAAAGCCTGCTGCAACGGGTGCAACTCGTTGCCCGCGAGCCCTTCGATCGTGGTGACCTCGGAGCCCTCCAGGCGGACGGCCAGCGTCAGGCAGGCGTTGGCCCGGCGGCCGTCGACCAACACCGTGCACGCCCCGCAGGCGCCGGCATCGCACCCCTTCTTGGTCCCGGCCAACCCGAGGTGTTCGCGCAGCAGGTCCAGCAGCGACGTCCGGTTGTCGACCGTCACGGTCTGCCGGGCGCCGTTGACGGTCAACGAGATCCGACTGCCCGGTCCCGCGGTGGCTGCTGCGGACTCGGCGGCAGTCGCCGGTTCGGCGGTGCCGAGCAGCGGCGGCGCGACGACCGCACCGCTCGCCGCGACACCGGTCGTCGCGATGAACGCGCGCCGGGACAACGTCGACGGGGTGCGTGTGGTGGGAGGAACACCGGAATCGGGAAGTCCAGGAGGCATGCGTGCTTCTCATTCGACGAAGACCAGTGGCGTCATCAGAACGCTACGTCCACCCCGACCGTTGTGAGGGGGTCTGTTCGCGATCGAGTTACCAGGGCCTTCCACACCGACCGGAACACCGGTAGCGTTGTTCGGTTGGACGCCGCGCTGACCGGCCCGGCTTTGCCTGGGACTCCAGCGGTGGTGTGGCCGGTCCAAGAGCACCGGGACGAGCATCCGTCGTGGTGGGCGGCGGCGTGCTCGATCGCGCCGAGGTCCGGGGTGACGCCGGCTCGACCGACACAGGCAGGAGTGCGGGGTCGAGCCGATCTGCCGCGTCCTGCGTGAAGCGGGTGTGGCGATCGCCCCGTCCTCCTACTGCGCCGCCAAGACTCGCCCGGCCTCGGCGCGGACGGTGCGCGACGAGAAGGTCCAGGGTCCGCTGCACGGCGGAACGGTTGATGCGCGACCTCCGCACCACCGGTGTCGTACGCGGCGGGGTCGAGCGCACCACGATTGCGGCCAAGGGGTCGAAGGCGGACGGGTGCACCACGCCGACGCCACGCGACACCTCCGACGAGGAGTACCAGCGCGAGCAGGACGGGGTTGCGGACTTGCCCCGCGCAGGCGCTGACCGGCTGTTCCGCGGTCGGCCCGCCGCGGAGGGGTGGCGGGCCGACCCAGACCTGGTGCGGGTGGTTACGGCGTGACGGAGAGCAGGTGGGCCTTGTAGCCCTCGCCGACGCCGGGCTCGGGCGTACCGCTCCAGTCCTTGATGAGCACGGCGCCCCCGGTGCAGCCCCACGGGTTCCAGGTCCACGCGAGGTAGCTGATGTGGTGCGCGTCGGCCCAGTCGACCAGCCCCTGCATGTAGTCGAAGCCGCAGTTGTCCTGGCCGAACTCGCCGAGCACGATCGGGACCTGCTGGGCGAGCGGGGCGATCTGGGTGTCCCAGCAGGACTCGGTGGCGCAGGCGTTGAAGCTGTAGGCGTGCCAGGACGCGGCGATGTTGTTCAGCGGGTCGACCGGCTTGTGCGCCAGCCACTCCCGCATGTCGTTGGCCCACTCCAGGCCGCCCAGCATCACGACGTTGGTCGCGCCGGTGGACCGCACCGCGTCGACCAGGTCCTGCATGCCGGCGACCTCGTAGGGAATGCCGGTGCAGGCGCCGCCGTCCCGCCAGCACTGCCAACCGAGGGTCTTGTTCCAGTCGGCGGGCATGTCCGGGTACGGCTCGTTGAACAGGTCGAACACGACGGCGTCGTTGCCCTTGAACGCGTTCGCCACACCGGTCCAGAACTGCGGGGAGTACTTCGCGTCCGGCATCGGCTTCTGGCACACCGCGTGCTCGTCCTTGCAGTGCCAGTCCGGGCTGTCCGTGTAGGCGCCCCAGGTCCAGTGCAGGTCCAGGATCACGTTGATGCCGTTGCGCACCAGCAGGTCCACGTAGTCCTTCACGGCCTGCTGGTACGTGGGCCCACCGGGTGAGCCGTGGACGCCCAGCCAGCACTCCTCGTTCAACGGGATCCGCACCGCGTGGATGTTCCAGGTCTTCATCGCGTCCACCGACGCCTGGTCCACCGGGCCACCGTCCCACATGCCCTTGCCCTGCACGCAGGCGAACTCACCGCTGGAACGACTCACACCCAGCAACCGGTACGGCTTGCCGTCGGAGGTGACCAGCTTGTTGCCCGACACGCGCAGCTCCGGCGCCGGACCGTCGACCGGCGGAGTGGTCGTCGTCGTGGTGGTCGTGGTGGTCGGGTCGACGCCGGTGCACGCGGCGCCGTTGACGGCGAAGTCCGTCGGCTTGGCGTTGCTGCCGCTGTAGGAGAAGGTCGCCCCGGCGCTGACGCTGCCCTTCGCGGGAATGGTGGCGTTCCAGCTCAAGTTGGTCACGGTGACCCGCTTGCCAGACTGCGACCACACGCCGTTCCAGCCGTGCCACAGGGTCTGGTTGCCCGCGTAGGTGTAGGTCAGCGTCCAGCCGTTGACCGCCGACGAGCCGACGTTGGAAACCGTCACGTTGGCGCCGAACCCGCTACCCCAATCGTTGACCGTGTAGTCGACCCGGCACGCGAACGCCGCCGCCGCGCTCGCGTCACTCGCCCACGACCCACCCGCCGCGGCCATCAGGGCCGTACCCGCGATGGACACCACAGCGCCCAACGCCGCGATCACGGTGCGGCGTTTTCCGACTGTTCTCATTATCAGCACTCCTTTGTGCGGGCGACACCAAGTCCACCGCCACGTCTTCCGGAACAAACGCGACAGGCAGGCAGGACGGGTCGCCGACTCGATGTGGACCGCTCGCCCGGGAAATGCCCTGACCTGCACTGGGAGCGTTCCCAGAGAGACCGTAGCGAAGATGTCGCGAAACTTGAAGTCCTTGGTCCGGAAAAGAACGCCCAGCTCACCTCGCCGGTTCACGATCACCGGGAGCCCCGAACGGGTCGCCGAAATCCGGAGAGGTGACCGATCGCTCATTTCGGCAATCAACTCCGGGAACCGGTATCGCCCTCCCCTCGAACCCTCTCGGGCCGCGGTCAGGTGCAGGTGACAGCGCTCGCGTCAGGGAACACCCGACGCGGACGCGTTGGCGCAGCGGAGCACCCGCGGATGCAGCAACGCGGTCGGGTCGTGCATCCTCTCCGACGTGCGCACGATGAAGTGGTGCGCTTCTCCGGCGGTCAGCGAGACGAGCATGTCGTCCACGACCGCGTCGGCCGCCACCTTGTCGGCCAACAGGGCGATGTCCCGGACGTACGACGTGGCCCGCACGTCGACGCGGTACCCACCGGCAACGGGTTGCACGGTGGCCGTGAACGGCGCCGGGTCGTAGCGGAGGTCGAGGTCCTCGCCGAACAGGTGGTGAGCGCGGACGCCGCCGGCGTCCGCGACCAGCACTTCGCTCTTCGGGTCGGCGGGCTCGAGGAGGTCGTCGGGCAGGTCCAGCGACGCCGTCGACCGGGGCGGCACGCTCAGCGGCAGCTCGGCGGTGGCCGACACCGCGCCGGCGAAGTCCTGCCTGGTCACGCGCACCGCACCCGACCAGGGTTCGTCGTGGTCGTTGATCGCGACCAGGGTGGGCTTTCCCCCACGGGGCTGGACGGTCAGCAGGCGTGGCGCGAACGCGTGCTTGAGGGCGTAGTAGAGGGGTTTGGGGCGCTCGTCGCTGTCGATGGCGGCCCACGAGGTGACCGGCCAGCAGTCGTTGAGCTGCCAGACCAGGGCCCCTGCGGTCCGGGGCCACCAGGAGCGGTAGTGCTCGATGCCGAAGGCCACGGCGCGGGCCTGGTTGAGCTGGGTCGCCCAGTGCCACTGCTCGAAGTCGGCGGGGACCGGCAGGTGGGGCGCGAGGCCGCGGTCCAGCTTGCCGTTGCCGTCTTCGGCTTTCTGGTGGAGCAGGAACGAGGGTGAGGTGGGTGTCAACGGGTCGTCGTGCACCCATCGGGCGAGGGTGGCCCAAGTGGGTGGCCCCTGGAAGCCGAACTCGGCGCAGAACCGCAGGACGTGGTCGCGGTAGTGCGTGTAGTCCAGGGCGTTCCAGACGCCCCAGACGTGACTGGTGCCGTGGTTGGGATCGTCCGGCGACACGTCGTCGGGGCCGTGCGGGCTGCCCGGCGCGTAAGGGCGGGTGGGGTCGAGTTCCGCGACGATGCCGGGCAGCAGGTCGGTGTAGTAGCCGATGCCCCAGCTCCGCCCTTCGAGGCCGTCCTGCCACCCCCAGTCCGTGTAGGCGGGGAGGGTTTCGTTGTTGCCGTTCCACAGCACGAGGGACGGGTGGGCGACCAGGCGGGTGACGTTCTCCCGGGCCTCGGCCTCGACCTCCCCGCGCAGCGGCTCTTCCTCGGCGTAGAAGGCGCAGGCGAACGGGAAGTCCTGCCACACCATCACGCCGCGTTCGTCGCAGGCGTCGTAGAAGTCGTCGGTCTCGTAGATGCCGCCGCCCCACACCCGCAGCATGTTCATGTTCGCCTCGACGGCCTGGTCGATCCGGCGGGCGAGCCGCTCGGGGGTGACCCGGGTGAGGAAGTGGTCGTCCGGGATCCAGTTGGCGCCCTTGGCGAAGACGCGCTTGCCGTTGACGACGAAGGTGAACGGGGTGCCGTGCTCGTCCGGTTCGGTGTGGACGGTCACGGTGCGGAACCCGATGCGGCGGCGATCGGAGTCCACCCGCCGACCGTCGGCCACCAGCTCGACGGTCAGGTCGTAGAGCGGCTGGTCACCGTAGCCCACCGGCCACCACAACCGGGCGTCCGGCACGAGCACGGTGACGTGCGCGTCGTCGCCGGTGACCGCCACCCGTTCCGTGCGGTCGCCGACCGCGACCACCACGGTGTAGTCGCTGTCCGCGGCGCGGTCCAGCGCCAGGTGCACGTCGACGCGGCCGGTGCCGTCGGCGTCCACGGTGACGAGGGGGCGCACCGCGGTGAGTCGGGCGGTGTCCCAGCGTTCCAGCCGCACGGGTTTCCACAAGCCGGCGGTCTGCAGGTCGGGCCCCCAGTCCCAGCCGAAGGAGCAGGCCATCTTGCGGATCGCGTTGTACGGGTGCGGGTACGCCCGCTGGCGCCACCCGAGGTCGGCCTCCACCTGCTCGGCATGGGTGAGCGCGGACCGCAGCGTCACGGTCAGGTCGTTGTCGCCGTCGCGCAGCGATCGCCCGGCGTCGAAGCGGTAGCCGCGGTGCATGTTGGCGGTGTGGCCGAGCACCTCGCCGTTCAACTCGACGGTGGCGACGGTGTCGATGCCGTCGAAGACCAGTTCCGCCCGCTCACCGGCACGCGGCGCCTCCGCCCGGAACGTCGTCGAATACCGCCAGTCGACGCGGTGCATCCAGGTCAGCGCGGCCTCGTTGCCGTCCAGGTACGGGTCCGGGATGAGGTTCGCGGCCATCAGGTCGAGATGGGTGCTGCCCGGGACCCTGGCGGGCACATCGCGATCGACGAGAACCTCGGGCACCGGGCCTCCCACCGCCCGCACGCACCAGCCGTCGTGCAGGTCCGAGCGCGTCATGGTGGCCCACCTTCCGTTGGTCGACGTCGACGCAGGAGGTCGGAGTGATAGTTACTCAGGCAGTCGAAGTAAGTCAACAGCAGCAGGCTTGCCCCTGCGGACGCCTGTTGAGACGACAGGAGCAGATGGCTGCATCTCGCCTATTGACGGCTTACTTCGTCAACTTAATATTGGCTGCCGCAGACTCGTGCCATGACATGACCGCGAGCAGCACGTCAAGGAGGACGTCGTGACGGTGTCGAGGAGTCCCCACACGGGTGCGCGCGCCGCGATCGTCCTGCTCGCCGCCGTGGTGATGGCAGCAGCTTGCGGATCGTCGGACACGTCCACCGGGTCGGACAGCTCCACCTTGGTGGCGTACACCGGTCAGTCAGGCGACTACCAGATCAACTTCAACCCGTACGCGCCGACCAACATCGGCGGGACCGGGACGATCTTCCAGACCCTGTTCTTCTACAACGTCGTCCGGGACGCCGAACCGACGCCGAGGCTGGGTACCGACTTCGCCTGGAACGCCGACGGCACACAGCTCTCCATCACCCTCCGGGACGGCGTGAACTGGTCCGACGGCAACGCGTTCACCGCCGCCGACGTCGTGTTCACGCTCGACATGATCAGCAGGAACAAGGGCATGAACAGCACCGGTTACGCCGGTCGCGCCGAGGCGGTCGACGACACGCACGTGGTCATCACGTTCGACCGGCCGTCGTTCGCGGACGGACCGTCGATCCTCGGCAAGACGTACGTGGTGCCCGCGCACAGGTGGAAGGACATCGCCGATCCGGCGGTCACCCCGATGGAGGGCCCGGTCGGCACCGGCCCGTACCTGCTGGAGGAGTTCAAGCCACAGGCGTACACGCTCAGAGCGAACCCCACCTACTGGGGAGGCGAGCCCGCCGTGAAGAAGGTCCGCTACCTCGCCCTGTCGGGCAACCAGGCCGGCGCCGCCGCGCTCAAGGCCGGGCAGGTCGACTGGCAGACCGGACCCGTGCCCGACCTGGAGGACGTCGAGCAGAACTACCCCGGCTACCGTTCCGCCATCACCCCCGTGAACCAGATCGCGCTGGTCACGTGCAGCAACACCACCCTGGGCTGCCGCGGTCCCCAGACCGACCCGGCCGTGCGGCAGGCGATCTACCACGCCATCGACCGGACCCAGCTCAACGCGCTGGCGTTCGAGAACACCGGCAGCGACATCTCACCGAGCTTCCTGCTGCCCGACCGGGACAGCGCGCTCATCTCCGACGAGCTGCACGACCGGACCGCCCCGATGCGACCCGACCAGGGCAAGGCGCAGCAGCTCTTGGAGGACGCGGGTTACACCAAGGGTTCCGACGGCACCTACGCCAGAAACGGCGAGCCGGTGTCGTTGACGCTGAGCACCGTCGCGGGCTGGACCGACTACATCACGGCGGCCGACACGATGGGGCAGCAACTGAGGCGAGTCGGCATCGAGGTCACCGTGCAGCAGGTGTCCTGGAACGAGTTCGTCGACGCACGGGACCGCGGCAACTACCAGTTGATCATCGACTCGCTCTACCAGGGCCCCGCACCGGACCCCTTCTACCTCTACAACTACTTCTACAGCACCGCGCAGACCGCCCCGGTCGGCGCCAAACCCGGCCCGAACTTCAGCCGGTTCTCCGACCCGCAGGTCGATCAGGCCCTCGACGCGCTCAAGCGCGTCAACCCCGACGACACCGCCGCTCGGCAGCCCTACCTGGACACGATCCAGACCCGCATCGAGCAGACGATGCCCTACATCCCCGTCCTCACCCAGGGCACGATCAGCGTCTACCGCGACGCCAAGTTCACCGGCTGGCCCACGAACGGCGACCTGTACGCCTTCCCCGCGGTCTGGGCCCATCCCGACCACGCGGAGATCCTCCTGCGTCTCAAGCCCACCGGCCGGTGAACCCGGCCCGCGCGGTCAGGGCGCCTCGTCCGCGCCGGTGGGCACCAGGCGCGCGTCCTCCTCTGAGCGGCCGACGCCGAGTGTCAGCTCGCTCTGCAGGACGAGGACCGCCCCGCCGATCGCCGCGGCGTCGGACCCGTTGACCGACGGCACCACCCGCACCGGATGCGCCTTGCGGGCGAACAACCGGCGGTCCAGCTCCTGCTGGATCACCGCCTGGTAGATCGAGCCGGCCACGGCGAAGCTCTGGCCGGCCAGGACGATCGTGTCCAGGTCGAACAGGACCGCCACGGTGACCGCGGCATGACCGAGGTAGCGCGCCGACCGCTCGACGAGTCCACGGGCCTCGGGATCGCCCGCGTTCGCGGCCGCCGCGATCCGCGCGAACTCGGTCAGGAAGTCGTCGGCGGCCGGATCGAGCGCCAACCGTCGGGCGAGCCCCGGTATCGCCAGCGCCTGCCGCACCAGAGCCGACGGGCCGGCGTAGTTCTCCAGGCACCCCACGTTGCCGCACGGGCAGTCCTCACCGTGCACGTCGATCGAGATGTGACCGATCTCCGCGCTGTTCGACGAACTGCCCCGGTACACCTCGCCGGCGACCACCACCCCACCGCCGATCCCGGTGGCCATGTAGAAGCAGCCGTAGGTGCTGCGCGGGTCCACCGCGCCCATCCAGTACTCGCCGATCGCCGCCGCCGCGGCGTCGTTGTCGAGCAGCACGGGCAGGCCCAGGCGCTCCGCCAGGCGCGGCGCGACGGGGTAGTCGTACCACTCCTCGGTGGGCTGCGGCGTCAACAGCACCCCCGCGCTCCGGTCCTGCGGACCGTAGGTGACCAGGCCGACCCCGAGCACCTTCTCGCGGTCGACGGCCGCCGTCGTCAGCAGGGCGTCCACCTGCGTGGCCACCATGGGCAGCGCCCGCTCCGGCGGCATCGACGCCACACCTTGGAACGAAGTCCGGGCCACCGGCCGGCCGGCCAGGTCGACGACCACGATGACGCACGTGTTGCGCTCCAGCTGGACCCCCACGCCGTAGCGGGCCGTCGGGTTGAGCTGGACCATCGTGCGCGGCTTGCCGCCCGTCGGCGCACCACGACCGGCCTCGACGACCAGGCCGTCGCCCAGCAGCTCGCGCACGACCTCCGAGATCGTCGCCCCGGTGAGACCGGTCGCCGTCGCGAGCTCCACCCGGCTGATCGAGCGCGCCGCCCTGATCACGTCCAGGACCACGCCTCGCGTCTTCGGCCGGCTTGCCCAGACCGGGCTCCTCGCCACGGTTCCCTCCTCCGTCCCAGCCTTCACCAGGCCATTTTACTCACCGCACTCGTCGACCACTCGCAGTAACACCCTGCCGACGCCGCCACCACCCATCAGCGCGCTGCCTAACCTAACCATGTTAAGAAAGCGCCGGGGTCCGAGCCTCCAGGATCACGGAGGCTCCCGTGCCCGTCACCGGTATCGCCGGCCAGTGGGCGAGCACTGGTGCGAATGGAGCTCGACCGAGCCCTGTCGCGGCGCTGTGTCGACCGAGGAGAGAACGATCAAGCCGACCGAGCGCGGGGTGCCACGGACCTCGGTCCCGCCACTGGGTAACGTCGAAGCGTGCGCACCCGGGAACGGCGCGTAGCCGAGGCGGTCACGGCCTTCTTGGCGCGGGACGGCAATGATCCGGATCCGCGCGCACTCGCCCGTGTGGTCGGTGAGGCGCTCGGTGTGACCGGCTGCGCGCTGATCATCGACGGGCGCCGGTATCAGTGGGGCGACGCCGGTGGGGCGTGGCGGGAGCACGACATCGGCTACCGCGGCGCGGTGGCGGGTGTTCTGGCCGTTGTCCCGGAGTCGGCCGGTTCGCTGGCCGCGGTCGCCGCGGTGCTCGGTGCGCCGGTGGCGGCTCTGCGGCTGGTCGAGGAGACCGATCGGTTGCGCCGTGACGGTGACGCCGCGGCGCGGGCGCTGGCCGACGAACGGTGGCGGGCGGCGGCCGAGATGGAGCAGGAGCGCCGGGGCCTGGAACGGGACCTGCATGACGGCGCGCAGCACCACTTGGTCTCGCTGCGCATGTCGCTGGCGCTGGTCGAGCACGCGATCAGCACGGGTGCCGGCCGGGAACGCGTCGCGGATCTGGTGGCACGGCTGGACGAGGCCGAGCGGGTGCTGGTCGACACCGCGACCGGGATCCTGCCCGGCGCGCTGGTGGCCGGTGGTGTCGCGGTGGCGCTGCGCGCCGAGCTCGCCCGCCATGACGAGGTGACGCTGGACAGTGCGGGCCTGCGTCGCCGTTACCCGGTGCCGGTCGAGTCCGCGGTCTACTTCGTCGTGCTGGAAGCGGTGAACAACGCGCGCAAGCACGCCGAGGGCGCGCGGGTCACGGTCACCGTGCGGGACGGCTACCGGGGTCTGGAGTTCACCGTCGCCGATGACGGGCCGGGTTTCGTGATGGGGGCGTCGAACGCGGGTCTGCCCAACCTCGCCGCGCGTGCCGCGTCGGTCGGCGGTGTGGTGGAGGTCCGCTCCGTGCCGGGGGCGGGCACCACGGTCAGCGGTGTCGTCCCGTTCTGACCGTTCAGGGGGTGAGCAGGCCTTCCGCGGTGCGCACGAGGACCTCGCAGGCGGCGCGGTCTCGGCCGCCGGTCGCGGGGTGTTCGGCGTGCGCGCGCCAGCGGGTCACCTCGCCGCGGGCCCTGGAGCTGATCTCGTCGGTGGTGGCGCTCTCCGGCAGGCCGAGCCTGCTGCGCGGGTCGACGCCGTCCGCGCCGAGCAGGCGGGCCGCCGACGAAGCGACCCCGCGCAGCAGATCACCGCGTTCGAGGTCGTGGAGCAGGTCCAGTTCGGCGAACTCGTGGGCGTCGACGCCCACCCGCTCGACCTCCCAGCGCAACTGGTGGTTGCCCGGTAGTGCGCGGACCAGCTCGGTCATCGCCGCCACGGCCCGGCGTGCGGCGATGACCGGGCCACGTGCGGCCAGTGCCGAGACCAGCGCCGCCGACGAGCCGGTTTCGGCCAGCGCGACCCGGTTGCGCCCGGCCCGCAGTGCTGCTCGGAACTCGTGCGTCGGCGTGGACCGGCACAGCACGGCGTCCACGCCGCCGCGGGGACCGTCGGCGGCGAGGAACTCCTCGGCCAGCGCGCGGTCCGCGGGCGCGTCGACGATCAGCACGGCGACACGCTGTTCGGTGACGGTCCGCGCGGCGAAGTCCGGGTCCGGCCCGACGACGGCGAGCCGGGGTGGCGTGGTGAACCGCTCCGCGACGGCGTCCCAGGCCGCCCGCTCCGGCAGGCCGTCGGTGGCCGCCTGTCCCCGCCGCACGAGGTCGCGCACCTGTCGGTAGACGGCGCTGCGTGCCACCACCGCGGGGTCGAACCCGGTCACCGGGACGGGCTCGGTCCGCTCCGCGAGCCGCACGGTGACCACCGCGGATCCGTCGAGGACTCCACAGGTCATCTCGCCGCCGAGGACCGCGATCCGCTCGATGTCGTGGCCCAGCGCGGTGAGCAGGTCGTCGGTGGTCAGCGGACCGGCAGCGGTGGCGCGGGCCCGCAACGCGTCGTCGCGACCGAAGACCACCGTGACCGCTTGCGGGTGTTCCCGGCCTGCCAAGAGGTTCAGCGCGGAGGCGACCGCGTGGTAGAAGCCGGATTCCAGTTGCCAGCCCGTCCGCGGCCCGAGGTCGCCGGCGAAGTCGACCGGGCGGGGCAGGGTGGCGGCCAGTTCCTCCAGCGCCGCGCGGGCGCCCCGGTCGGGCAGCATCGCCGGGAACACGCCGCGCACCACGTCGCGGAAGTCGTCGATCAGCTCGTCGAGCGCCTCCTGGGCCGCTTGGAGCCCGGTGCCCTCCACGGCGACCGCGCGCAACAACGTCCGCACCCCGGCGAGGTCGCGCAGGGTCGTCGTGGTGATCGCGCCGACCAGCCGTTGCCGTTCGAGGTCGCGGACCCGCGCGTGCCGTGTCCGGGCCGTGCCGAGCTCGGTGCGCAGCCGGCGCGCCCGCAGGTCCGCCGCGTCGCGATCGGCCCGCAGCCGCTCCAGCCGAACGGCCGTGCCGAGCCAGACGGCGGTGTCGCGGAGCATCGCGCGCGCCTCGTCGTCCCACCGGCTCGGCGCGCTGACGAACACCGATCCGGCGCCGTCGACCTGGGCGACGCCGACGGCGCCCCCGACGCTGGACACGTCGGGCGGCCACGACTCGACCACGGCGTGGGTCCGCCCGGACGGCACCGCGTGGACGACCTCACCGCCGACGCCGTCGGCGAGGTTGCGAACGAGCGCCGCGGTCAGCCGCTCCGGGGGCTCGGCGGCGGCTACCTCGTACGGCGCCCGGTAGCCGGACATGAGCCTGCGCAGCCCCGGGACCAGCGCCCTCCCGCCGTTCACGACGCCGGGCCGCCGATCCGTCCCGTCTGCAGGTAGGCCAGCACCGCGAGCACGCGGCGGTGGTGCACGGTGGCGTCACCGGGCAGGCCGAGCTTGGTGAAGATCGCCGCGATGTTCTTCTCCACGGCCTTGGTGGAGATGAACAGCTCGCCGGCGATCGCGTTGTTCGCGCGGCCCTCCGCCATCAGCCGCAGCACGTCCAGCTCCCGTTCGCTCAGCGCGGCGATCGGGGTGTCGGCGTGCCGGGCACCGCCCTGGACCAGCCGCCTGGCCAGGACCGGCTCGATGACGATCTCCCCGTCGGCGATGCGGCTCAGCGTGTCGCCGAGGACCTGCACGCCCGCGACGCGTTCCTTGAGCCGGTAGCCGATCCGCTCGGAACCGATCTCCAGCACCCGCATCAGGTAGTGCGTCTCCGCGTAGTGCGACAACAGCAGCAGGCCGATCTCGGGGCGCAGCGCGCGCACGCGTTCCGCGGTGACCAGCCCGCCTTCCGGGCCGGGTGGCATCCGGATGTCCAGCACGGCGACGTCGACCGGGTCGTCGGCGATGGCGGCGACGAGCGCGTCGCCGTCGAGGAAGGAGCCCACGACCTCGTGCCCGGCCGCTTGCAGCAGCAGCGCCAGGCCTTCCCGGAACAGCGCGCCGTCCTCGGCGATCGCTACCCGCACCGCAGCACCGCCCGGTGCTCGCGCAGCGGCGAGCCGCCCGGTTGCCGGTCGGTGATGCTCACCCGGATGATCCGCCGTCCCCGTACGCGCACCCGCACCACGCTACCGGGAGGCAACGTGGCGAAGTAGTCGGCGACGAGCAAGCCGGCCCGCGCACCGGTCTCCGCGTCGACTTCGCCGCGCGGCAGGTAGAGCAGCAGGTCCAGCCCGTGGCGTTCGGCGACGGCCAGCAGGCCGGGCCCGAGGCCGGCGGAGGCCAGCACGGGTGGGTAGATCTCCGACCCGACCTGGCGCAGGTGGTCCACGACGCGCTGGACCCGGTGTTGGGCGGCGGCGAGCTTGGCCTCCACCTTGGGGTCGTCGACCAGGGCCGAGATCATGCCCAGCTCCAGTGCCAGCGTCGAGATCTCGGACACCGCACCGTCGTGCAGGGTCCGCTCGATGCCGTGGCGCAGTCGCGTGGCGGCATGGTCGGGTGGCCGGAGCGACCCCGGCAGGAGGGCGCCGGTCCGGCGCAGCCAGCGGACCACGCAGTGCACTCGACCAGGTTCGTCGGGCGGCGATCACCGGGGCAAGGGTGCTGCCCCTCGTCACGGGTAGGGCTGTCCCCACTACCGATCCGCGCTGGTGTGTGATCGGTCCGCTGCCCGCTGTGATTGACTGTCCGCTTCGTGGGGGCAGGACCGGGACACGGGGGTGTCGTGCGCTACGCGGTGGGGATCGATCTCGGCACCACGTTCGCTTCCGCCGCGGTCTCTGACGCGGCGGGGACGCGGATGGTGCCGCTGTCACCGGAGATGGTCGTTCCGTCGCTGGCCTACTGCACACCGGACGGCACGCTGCTGACCGGCACAGCTGCCGAGAACGCCCCCGCCGATCCCCACCGGCTGGGTCGCGGGTTCAAGCGCAGGCTCGGCGACCCGACACCGCTGTTGCTCGGTGGCCGCGCCTACACCCCGACCGCGCTGATGGCCGCGCAGCTGCGGGCCGTGCTCGACCAGGTCACCGACGCGATGGGAGGAACGCCCGCGTCGATCGTGCTCACCTGCCCGGCGATCTGGGGACCGTACCGGCGGGAGCAGTTCGCCGAGGTGCCCCGGCTGGCGGACGTCACCGACTTCCATTTGATCACCGAGCCGGAAGCGGCGGCCACGCACTACAGCCGCGAGCGCGCGCTCGGCGACGGCGAGGTGGTCGCGGTGTACGACCTCGGCGGTGGCACGCTCGACACGACCGTGCTGCGGATGCGCTCGGGCGGCATGGACATCCTGGGCACGCCGGAGGGCTTGGAGCACCTCGGCGGCATGGACCTCGACGACGCGCTGTTCGCCCACCTCGACGAGCGGTTGGACGGCGCGATCGGCCGGCTCGACCCGACCGACCCGGCGGAAGCCTCGGCGTTGGCCCGGATCCGCGCGCTGTGCGTGCAGACCAAGGTCGAGTTGTCCACCGAGCCGGACGTCGCGCTGACCGTGCCGCTGCCGTCCGGGGCGCGTGAGCTGACGATCACCCGACCGGAGTTCGACGCGGTGATCCGGCCGTCGCTGGAGCTGACCGTCGGCGCGCTGAGGCGCACGGTCGCGTCGGCGGGGTTACGCGACGACGAGCTGTCCGCGGTGCTGCTCGCGGGCGGCTCGTCGCAGGTTCCGCTGGTGAGGCAACTGCTGTCGGAGGCGTTCGAGAAGCCGGTGCGGGTGGCCCACCACCCGAAGTTCACCGTGGCGCTCGGCGCGGCAGCGCTCGCCGCACGCCCGCCGGCCGACCCGCGGCCGGTCCACTCCCCCGACGGCGTGGACGCCGCGCCGGCGTCGACCGAGCAGCGACCTCGCCGGCCGAAGCGGCTGGTGCTGATGGCCCTCGCGGCGCTGTCGGTGGTCGCCGCCCTGGTCGTCGTCCTGGTCACGACCCGGGGGACCACGACGACCGCCACCACCACGACATCCACGACGACCACCCCGGTCACCACGACCACCGCGGCGCCGCCCGAGTCCCGGACCACCACGCCCTCCCCGGTGTCGACGAAGAACACCCCACCCACCTCGGCGCCATCGTCCGCTCGGTCCGCGGAACCACGCCCGCCGTCCGAGAGGAAGGTCTACACGCAGCCGCCTCCCAAGGAGATCAAGCTCCGCAACGAGGCGACCAACATGTGCGTGGGGATCCGCGGCGCGGATGCGGGCACTCCGACGAACAACGTCCTCAGGCAGTCCCGGTGTGACGAGCACCCGGACGCCAACCAGAAGTGGTTCTACACCATCCCCCATTCCAAGGCGGGACCGGACGGCCGCGACCTGCTGATGTTCTCCCACATCCAGGACGCGAACGACGACGACTGGTACTGCTTCGACCTGCCCGCTTTCGGCGGTCAACCCGCCGGGACCAAGGTCGTGACCTCCGTCTGCAACGGAAACCTCGACGACAACCAGCAGTGGTGGCTGGATCGCGACGCCGCGAGCGGGACCGTCCGGATCCGGAACCACGCGAGCGGCGGTCGTTGCCTGGCGCTGGAGCGCCAAGAGGCCTGGCCCGAGGGTGCACCCGTGACGATCGAGGACTGCGCCGACAGCACCTCCCGCTGGTTCATGGTGGAGACCTCGGGCTCCTGACCGCCCGGCACGCCTGACCACCGGGACGCCCCGCTCCGCTGCGCCGGAGGGATATCCCTACCCGCGAACGCGGGATAGCACCTCGACGTCGAGGGATGACCCCAGCGACTTCACCGCCCGTCGACGGGACGCTGTGCCTACCAAGGCAAGGCGAGACGGGGAGTCCAGGTGATGGTCAGCATCGGCGAGGCGGTGACCCTCCAGCGGCGGATCGCCGCGGTTGCCGCGATTCGCGACAACGTGGTGGCGGGCAGGTTGTCGCTCGACCCGGAGGCGGGCGACAAGATCCTGTCGATGTTGCGCGACCAGATGGACCGGGTGGACGCCTGGTTGCGGGGGACGCGGCAACTCGCTCGTCGCGCGCCACTGGGCAGCAACCCGGTCGGGCAGGCGATGGCGGTCAAGTTCGAGCACCGGGCGGGCGCTGCCGACGGCAGCCTGTCGTTGGTGGGCGTGCTGACGCCGTACCGCCTGGTGCTGGAGGAAGCCCACGCCGCGGTGGACCAGGCCATGAAGCTGTACCGGCGGACCGAGGAAGACCAGGTCGACACCTTCCAGCAGCTGGCAGACGGCGGCGGCCGGTACCTCCGGTCGGCAGGCCGCGCTGAACGTCTCGGCGACACCCCTGACCCGGAAGCGGTCCACGGCGACACCCCTGTGGTCACGCCGCGGTCCATCAGCCCCGACCAGTGAGAAATGGACAAGCGAATGGCACAGCGGAACGTGCCCGCCGAGGACCCGATCACCGTGGTCAGTCCCCTCCTCGACGTGGCGTTGTCGGAGACCTGGAACTGGGCCGCGTACGACCACCGCACGCTGTACGAGTCGGTGCACGTCGACAACGACCCCGGCCAGGCCGGTGCGCTCGCGCACGAGTGGGTGGAGTTCGGCTCGGAAATGGCCGACTCCGCCCAGCTGATGAGGGAATGCCTCGTCGCCGGTGAAGAGGGCTGGCAGGGCGAGTCGGCCGAGTCCGCCCGCGGTGCGATCCGCGAGCTCGCCGATTGGAGCGAGGTCGCCGCGCTGACCGCCGCCGATCTCGGTCAACGGGTGGGCGAACAGGCCCAGATCATGGCCGAGGCCAGGGCCGCGATGCCGGAACCGGTCGACTTCGACTGGCACGCCATGCTCACCGACGGCTTCGCCGGCGGCGGCATGGCCGGTTTCGCGGCGGCACTCGTGGACGTGAAGGCCAAGAGCGATCAGGCGACCGCGGCCCACCACCACGCGGTCCTCGTGATGGCCCGCATGGAGGAGCAGTCCCGTGCGGTGGACACCGCCTCCCCGTGGTTCACCCCGCCGCCGGATCCCGTCACCGGCAGCACCCCCGCGCTGCGGAGGTACAGCAGGGCGGAGGAGGTCGAGCTGTCGATGTCGTCGGAGCCCCATGTCCTCCCGGGGGTGGGAGTCCCCGCCGGAGAGGCCATCGCCGGTGTGTCGAACGTGCGCGGGGACTGGGCGGGTCGAGGGCTGCCCGATCCGGACGAGCTTCGCCCGACGGGGACGACGGCGCCGACGGCACTGGTGGCGCAGGGCGTACCGGCGGCGCAGGGAGGACTGGGCGGACAGGTGGGACTGCCGGCGACTCCGCCGCCGGGACAGGTGCTGGTGCCGCCGCCCGCCACGCTGAACTCCGGGATGCCGGACCTGGACGGCTACCAGCGCGGTGTCACGTCGCCGCAGGGTGTGCCGGCCCCGTCCGGGTTCGCGCCGCCGAGTCCCGGGATCCCCGGCGGTCTGTCCACTGTGGACCGGCACCGGCCGGGGTGGACATCACCGCAGAGCTCGGTGGGAGGACCGGTCTTCGGCATGGGTGATCCCGGTGGCCCGATGGGCTCGGCGCCGAATCGGGACGGGTACCGGCCGGGCGGGACGTCGTCGTGGAATTCGAGGGGTGCGTCGACCGTCCCGCCGCCCACGACCGCGATGCCGCCGAACGGCGGTGGCGGCGAAGGCGGCCGGGGTGGGGCGGGTCCGCGGGGTCCGATCACCCTGCCCGTGGACGGCGACCCCCGTACCCGGATGCCCTACGCCCCACCCACCAGCGGCCAGGGCGGGATGGGGCCGGCGCTCCCGAGACCCGGTGGTCCCGGTCTGCCCGGTGTGCCCGGCACGGCCGGGATGACGGGAGGAGGGATGCCGGGTGTCGGCGGTGCAGGCCGTGGCCAGGGCGCCGAGGACGAGGACCACAAGGCCAAGTACGTCGGTGGTGAGCGGTTCTTCGAGGTGTCCGACGCCCACCTGCCGCCGTCGGTGATCGGCGGCAAGGCACCCGGCGAGCAGCAGGGGAACAGGTCGTGATCGCACCGGATTTCGTGCTGACGACCCGCGAGTTCGACATCGTCTGGGACGGTCTCGACCTCGGGCCCAAGCCCTACCCGCTGGACGTGCCCAGCGTCGGCAGGACCGTCGCGGAACGCGCCGAGGCGGCCGAGCAGGTGTACCTGGACCTCGCCGAACGCGGTCTCGTCACCGGCCGGGAGCTGGACGAGCGGTTGGCCCGGCAGTTGCGGCTGCTGGCCCGGCACGAGCTCTCCGTCGACGCGGTGGGCCACCTCGGCGGCCCGCTGCGGGCGGTCGCGGCCGGTGACGGTCAGCACGGCGTGCTGGCGGCGGTCGGCGAGGACCAGCTGTGGCTGGTCGGGATTCGCCCGACGGCTCTCGCCGTCTCGATCGTCGCCGTGCTGCCGAGCAACCAGGCCGGCCCCGGCCGTGCGATGTCGGTGCCGTGCCAGGCGATGGCCGCCGCGGTGGAACCGACGACGGACGACGATCCGCTCACGTTCGCGTCCACCGACGTCGACTACGAGCGGATCACGATGGTCGACGCCGGACTGTCCACTCGGGACGCGGCGGAGCTGGTTGAACTGGCCGACAACCGCCGTGCCGGCGGCCAGTTCGGGATTTCCCACCGCCGGCGGCGATCGCCGGTCGTGGTCACCTGGTTCGACACCCCGCGAGGCCGCTACCTCGGGGTGCGGGACGGGGACTGGGTGAGCTTCACGCCCGCCGACAACGACCGCCTCGCTGCCCGTATCGACCGAACACTCAACGAGGTAACGCCATGACGACAGCCAACAGCAGCCCGCCGATCGGTTCGACGGCGTGGCTGGAGGACCTTCGGCACCGGAGCGCGCAGCTCCAGGAGGACATCGACAACTCGGCGGTCACGCTCAGCTCGCGGGACGAGGCGGTCACCGTCACGGTCGGCCCGAACGGCGCCCTGCACAACCTCAGCCTCGGCCACCGCGCCGCCGGCATCACCCCCACCCAGCTCACCACGCTGATCATGAGCACCGTCCGCGACGCGCAGCGCCGGGTGGCGGCACGGGTCTCCGAGGCGTTCATCCCGTTCGGCAACCCGGAACTGACCGAGCAGACCAAGAACCTCATCACCTACCTGCCGCCGGACGACGAGCCGGACGGCACCGCGACCGGCGACGGACCGAAGGACAGGTTCGTCCCCGAGGAGCTGGTCGAGCAGGAGGTCCGGCAACCCGCACCCGAGCAGCACTCCCCGCCGATCCCGACGCTCCCGGCCAGGGCGCCCCGGCGCCGTCCGGCCGAGGACGACACCGTTGACGAGATGGAGCCATGGTGACGACGTTCGACACGAAGCCGCCCGCGAGCGCACCGGAAGCGCCCGGTGGTTCGGGTGGCTCCGGCGGTACCGGTGGGCCGGAGGGCCAGTTCGCCGTCGAGATCGAGCACCAGGTCAACGTGCTGGCCAACGAGGCCAAGCAGGAAGGTGTGCCGATCGTCGGCCATGTCCTGGAAGGCATGGACAACGTCGGCGACAACGGCGGCTCCGCCGCTGATCCGTTCGCCCAGCTGTTCTCGTCCGGCTTCGGCTGGATGATCGACTCGGTGGGCTTCCTCCGCGACGCCATCGACGAGTTGGACGGTGACGCGGCCGCCGCGCAGACCGCGGTGGACTCGATGAAGCAGGTTGGCGAGAGCCTGTCCTTCCTGGCGCGAGGACACCAGGCCGACATCACGTCCCTCCAGGACTGGCAGGGTGATGCAGGGGAGGCGTACCGCGCCAGCATGATGCGGCTCCACGAGGAACTGCTGGGCCTCATGCACGTCGTGCAGGGGTTGGGCACGTTGACCGCCGTGACCATTTCCATGGTGATCACCCTGCGGAAGATCGTCCGTGAGCTGGTCGCCACCGCGTTGGGCGCCATCGTCATCATCATGCTCGCCGCGGTCGCGGCGGCGGTCTGGACGTTCGGCGCCTCGATCGCGATCGGCGTCGGCGCGTCGATCGCCGCCGCCGCGGTCACCGCGGTCGAATCCGCCCGCCGCATCACGATGCTGAAGGACGCGCTCGGTCGGCAGACCGAGCGGATGGGCACCCTGGAGACCATCGCCGAGGAGATCGCCGACGCGCTCAAGCGGTTTGAGAAGGCCGCCGGGCTCTCCACGACCCAGGGCTCGAAGGACCCCGACCCGCAGCGCTGGAACAGCTTGCGCGACAAGGCCGACGAGAAGACCGACGAGATCGACGAGAAGATCAGCTCCAAGCAGGACGAGATCGACGACGAGTTCGCGGAGGACACCTCGGGGCGTCTCGGTGCCGTGACCCCGGACGCCCTGCGCGAGTTCGACGAGCTGAAGGAGTCCCGCGCCGACTGGGACAACATCCGGGAAGGCGCGGAGACCAAGGCGTGGGACGACGCCGCGCAGTTCGAGCAGCGGGAACTCGACCAGGCCAAGCAGGAGCTCGGCCGGTGACGCGTCCGACCGGACGTGACGTGAAGGGCTTGGAGGACAGGGCATGGGCGCCGGTTTCAGCGTAACGGGCGAGGAGATCAACGACTTCGGCAATCGGCTTTCCGGGTCGTCCGACGTGGTGAGCACGGCGGCGGCCACGTTGGGCGCGATCGAGGTCCCGCCGGACCTGTTCGGCCCGGCCGCCCGCAAGCAGGGTTTCACCGACGGGATGGCGCAGACCACCCAACGGATCACCGAGCTGTTGGAGCGTGCCGCCGAAGCCGTGGAGAACGCCGCCGTGGGCACCAAGGCGACCGCGGCGGACTACGCCGCGGTGGAGGAGCAGAACGCCATGGGCTTCGGCAGCATCGAAGGCGGCGCGATGCCGCCCCCGTTGCCCGGTGGTGACGGCGGGTACCCCGTGGACCCGATGATGGCCGGCGGCGGCACGGGTTATCCGATGCCGGGTGACGGCACGTACCCCGTGGATCCCATGATGGCCGGCGGCGACGGCCTGGGATACCCGATGCCCGGCGGCGAGGACATGGCCTGGGCGCAGGACCCGACCGGGGGTTCCGGCGCTCCGCCCATGGGCAGCTTCGCGCCGCCAGGGGTGACCGACCCGTCGTCGATGATGCCGTCGTCGGTGTCCGGTGACACGGTGCCGGCTTCGGCGCCGCCGCCACCGGTCGTGCCGCCGCCGATGCCGCCGCTGCCGTCGATGCCTGGCGGTACTGGGCCGGCTTCCGCGCCACCGCCACCGTTCGTGCCGCCACCGGTGCCGCCGCTGCCGTCTGCGTCCGGCCGTACGGTGCCCGCTTCTGTGGCACCGCAGTCGTTCACGCCACCGCCGTTCACGCCGCCGTCCGTGTCCGACCGCACGTCGCCGGCCTTCGCGTCGTCGCCGATCACCCCGACGCCGCCGTTCACCCCGCCGCGGTCGTTCACCCCGCCGCCGGTGCCGACGCGACAGGAGATGCTCCGCGTCCAGCCTCCCGGCGACCTCCACAAGATCGAACCCGTCCGCAACCGGCTGGACTCCGACCCTGGCACCACGCGCGCAGCGAGCGACAAGCTCCTGCACAAACTGCTCCCGGGCAACCCGCCCGATCTGCTCACCCGTAGCGGTGGTGGCGGAGGAGGCTCCGGCGGAGGGAGCTTGAGCGGCGGTTCGTCGCCCGTCCCGAGCACCGGCGCCTTCCTGTCGGCCGGTGGCATCGGCGGCCCACTGCCGCCCGGTCCGTCTACCACCCACGGCAGCCTGGGCCCGCCGCCCGGCGCCGTGTTCGTTCCCCCTGGAGGGGGACCGCAGATCGGCATGCCCGGCGGTTCGGGCGGCCCGCCCCCGGGAGGCGTGCCCTTGGGCGGCACGGGTCCCGGGGGCGGCCAAGGCGGCGACGAGGAGCGCAAGACGGCCTCGTACATCAAGGGCGAGGACCTGTTCACCGTGACCGGGGTGAACCCGCCGCCCCCGGTGATCGGTGACACGCCGCCGCCGACGCCCGCTCCCCCACCCGCCAACTAGCGACGCCCCTACCGCGAGGACGACCGCACCATGACGACTTTCGAACCGGGACAGGCCCCGGGCACGGCACCGGGTTTCGACGTCGACCTCACCGCGTTGGTCACGCACCGGCAACACCTCGCCGCGGTCCTGGAGCAGCTGGCGGACGCGCTGCAGGCCGCGTCCGACACGCACCTGCCCGAGGAGGCGTTCGGGCCGTTCGGCGCTCCGCTCGCCTCGGTGATCAAGCCGACGGCCGAAGAGGCGCGACGCGCGTTCGAGCGGGCCGTCGAGTCGGTGGGGTCCCACCAGGACGGCGTGCTCCGCACCGTTCGCGACTACGACGAGGTCGAGCGTGCGAACGCGGACCTGCTGCGCCTCCGTGAAGTGGAGTCGTGATGACGGAGCTGACGACCACAACTCTCCCACCGACCAAGGGACTGCGCCGCGCCGACGAGCTCCGCGAGATCAAGGAGTCGGTGCGGCGGAACGACTGGGCACACCCGGACAGCGTCGTCGTGCCCGGCGGCACGTCCGCGCTCGGCCCGGCCCCTGATCCGGTGGACGCGTTGTCGAACACCAACATCCCCGGCCTGCTCGACCAGTTGCGGCCGTTGCGCGAGGCCCAGCAGTGGTTCGCCGGGGATCCGGCGGCGGTCACCGAGTACGCGGAGAAGTGGCAGCGCGTGGCCGACCTCGCACGGGAAGCCGGCGCCCGCTTCGACACCAGCGTTCGCCGGCACACCGCGGACTGGGGCGGCGAGGCGGGAGCCCTGTACCGGGAGAACGCCACCACCCAACAGGACGACCTGGACATGGTGGTCGAGGCGGCGGAGTCGATCGTCGCCCTGGCGACGGCCGCCGGGGACATGGCGGGCAGCTCCCGCGCGCAGATCCAGGAGTCGGTGACGCGCTGCGTCAACGACATCATCACCCGGCTGCCCGACTACTACAACGTGCTCAACTCCGGCCACCCGGCCGCGCTGAACCACGTGCTCGCCGACGTCGCCGCCATCGTCGACAGCTGGGCCTGATCCCACATCACGTACCCGCGGGCGCGGGCGGCGCGACCGGATTCCCGATCCGGCCGAACGGCGATCCCCCACGCACCCGAACCCGCCGACCAGGAAGGGAAACCGCAGTGGAGACCACGGACGAGGTCGCACGTCTGTTCACCGAATGGCGGGCTGGGGTCACCGAGCAGGCCCAGCGGTTCGACGCCGCACGCCGCGCGATCGACGAGGTGTCGGTGACGGAGACCGCGGCCGGCGGAGCCGTCGTGCTCACCGTGGCGTCCTCCGGCATCCCCACCGACCTGCGACTCGGTGTCGACGTCGGCCGGATGAAGCCGGACCAGGTCGCCACGCAGATCATGGCTTGCCTGCGGCGCGCCCAAGCGCGACTGGCCGACCGGGTGGGCACCGTCGTCGCCGAGACCATCGGCGACGCGGCCGGTGGCCAGGCCATCGCCGAGGAGTACCAGAGCCGCTTCCCGTCGCTGTCCGCGGTGGATGGCGAGCCGCCATCGCCGTTGGCGGAGAACCTCGCTTTCGGACTGTCCGACCTGGACGGCGAGCCGGAACCGCCGACCGCCGCCCCGGTCCCCGACCGACAAGCACGTCCAGGACCTCCGGCAACGGCCGCGCCCACCGCCCCGGTCCGGATGGCGCACCGCGCACCGGGCGGCAACGACGACGAGGACTGGGAAGCGCCACTGTGGTGACCCACGTGCTTCCCCATCGGGCCACCGGCCGCCAGGCGCCGGCCGCCCTGCCGCGCCGAACCGCCCACTCGCCGACGCCGAACCGTCGCTGATCCAGACATCCGAAAGGAGCCCTCCCGTTGCCCAGGCACGGCAATCGCGGCGGCCGTCGACCGCCCTCACCCCCTCCCGCGCCCTCGCGCTCCCCCACTCCGCCCTCGCCCCAGACCCCGGCCACCGTCCCTGGAAATGGTCTACCGCGCAGTGCGATCACTCCGACCGTGACCCGTACCTGGGCCCAGATGGCCGCCATGGGCGACTCGGCTCGACAACTGCGTCAGTCCATGCAGGACCACGGGCGCGGCACGAGCGGGACCGGCGACGGCGTGCTCCCGACCGCGAACCCTTCAGCACCCCGTCCGACGAACCCTCCGACGAGCCGCCCGGCAAGCCCTACCACGAGCCGCACGGCAAGCCCTTCGTCGGAACGCGGATGGGAACCAGTCGGACCGAGAAACCCTCGATGGGCTCCCAGGTTTCCGGCGGGCGTCGACCGGAACGCCGTCCTCCAGGCATCCACGACCCTCCCGGACGGTCGGCCGCTGCAGCAGGACCCCCGTGGCCGCATCCGGCGCGACATCCGCGATGGGGTGCACCACCGCGCCATCTACGGGGAAATCAACGGGAACAAGGTGTCCGGAGGACACGTGCACCACACACAGATACCTGGCCGACCGGCCGGCCTGGATCGACGGTTCGGGTCCGGTCAACTGACCGCTCTGCCGCCCCATCCTGGGAACTGGTACTCGAATGGGGTCTTCGAGCAGCCCAGCCCGACGATCCAGACGCCGGGCAACCTTCCGCTGCCGAAGACCACCCGGCCTCACATGGCGTTCCCCCTCGACGTCAGCCCGCAGCAGGTGAAAAACCTCGCCAACGTGGCATACAACGGCGGAAATCCGTCGGTCAGATCACCCGACCCCGATACGGGTGAGTACGTCGGCTTCGCACCGCTGCCGAATCATCAACCGATGTTCATCGGAGGCAAAGCCGACCAATACGGCAATGTTCTTCATTATTTCCCGATGAAACCTCAATGATCCGGTGTCCACCCGTCGTGGGGTTCGTGGCGACGAGTGGACACCGGCCTCCACCGTGGAGATATCGCAGCGGAATCGGAGTAGACATGTTCGGCATCGGCGACTCGATCGAGTTCACCTTCGACGCGCACCGCAGGCTCCGGGTGTCGGCGCCCGCCGACTACCTGCCCCTGGCGGCCTGGCTCACCACCGACGCCCAACCCCACCTCTACGGGCTCGACCACCTCGTCGGCCTCCTCCAGCACTGCCAACGGGAAGGCCGCACGCTGGTGGGCAACGGCTGCTCGGTCGACCTCGTCAACAACCTGGTGCTGGTGGAGAGCCTCTACGGGCGGTGGCCTCGGGCGGTCATACCGGACTCGTTGTTCTGGCCGGTTCTCGAAGGACTGCACCGGTTCCTGGTCGGCGCCGCCGGGGAGCCCGTCCTCACCCGCCCCACCGACTACCCGGAAGCCTTCCGGGCCACCACCGAACACCAGGACCCCGGCGAACCGCGACCCGTCGTCGTCGACCACACCTATTTCCCCCCGGACTGGACCGTCGAGGAGGTGGTGGCAGCGGGCGAGGGCGCCTGGCAGTCCCCGGAGATGGTCTGCGACCCGCGCACCGGGACCTGGTCCGGCGTGTGGCGGAACCTCGAACTCGCCGGCTACTACGACCCGGGAACCGGCGAAGCGCTCACGTACTTCCCCGTCATCTCGCCCTGAGCGCCCGTCATGGCGGAGGGGGTCGAAGCACTGCCGCCGGGGGATCGTGGGCGACGCGGTCCGTGCGAGTGCGGGCCGTGCCGAACAGGACAATCGGGGAAGACGAGGTGCCGATGGCCGGGGATCACAGGTCAGGTGTTGGTGAGAGCCTGCGACGGCAGTCGCTGACCTCGCTCAACGACGCTTTCACGCTCAAGCACTTCGGCTTCGACGACCTCATCCTGGTGCGCAACCACGATCGCGAGCCGCTGTGGTGGTCCAGCGCCTTCCACCCCGCGGACTGGCGGCAGAAGCGCTCAGGCACCGGGGTCAGTGACGTCACGCTGCAGCCGGACGGCGATCTCGTGGCGCACGACGAGGACGGCACCCCGTTGTGGTCCACCGACACGGCAGGCAGCGGCGCCGAACTGCTGGAGGTCCGTGACGACGGTGACGTCGTCCTGCTGGACGCCGCCGGCGAAGTCATGTGGCGCAACGGGCGCAACGCGACGATCCCAAGTTCGCGCAATCCTCGAACCGGCCGCGGGCGAGGACGACCCGCAAGCCCGCCCGCCGGTCCGCGGTTCCCGCTCGCACACCACGGCTGCCATCCATTGGGTCGGTGCCCTTGGTGCGCACCGACTTCTCCAACGACGACGCCGCTCAGGGACCTACGTGGAGGTACGGGACCCAGACGGAGGGCATTGCGTCCCAACCGCGGCCACGGAGGTCCTTGACTGCTTCGTGCAGCGCGGACGCGGTGTGGCCGTCGGTGTCGAGGCGCTGGTAGAAGCCGCGGGCGACCAAGGCGGCGGTGGAGTCGTAGATCGGCCACAGGGTGGCCACCACGTTGCGGTACCCGGCCAAGTGGAACGCGGCGCCCAGGTGCAGGGATTCGTCGGGGAGGTCGCCGCCGGTGGCGGTGTCGCAGGCCGACAGGTAGGCGAGTTCGCCGCGGAGGCGCAGGCGGGACACGTCGGTGACGGTGAGGCGCTGGTCGTGCAGCAGGAGGCCCGAGGCCGAGGGCTGTCGGGTGTCCGCGGCACCGTGGCAGGCGAAGTGCACGTGGCTGTGCCCTGGCAGGTCCGCGAGCACTCGACCGCGGGTCGCGTCGGTGGAGCGGTGGACGGTGGACCGACCGGGTGCCAGGTCGGTGAGGACGGCGACCTCGGGGTCGACCTCCAGCGGGGCGGCGTTGGGCGCGCCGGCGACCGCGACGACGAGCACGCGGTCTCGGTCGGCCGGCTTTTCGTCGCGCGCCAAGGAGAGCGCTCGGAGTGTGGGCGTGTACGAGGACACCGTGCGGTCCGGGACGGACTCCGTCGTGCCCGGGAGGCCGGCGGCGTGCAGCGGCAGCCGGGTCATGGCACCGGTCGGGCACCACCACAGGCGGGGCACCGGGCCGAGGTGGTCGAGCACGGGTTGGGCCACGACTCGCCAGAGCCAGGTGAGCACGTCGTTCAGGACGGTGTTGTGTTCGACGACGCCGGCGAGGTCGGTGGCCGACGAGCCGGCTGCGGCGAGTCGGTCGGCGTGTTCGGACGCGGCAGTCGAGGTGAGGTCCGGCAGGGGAACCACCTCGACCTCGTCGGTGGTCACGATCAAGGCGTCGCAGCGCAGCCGGCTGACGTTGACGATCACGACCGGTCCTCCGGCCGCCGCGCCGAGCAGTTCAGCGCACGGCCGGGGTCGCAGGAAGTCCGCCAAACCGGGCAGTCGGCGGACCTCCGCCACGGTTTCGTCCCAGTGGCGGGCCAGTGTCATGCGACGGTCGCGCGCTGCGGGGGTGGGGTCGACGGCGTCGTCGGTGGAGGTCCGCTCCAGTCCTTCGCGCAGCTCGTCCAGCCGCCGCGCGAGGTCCGGGCGCGCGTCCCGCAGCGCCACGAAGTCGGTGCGGAGGTCCAGGAGCTGCGACCACAGCACGGATCGGCCCTGCTCCAGCAGCTCGACGGCCCGCTCCGGACGACCGGCCGCGAGCGCGGTCGCGGCGGCGTGGGAGGCGACACCGACCAGGTCGACCAGCTGCCGCTCCTGGTCGTGGCGGTGCAGACCGTGCCAGGCGAGCACCGGCAGCAGCGCCACGGCCTGCTCGTATCCGGCCAGCGACGAGGTCACGTCGTGCTCGGCCACCACGTCGGCCCACAGCGACGCCGCCTGGATCCGCCGCAGCGCCGGCGAGACGACCGAAGCCGCCGCGGTCGACAACGCCTCGACAGCCTCGACGAGATCGGCCGAGTCGAGATCGGCGGCGTGGTCCGTGGCGGCGCGCTCGGACTGGTGGCGGCGGACCAGCACCAAGCCGAGGTTGTAGAGGTGGTTTCCGTACCTGGTGTCCCCGGGAGCGGTGCGGGAAGCCGCCTCGCGCAGCGCGGCGACAGCCTCATCGAGGTCCCGAGCCTCGCCCGTGACCTCGAAGCGCTCGCCGAGCATGCCACCGAGGTTGGACAGGTAGCGCACCCGCTGGGCGTTGGTCGGACCGGCGGCCTCCAGCGCCTCGCGCCCTGCCGCGATGGCGTGGTCGAGGTCGGCCACGTCGTGCCGAGCGCGGTACCTCGTCGTGTACGCCTTCGCGAGGTTCGTCAGGGACGAGATGCGGCGGTCCGCTCCCACCGGACCCGCGACGGCCCCGACTCCCGCCC
Source organism: Actinosynnema sp. NPDC023794 (assembly GCF_040639675.1). Classification (NCBI taxonomy): domain Bacteria; kingdom Bacillati; phylum Actinomycetota; class Actinomycetes; order Pseudonocardiales; family Pseudonocardiaceae; genus Actinosynnema; species Actinosynnema sp. NPDC023794. The sequence goes on along the minus strand of NZ_JBFAFR010000019.1, from coordinate 3,048 downwards.
GCACGGCGGCGTCGAGATGCCTGAGGTCGCCGGTGACGAGGTACAACTCCTCCAGCCCGTTGCACAGGTTCGAGAGGTATTCGGGTCGCAGCGTGTCCGTTGGCCCGGCGGCCGACAGCGCGGCGTGATACGAGTGGACCGCCTCCACGAGATCTGCGGTGGCCCTGGTCCGCTCGTAGCGGCGGATCAACGTGCTGCCGAGCTGGTTGAGCGCGGAGGGGGTCGGGCGGTCGTTGGCCTGGAGACCACGGCGGACCATCGCGATCGCGTCGTCCAGGTCGGCGGCGGAGCCGAAGGACTCGTACGCGGTGATCAGCGCGTTGCCGACCGCCGCCAACTGGATCGGCGCCATGCCGGCGGGCAGCTCGGCCGCCGCGATCTCCCGCGCGAGGGCCGACGCCTGGGATGCGGAGTCCGGGTCGCCGTGCCGGTGGTAGCGGTCGAGGAGCGCCTGTACCAGGTTGGCCTGGTTGAGCAGGCGGTCGGGGTGCCCTTCGGGCCGGTGGGCGACGGCCGCCGCGTACAGCTCGATCGCCTCGTCCAAGTCAGCGTCGGAACCGAACCGGCGGGACCGCTCGACGAGCGCCGCGGCCAGGTCGTTGGCGTGGTCGGCGTAGCCGTAGTCCGTCGGCGGGGTGACCTCGCCCGCTGACCGGTGCCGGCGGACCGCCTCGTCGAGGGACGCGGTGTCACCGGTCGCCGCGTACCGCTTGCGGTAGGCGGCGCCGAGCATCGTCCGCGCCCGACCCTTCTCACGGTCGTCAGCGGTGTCCACGGTGGTCAGCAGCAACTCGACGGACTCGTCCAACGCCCCCGGCACGCCGTGGTCGTGCGCCGTGACGAGGATGCTCGCCAAGTTGGTCACGCAGTAGTCGGCCAGCCAGGGTTCGCCCCGCGCCGGGGCGAGCGCGGCGCGGCCGGCCGCGACACCGTCCTCCAGGTCACGCCGATCCTCCAGCCGTTCATGGCGTCCGAGGTGCGCGAGGCACAACCTGGTGTGGCCCAGGGCCAGCAGCGGCCCTTCCGCCAAGGCCACGGCACGTCGCAACACCTCGATCGCCTCGTCGAAGTCGGTGGTCGCGGTGCCGTTGACGCCACGGAAGCTGAGCGCGGAGGCCAGCTCCAGCAAGGCGTAGACGTGCGCCGGGGCGTCCGGCTCCGTCGCCTCGACGCCGAGGCGGAACAGGGCGATCATGCGGTCCGGTTCCTCCAGACCCACGTGCTGCCCCAGGTCGTAGAGCAGGTCGGCGGCCAGCCTGGCGGTGCGGACCCGGACGTCGTCGTCGGGGTCGAGGTCCTGCAACGTCCGCGCCATCGCGTCGACCAGCAGGTCGGCCTGTTCGTCCCCGGGTTGCTGCTCGTACTGCGCGACACGCAGGTTGACCAGCTGCGCCATCGCGTCCGGCCGGTACCTCCATCCCGGCTGTGCCGCCGCCAGGGAAACCGTGAGGGCTCGGGCGGCTTCGTCGCCGTCCGGACTGGCGGGACCGTCCTGCCGGAGCCGGTTCGTCAGGGCCGCGCCGAGCGCGCACAGCACAGCGCCGTGGAACTCCTCGCCCGCCGGCAGTCGCGCCGCGCACTCGGTCAACGCCGCCACTTCGCGGTCGAGGTCCAGCCGGTCCCCGGTCGCCGAGAACCGGACGTGGAACGCGCCGCCCAGGCTGTAGAGGAAGAACGCGTCGAACTCGTTCCCTTCGCCGCTGTGCCCGTCGAGCAGGTCGAGCGCGGCGGACAGCGGCTCCGGCAAGGCCTCGGGGTGCTCCGGGCGCAGCGCGAGGAACCGGTCCACGAAGGCCGACACGGTGTCGATGTCCGGATCGCCGGCGAAGTACCGGCACCAGTACCACCACGCCACGGCCGCGACCGAGTCCGGATCGGTGGCCGCAGCCAGGGCGTCGGCCTCGGCCACCGCCTCGGGCGCCATGACCACGTCGGGGTCCCGCTGCTCGAAGAACGCGTCGACCCGATCAAGTAGCGACGCGATGAGCTGCTCGGTGTCCACTCCACCTCCCCACACTGTGGTCGAGTGCGGCCGACGCCGCGTTACACCGACGTCCTCTGGCACCGTGACCGGCGGCCGTGGCTCTACCGGATCCTCGCCGATCCGGGCGCCACCCGGTCCGACGTGCCGGGTCAGCAGCGGCATACCGCGAAGATCGGCCGGCAGGTCCGGGTGCTGCTGCACGCCTCCGAGCTGGTCAAGTCCGACAGTCGGACGGAGGTCGCCCGGCACGGGGCCGGCTGCTCGCAAGTCCCATGGTGAACGCGACGGGAACCGCGCACAGGCGATGGCCGAGTGCTACGACCGCCGCTCCGAACGCAGGACCAAGGCGGCCTTACTCCGCGAAATGTCGTTGCGGGCCTCCGACTCCGACGCGAACCCGAACGTCGACCCCACCGTCATCCACACCCTGGCCACCTGCGAGTTGCGGTGGTAGTCGTGGGTACGGCGTTCGAGCATGCCCGGCATCATCGGCAGCACCGGCTGGGAGCGGTCCGGCGCCTGGATCCGGGGCTTCTCGTCCACGCACAACACCACCGCCCGCCCCGGCGGGTTCTGGTAGAGGCCGACGACGTCGACGACTTCTCCACGAACAACGGATCGGTGGACAGCTTGAAGGTCCCGGCGCGGTGCGGCCCGAGGTCGAAGGCGCGCCAGATCCGGCCGGTGGTCGACGCGCTCAGACCGGTGCGTTCGTCCATCGAGGTGCGCGACCAGTGCTTGGCGTTGCGCGGGATCTCCTCCAGCGATCCGCTTGTTGGACAAGCCCTCCGCACACGCCACCACGATCCTGCACCGCTGCGCCAACACCTGCGACGACTTCGCCCGACGCGCCCACCGCGGCAACATCTCGCGCTCCTGCTCGCTCAACCTCACCTCGGCAGGCGGCCGTCTGATTCGCGCCATCCACCCACGCTAGAATTTCAATAGGCGGATTTCCGGCGGAGGATACTAGTGTCCTGCGCCAGGAATTCGATCAAGATATGAGGCGAGGCGGTCGAGGATCTCGTCCGCGTCCTTGGTCCAGATGAAGGGCTTGGGGTCCT